>JAQIBV010000004.1 GCA_027858855.1 Spirochaetota bacterium | reverse complement strand
CTCAAAATATATTTCGAGGAAATTATATGAAATCTTTCATTAAAACAGAAAAAACATCAAAATATTACCTTTTTCTTGTCTGTTGTATTTATATCATAACAACTCCTGGTTGTGATGTCTATAAAATTGACACAGACATTACCGGCACCTGGTTAATAGACTTAACATATAAAAATGGAGAATCGAAAAAGGTCTCTTATTCGACAGTAATGGCAGATACTAAAATTGAATACAAAAAATATTGGAGGATAACAGACGATACTCTTTATTATATATACGAAATAATTACTGATATACCACAGGATAAATCAATAGAAATCAGCGAAAGCTGGTATGAACAGTTTGGTAATTATTTAAACTCTGATTTGATATCATTCACTTCGGTTTCAATCGATATCAATGGAGACAGCCTATGGATAGAAGATAAATCTGAAAACTTTACTATAGACAACAAAACACTTAAAATAGGCACTTCTACAAATTATAATCAATTAAGGAAATCTGATCGAAACTTTGACAATGCTATATCTGATTTTATACCTGTTTCAAAACACTCCAACCCGCAAGAGCTGAAACTCGATACACCATTATCAGTTCTGGTTGATTCGGAGGGTTTTGCATATATGTTCATTCAACTTGAAGCAGGTAATACATACTACTTCTCTTCACAAGACTCGGCATCATCCATGTTCAAAATCAACTATACTTTATCTCAGGATTATATAGATATTACTCCGATGAACACACTATACAACTACGATGTTTCATATCCTGCAGTTTATTTTATACCTGATACAACCGGCGTTTATTATTTAAAACTTTCTGATGCCAATTCGGCATTTAAAAATATCACAATTGAAGCAAGCCGCAACGAGCCTCAGCCTCCAACAGAAATATTGGCTATAAACTCATCTGCAAAAATTGAATATGACATCAACTCCGATTTTTACTATTTTGAGGCTCTTCTAGAAAAAAACAGAAAGTATTACATATATAATTATGATGCGTATCATATAAAAGTAAAGGATCCGTCCAATCAAGATGTACAATTACTACCTTCTATAATAAATCTTACAGAATGTAAAAATCATCCATATTATATAATACCTGAAGAGACCGGATATTATATAATTAAACTTTCTTTAAGTAGCGCCGAGGACGCCACTTTTTACGGATTATCTTCAGATGTCGATATTTCACTTAGCAGAAATAATCCCGATCAGTCCCAAGACTATAATCTAAGTAACCCTATAGAAGTACCAACTTCCAAAAGGTTAGTATTAAAAACCTTATTAGATCAAAGTAATGTATATTATTTTTACACAAGATTAGCTGGCTTCGGGTCTGGATTTATCTCATATGTTTATGAAGGCATAGAGCTTAACCATCCGATATATAGTTACAATTACTTTTCATTTTCCAACAAAATAAGTATACCAGTAAATAACTATTTTCATTATGTTATACATGATACAGACTCGGCTGATGCTAACATAAAATCTTATATTGTTATTGAATTTGAATCACACATAGACAATGATACATTTACTATAAGCAATAATTCACCACATCCAAACATAACTCAATAAAAAAATTTAACTAAGGACTTTAGTAATGAAATATAAATTTATATCAATTTTACTATTATTTATTTTATTTAAAACATCATATTCTCAAACAGTAGATGCTACAGGCAAAATATCACCAATTAAAAAAAAATCAATGGTTTTTACTTTACCTATTGCCAGTTATAAATATTATTCAGGTGAGTTATATCAAAATATGCATGGTGACCCCAATAAAGAGTTTCAGTTTTCACTAGGTTTTTATGATGTTGGTATTCAATATTTTGTTATAAACGGGTTTGCAATCGGAGGTAGTGGCAGTTTTAAAAACTCAGGACAAGGTGAGTTTAAAGAGACATCAGTTGCTATGGGGCCGATGGCAAGCTACTATCTGCAAATTTGCTGCAGCATTATTCCATTTGCAAGTACCGGCTTTAACTATACATTAACCGAATCAGAGTTTCAGACTACAAGTGAAAACAATACACAGACCAATATCAGCTATTTTGGCAAAATTGGCGTCGTATACATGACTTCAGATAAAATAGGTATCTATAGTGAGATCTTTTATTCGCACAATACAGCAAAACAAAACAATAATAAATCTATAGAAGGCAATCAGATCGGAGGGATTTTTGGGGTGAAAATCTTTTACTTTTGACTAAGTCTCTATTAAGTCGCTGCGAAGTCTCTATGTAACCATCACCCCCCCCCCATCTTCACATGACATTTAATTCATGATGACAATAAAACAGGTTGATCAACCTGTTTTATTTAATTATGCGGACAACGATACAGTCGAGAAGACACTAGAAGAACCATAAAAGAGCAGAAATGCACCATTAGATTTCCACCTGGTTTGTTTAAAACGCAAAAAAGACGCCTCAAAGAGACGTCTTTTTTATATTATTTTACTACTGTGTAAACTAAACTTACTCCGGAATCACTTCAATTGTATCCTCTTCAGATACTTCTGCTGATGGCTCAAGAGTTGCAGGATCATCACCATAGTCATCCATATCATCGTCAGAATCATAGTCAGACGATTCATCGGAGTCATAATCGGAGGCGTCAGATTCTACAGGGGCAACAACTTCACGCTCAACAGATTCAACATCACGATCATACGAAGAGGAAGATGCTTCAGGAATATCAAGAATCATATCAGGATAAATAAGATCGGGATCTTTTATCTGATCCTTATTAGCATTATAAATCAGATGCCATTTTCTTTCATCACGATAAAAGCGACGTGCAAGTTTTCTTAAAAAATCATTCTTTTCGACCTTATGCTTACCGGCCATATCTAATACAGGCTCATCAACAACAACGGGTCTTTTCTCGCCAAGAACCAGAGCTGAAAGACGCAGTGATTCATCAGATGAGTTAATTGACTCTTCAAAAAGTGTATCGCTATGCTGAGAACGTGCAGACGACAGCATTTCAGCTGAAGCATTAAGCTCATCACGAGCGGCAGCAGCACCAGATGACTTACGAGCACTTTTAAGCTGTGAATCAGCAAGCCTGATGTTTTTCATTGAGGCCTTCTGTGCTGAAACAAGATAAAGCTCATCCGCACTAACCTTCACAGATTTAAGAGTGGTGTAGCTCTCTTTAAGTTTGTCCTCTTTAAAAAGATCAGCAGATGTTTTCAATCCATCAAGAGCCTCTTTAAATTTTGCTGGTTCATCTTTGTCAGCGCCATATTCTTTGGCCTTGATAAGGGTCGATTTGACCTCTACTATAGAATCACGGATAATATTCTTCTTTGAAAGTGAAATCGAACGCGCATCCTCTGCAGAGGCAATTGCTGAAAGCGCAGAACTTCGAGCCACAGCATACTTCTTTCCTGAAAGATGCAACTCAGCCTGACGAGCCTCAACCTGCGCACGTGTAAACTGATCCGGTGCAAACTCCTCGGCATTAGCCTCAGCTGCACGATCAATAGCTGCCTGCGCGTCTTTGATCGAAGTATCGACCATACGGGGAGCTGAATCCTCATAAGCCATTAAGGCATGCTTTTTAGCAAGTTTTGCATTTTCTTTAGCATCATCTTCTTTTCCCTCTTCAACATTTGTATGAGAGTCAGTCAGATACTTAACCGCAGCTTCATAATTTCTGCGTGAAAACTTTGATGCTTCAAACTCTTCTGCCTGAGTAATGGCAATTTTTGCCTCAGCCATTTCGCGAATAGGAACCATGGCTCCACCGCAGGCAAGCATGACAGATACAAGTGCAATAAAAAGATACAGTACTATTTTTTTTATCATTAGGATCTCCTGTAGTCCCTGGGACTTTATTTGAATGATGCCAGAGCCTCTTCTTCTGAATCAAAGATCTCAAAGAAAGAGGTCAGCTTGGTTAATTCGAATACTTTACGAACAGAGGCGAACACATTGATTATTTTGAGCCCGCCCTGATATTTTTTTAGATTAGAAAGACTTGAAATGAGAGCCCCGATCCCTGAGGAGTCGATATAGGTTACTTTCTCAAGATTTATCACTACATTATACTTCTGTTCCTCAACAAGTTTATTTATAATGTCCTTAATTTCCGGCGCATTATAAAGATCTATCTCACCGGCAATATCCAGAAGAACAATCTCGTTAATTTCTCTCTGATTAATCTCCATTAAAAAACTCCTTAATTATTGTGGCTCCCAATATAAACGCCATGCGTTCTATAATATTTCTGAATTATCCGCATGTCAAGATAATTAATGGTTAATTTCTCCAATATGAAAAGAATTTTACTTTTATGTACCAACTTACGCCAAAGGTATATAGTTGTCAGAATTCGGTTGAATCTCGTTACAAAAGATCTACAATCCTTTTAAAAGGGCCTTGATATCTCTACGGATTGACAATTCGTACAACACCCCGCCCCTTGACCTGTTCAATTACAGTCTTGAAAGGTTTCGAAATCTGTCTTATGTCAGATAGCGTCCGTTTTGCTTCTGCACCAGTTTCAACGTAGGGCTGAAAATGCATCTTGTAATTATCACCAGCAATTGGAATAATCTCTAGTCGGTTCAGTTTACCCAATTCATAGTGAAATGAGACCATAATATTGCTGGTATACTCCTTATTATAGAAACCGCAAACGGCATTACCGAGGGAATAGATAACAGGCTTTCCCTTATAAATCTCGATGCCTTGTGGTATATGAGGATGATGCCCGATTATTGCCTCTGCCCCTGAATCAATTATATCGTGAGCCATAACAATCTGATCTTTACGTGCGTACCGGGTTCTTTCGATTCCCCAATGAAGCGAGACAAAGACATGTGTTCCGGGCTTGGCATATTTTTTCACATCTGCAGTAATTACTGCTTTATCAATAGGAGCAATTCCTGGCCGGGTGGATTTTGCGTACATATCCTTAGGCGGCCGTTCGCAATACGAAAGAAAGACCATGCGATACCCCTTTTTACTGATTATTGCTGGCTTTCGAGCGGCTTCAAGATTATCCCCAGCTCCACTGTAGTAGAAGCCATGTTTCTTAACAAAAGCAAGTGTATCCTCCAGACCTTCCTTGCCATAATCCATCATATGGTTATTTGCCAAAGACAAAACATGCATATTCAGAGTCTTTAAATGAGCAGCATTCTGCGGTTTTGTTCTAAATACCCATTTTTTGGACGGGTGGGAAACTCCTCTGGTTGTAACTGGTGTCTCAAGGTTAGCCACTACAATGTCATAACCTTCAAGATGAGGACGGATTTTCTTAAATGGATAATCTTTCCCATGCAGCTCCATGCGCTTTTCAACAGCATTGGCTATTAGCAGATCTCCCATAGTCAGGATCGTCAATTCTTCACCCTGAGCACTTCCGATAATAAAGATAGACACAAAAAAAATAATAAAATAGTTCTTCAAAAAAACCTCCAAAATACTATTTGACAGATGCTATATAATCAAGTTCAATTATATGGATTCAAAATCGTCAAACTAAAATCAAATAATCAGAATATTTGCTTACAACTTCATTCAGATATTCTTATATAAGGATCAATTATGTACATACGCGAGAATTATGACCGTATCCGTATGCATATCGATCAGATATCACGGTCATGTAGTCGTGCCTCCGATTCGGTAACCCTCCTCCCTGTTAGCAAAACCTTTCCTGCTACGGTTATTCAACAGTCAATCGACGCCGGTCTTTCAATTTTCGGAGAAAACAGAATACAGGAGGCCTCTTCAAAAATAGAGGAGCTGACAGGTAATTACACCTTTCATCTAATCGGACATCTCCAGTCAAACAAGGTCAAACAGGCTGTTTCCCTCTTTGACATGATTCATTCAATTGATAAGCTCTCTACCGCAAAAAAGGTAGCGAAAGAGGCTATTAAGGTCGGAAAAATTCAAAAAATACTGATTCAGGTTAATACTTCGGGTGAAGAGAGCAAGAACGGATGTACACCGGGCTCTGCTCTTGAACTGTTTACAGCACTAAAAGGAACTGAAGGGCTTGATGTTCAGGGTTTAATGACAATCGGACCTCTGACTGATGACCTTGAACAAATCCGCGCATCTTTTATAATGTTGCGCAAACTACGTGATTCTTTGCAAGAGAATCTTTCGATGAAGCTGCCTCACCTCTCGATGGGCATGTCCGGTGATTATAAAATCGCGATCGAAGAAGGAGCCACTATCGTAAGGGTCGGTTCAGCAATTTTCGGAACGCGCCACTACCCTCAATAGCAATATGGAATTTACAGCACAAAATAGCCCCAAAAGCCCTTATAAAATGCGAAATAAAACTATATAGCATTCTTCAAAATGAAATAAATTAAATGTGAGAACGAATATGAATAATAAAACTGGATTTATTGGTCTTGGAAACATGGGAAGCGCACTGATTAAAGGCCTCAGTGCAACAACTTCGGCTGAAAGCATTTATGGTTTCGACACCGACAAAACAAAGACAGAAAAGCTGAGTACACTTATAACAGCCTGCAATGATACTCAACAGCTACTCGACACCTGCGGTACTGTGATTATTGCAGTAAAACCGCACATTGTCCCGTTACTGCTTGAGTCTCTGACGATCTCGCCATCTACAATAGTGGTTTCAATCGCGGCGGGAATCACTATTGAGACAATGAGCAAGGCGACATCTCCCAATCAGAAAATAGTACGTGTTATGCCTAATACACCTGCTCTTGCAGGTGAAGGAATGTCGGTACTAAGTGCTAATTCGAATGTAACCAAAGAAGAGATGGAATCCGTATCGGCAATATTCGCTAAAACAGGCAAAACAATAATCGCCGACGAGAAGCACATGGATGCGGTAACAGCCATGTCAGGATGTGGTCCTGCCTACTTTTTTACATTTATTCAGGCTATGGCAGACGGCGGAGTAAAACTCGGTTTAAGCCGGGAACAGGCTGTCACTCTGGCCGCACAAACTGCTTTGGGAGCGGCCAAAATGGTGCTTACCGGCGAAGATGATCCGATTACTCTTCGCAATAAGGTTACCTCTCCGGGTGGCAGCACCATCGCAGCCGTTCATGTTCTTGAACAGAACGGCTTTTCAGGTATTGTGATGGATGCTGTTGAAGAGGCAGCCTCAGTCTCTTCAAGACTGGGCTGATCATCTATTTCTGCGAAAATATTCTATAAGGGCTGATGTCGAAGAATCGTGATTAAGCGGATCTTCTGATGTCAGCTCCGGAATAATCTTTTCTGCAAGAACCTTGCCAAGCTGAACGCCCCACTGGTCGAACGAATAGATATCCCAGATAATACCCTGCACAAATATCTTGTGCTCATACATCGCGATCATCTTTCCCAGTACCGATGGAGTCTGTTTCTCAGCCATTATTGAATTGGTAGGGCGATTTCCATGAAATGTTTTAAACGGAATCAACTCCTCCTTTTCACCTTCAGCAATCAACTCTTCCTTCGATTTTCCAAAAGCCAGCGCCTCTGGTTGTGCGAAAAAGTTAGACATAAATTTCACATGGTGGTCACCAAGTGGATTATGACTTTTAGCAAAACCGATAAAATCGGCAGGTATAAGCTTGGTTCCTTGATGAATTAGCTGATAAAAAGCGTGCTGACCATTTGTTCCTGGCTCTCCCCATATAACAGGCCCAGTCTGATACGTTACAGGTTTACCCGAACGTGTTACAGATTTTCCGTTAGACTCCATATCTCCCTGCTGAAAATAGGCGGCAAAACGATGCATATACTGATCGTATGGAAGAAGCGCATAACTCTGAGCGTCATAGAAATTATTGTACCAGATACCCAGCAGAGCCATTATTACAGGAATGTTTTCTTTGAATGGTTTTGAACGAAAATGGTTATCCATAGCATGAAAACCATCCAGAAGTTCACAGAAGTTATCATAACCAAGAGAAATCATGATTGAGAGACCGATCGCTGACGTTAAAGAGTAGCGACCTCCTACCCAATCCCAGAATTCGAACATGTTTTCGGTATCTATTCCAAACGCTGAAACAGCCTCAGAATTGGTAGATAATGCTACAAAGTGTTTAGCAACAGCCTTTTCATCCTTCAACTGCTCGATCAACCACTCTCGTGCGCTGCGTGCATTTGTCATGGTTTCGAGTGTAGTGAATGTCTTTGAAGCAACGATAAAGAGAGTTTCCGAAGCATCTACTTCACGTAGAACCTCTGAAAGATGGGTTCCGTCAATATTTGATACAAAATGCATCTTTATTTCACGGGAGGCATAAGGTTTTAGAGCCTCGGTCACCATGACCGGTCCCAGATCAGAACCACCTATTCCAATGTTCACAATATTGGTTAATTTTTTTTCCGTAAAACCTCGGAGTTCTCCTGAACGAATTCCATCACTGAATCGATGCATCTTTTCAAGAACCCGGTTCACATCATCCATTACGTTGACACCATCAACAACAATAGGTTCATTCGAGCGGTTCCGTAAAGCTACATGCAGAACCGAACGTCCCTCAGTTTTGTTTATCTTTTTTCCTGTAAACATTGCCTCTATCTCAGACGAAAGATCAGACTTCTCCGCAAGATCTAAAAGCAGCTCCATGGTCTTGTCGGTTATCAGGTTTTTAGAATAATCAAAATAGATATCATCTTCAGGAATAGTGAATTTTTTTGCGCGATCAGCATCCTCCTTAAAAAGAGTTTTCAATGTGACATCTTCCATACTGGAGCGGTGCTTAACCAATGCCTTCCACTCGGCCATCTCTGGTAAATCTTTACGCATAGTTTATCTCCTTCAATACATTTTTAACATCAGTTATAGTATATGGCTTTTCAAGAACACCGCAAAACCCATAGCGACGGTATTCTGAAAGAACTTCATTATTGGCATAACCGCTTGATACGATTACCCTTGCGTCAGGAACAATCTTTAAAAGCTCTTCTGTTGTCTCTTTGCCCCCCATCCCACCGGGAACAGTCAAATCCATGATATACAGATCAAACAGTTCATCCTGTCCACGAGCTTGTGTAACGATCCGCAACAATTCAGCGCCATCATCCACAGTCTGTACGTCAAATCCAATAATCTTGAGCAAATTACGGCCAACATCACGAATTTCGGAATCATCATCCATCAAAAGCACCCGTCCGTGAAAATTGTCCCGACCATCAAAAACCGAAAAGGCAGGTGCGATACCTTCACTTGAAACCGGTAAATAGACATAAAAGTCTGTACCCCCAGGCGAAGAGTCAAAGTTGATATAACCATTATGTCTTTTGATAATGTTGTACGAAGTTGCAAGACCAAGTCCATTGCCATCCTCTTTGGTTGAGAAAAAGGGATCAAAAATTCGATCGGCAATTTCAGGATCAACTCCACATCCTGTATCAGATATCGTTACCTTTACATAATCCCCCGGATCAACAGGCAACTCATTCCCGACCACTACATAATTTTCAGTTTTGATTGTAATGGCACCACCTGCCGGCATGGACTGCGATGCATTCATTACCAGGTTTTGTATCACCTGGCTTACCTGTGCCGTATCGATCAACCCCGGTTTCAGGTTGTTATCCAGAACAAATTCTATAACAGCCTTTGATCCATGAATCGAAAAAAGCGCCGAATCACGAACAATTTCATTCAATGATGCAGTTTTACGTACAGGAGAGCCTCCCTTCGAAAAAGTCAAAAGCTGATTAGTTAGCTCTTTAGCCCTGCTGATTGCATTTTCGGCTTTGCTCAGAAGTGTTGATATTTTATCATCACCACCATAAAATCTTGCAAGAGAAATATTTCCCATTACCGCGCCAAGAATGTTATTAAAATCGTGGGCGATGCCACCCGCAAGTACACCTATCGACTCAAGTTTCTGCATCTTCTGCATTTCACGGCTCTGATCATCGATTCGCTTTTCGGCCTCTTTCAAATCTGTAATTTCAGGAAAAATCATTAGATATGATATCAGTTCTCCAATTCTGTTATAAATAGGAGTAGCGTAAAGCAGCCCCCACAACTCCCGGCCGCTTGAATGTCGGGTGCGGATTTCGACACTGCTGTATGAATCGTAATAGATCTTCTCAGCCCCAAGCATAGATGAAATATTAACCTTATTGCCGGCAAAAAACACCTCATCCGGAAAGTCAATTTCTTCGATTGATTTATCCTCATACGAATCCTGGGCGAGTTCAAAAAAACGTTGAGCAGCCTCATTGATTATCATGATAGTTTTATCAGGATACTTTATCAGCATCAGAGGGTTGGGGCTTTGTGCAAAAGCGGCCTCTAAGAGAGAACGGTAATTCTCTAGCTCGACCTCCGCTTTTTTGCGCATAGTTACATCACGTCCAACACCAACAATAAAATCAAGATCGCGCGCAGTGCTCTGAACGGATTTAAAAGACCAGGATATCCACATAAAAGTTGTTCCGACCTTTATGCGAACCTCGATTTCAGTCTCATTATCATTGATCGAAACATCCCGCAACAGCGTTTCAAACTTGACCCGATCTCCCCCCATCAATAAATCCTGAAAATAATAACTATTCTTATCATCAAAGGTCAGTGAAACAAATTTATCAAATGAATTACTGGTATAGATAATCTGGCCGGTAATATCCAGCTTTATGACAAATTCCCGTTGATTTTCTATAAGCAGACGATACTTCTCTTCGCTTTCAGTCAAGCGTCTGTTAACCTCAAGAATCTCTTTCTGTGTCGCTAAAAGAGCCGCATTAATCTTCATCAAAGATGCATTCTTTTCTTCATACTGCTGTTCAACCCGCTTCAGAGTGGTGATGTCATTTATTACGCCAACACTACCCACAATCTCACCTTCACGGTTAAACAGAGGATTTTTAGAAACAAGCATGTGACGTATAGAGCCGTCCCCGTTATCATAATCCGACTCATATTTCTGACTGCGCCCGGTTCGTATAACCTGAGAATCGGTACCCGTATGGCGTTCAGTCTGCTGTCCGGGTAGAATATCATAACCAGTTTTTCCAATAATATCTGAACTTTTTGTATCTGTAAAATCTTCAAATGCACGGTTGCAGATGCGATACCGGTTATTACTATCCTTGTAAAATACAGGCTCAGGTATAGAGTCGATTATCCTTGTAAGTTCATCACGCTCCATAAGATCCATACCAGAAGCAGAAAAAGAGGGTTTCAAAAGGAACCTCTCCACAAAACTGGCACCTACAGCGGCAAGGTGCGTAAACAGATCTACAAAAATATCTCTTTTTTCAGAATCAGGCAAGAATACAATTAGAGTACCATAGAGCATATAGTCACTGTTTACAGGAAAAAGTGTCGGACTTGAGGGTAAACCAGGACAATCAAACTCAGTTATATGAGGGCTACTGTACATCAAGTTTAGTGATTTTCTAAACTCATTGCTCTTTAAACTGAGAATCTCTTCATCGGTAAGATTATTAACTGCTAAAATATTTTCTTCAGGCTGAGTAGCATGAACTGCCATTGCACGACAGATACCACCGGAGACGCATATGTCACAAAAATGCGTGAAGAATTCAGATGGAGAACAGTCAGAACGGGAAAAGAGCCGCATAATCTGTTTTAGAATAGTGTATTCGCTTTTATAATTCATCTATCTGCATCCTGGAAATCTGCTAAATCTATCGTAAGCCCTTTCCTTTTTAAGGTATATTAAAATATACGCAAGAACTATATTTTTTGAGAGATTCTCGTCCAAAAACTTTGATAAGACAATCAGCAAACGGCTCAGTTTATCCCTATCCAGTGTTATAGCACTGCCTGAAAAAGGCCGATTTTCATCTTTCTCTGTAGCTCTGATAAAAAGGACGCTGCACAGGTTTACCCATACAGCGTCCTTGTTTTTAAACTGGTTTTGTTTACGACTATACACTTCTAAAACTTATAAAACCCTTCTCTGATTAGAGAGCCTTATTCATCAACTCGTTCATCCGCTTAACAAAATCTGCAGGATTATCGAGTTTCAACCCTTCAACAATCAACGCCTGCTCGTAAACCATAAGCGAAGCATCATTAAAAAGATCACCATCAGGAAGTTCATTCATTTTTTTGATTATAGCGTGTTCCGGGTTGATTTCCAGAATCGGCTTTGAAGCGGGAGCATCCTGCCCCATAGCTTTGAGCATCGCCTGCATCTGAAAAGTTGGGTCTGATGAATCCGCAACAATACAGGAAGGAGAGTCAGAGAGTCGTGATGAAGCTTTTACATCTTTAACCTTTTCACCCAGAACAGACTTAACTCTTTCAAGCAATGGCTTCAAAGCCTCTTCTGCTTTTTTGTCATCATCAGTTTTAAGATCATCAGCAGCATCACTGCGATTAACAGACTTAAGTTCATAGTCTTTATATTTATTAACTGAAGGAATGACAATTTCGTCAATCTCATCATCCAGGATAAGAACTTCGATATCCTTCTTCTTGTACATCTCAAGCAATGGAGAAAGACGAAGCGAAGCCTCATTCTCACCAGTTATATAATATACAGTATTCTGATCCGGCTGCATACGCGCTACATAATCAGCCAGCGAAGTTAAACCTTCAGCCTTGGTCGACTTAAAACGCACAAGCTCCATCAATGTTTCACGATTCTCGTAATCCTGGTAAAGCCCTTCTTTCAGAGGACGGCCGAATTGTTCATAAAATATCGCATATTTTTCGGCATCCTTCGCGTAATCAGAAAACTCGGAGAGTATCTTTTTAACAGAATTGGTTCGTATTTTATTAAGTACTTTGTTCTGCTGAAGAATTTCACGAGACACATTCAATGGTAAATCTTCAGAATCGATAATTCCACGAACGAACCTGAGATATGTAGGCATAAGTTCTTTTTCATCGTCGGTAATGAAGACCCGTTTAACATAAAGCTTTACACCGGCAGTATAATCGGCACGATACAGATCAAAAGGAGCCTTTGAAGGGATATAAAAGAGTGTAGTATAATCAAGCATACCCTCTGCATGAGTATGGCTCCAGAACATTGGATCTTCATAATCATGCGAAAGATCTTTATAAAACTCTTTGTAATCTTCATCACTCAAGTCATTTTTGGGGCGTTTCCAGAAAGCAGAAGCCGAGTTAATCTGCTCCTCCTTCATTTCGGTAATCTCTTTAGCGTCGTCACCCTCGCCTTCAGTACGAGTGTCTTCATAATGCAGATAAATAGGGAAAGGGATATGATTCGAATATTTTTTAATGATATTCTGTATTTCCCAACGACTCACATATTCAACACCTTCATCATTAAGATGAAGAGTAATAGATGTCCCATGAGATTCACGTTCACTCTTTTCGATATCAAAGCCGCTTTTACCGTCACTGGTCCACAGAAACGCCTCAGACTCACCTGCCTTTTTTGACACGACTTCTACCGTATCAGCAACCATGTAACAGCTGTAAAAGCCAACACCGAACTGACCAATAAGATTTGAGTCCTTTTTAGCATCTCCGGTAAGCTGTTCTACAAATTTCTTTGTACCGGAGTTTGCAATAGTTCCCAGATTCTCAACAAGATCTGCCTCATTCATGCCAATCCCGGTATCGGCAATAGTAAGCTTTTTTGCCTTTTCATCAAAAGAGATGTCAATGCGCGGTGCAAATGTAACCGTCTTATAAGCATCTTCGGTTAGTGTTAGATGTTTTAATTTATCAAGAGCATCAGAGGAGTTAGAGACAAGCTCACGCAAAAAGATCTCTTTATGAGAATAGAGTGAATGAATAATGAGGTGCAGAATCTGATTCACCTCGGTTTGAAATTGATGTTGTGCCATTGTACACTCCTTGTTTTAATTTAAGGACACTTGAGATAAACCTTATAGTAAAAAGTCTAATTGCAATATCTATCACAATAAATAAGATTTTTTAACAAGCGCCTATGCAAAATATAGTTCTAAAGGTTTTAATCAGGGAACTTACAAAAGCGGCTACAAAAACAGTAAGTCGCTATAACCAGTTGCAAAAGCATCTGTATTAACCGGCTTTCTAATATCCCTATTAGTTCCTAATCTTCCAAAAGAATAGTACTCTTTTGGAATTCAGTAGCACTTTCTGTCAAGTAAATTTCCTTTACCACGGAGAATGAATAGAAAATTCCCCTGCTTGCAGGGCTTTGCGAATATTAGCAATGGAAGGCTTCTCAATATCGAACTCAGTATAGACTATGCCAACAGATTCCAGGTAATGAGAATCAGAGTTGGTAATATGAGGATATATTTCAGAATTCATCACCAAATCAGGATCCTCGCCTATGGCCTTACGTTTATAATAATGCTTCGAAAACTCAAGAGCATCATATTCATTCATAGGAACGAAGCCTAACTGAGACGAGAGAGAATAGGAAGCACGATCTACATGTGCAGGGATAAAGAGACCACCTCGACTGTGTACCTCTTTAAGGAGCTCCTCAACGGAGAGAGATGTCGCTCCTCCAAGATAATTTTCGACCTCTCCTAGAATCTCATCCTGATCATTAACATAAACCTGATCTCCAAAGGCAAGCGGATCATTCACTATTGTTCCCAAACGTTCATATAAAAATGATCCGAAATCCAGAACTGCCTGCAGATCATCAAAGAGGGTGAGATTATGAACCTCTTCAACTGAGGTCACCTCGATACCGAACAGACAGCTGATATCTTCAAATTCTTCACATACCTTATTTAAAGCTGAACAATTCAGAGCGCTGTTATGATCAGATATCGCCAGAAGATTCAAACCCGCTTGCCTGGCCTTCATTACAATATCACGCGGTGACATCTCAAGAGAGCCGCAGGGTGATAGACAGCTGTGCACATGCAGGTCTGCCCGAAAAATCATATTAACCCCGTAAAGCCGAATGGATCTTATATGAGGTAACAAACTGATTCTCATCAGTACGCATAATTGCTATACCATTCTGCTCTGCAGCCTGCTTCATGTCGTCAGGGATTTTTCGTCCATTACATATTATAATACCGGCTAAATCAAGCTGCGACGCGACCGCAACCGTGTTCTTATGCGCCTGAATAGTAATAAGAAGCGACTCCTCTTCTGCGAATCCCATGACGTCACTCAAAAGATCTGACGTATATCCATTTGCAACTTCAATATCATTGTATGACTCTGTTACAATTTCAATTCCCGTCTTTGCAGATACTTCACTCACCTTCATCAGTGTCCTCCAAAAAAATAACCGATTTTACTGTTGTACCCTTTCCCATTTCTGACTCTATCTTAAATTCATCTGATACACGTTTAGTATTTGGAATCCCCATACCGGCTCCGAATCCTAAAGATCGGATCCAGTCATTCGCAGTAGAATATCCCTCTTCTATCACCTGCGCAACATCTTTTATTCCGGGGCCTGTATCCTTCGTTATAATAGTGATTGAATTTTCTTCAAGTATAAAAGAGATCTTTCCTCCATTAGAGTGTATTGCAACATTTATCTCCATCTCGTAGGCGGCTACCGACGCTCTGCGGATTATTTTTCGCGAAACCTCTTTTTCTTTCAAAAGTTTTTTCAATCGGAATGAGGCATGACCGGCATTTTCAAAATCAAACTGTTTGATAATATACTCTTTTATAATCTGATTCGGAAGCTCTACCTTATCATGAAAAATCTGGCTTTCCAAAAGAGTAATTTCGTTATTCATTTCATTTAAAATGGTAGATAATACATCTTTTGTTGTTAAAACACCAACGAACTCTTTGTTTTTATTTATTACAGGGAATCTTCTGTAGGGATACTTGTTATAATAGGATACTGCAAAAGAGAGAGGCATATCGTCTTCGAGAACAATTAACTGTTTTGTCATATAGGGCTCGACCGATTCTTCTACATACCCTCGATCAAGGGCATTAATGATATCACTGACACTTACCATGCCAACAAGACGATTATCTTCCAGTATAGGTACACCTGAAATATCGTTATTCCGCATTACTTTCTGTATCACTCGAAAGGTATCCTTCTTGTTAGCAGTACGCAGATTAGTCATCATTGCGTCCTTAACCTTAAGACGAAAGATTATCTCCATTGTAAGACTGGGAGTCTTGTCTGAACTCTCTTCCGATAGAAGTGGAAATCTATGCGGCATATTTACTCCTCGAAAAACAGAGATGAAAGATAGTGCCCAGTCTCAAAAACCGGCATTTCACAACTGATTATTGTTATATCAAGATCAGCAGCCAGAGCTACAGTATCAGGAGAGATTGGCTTTCCACAGGCCAGAAGAATAGCATGAGCTCCAACCATATCCGCAGTTCTGACGACCTGGGTCGTTGTTAATGAACTCAAAAGAAGAATTTCCTCCTCTACCGTAGTCAAAACATCACTCATCAGCCCTGACGACACTACCCAACGGACATAATCACAATCTCCCTGATGCAATACTTTTCCGTTAACAGCTTTGACAATATCCTTGAGCAGAACTTTTTTTCTCATACACGCTCCTGTGAATTCTCCATAAAACAAAAAAAATCTCTATCCGTAAAAAGCGGAAAAAATATATATTTAATGATCATAAAAATGAAAACAGCCTCTTATGTCCATAAGATATTTCAATATATGATTCAGAGCAAAAAAAATTTGGGAAAAGAACTGGTTGCACAACAAAAAGGCGGGAGGACTTTATCCTTTTATCGGTAAGCTAATTCAGAAATTATTATTGTATCAATACTCTCCTCAACTTCAAGATATGAGTAATAATTCTGCTGATCTCCGTAGACAGCATTAAGCGTTCCGGCAACCTGCTGGTTAAGATAGAATCCCTCAAATTGACGTGTGGCGGAAAAAAAGAAAAGAACTCCTGTAAACAGCAGGCTAAAAGAAAAGACAGCTGCCAAATGATTTCTACGCTGTCGCTTTTTTACACCTGTTACTACCGAAGCAATTTCGATATCCCACGAACTGTTAAGTAAACGCTTGTTTATTTCATTCATTATACTCCTCCTTATTCCGCAACCGCGCTAAAGATTCGCGGGCACGTGATAAACGGGATTTAACAGTACCACGTGCCACAGAAAGACGCGACGCCATCTCTTTCTCAGAAAACCCTTTCAAAAAAAGATCTACTACCTCTTTTTGAATATCCGGCAAAAGAGAGATATAGTAATCATAGGCATCCCTCTCTTCCGTAACTTCACGACCCACCTGTTTTATCAACAGCTCCTCTCGGCGCTTACGTTCCTTCTCCCGTTTAGCTTCCTCTTGTGTAGCCTTTTTCAGCATACGCAAAGCTTCATTTCGCGCTATGGAATAGAGCCATGTCGAAAGCTGCGACTCGCCCTTAAACCTGTTCTTAACCAGTGCCCTGTAAGCTCTGATATATGTCTCCTGGGCAACATCGTCAATCAGGTTGTGAAATTCAGGAGGCAGCTGCCTTGCAATTGCTGAAAGAACCACCTTCTTGGTCGCTCCGACAATCTCGGCAAACTCTTTTTCAGAAACCATACTTATTCCGCGGTGGCCGGTGTCGTCTGGCTTTATCCTGTTGCTCAGAAGTAAAAACCTTCTCTACAGCAATACGATGTTCTATAATCAGCAAGCGCCTCTGTATATCAGGACCGGAGAGCTGGTTCAACAACTTTTCAACCCTTACTAGATCAACAGCATTCTTTCGCAATTCATCACGTAGTTTACGCTCTAAAGGCTTTATCTGCTTGTATAAAGCGTCATGTTTCTCCATGAAATTTTTGTTTATCTCTTCAACACGCTCTTTTTGATCTTCAGTAAGCTCCAGATCACGGCACATCTTTTCAAAATCACCAAACCGTCCTCCTCGCCGAGCTCCCGAATGGGGCCTGTCCATAAAGCCATGAAAGAAATTCCTTTCCTGAGAAAATGGCCATTTTGCACACGAACCTAAAACCAATGCCAGCAAAATCAATATAACTGATAGCTTTTTCATAATATCACCACTTTGTTCCTTCACTTATGTTCATAAGACCCACTATATTTATTCCCGGTTCCATTTTTATTAATTTCAGTAAAAACCATGTCTTTAAAATTTTCTATTTTTTGTTGTTCGCTTATGTTCATACATTCGCTTATCGGCACAATTTATCAATTCGGTCAACGTCAGGCCGTCACGGTTTACCATTGCACACCCCCAGCTTACCGTAAGGGTTAGAAGAGATGTTCCGATCGATAACGGATTCTTTTGAAGATGTGTCTCGAGCAGGGAAAAATAGTTTTCAACCCCCGTAAGATTACTGTTATAAAAAAGAGCTACAAATTCATCCCCACCATAACGGCAAAACAGATCAGCATTACGCTTCAACGACAAATAGACAGAGGCAAAATGTTGCAGAGCCGAGTCACCTGCAGAGTGTCCAAGGTTATCATTGATCTCTTTAAAATTATTAAGATCCATAAGAACAATTTGTAAAGGGAAACCGCTACGGCGAGCCTGTTCTACCGATATTTTACATAGGTCTTCAAAATAACCACGTGTATAAACACCTGTCAGACTGTCATATTTAGAGTTAAAGATTGCTTTTTCGATACGATTATGTGTACGAATGAGAAGGCTTATCTCATTCGCAAAGTAATTAATAAGAACCAGGTCATCATCACTGAATGCCTGTTTTGATTTACTGTGAAAATTAAGCACCCCGAAGAGTACCCCCTCAATAATGATTGGAGCACATAATGTTGATCCACTACCATCACTTAAAGCAATCTCTGGAAATAGACCCAGCTTTTTCACCGGATTTTCCTCATGTTTAAGAATACAGGGCGAATCAAATAGATGCTGGCCGTTACGTAACAAACATGGGTGATTAATATTAACCGAAAAAGTTCGAAATTTTTCAATATCAAAGCCGATCGCAGCCTTATAGTGCAGATTATCGTTACAATCAAGAATCATCAGAGAACCGCTATCCGCTCTGGGAATAACTGTCGCAGCACTTTCAAGAACCGCACTGAAAAATTCATCCCTGTCTTCCATTTCGATATGCAGGTTATTAAGACTGAGCAATACAGTCTGAATGATACTGTTTGTATCAAGATGTCTGTAACGGGCATACATTTTACTCTGATAAGCCACTATTATCTGTTCTAGATACCCGATTCCCGATATCATCGCAGTAATACCTTCAGCGGCTGATAGTGAATGGATGTGAACCTCAGGAAGAGACCTTATCAGAGCGACTAGGCGCAGATAGAGACGAACTGCCCGATGTGAACATAATATAACATAAAACAGGTATATCACGAACAACAAGATAAGAACTGGAAGCAGAAAAAAAAGTGAAATTATTAAACCGTTTTGCCATAGACTATGCTCAATAATTAAAAAAGCAGCACTTCCCAAAACTGCAAGCATTGTCACAACTACCAAATTATGTTTACGGTTACAGGTCATAACAGTCCTTAAGTCTCGAAGAAACCCTGGAAATTTATTCCAGTCAAAACAAACTAATATCAAATTTTGAAAAATCAAGAAGTTTGACAAAGAGTTCTATGTTTAAATGCTAACAGGCTCGACTCTGTAAGATTCATCAATCAACGAAGAGAGACCAATTGGCAAAACCTTTTTACTGTGATATATTGTGCAATAAATCTCTTTGACAAGAACCTGGTCCTTTTCAGCAACATGCATGCTTATTCCTGTACCTCGCCCACTATGGGGCATAACCGATTCCGCCTCTTCAAACAGAAGAGTGGCAGCTTCATGCAGCAAATGGTAATTGATACCAGAAATATGACCGGATTGTCGAACAGTTACTTCAGTAACATAATCAGCTACGGGCAGACAAAACGGGTCACTCAAAATCTGTGTGTCTGCACCACAGGCTGCAGCATAATTCTCAAAGCTATGAAGAGCATCCCGCGAATCGATAGCCCCTTCTACAAGAAAATCGGCCTCTTCGATACTGTTTGCATGCCCAAATTTCAAAAGAATTTGCGGAGCTACACTCCTGACTGCTGTATGAAGCGGACCGAATTGCTCTGCCTTTAATGTGTCAATAATCTCGAACAGCGAAAGAACAGATCCCAGATTTTTTCCCAGGGGAGAGGTTACTGTATAAACTGTTGATTCTGCTCCGGCTTGTAATAGAACTTCAGAGAACAGACAATTATCGACGGATTTAACTGATAAGGTATCATCCAGAAAAATAGAGATTGTCTTTCTATTGAATGATCGGAGCTCTCCATAACGAAGCGCAGAGAGCAGTGGATGAGCCCCTTCAGCGGATGCCATGGAGATTAAAGGCTCAAAGAGATCAGACACAGAGGGAATCAAAGATCCATGATTGACAACACAAATGGACGAAACCTCCATAATGGAACAGCACTCGTCTAATGTTTCAGGAAACGAAAAGCCAGGAACCGACAGCAACGCTCCTCCGGAATTCCCCCCTGCCAATTGTCTGTTAAGTAGGCAACTTCGAATTTGAAAGCAGGCAAGAACCGAAGCCAGAACTAGAAAAAATTTCACAACTGAAGGATCATCACCAGCCGAAGAGATAACCAGATCGCACAATAGAGAAGCAGGGTACTTATAACAACTTTCTGACACAAATTCTGCGATGAAATTCTTCTCGTTATTTGTCAATCCATGCTGGGAAACTGCCGCACAGAAACGTCGGGAATAATCTATGTCTAAATCACCCATGATAAAAGAATTGAGAAGAAAGGCAATATCCGAATCTGTCAGTTGCCCTTCTTTCTCTTTGATCGTGATAATTGATTCATATCGCGAAATCACATCCGGCTTATTCATAGAGATAATTACAACTCCTCAATTATAATATCGCCCGACCTGACCCTATCTTTTACGTTACCTAATGACTTGATAAATTCTTCTGAAAGGTCGCTCTTTATATGCTGTGCAATATCTATATCGACACCATTTTCCGCAATACCGAATGAACGCACTGAACCATCAAATTCTTTTTCTAATACAGCTTCAACAATTTTGTATACCGCCACATCAGCATTTCGTACAATTTCACCCGAGATAATTTCAGACGTACCGTTAGGAATGCCCTTTTCTCCTGATATATATACACCCTTTTCTCGACAGGCCTCAATTACTCCAATACTGCTGTTACCCGCAATGTGAAAAACAGCATCGACCCCCTGCTCTATCAACAGATTCGTCTGTTTTTTACCCTGAAGCGGGTCATTGAACGAGTTAGCTCCGGTCAGGTAGGCCGCCTTTACCTGAATAGAGCTGTTTATGTAATCAACTCCCTGACTATAACCATAATGAATATTCCGTATCAAAGGCAACTGACCTCCTCCAATAAATCCGACATTTCCCGACTCTGATATTTCTGCATTCAAAAGCCCCAGCAGAAAAGCAGCTTCATTATCCTTGAATAATAGTGAGCTGACATTTGGAAGTTCTACAACCGAATCAATAATTGCAAACTTTGAACCCTGATATTCACTAGCGACCTGTTCACAGGCGGCGTTCATAAGAAAACCTGTAGCAATAATTAGATCGTAATCCTCTCTAGCGAACTGTTCAAGAAGTTTAACATCATCACCAATTGTACTAGGAATCCGGTACACGAAGTCGATACCAAAATCCTCTCTTGCTTTATTTAAACCTTTTAGTGCACTATCATTGTATGTGTTTTTTCCTAAGCCACTTGTCGTTAATACTATCCCGACCCTGATGGGTTCATAATTTTTCTGTTTACTGCAGGAAGCAACACCAGTCAAAATAAGAATCAAAATAAGAAGTAATAATCGCTTCATATAGTCATACCCCAGTTATACACATAATTTTTGAACTGCTGAAAAACAGTTGATTATCATAAGGAAACTTCGAAAAATTACCAAAGAATTTTGAAAAAATTTCTAAATTTCAGAAGGTACCATCGTTTAAGCACCTATTTTAAATGATTTTAACCATAACTACCAAACCACACCGTCTGTAAAGAACAACTTATTCACAGATAATATCCAGAAAAAACTAACCCGGGAGCCTTCAAAAACTCTTTCTCTGGTAAATTGGACAAAATGCTTAAACGCTTAAAGAATTTACCCTTTAAACATTTAGAAGCAAGCTGCAAAAATTCCCGGTTTATAGAAATTAGCATTATTTTATAATGAAAAACAGTTGACAGTTTTACTCTAAACACAGAAATAATGATAATATAGAAGAAAACGATTTCTTCCATATTATCAGTTTATTATTAGAAATAACAATTTAAGGAAGGAGATTTTATGGCAACGGTAGTACTAAAGGATATTAATAAAATTTATCCAAATGGATTTCAGGCTGTATATGATACAAACATCGAAATCCAGGACAAAGAGTTTGTGATTCTTGTTGGCCCTTCAGGATGTGGAAAATCTACAACACTGAGAATGCTTGCAGGTCTTGAAGAGATAACCAGTGGTGATCTTTATATCGACGATAAAAGAGTAAACGATATTCACCCGAAAGACCGCGACATTGCTATGGTTTTTCAGAACTATGCCCTTTATCCTCACATGACAGTACACGATAACATGGCTTTCGGTCTTAAAATGAGAAAAACTCCTAAAGATATCATCGAAAAACAGGTAAAAGAAGCTGCTCAAATTCTTCACATCGAAAGCCTGCTTGATCGCAAACCGAAGCAGTTATCGGGTGGTCAGCGTCAACGTGTTGCTCTTGGACGAGCTATTGTTCGTCATCCAAAGGTATTTCTTTTTGATGAGCCTCTTTCTAACCTTGATGCAAAACTTCGTGTTACGATGCGCGCAGAGATTTCTCGTCTTCACACAAAGCTTCAGTCAACAATGGTTTATGTAACACACGACCAGACAGAGGCGATGACAATGGGTGACCGTATTGTTGTTATGAAAGACGGCTTCATTCAGCAGATTGATACCCCTATGGAACTTTACAACAAACCAAATAACATGTTCGTAGCCGGCTTTATTGGTACACCTCCGATGAACTTTCATCCGGTTGAGTTGTCTGGTGATAAATTAACAGGACCCGGAATTGATCTTGCTCCAACATCCGAGCAGCTTGCAAAACTAAAAGAGTATGGCTCCAAGAACATTGTTTTTGGTGTTCGACCGGAAGATGTTGAATTCGTCGAGAATCCCAAAAACTGGATAAATGCTGTTATTGAAGTTGTGGAGCCACTTGGATCAGAAATAATTCTGCATGTTCGTCTTGATTCTGACACTAATATGGTTGTCAAATCGGATCCAATGCAGCAATTTACAGTAAACCAGAAGGTCAAGATGGGAGTTAAAATCGAAAAATGCAAATTTTTTGATGCTAACGATAAAGTTGACGCAACTGGAAAAAGCGAAAATCCTTGTATTATATAAGTAGAATCAAACTCCATTTAAAAAAAGCTGCCATTTGGCAGCTTTTTTTAGCACTACTGAAAGAAGATAATCTGATTTACACAGTTAAACCAGATTATCTTCAACAACAGAAGCAGCCAGGCGAATCAGATCGGCGGTAGTTTCAAGTTGTAACTTGTTGCGTATTCGTAGCCGGTGAGAATGAACAGTCTTTTCTTTTAAACCACACTTAACGGCAATATCATCACTTTTCATTCCCTCTCCGATACATTTGAGAATCTCTATCTCCCGATCAGTTAATCTTGAAAATTGTTGTTTCAGCCGCCCACCCTTATGTTCTATAAAGGAGGAGCCTAGCGTGAAGTAGAGCCCTCCCCCTATAATCTCTTCAATGGCTTCGCTAATCTTTTCTGTAAACTCTGATTTATTAACAAAACCGCGAGCCCCGGCATTGTAGGCACGAATCGAGTAGACCTCCTCATCATGCATCGAAAGCACCATACTCTTGATTTCAGGATACTCTTCCGAAACCATTCTTACTATATCTATACCGTTTTTTTCACTCCTCAAACCGATATCAACGATGATAAGATCAGGCATAAATTGAGCGATCATTTCAAAGGCCTCTTCATAGTTCTTCGCATTTCCAACAACTTGGAACCTGGTATCTTCCTGGAGCATCTGAACGAGCCCCTGATATATTATTGGATGATCATCAATTACTAAAATCTTTATCATAATTATATTTTCCGTTTTTTATAGAATTGCGACAAATAATTTACAGCATCGCTCTTCCCCAATGGTTTACTGAAGAAAAACCCCTGACCGAATTCACAACCCGAATCTTTCAGGAAATTTAACTGCCCCTTCTCTTCAACTCCCTCTGCAACAACTTTCATTTTCAGACCATGAGCTAAACCTATAATTGACGTAACGATATGTTCACTATCATCATCGAAGGTAACCCATTTAACAAAAGATTTATCAATTTTCAAAATATCCACAGGGAAATGCTGAAGATATGAAAGAGAGCTGTAACCTGTTCCGAAATCATCCATGTAAATTGGAAAATTACCAGCTTTTAATTTCAGAAGAGCAATATTTGCAATTTCTTTGGAATCCATAAATGCTGATTCGGTCAACTCAAGCCCTAACTGCTGTGGATCTACATTAGAAGCTGAGACTTTGTCGATAATCAGATCGGCAATGCCGGGTGTTTCAAAAAGTCGAGCGGAAAGATTAATATTAACACGAAGCGGCTCGTCATTATGAATGAAAGTTTTATTCCACTCCTCAAGATCAAGTAAAACCCTATCAATAACAAATTCATTAAGAGAAAAAACTACATCTGTCTTTTCAACCAAGGGGATAAAATCTTCAGGAGAAATCAGGATTCCCTTTCTATTCCATCGAATAAGAGCCTCAAATCCATAAAGGAGTTCATCTTTAAGATGGTGAACAGGCTGATACACAAGGGAAAACTCGTTATTTTTTATACCGCTAACTACCTCACTCTGCAGGCAGCTCAATGAATCGTCACAAAAAGCAGTATCCACACTTTTTTTAGCGGTTATATTAGTTATAGCTATCTTTTTTTGTTCCATGTCCTGTTCTGAGATATGAACCGAACGCAAAAGAAACCTGGGGTCTACATTAACGTCTATCTTATCTCCATGATAGAAGAAAGTATAGGTCTCTTCAATATTATCAGAAACCTCTACTTTCTTGCGAACAAGTGTGTCAATAATCTCGCAAAGAAAAGAGCCCGATAGAGGCAAAGAAACAGAGCCGATCAGCCCCCGTGCAGTATAATCCATCATTCTGATAAAATTGTCACTGCCCCGTATCCTCAACGCTGGTATCTGTTTTGAAATTTTTTTCAATACAAGAGCACACTGATCATCACTCAAATTCAATAACGCAAGTGCATATGATGAAAAATCATCGGGAATTTTTTCATTGTGTTTTACTAATTCAACATCATGCGCGGCACTGACAGCTACAATTGACTGAGCTACAATCTCATCATGATAGAATAATATAATCTTCTCCTGTTACCTTCTTCGACCACATTGATAGCACCGTCTTATTGTGTTTAATGTCTTATATACTGTAGAAGCTGCTCCTCGACCAACCATACCGTTTAGCATCCAGCGGTAGGGACGTGATGCCGGTAAGAGCATCAGAGTCTTTTGGAGTGCTGCACCACCGGTTAATACCGCTCCCCTGTCACTGATAATATGCAGGCTTTTAAGCAACTGATCTTTTGAAAAACGAGTATCTATTCTACTATAATACTGAAGCGAAAACAGAGAAAAGTTTTTCCCCCTGTTTAATCTTTCAATAGAAGATACAAACCGCCGGCACAGGGGGCACTCTTCATCATAAAGCAAAATCCAATTGTCAGGCATGACTGAAACGATCCTCTTCATATCAAATTTTACGAGAAACACTGATTCTGCTATGTATTTGACAAACATGCAAATACTCACAGGATTGGTCATGAGTTTTTTAAATTTCAGATTGCATTAACTTGTCAGCATCAATTATCAATTAGACAGTTTAAACAACTCTGTGCAATCATTTTTTGCTAACTCAATATGCAACAATAGAAATAACCAACCCCATTAACATAATAACGGAAATAACATGAATTTCAAGGAAAATCAGATGAAACAATCCCCACCATGTGAAAATTGCAATGCACACTGTTGCCGTCATCTTGCGGTTGAAATCGACAAGCCAACAACAAAAAAAGAGTACGACTATATCCGGTGGTATCTATTACATAAAGATGTATCTGTATTTATTGATCACCATAACGACTGGTTTATAAAATTCAATACCGATTGCGAAAAAATAGCAGAAGATAACAGGTGTGGATATTACGAAGAGAGACCAAAGATCTGCCGGGACTACCCCTCAGCTGATGAACTCTGTGAATTTGAAGGCGACGAGGAGTATTACACCGAGCTATTTGATACCGAAGAGCAGTTTATAGACTATATTGAAGACAAAAAAAGAAACTGGAGATATAAAAAACTTCAGGATTAGACATCAAAGATTTACATAATTAGAATCTTTAATCAGGCAACAAGCTTAAAACACCAATTACAAACAATTACAAACTATTACAAACTATTTAAACTATTTAAACCAAAGACTAAAGCATTATTGGCACATAAAAAAAGCCGGCTAAAAGCCGACTCTGAGTTTTGAGAGAAACCATTCTCTATTTTAAAGCAACATTCATTTCCAGTTGACCCATCGGACTGTACAGGTTAATACCAAGTGTAGTTTGCTGAACCAGTGTAATTGTAAAATCCTTGCCATCTACAACTGTAGGAGTAGTGATATCTATCGATTTACCCGAGTAGGCAAAAAGATTCATCGCATTACCTGTAATCATGTTCGCAAGCTCTCCGACGATATCCTTGTATTCAGTCTTAATCTGCTCTTCAGTCATGCCAGGAGCAAGTATCTCTGCTATTTTTGTAACCATCGAATAACCCATACTGTAAACTACTTCACCGTTTATCGCGCCTGTTATTCCAATAATTATTGCAACATCATGGGATGGCTCGGGATTTTCCTTGATAATCATTTTGCCCCTACGAAGATCCACATTCATTACGGATTTGAAAACAGCACTTGCCGCTTCAAGGAAGGGGTTAACATATTCAGCATTAATATTCATTTTATCCAGCCTACATGATAAATTCTACAAGCGGAGAGAAACGTTACCATAAGCAACATCCATAACCACACTAGTAGTTTACAATATAACAATCATTTTGTAAAGAATAAATTTTTTTTGCATAAATACAAAAAAAAGGCAATTCCAGTATCCTGAAAGTTGCCTGCCTCATTCATAACTGATGAGGGAAAAGCCAAGTGCACTGCACTTATTAATAATTTCTTACAACACGCGACTTTTCAAAAAACGGAGAAAGCATTGCATTCTCAACAAAGGCAGATCGCGCCTGATGAGTCTGATACGAATCATACTGTGTTATTTCTGCATCCTTATCAAACGAGATGATTTTCTCTTTCGGAGTAAAAATATAGAGCCCATTAGAGACGTCAACACCACGTGCGAGAAGCCCCTCTTTTACTTTCAACGAATCTTCATAAAAGACATTATTTGTATAAAGATCGAGCAGAAGTCCGGTCTTTTCATCTGTCGAATAAACTGGATTACCAATTTGGAAAGGTTGAGACTCACCGACAGTTACATCAAGCAATGCAACCCCATCTGAAAACGGGCGGTTCTCCAAAGCCAGCTTATTTATCTGTGATAACAGCTCAGCTTTAAGTTCGGCCAGCTTGCGCGACTCCAGACTAATACGAGACTGTTTTTGTAAGGATTCAGAATCATCAAGCGGGTCTGACATTGATTCTTGAATATTTTTTACTTCGGCTTCAATTTCAGAAACGCTTACTGCAAGTCGTTCAGGATAGCGTTTTTTTAATTCACTGTTTGACAAAAATGCATAACGCAGTGTTATTTTTGAACCGCGGGCACTTTTTTCCATTCGAATCTCATCAGGGCTGACTCCTGTGCCGTTTACTATAAGATGGTCAAGCTCTCGAAGAATCAGAATATCTTTAGTTCGCTTAAAGAATTGAGTATACGATATATTGTAATACTTCAGGAGCTGATTTAGTCGCTCGGTAGAGAATTTTCCATCATCATCGGAAAGATTAGAGAGTGAACGTATATAGTTCAAAACCTGATCACCAACTACCACAATACCGATCTTTTCGGCATATTGAATCGTTAAAACTCGCTGAATATAGACCGATCGGACATAATTTCGCATCTGTTCATCACTGTTAATATCATCGATACGGTTATAAAACCGTTGGTCGGTATTGATAAAGTGGTTAAAATCGTATATACTGACCTTCTCCCCGTTAACAACAGCAATAGTCGTCTGGTCAAGAGCTGCTTTATCCATAAAACTTGTACCACCTAAAGAGATAACAAGCAGTACTGTAAGAATCCCCACGAGAATATAACTGAACACCTTTACAAAGATATTTTTTGATTTAACCATTTAGCAAGACCTCTATTTTTTATTAGACATTAACGCCATTTCCGGCGGGGATCTTTGAAGCAAACAACAGCCCCGTAATCATTGAAAACCTTCTATTCAATATTTCCTTTTGAAGACCCGATATTTGGTAAATCTATAAAAAGGTCGTCATATTTGTCAAGAGGGAAGTTCGGAACTCCCACCCTTTTTCCGAGCTTTTCTTTCTCAACGAAATTTGGTTTAAAATTCTCGATTGAAAATATGAGTTATCAGGAGTAATCCTGATACTTAATCCTCGTCTTTTTCGCCCTTCTCAGCCTTATCTACAAGCATTACAGGAATACCATCAATAACAGGATACACAAGCGAACAGTCTATGCACCGTACGGAATTTGACTTTGTATCATATTCGATATCACCCTTACATGCCGGACAGGCCAGGATATTAAGCAACTTACTGTCAATCATTTCGTTTACCTCAAATTTTTTATATGAAGATTTCGTGACAAACAACCACAAAAATAATTTTTTACAGGAATGCATCTAAAAGTCGCAAAGCTTAATCGAAAAGACGCCTGAGAATTTCAGAGAAAATCACCTATAAAGCATCATTCAAGAGATTAAACTATCTGAATTTGAAAAATTCCTGCCTTTTCATCGCATAAAACAGTAGATACAACAATAAATTCAATATTTTTCCATAATACGCTAAAGAAACTTGTAAATAAAACCGTCAAACATGTCAATACGATTACTTAATGAAAAAACCAACTTTACGATTCCTGAACAGATCAAAATTTAAAAGTTTGCATTATTGGTGAAGAAAACTAATCTTGACAAAAGCAGTGAAAAAATATTACTATACACAATAAAACTTGATGGAACTTAAAAAATCGACCACGACATGAAAACAATACTAATTTCACTTATATTATTATTCACAATAAACTGCCCTGCATTTGCCGATGACTTCTTTAAATCAACGTACAAAAAATGCGTATGGAGTCTGACACCGGATCGAATCAATGCCTCCATTGACAAGGTGATCTCAGCACCAGCAGAGATTGTTCCGGCTAATAAACTCTCAGACTATGACAACTATATTCTGAAACACATAAGTAGCCTCAACTTTGACAATTCTGCAAAACCTGTTATATACTACCAGGAAAGCAACGACTATTACCGGGATTTCCTTTTTCTTGACAATAGGCTCAGTGCAGTATCATGCCGCTACTCAATGATGAGCCGTGAGATTTTTTTGCAGGTTTTTAACGAACTAAAATCTCTGTATGGTGCTCCTGAAACCAAAAGAGAAGAGCTTACAACGACACATACCTTCAAAACCGACAAAACAACCGTTATTTTCATGATCAGATCACACAAGGATGGTTTTAAATCGCGCATCTATTTCTATACAAACGAGCTTTTCAGAAGAGTCCTTATGCAGTAAAAAGTTTTTCAGATTACTCGTGTTTTTTATTTGACAGAAATAGCCTCTCGTTAATAGATGTTCAAATCAGATTGATCGCACCGATATTTTATATTGAAGGTTTTTAAATTGGCTAATAATAATTCAACCAGAAAGCGTATACGTCAAAACGAACGACGCAAACTTCGCAACATACAGAACAAGTCTGCTTTGCGTACAGCATCTAAAAAGCTTATTTCAGCTCTTGAATCTAAAGAAGCGGTTAAGCCGGAAGAGATTGTTACAATGCAAAACAAGTTTGCTAAAACAATTGATAAAGTTGCCAAGACCAATGTAATCCATTGGAAAAAAGCTGCTCGTTTAAAATCACGTATGGCAAAAAAAGTTAACTCCATACTTGCTTAGAGGACTCGTTGACTAAAAAAGAAATTGTTGATTCTCTTTATAATCGGAAAGAACTTTCGAATCTTAAAAAAAGCGACATCAGCCTTGTTGTTAATCTTTTTTTAGAAACGGTTTTACAAGAAGTCACTAAAGGTAACAAAATTGACCTGCGTGGTTTCGGCATCTTTTCTCTTCAGGAGAAAAAGGGTCGCCAGATTTTTTCACCAATAGCTCAAAAAAATATTGACGTACCACCACGTTTTAACGTAGTGTTCAAGTCCAGTAAAACGAATCAATCTACGGGCGATTAGCTCAGCTGGGAGAGCAACTGCCTTACAAGCAGTGGGTCGGCGGTTCGATCCCGTCATCGCCCAATCAAGAACAAGCAAAAGGCCTCCGTATAACGGGGGCCTTTTTTTAATTAATTATCTTATTGATAATATCTCTTAGACAACATCAATCGGAAGACCGGCATCCTGGCCCCAGCAGAGTGCTTCGCCCACCTGTGCCGGGTACTACCTCTATTCGTGCGGCAATACGGTTTTTGAGAGCCTCAACATGCGAGATAACGCCTATCAGCTTGCCCTCGTTATGCAGAGACGAAAGCGTATCGAGTGCGACCTCAAGAGTCTCCTCATCAAGTGTACCGAAGCCCTCATCAAGAAAAAGCGAGTCAATACGCACATTCCTGCCTGCCATACCTGAAAGCCCCAAAGCCAGGGCCAGGCTGACAATGAAGCTCTCTCCCCCGGAAAGGTTTTTAGTTGTACGTTCAATTCCACCCTGATGGTTATCCACAACATTAAGCTCAAGCTGGTTTTCGCCACACTGTGTCAAAAGATACCGTTCACTCATCTTTCCGAGTTGAATATTGGCGTTGTGAACCATTATTTGGAAGGTTAATCCCTGTGCAAAGGTTCGATACTTTTTACCATCTTTCGAGCCAATCAGATGGCTAAGACGTGACCAGCGTTCATACACAGCCTGTTGAGCCTTATACTCTTTCTCTTTATTCGCGCGTTTATTTCCTGATGCCTCATTATCATTCAACTGCTGCTGGAGTGAGCCGCTCTTTTCATGAACTTCTCTTAACTTGTGATCAATATCCTCTTTTTCGGTAATCAGCTTTTCAAGGCTTGAACTGCTTAATTTTTTATCTTCCTCATCTTTTAACTTCTCAGACAGATCTTTTATTAGCGCCCCAATTTCCAGAAGCGATGTCTTTATCTGCTCACCTCTTTTTTCAAGCTCTTCACGTTCTGTCACGCTCATTCTGCATGAGACAAAATCCTCTTCTGAGGCGAAGCCCCCATCCTGCAAAGCCTTTACAAAGCCGGTTTCAAGTTTATCTCTTTTTACCACGATGGATTCTATATCAGCCTCAAGCGCAGCTATAGCCGTATGAATTGTATTAAGCTGCAATTTAAGGTTTTCTAGCGTCCTCTTCTGCTGATCTAAATCGACTTCACAAATTCTAATTGTTTCTGCGGCTTCAGACTCCTCATTGTCACAGTTTTTATCTCCAAAAAGCTTTTCCCGCTCATCCTTCAGCTCATTGCCAGCTTTTTTTAAATCTTCAAACTGTTTATTCATATACTGCAGATTAGAATCGAAGGTCTGGATGGTTGCGTTCAATTCAGCGATTTGCAATTCCATTTTCTGCAGCTCTTTTTCGGATTGATCAAGGGACTCCCTATCGTGCTGATAATTTTCGAGCCGCTTTTTCAGATGCTGTTTTATTGAATCGGTGCTGTTAGTACTGAATTTTTCTATGCCCCAAACTTTCAACCGGTTAAGCAGATCTTTCTGTAACTCTTCATATTTCAATACATGCTTATTTAGATCTGATTCTGCTTTATTAAGTTCCTTTTCCTGCATAAGGATACTCTGAGACTTCAAGTCGATTACACCTTCAATCTTTGATAGATCTTTTTCTGAAGAACTCATATTTTTCTGAACATCGACTTGCTCTTTTACGAGCTTATCAACCATGTCAAGAATTACTTCGATCGCTTTAATCTGTGACTCAAATTCAGAAGCAGGTGGGATATGAACATTGACAAAGGGATGTTCAGTTGAACCACAAAGCGGACAAGGATCGCCGGGAACCAGTTTAGAACGATCTTTCTCATAATCAGCAATTGCAGATCGTTTATAACTCTGCTCGCGCAAGGAGTCCAGTTCATGACGATAGTCGTTCACACTTTTGTCTTTAAGTTTCTGTTCAAGCTCTCGGTCTATCTCAGAAAGTCTTTTACGAAAGCTGTCAGAATTAGTAGTTGCAGATATATGTCTGACTCTATCTGCTCCAAGTTCAGGCTTAAGTTTTTTTAACTCTATCTCTATCTCTTTTTTATTAAAACTGTATTCTTCAATCTGACCGTTAAGCTCTACAAGCTCATCAATATTTTTACAAAGCAGGCTGTAATTTGCAGCAAGCTGCTCATCCGCGCTATTTTCATTCAGTCGTTTATTTGTATTCTCGATAGCAGATAAAAGATTACTTCTCTCTTTATTTAAAGAATCAAGTCGTATATTCTGCTTCTGTAACTCTGAAGTTCTATTTGTTATATCCGAGCTACGATTAGCTAAATCCTGACTTAAATCTTTAAGCTGACTGTCTTTTACACGGACAAGAGCAGTAATTTTCAGGAGTTTCTGCTGTGCCTCCTTCAGCTTTTTCAAGTCGAGGTTGAGTTTGTTCACCGATTTTTCAGAGACATCAATCTTTTTCAGTAAGGCGGGTTCCGCAGTTTTTTTAGTTATCAAATTCTGCTCTTTTATTTTCAACTGCTCACGTACACCACACAATTCCTTATAGTCGGCCTCATAGTTGGCTGCACTACGCGAACGTTCAAGTCGAACAGAATCTTTTTGAAAGTTCTGCTGTTTTTCAAGGGCAATCTTCTTTTTTACATCAGCATCAGAGATCCTGGTCTTCAGATCACCTATCGTCTCTTTCCATGTTATGGATCTGCTTACAGCTTCTGCTTTTTTAGTGTACTGTTCAGCCTCACTCTTCAAATCTTTGATCTGTTTTTTTACTATAAGCTCATCCTCTTCGCTCATAACATGCATCTCTTTTAAAAGATTCTCAATCTCTGTTAATCTGATTTTTTTATCTTTACTAATTTCAAAAACCATTTTAGATATTTCAGAATAGACCCCCGTTCCTGTGATCTGCTCAAGAATAGTAGAGCGCTCGCCCGCATCTGTTTTAAGAAAGGCTGCAAAATCACCCTGTGCAAGCAACATGGAGCGTGTAAAACGTCCATAATCAAGACCGGTAATCTCCTCTATCTTTTTACCTACAGAACTCTTTTTACTTTCAATAACCTGTCCAGATCTGAAGTTGGACACCTCATGAGTTGATTCGGCAAGCGTACCCTCAGGATTTTTATGAGCTCTGTGCTGACGCCATGTTGCTATGTAACAGCCTTTTTGTGTTTCGAAAATCACTGACGCACTACATTCAAAACTGCCCCGGGACATGACTTCGTTTGTACTTTTAGAAATTATTCCTAAGCGTGGTGTCCGACCATAGAGAGCAAGTGAAAGTGCATCAAGAATAGTTGACTTGCCTCCACCGGTAGGGCCTGTAATTGCAAAGAGTCCGTCTGATATATACTCAGGAGCCTGAAAATCAATTTCCCATTTTCCATAGAGTGAATTAAGATTTGCAAGTTCCAGTTTTAGAATTTTCATGCATTTACATCCTTTTCACTTATGCATACAAGATGCAGTGCCTCTTTATAGGTTTTCATCAAGTCAGGCTGCTCTTCAGTTGCAATTTCGTTAAGCTCCATGAATTTAGTAAAGACATCTACTTCGTTAAAATCTTCAAGCGATTCACTTACAACAGTTTGCCTGAGAACAGCATCAAATCGTGATCTGTTTTTAACAAGAAGTATCTGAAGCTCTGAATTATCTGCATAGCTGTTCACTTTTTCAGAAAGATCACTCACCAACTCTTTACCGGTATACTCGACCTCGATCCAGATACTCTCATTAAGCATTTTTAACTCATTAATTTTATTCTCTATCTGTGACAAGGAGCCACTTACTCTCTCCATCCGCTGAAAAACCGGAACCGGAATCTCTTCGACCGAACACCTGCCTCCATTCCAGCTCACAGCGACGATCTGTTTATTTGCATTAGCCTCACCGAAACTCATTGGTAATGGAGAACCTGAATAGCGCATATGATCATTACCACCAACCTTTTGTGGAGTGTGAAGATGGCCAAGAGCAAGATAGTCAATATCTTTATGAAAGGCAGCGACTGATACATATCCCAGAGTTCCAATATAGAGATCTCTGACTCCGTCATCTTCGGATCTGATTGCGCCAGCAGTAAAAAGATGCCCCATAACCACAATTGGCAGGTCTGTACCAATTTCCTTTTTTCTATTACAGGCCTCTTTATAGACACAGGTATAATGTTCAGCAATTCCCTCAGCTATTTTACGGTCTCTATCTTCCGGTCCTTCACCAGCTTCTACACTGCGTATCTCTCGATCACGAAGATAAGGTACCGCACAGACAATGGCGGCTGCACTACCCTCTTTATCTTTAAGTACCAGCACCTCCTCTGAAGGATTATCTACTGAAGCTGCACCAACTACGTAAATATTAAGCGCCTGCATAAGGCCACGCGGGGCATTCAGAAGAGAGGGGGAATCGTGGTTACCGGCTGTAATTACAATGTTGCTGCAGCCGGAAAGAGAGACGCGGGTAAGAAAACGGTAATACTGCTCAAGCGAACTGTTACCCGGTGTTACTGTATCGAATATATCACCGGAAATCAGCAGGACATCAGCCTGCTGCTCTTCTATCTGTAACGCCATCCAGTCTAGAAATTGCGAAAACTCTTCGTATCTGTTTTGTCTGTGAAGTTTTTTTCCAAGATGCCAGTCAGACGTATGAATCAGTTTCATGAATTTCCCTACCATTTATAAATTTCTTACTGCTAATTTACCCGTCCGCAAATATTAATCTTATACAGGCAAGGTCTAATAATTAACCTTTCAACAAAGCATTTTTTGAAGTTTAAACATATTGAGTTACTGACAATTATAATTATTCAGGATGATATCAATTGAATCACCTAAGCTTCTGTATTTATCTGCCTTTTCTATCTTTTTATCGAAAATAAGACTCATACGTAAAATACCGTTTGTGCTGTTGAGTCCAATTACGGTCTCGTTATTAACAGCCGTAAATACTGGCCCGTAAAAAGATATAACATCGGAATCACCATATTTTGGGAGAATAATAGTGCGACCAAGGTTTGAAAACGAGAAATCATAATCAGGAGTATCAGTAGGGAAGCTCATCATCAGAGATTCAGGATCATCCACATTATCGAACGAATCACGGAAGCGAAAGTACTTTTCAATGTCTTTCATGCCGGCGCGATTACCGGCAATACCTGTCTGAATTGTACGGGCAATATCAAAAGTTGATTCCGAACAGTCACATGCAACCTTTACTATTCCGTTATGGACTCCAGCTAAAGCATGGAATTCTTCTTTAATGTATGGACGCAGATCTACTGGACACTGAATAGTTCTAATATGCCCCTCCTGCTTGGCAAATATGGAGGAAGATGCCTTTAAAATTTTCGCACCAAGAAAACTGTTAACAGTAAGTCCCTCCTGTTTCGCAGCAACCGCTAGGGCATCCACGGCCTCTCTACCTATCTGAAAAAATCGGAGCTCAAAATCAGGCGCAATGTAGGGAGGCATATCAAACGGTACTGCCGGAGGAGGTTCTTCACTCTTCCACTCGGGTTCAGGACGCTTAAGAAGTTCAGCAACGACATCATCCTTTAGCAGATCAAAAAGAACCGGCATTATCGGATTTTCAGGCATACTAACCTGAAGCCCGTTATACTGAGAAAGGAAATCATGAATGAACCACACAGCCCCTATTCCATCGGCTGCTCCATGCTGAAAAACAAAGAATAGCTCGCTACCCTCTTCGCAGTCTCTCCAATCGAGTGAAAAAAGAGGTCCAACAAACGGATCAAACCTACGGGTCATACACTCAAGAAGCTGATCTTCCCAAGAAAGATTTTGTGGAGCTCTATTTATTTGAAGCTTGAGCTCATTCGGAAAGACAATTTCCATCTGTTTACCTTCCGTATATTCTTGATGTGCATACAGAAGCGAATGGCGTTTTGAGAGTAAAGTCAATGCTTCATGAGCCCTTTGCTGGTCAAAATCCGAAGAGATGACCAATCTGAACCCGAAATTTAGAGGATACTGTCGACCAAAAAAGAACATGAAACGTTCGAGAGTAGATGTTTTTCTTCTCATGATTACCTATCCTGTATTGTAAATTGTGTGAGATCTAAAAACAATAATTTTACGAAGATGCTTATTCAGAACCCTAATATCAGAAGAAGTGTAAAAATAACTCAATTCGAAAAACAAAGTGTTTAGAAGCATCCAGATTTAACATTCCCGTCAAAATCAGAACTCATTTTTGGTTTTTTATATTTCATGTCAAACAGGATTTCCTTCAATGAACTATCGGTTAACCTGCTTAATTTCGCAAACAAGTGGCTAACAAACCGTTAAACAGAGATTGTATACCGCAACAAAAAATAAAACAAAACCGGTTATTTTTATTTACACGGGGCATTTTAAGTTATCAGACGTGGTTTAAAAGGAAAATTCATTCATAAATACATAAACACGAGAGTCAATTTACGGCTTTTGTACTTACCTGGGAAAATCGGAATGGGGAAAATTTAGCCTTTAGAGCTAATCACGCAAAATCGACAAATTTTTTGCTAACTAATAAACTCGATCTTTATTTTGCTGCCTTTTTGGGTATCCATAGTCAGTTTACCGCCTATTTCTGATACCAGGGCTGAAATGAACTTGAGGCCGAAGGTGTCGCAGGATAGTGCATCGGTGGTTTCATTATAGCCTATGCCATTATCGGCTATTTCGAGCATAACAGAGCTTTTTTTGCGTTTCAGGGTGATCCATACAGAACCATCAACAGAATCGGGAAAAGCATGTTTCATGGAATTGGTAATTAATTCTGTTACGATTATACCAATAGGTATTGCAGTGCGCACAGATGTGACCACAAGCTCAAAAGATTTATGAAAAGAGATATTTCGGGACATATTCTCGAATGAACGACTAAGTTTATTCAGATACTCATCAAGATTAATCTCTTTCACAAGGTCAGTTGTATAAAGCAGAGAATAGAGATCAGAGATTGCACCAATACGATAGCTGATTGCCTTCAATGCATTTCGTGCATCGTCATCTTCAACTGTATCCAGAACCAGAATAATCATGCTCGAAATCAGTGCAAAGCTGTTCTTTGCCCGATGCTGCAACTCGCGCAGAAGAGTACGGTTCTGCTTGCAGGCCTCCTTTAACAACTCCTCATTCTCCTGATAGGTCTCTATAGAGTAAGCCTGTTGAACATTTTTATATGCTGTAGTAAAAAACTGATTTATCAGGCTGTTTAACGCACGGGTTATTTTTGCAAACTGATCATACGACATGGTAGGAACTTCACGGAAGGCATTTATAAGTGTCTCATCGTCGACATCGATTTCATCTGCATAATCACGCATACCCTCTTCAGGGTAATTGCTGTTACGGACCTGGCCGATAAGCCAATTAGCAACGTGCTGTCCTCCTAACAAAATGGGTGTTCCGGAATCCCACAAACCACCGCTTTTACATGTCAATATAGAGGGGTCACTCTCATTTTTTTTTCCAAAAATCGGGTTATACCGGATACAGTCTACGAGCCCCTTCTCTGTTTTTCGAATAATCTCTTCACATAAACGACAAAAATTACTAGGCTCGGTAATGAGCGTACCATCAGGCGTGGTAATGACAGATGCTACGTTTGCAACATCTGAAAAATTATTCTGCAACTTCTGAATTTCCTCGATCTGGAAGATATCCTCAAAAGCAACAACTCCATTAACCTCCAGAAGTGCTGTTACATCGTCAGATAGAGTAGTTTGCATTTTTTTTCTATTTTTAAACTTAACAAAATCGACAACGTCACTTTTTATAAGAAGTTCATTGGCACGGGCAATATTCTGTTTGTTTTCAAACATACGAAGTGCAGCCTTAATAGCCGTTATCTGGAACAGGTCGGCAGCATCTTTAGCAATGTACCCGTACGAATTGATCTGTTCGCTGTCAATAAAAAGCTGTTCGTCACTATACCCTGTAAGAAAAATAAGCGGTATATCATGCTTCTCAAGAATTCTCTGCGCACAGGTTATTGCAGAAATTCCATTATCAAGCCCGATATCCATTAAAACTAATTCAATTGAACAATCATCCTCTACAGCTTCAAGTGCCTCTGCACCATCGGTGACCAACACCAGATGGAAACCATGTTTACGAAAACTCCACATTTTATCAACAGCAAAGATGCGGTCTTCAATAACAAGCAATAGTGTTTTCATTAGCCAATATCCTGAACATAATTATTAATAGAAAGTTTCTTGAGCTTTCTTATAAGATAACTAATATATATATTATAAACCATATTTAAAATATTTTGAAACAAGTGACTTTTAAATCCTTTATTTTTAGCATTATAATCTCAAATACCATTTTAACAACCAATAAAATATCTTTTCATTACAGGATACTACAATTAATCAATAGATTATAGCATATAAATTCCAATTTCACAATAATGTCAATTGAAAGATGATGTCAAGGTAGTTTAGTGTACAAAAATTGAATTTATAATATATAAGAATTAATGCTATGGTTTCCATAGCATTAATTCTTATATATTAACAGCTTGAATAGAAACTGTTACTTATTGAAAAGATAGGTGATCTCTATGTTTAAAAATAATTGGTATATAACTACTGAGTCGAATAACAAAATCAGATTTCACAGGTAGGAAATAGGATGCCCGACAGTAACTTTAGATTAATTTAGGTTTTTCTTATGAAACCGAACGCTGGTCTCTTAACGAATTCTTGAAATCCCCCGGAGACTGGCCGGTGACTTTTTTAAACGAGCTGAAAAAGGCAGAATAGGAGTTAAATCCTGACGCGAAGGCAACAGAAAGAGTGCTTACGGTCGAATCAGAAAGGAGTTCGCAGGCATATTTAATTCGATACTCATTTATATATGTGTTGAAATTCTTATTAAAGTACTCATTTAAAAAGCTCGAAAGCTGATGAGGAGTGATATTCATTGCCCGTGAAAGCCTTTTTAAAGAAAGATCCTCATCACAGAATAGCTTTTCCTCTTGCATCAACAAGGTAAGCTCTCTTACAGTGTGGTCAATGTCTACCGAATCTAAATATGATTTGGATCGCTTACGGCCCGCTTCTACTTTTACAGAAACATCACCATGGTCACCATGGATGCAACAGGGTGCCATTGAGCCATAGGCAAGCAAAAATGGGTACCGCTGTGAAAGAAAGAAAAAATAGAAAAGGTAGACCGAGAAGATAATTGTTGCCAACTCGGAGTAGTTAAGACTTATCTCTGTTAAAGATGTAAATACCATTCCGAGAACCTTGATTATCGTTAAGGCTATCAGACTCAAAAGAAAGACAAACACCTTAAGAAGTCTCTTATGTATTATGCTTTCCTTAAGATAAACACGTTTAATATTTATGATAATCAGAATAAAATAGATAGTAAAGTACAACATATTGAAAATTATCAATGAGGAAAATGGAGAAAAACTGTTATAAACACCATCAATATGTGAAAGTTTTGTCTCAACCGGAAGCAATATTCTGGGAAAAATAAAGAGCAATATTATTAAAAAAGGGACAAAATGGGGCCAATCGCGCACAGCAAGGCCTGTTCTTCCACAGGTAAATGTCTGAGCATAGAAGTAGAGGCATGGAGGTATCAGAGCCCCAATTAACGGCGTATAATAGATAAGATGAGGGAAATTATAAATCAATCTGGTATAAAACAGAACACTTGAAAGCTGAATAGCCGCAAAAGCGACAAGCACTATCGCAAGAGTCAACGAACGCAACGAAATTGGCCGCACAAAAAGGGCAACTGCCATGAGGATAGCCACTCCTGAACTGAAAATTATAAAATACTCCTCTATTCCCATTCAGGCATAATATGCAGCTTATAAAAGACGTCAATTATTTTCATTCAGAAACGGTTAAACTAGTGCTTTATAAATGCTCTGTTTTTAAAGATCTCTATAAAATATCATTGCGCATATCTCAATGGCAATCTTATATGCTCTTATGCGATTTAAGTCACCCAAATATATCATAATTATCAGTTTTCTGGCCCTCATCGGCATAGGAACATTGTTATTATTCCTGCCATTTTCTACAACAAACCCAATTTCGTTCATTGACGCCCTGTTTACTGCAACTTCGGCTGTTACGGTTACCGGACTCATAGTTCTGGACACTCCAGCCGACTTTACTTTTTTCGGGCAGGCCGTTATTCTGGTTCTTATTCAAATAGGAGGTCTGGGCATCATGACCTTCTCTCTGGGGTTGATTACTCTTATTAGCCGCTCTCTTTCAGTTCGCTGGCAATTTGCTTTCATGGACATCTATGGGGATAATCACAAACTGCCTATACTCCGAATATTACGCAGAATAATTATTTTCACAGCCCTGATCGAAACCACTATAGCAGTTCTGCTCTTTCCCTTTTTTTTACAGCACTATCCTGTCGTTCAAGCCCTCTGGTATGCTATTTTTCACTCAGTTTCCTCTTTCTGTAACGCCGGGTTTTCAACATTCTCGGATTCTCTCATATCGTATTCAGATAGTTACTATCTGAATATCGTGATCAGCTTTTCAATAATATCGGGGGGGCTTGGTTTCCTGGTTATACACGATATAATGCAAAACATTAAAAAGAACTCAGGTCTGGTCTTAAAAAAGATGACACTCCATTCAAAAGTTGTGCTTTTAACATCACTTGTACTTATAGTCATAGGTACGGTTTTTTTCTTTTTTTCAGAAAACAGTAACAGCTTGTTCAACAAGCCATTACACACCAAATTAATAATCTCCTTCTTTCAGTCTGTAACCTGCCGAACCGCTGGTTTTAACACTATCGATATCGCAGCCTTAAAAGAGACTACTCTCTTTTTCATGATGCTGCTTATGTTCGTAGGCGGCTCTCCTGGATCTATTGCTGGTGGAATAAAGACCACCACATTATGGGTTATTTGTGCGATAATAATTGGACAAATACGGCGCCACGAACAGATCAGGTTTTTTAACCGGGCGATATCGCGCGCAACAGCTGAACGCAGCACCACCCTTTTCATTCTGGCTCTATTGCTTATCACATTGAGCACCCTAATTGTATCCGGTTTAAACTTTTCAAAGAATAGTATTCCATTTTTACATACATTATTCGAGATGACATCTGCATTTGGAACGGTGGGGCTCTCAACTGGAATAACTCCACAGCTTTCAACGGGCAGTAAAATTACAACTGCACTTGTCATGCTTCTGGGTCGTTTGGGGCCGTTGACTTTTCTTGCGGCATTCAGGGAAGGATATCGGGTTAATAAACTTCGCTACCCTGAAGAACATATCATGATTGGGTAAAAGGATAAATTTATATGCAAAGATGTATTGTCATAGGACTAGGAAATTTCGGTTATACAACCGCGCTCACTCTCTATCAGGCAGGAATTGACGTTATTGCTGTTGATTCTCAAAAAGATATTGTCTCATATTACAAAGATGAACTGGGAGTGACAATCTGCTGTGACGCTTCAAACAAGGAGCAACTGGAATCGTTGCAAATAAATAATTTTGATGCGGCTGTTGTAGCCATCGGTCAGAACATGACAGCTAGTATTCTAATAACGATGCATCTGCAGGACCTTAAAATCAAAAGACTGATTACACGTGCGATATCAACCGATCATGCTAAAATTCTTGAAAAAATTGGTGTCGATGAAATTATCTATCCGGAACAGGACACAGCTATCAAAACCGCAAACAAACTGATGATGAAAAATATCACTGATTATCTTCATATTTCCGATGAATATAGCATAATCGAAATTCCAGCTCCTGAAGAATTCTTCAACAAAAAACTGGCAGAGTTGGCTATTCCTAAAACATACAACTGTCAGGTAATCGGAATCAAATACCGCTCAATTGCCCCCGATGACCAAAAAGATGAGAAAGAATTCATAATTGAACAGACAATCATTGCACCAAATGCAAATGACATTATTCGAAAAAACTGTTTGATTATAGTTTTAGGGAAAACGGAAGATATATCCCGCTTACAGACCTAATACGACAGGCGTGAAATTATATTTCTATCTCCTGGCCCTCTAAAGCCAGCTCAACCTCGAGATCAATCCCTTTTTTACCGGCATTCATGGCGATATAACTACGGGCATTTGCCAGAACATTATCCAGCTTATCATCATTGTAATCGGGATCGTGATGATAAAGAACCAGTTTTTTTACATTAAACCGCGCAGCAATATCGATTGCTATCGCTGCCGAAGAGTGCCCCCAGTCAATTTTATTTATGGATTCGTTAAAAGTATACTGCGCATCGAAAAGCACTACGTCGGCATCCTGGAAAAACTGTCGATAACTATCTATCTTGTCCATCTCATCGATGTTAAATTCACAGTCCGCTGTAAAACAGAAGACCTTGCCGTTCTCTTCAAACCGGTATCCATACGAACCACCTGGATGGCGCATTCGTTTATTTATAATTTTAACCCCATTAAGCACAATTTCACCCTCTTGCGGCAGAGTGACAAATTCCTTCTTCGCCTGCATCATTTCCAGGTTGATAGGAAAATGGGCAAAATCCTGCTGATATTCAATTCGCTTCTGAAGATCAGCAAAAGGCGAATAGAAGGTGAACTTGTTTCCCGGTATAAACATTGGCAAGAAGAATGGAATTCCCTGAATATGATCCCAGTGTGTATGTGAAACAAGTATTGAAGCAAAACCAGTTCCATTTTTAAAATCGGTCTGCATTAACTCGGCGCCCAGGTTTTTAAATCCTGTGCCACAGTCAATAGCAATCACTTCTTCACTGCTTGGAACAACCTGAATACAGGTAGAGTTTCCACCGTAGGTGCCTCTTATTGCAATTGGTAATGAATCAATAAAGTTGTTTATGGTTTCATCAGAATCGAGATCAGAGGGTTTCACTTTCTGCAATGCCCGAAATATCTTACTTTGAATTGTATCCATTGTTAACGGAGTTGGTAAAGACCCCCGCACTCCCCAGAATTTAACTTTCATTACACCCGGCCCTTTTCATTAAAACTGAAATCACGTCACCTTATATAATTTTCGGCATATATGCAGTTTCTAAACATAAAGAAAAAGGGAAAAATATTAGATATAAAGAACACACCTGTTAAAAACTCAAAAAATCCATCTATAATCTTTTATTACTAACGATTATCTTGATGATTACACTGGTGTTCATAGTTGATCAGGAATTATTCTCTCTATAAGAGACTGTACCAAAGCAAGATAACCCTTTTGAGCACTGATAAACATCAGTAGATCATTATCACTATTTACAAGAGTCGCAACCTGCTCATACTCATTCTGTAAGGTTTCTGGAACATCCTTCTCTTCTTTTACCAAAAGATTGATACGAGCTACACAGCTTTCATAATCGTCCAGTAACTTCTTTTTATCGGGCAGATTGTTGATTTTCGCAGAAAGACTCTGGTATTGAACACATAATCCGTTTTCTGCTATTTTCGAGCCAAGAAATTTAGCTAATTCTATACATTCATCCATAATTAATTACTCCACAGTATATTCAAGACGCTTATGCAAATTGACTTTTTTATAAAATGCCTATATCTAATTACTATTTTTAACTAACATGAGTCAACGAGATTAATTCAAAATGTTGAGGAGATTTTAATAATAGGAATAAACTTTTGTATCAAAAGGAACTCTCTTGACAAAAATCATTACCAGGTAAACATTAAATTATTAATTTTATATAACCCGGAGAAACTTAAGATGGCCGAAGTAAAAGAGATTTTCGAAGATGAAAATAAAATAGAGACTGTAATTGCCGAAGACATTCACTTCCGTGGAACATTAAAGTTCAAAAAGTCTTTAAAAATCAAAGGTCGATTCGAAGGGAAAATAGAGTCGGACGGGCAAATAATCATCGGCCAGGAGGCGAAGATTAGTGCAAACATAGAAGCTGCAACGATCCTTGTTAATGGCTCGATAACCGGAAAACTGAAAGCTAATAAAAGCATTGAACTCTACAAAATGAGCTATACTTCGGGTGATATTATTTCTCCGGATCTTCAAATCGAGAAGGGAGCCATCTTCAATGGCACCTGCCTAATGCCAGAAAAGAAATGAGATTCATTATACTGATATTACTTGCGGCATTTTCTCCGTTTGCACTTTCAGCAGCAAGCCCTTATAAACTTGGAATTGGAGGCGGCTATGGTTACAACAATGTAATTGATACCGGTTTCTACAAGTGGGAAGACGATGGGGTCTACAGAATCGAGATGACCGTCGAAAGAGCTATTTCACCACACATTACCTTTGAAAGTGGGATCTGGTACACCAACCATAACCTTAATTTCTCTGAAATTTCTGACATTACTGAAACTTTTGACTCTACAGTTAATATAACTGCCGAATATTTTCAAGTTCCCCTGCTTTTTAAACCTCACATCCCCTTCCGATATGTCGACATAGCCTTTCCTTTAGGTGTGAATTTTGCCTATCTTTTCAGCTCGAAAATAACAGAAAACAATGTTTCAGTAGAAGTTGAGGAATACATAGAGAGCAATCAGTTGTCAGTTTTGGCGGGGCTTGAATTCTCCATACTTTTCCCATTTTCAACGGATCTTTACATAGGCGCATTGTCGGAAATGTATGTTTTTGATTTCATCGATGACAGAGGCCCTGAGATGGAAAACGAATCATCCTACCTACTAGACATCATGATTCGCACAGGAGTCCGTTATCGTTTTAAATAATGTATTCCTGTAAATAGTGATATTCGAAGATGCTTATGCTTAGATATACAGATGGTACAAAATCCACGAGTCTCTTGAAAAAAAGTGACTAGGGGACTAGGAATTATAAGAAAGTTATCTATTATTCCCCATAGCTATCAAAATGTTGTTTCAATCGTTCAAACTGATCAATAGGATCGACAACCGCAATACGATCACCAGCAAGCACATCGATAAAACCAACCTCATTTCGGTAACGCGGTACAATATGCTGGTGGATGTGCGCAATGCTTGCACCACTTTCATCACCAAGATTATATCCCACATTGAAACCGTGCGCACTAAACTCTTCTTCAAGAACATTTAAAGAAAAAACAAGAAGGCGGTGAGAGTCAGCCGCCTCCATACTGTTAAGCTGAGCAAGTGATTCGATATGTCGAAGTGGCGCTATCATCAGATGACCCGGATTATAGGGATAGAGGTTAAGAGTAACCAGATTAAATTCCGTTTTACATAAAACCAGATTCCTGATATCAGGATTACCCGCAATCATTTCACAGAGTATACAGTCGGCCTTAGGCCGCTCCCCTGTAACATAGCGGTATTTATCAACATTGAAAAGATACTTTCTCATTAAAAGATCGCTACTCCAGTATACCAGGATATCGCGATCAGAATCCAGATGATCGCATTAGAGAACAGCCCTGCAAGATAGTCATCAATCATTATGCCCAAACCACCCTTCAGTTGCTGCAATCCATTGATTGGCCAAGGCTTAACAATATCGAAAAAACGAAAAAGCACAAAAGCGATAATCACCAAGCGGATGCTAAAGGGAAAAAAGAAGACCGCAATCCAATACCCCATCATTTCGTCCAGTACAACAACCTGAGGATCCTTAGAGTCAAAGTACTTCTCGGCCTGATTACCTAGCATAACAGCCGGGTAGGCAGCCAGAAGAACAAGACCCATATTTATAAATCTGACATTGTCACCAAAAGTCAGATATAAGGAACAGTATATTGCACACGCGAGCAGAGTGCCAAAAGTTCCAGGCGCAAAAGGCATATACCCGGTATAAAAACCTGTATATAGAAAATGCATAACTCTTTTCATAATAACTCCAGTGTTTAATCCATCAGATTTTTTTTAAATTTATAGGGTGGTTTCAGAACAGAGCCATTGGAAATCAGATAGCGTATACCAGAAATACCGGTTAACACTGTAATTATAAACATTAACCAGTAAGGAACCGAAACCATAACCTTGTTAATATTCCCGGAAAGAAGAAAATCCAGAGCAGTACAGAAGGTGGACTGATCAACAGGAATTGAATGGTAATCAATACCGATAGTTTTTGCAATGAAAACAACGATAATAACCGGAATCGAGACCATTTGAAAGGCGGTCTTAATTTTGCCGAATTTAGATGTCCTTATAGAGTTTCCTTTGCGAACAGCCAGATATCTTATGACAGTTATCAGAAGATCCCTTCCGATAATGACGAGCACCATCCAGAGAGGAATCAAAGGATCAAGAATAAGAAAACAGATTAAAGCGGCGATCACAAGAAACTTATCGGCCAAAGGATCGAGAAACTTACCCAGTTCCGACTCTTGCTTCAAGACCCGTGCGCTCCAACCATCGAAAAAGTCGGTAATTGAGGCGATACCAAAAACAATGAGTGCCAGAAATTTCTGCCCCCATCCGGGTTGAAAAATAAGATACAAAAAGACAGGAATAAGCAGAATCCGCGAAATAGATATAAGATTAGGAATGTTCATAACTCACCGGCCAGATCAAAATTTTCAACATCAGTAACTGTGGCTTCCACTATAGAGTTAAGCAAATTTCCAGTTCCGGTCAAGAAAAAAACACCATCCACTTCCGGTGCATCATACCAACTGCGCCCTATCCAGCTGTCCGGGCCGGTCTGTTCTTCAACAAGAACCGGAACGCGCTCCTTAAGCCGACGGGTAATTGCGCTCAGGAAACCCTCTTCGAGTGCTGCAGAAAGACGATTATATCTTTCGACCTTACACTCGAACGGAACATCATCCTTTTCTGCTGCTGGCGTATTGTCTTCAGGCGAATAGATAAAAGCGCCTCCCCGGTCGATACAGGCTTCCTGAGCAAACGACAAAAGCTCCTCAAACTGCTTCTCTGTTTCGCCAGGATAACCTACCATGAATGTTGATCTGATTGCAATACGCGGATTGGCAGATCTGATTTTTTGTATCAATTTCATATACTTATTGTATGAACCACTTCGGTTCATATCCGAAACTATATCCTGCGATACATGCTGGAACGGAATATCTATATAGGGAACAAGGTTTGGAACAGTTGTAAAGAGTTCAATAAGCTCATCAGTTACCCGATCCGGGTGACAATAGAGCAGTCGCACCCAGCATTCCGGTGCAGCAGTGGCTACCATGCGAATGAGTGAAATTATATTATCATCTTTGTATCGGTAGGAGGTCGTATCCTGTGCGATAAGAATAAGCTCAGACGCACCGCGGTCGATAGCTTCAGCCACATCTTTCAGTATTTCTTTAGGCGAATAGGATTTATGTGGTCCGCGAATCAAAGGTATAGCACAGTAGGAACAGTTGTTAGAACAACCCTCAGCAATTTTAATGTATTCGTATGGTGATTCAATCAGAGGAACTCGATGAAATTGGGGCGCTTTATTGTTTTTATAATCAATAGAAAGAGCATCACACATGCTCGAAACAAATTTTTCATCAATAACTCCATATAAAAAATCAATTTCAGGCATATCGGCCCGCAGTTCTTCTGGATACCGTTGTGAAAGACAACCCGCAACAACCAGTTTCTTTCGCTGTGCAGAATTACCTGACTCATCAACAACGTCTGTAGCATCAAGAATTACAGATATGGACTCTTTTTTTGCATCTTCGATAAAACCACAGGTATTAACGATAATAATATCGGCATCCTCAACAGAATCGGCCGGAGAAAAACCGGCCGAAAGCATGTATGAGTTTGCTGTCTCAGAATCCGTCTGATTCTTGAAGCAGCCGAGTGAAATGATATGATATGTAGTCATCACCAATCATTAACTATGATATTGTATAAATTCGGATCGTTCGGATCTTTTTTCCAGGTAATTACCTTATTTGCAACCTGCCCGGCAAGTCCGAACTCATGTGATTCCCCATTTATCTTAGCCTTCATGCCGCCGGCATTACCAACCTTTATCTGAATATACTCATTAGCTTCCCAGGTTTCACTTGTGCCCGCCTGTATAATACCACGAGTTTTCATATTTCCATCAAGATAAATCTCAAGATAAGTCTTGCTTAAGAATATCGCTTCAAAAACTATCTTTAAATTGGAACGGTCAGTAGCACGAACCTGCGTTGTAACGGCAAGAGATTCATCCTTGTCCCCAACTTCATCACCCGCAACATCATTTTCAGTTTGGCCACCCAGAGTAACCATAATCTTGGCACGATTATCTGTATGACCACGCAGTGTCAGATATACTTCACGAGAAGTATTTGCAAACTCAATGGGAACTGAACGGTCAAGCAACAGAGTAACTTTTTCCTTACCAGGTAGTATCTCTACTATGGCTTCATTCTGTTGTATGGAATCGAGAATAAAAGCACACTCTTTCGAGTCTACAAGAAACTTTACCGCTTCACTTGTATAGGCAAGGACAAACCCCTTGTTTCCAGTAAGTTTCAGATTGCGAACCTGCTCAACTTCTGACTGCTTTTTACTCTCTTCAATATCTTTTTCAATAATATCGTCAATTGAACTATCGCGGCTAACTACAAGCTGAGACGCCATGAAATTACGTATAACAAGAGCCCCTCCCCCGACAATAAGACCGACAAATAAAATTACAACACCATACCTGAGTGATTTCGTAAAGGCTGCGGCATTAATCTGTAATCCCGGAGAGGTCGGACGTGTTAACTCTTCGAGAGGAGTAACAGACTCACCTATTTTATACCCCTTATAGGCCTGAATAATCTCTTCAGGATCAGTCTTTAAATATTCTGCGTAACTACGTATAAAACCAGTGATATAGGTTTCACTGGGAAATTGATCAAAATCCTCATTTTCAAGTGCATTAAGATAAAGAGGCGATATATTGGTGTCATCACACACCATTCTGACTGTAAGATTCCGCGCTTCGCGAAGAGAGCGAAATTTCTCACCAATACTTTCCATTCAGGTTTACTCCTCTGATATCATTGGATTTTTTATAACTCGTGCATTCGACGGAATATCAAACTTAAACTGACCTTTTAGCAATTTTACATTTGTGTTAATATTATCGAAAGAGATTGTAATCTTTTTTCCGATCGACGTCTCACCTTCGGCACGGGTAATTAGAAAATCCTCGTTTACCCAAAGGTTAATTGTTTTATATCCACTACGGCTCTCTTTCTGCTGAAGAAAAAGGGTATAATATTTCTTACCGTCAGACATAAGAGCCGGTTGCTCTTTTGACGCAAATTTGTAGTGATACTTTGCAAAAAGACGGCGTAACCCGATATAGGATGTTGCAGAAAACTCTGTTCCTCTGTCGCCTTTCAGATCCTGTTCAGCAACGACATTCATTGATGGGATGTGTATCCACATCATTTTACCATCCGAAACAATCTGTTGTCGTTTAGGAGAATGGAAAGTGACCCGTAAAAAATTCGGGCGCAAAGATTGGATTACACCTTTTTGTGTTACACTGCCAGAACCTTTGACTGTTACCATAGTAAAATCTGCCTGGTAACCCTCAACCTTGGAAAACCTGTCCTTGATGTTTCTAACTACATCACTAACTGTTACAAATTCGAATTTTTGAGCACTACTATTAAAACTCGTAAACAGTAATACAAACGCAACCGTAGCCATGCTATATTTTTTTATCATTATCATTATCATTTAGCCTTCTGTACTTTTAAATCTGGTGAATCACCAAAAACCTTATTCTAAAAAACACTTAAATTCTGCAAGCCCATTTTCACCAAGCATTTCTTTCGAGCATCCCTTTGATATTAAATTCTTTTTAGAACTCTTTATCAGTGAGACATAAGGATACACATATAAAACAGTTGTAAAAAGTCAATAGTAAAAATAGCCATTTATGGGTCTCTAAAGCAGAATATGGTTTGCTTTGACAACATCAGCAAAGCTGACTCACCTACCGGGGATGCTGAAGGATGTGTCAAATAGCAGAACGCTACCCTACTCAGATTTGGACAAGACGCTCAACTTATGTCGCTTAGCCGACAAAAAAACAAAAAAAACTAACTTCTCTAATTTTAGCTTTACAAAAATTAATTTCAAAACTTAACTGTTAACATCTTCCGCCTCACAACACCACAAAAAGGGTTACTCAAATGCAAAGTAAAATAGTCACTCGTCTTTCAATGCCTGTTCATGAAATCGAAGAAATATCATTCGATGAAGAAATTGCCATCTTTGCAGAAAAGCACAATTATCTTGAATCAGAAATTATTTACTTCTCTGCCGGAGAGTCTAAAATCAAGGAAATACTGATAAAACACGAGCCCTCACTGTCTGTCTGAATATATTACCTATATGTCAATACTGTGTAACCTGGCCTCAATAACGGTTCCATTGATTTGAACAACAGCAAATTGTCCGAAATTAGCGACACCCGGATTAATCAGAAGCCTCTCTTCGTATTGCTTAATTCCTTGTTCGTGGGTATGACCATAAAAAACTATCCTACACTCATGCTGATCGGAAAGCTTCATTAGACCACCTAATGAGTGCTTGACTCCATGGCGATGCCCATGTGTTACCGCAATTTTAATTCCGAAAACATCGGTTATCACAGCATCCTCAGTATAAAGAAGGCTATCCCGGTCTATATTTCCCGGTACCGCAATAATCTGTGTAAAATCAGAAAAAGGCAAAAAGGCAATATCCTTAATACCATCCCCACAGAAAACGAAAAGATCAACATCCGGAACCTGTGTCAATATAGACGATAGAGCATGCGGATTTCCATGTGAATCAGAAACGGCAACAATTGTCTTCATTAAAACCTCTTCATAGTCATGAATCTACTTCAAACTAATAAGCCTGCTATACCCTTTTCATAGCGCCGAGTTTTGCAACAAAAAAGTTCAGACTAAGGATATGAGAAATAAAGTCTAATCGAGCTTTGGATTACTGAAAAAAATGTGCAAAAAAAATGCTTGCACCCCTCTGCAACTACCTATATTCAGTCGAATACAGATAGTTGCAAAGGGACATCTCATAATTTGATTATTGCACTCCTTTTTAAAAAAAATCCTAATAAATGAAGACGGTTTATGAAACAAGAAAACATCAGAAATTTCTCAATAATTGCACATATTGATCATGGTAAATCAACATTGGCTGACCGTATTATCGACTCATGCACGCTTCTAAAATCACGAGTAAAGGTCGATCAGATGCTTGATACCATGGATCTGGAAAAAGAACGCGGTATTACAATCAAATCCAACGCGATTACTCTGGTTCATAAAGCCAAAGATGGAGAAGAGTACCTTTTTAACCTGATTGATACCCCAGGGCACGTCGATTTCACTTATGAAGTTTCACGTTCACTGGCCGCCTGTGACGGAGTACTTCTGGTCGTGGATGCCTCGCAGGGTGTAGAGGCACAAACTATTGCCAACATGTATATGGCTCTGGAAAACAACCTCGAAATTTTACCGGTAATCAACAAAATAGATATGCCTGCTGCCGACATTGAACGAACTAAAAGTTCTATCGAAAGCACCCTTGGTCTGGATTCTGATGATGCTGTTTGCGTCTCAGCAAAAAATGGAATTAACATAGATCTGCTGCTGGATAAGATTGTAGAATTTATTCCCGCCCCCAATGGCTCTCCTGATAACCCGCTGAAAGCTCTCATCTTCGACAGCTATTTTGACCAGTATGTTGGTGCAGTTGCAAAAATACGGATCTATGAAGGTAAAATAGCAACAAACGATGATATAATTTTCATGTCAAATGAGAAACGTTTCAATGTTAACGAGGTTGGCGTTTTCGGTCTTAAACCGGAAAAACGGCCGGAACTAAGAGCGGGTGATGTAGGGTACCTGATTGCAAATATTAAATCAGTTACGGACACACAGATAGGTGACACTGTAACCCATTTTTCAAGGCGTTGCGAAACAGCCCTAAGTGGATTTAAAGAAGCCAAGTCAATGGTTTTCGCTGGGCTTTACCCGATGTTCAGCGACGAATATGAAAACCTCAGAGAGGCTTTGCAAAAACTTCAACTTAATGATGCCTCTTTGCTATTCGAACCTGACAACTCTTACGCACTTGGTTTTGGTTTTCGTTGCGGCTTTTTAGGTTTGCTACATATGGAAATCGTTCAGGAAAGACTTGAGCGGGAGTTTGGATTGGCACTTGTTACCACAGCGCCAAGTGTGGAATATCATATCCGAACAATTCAGGGTGATGACCTGATTATTGATAACCCAGTAAAACTACCAGACCCAGGAACTATTGAATTTATAAAAGAACCCTTTGTGCGAACCACCATTATCACACCTAAAGATTTTATAGGAAACCTCATGAATCTTTCAATTGAGTGCCGGGGAGTTCACATAGAGATGAAATATATCGACGAGAATCGAGTTGAGATAATCAATGATATGCCCCTTGCAGAGATAGTATTTAACTTTTATGATAAACTAAAATCCCTTTCCAAAGGATATGCTTCGTTTGATTACGAACTTCGAGATTATCGCGAATCCAAAATGGTAAAGACCGATATTCTGGTTAACGGTGAAGCTGTTGATGCTCTCTCGTTCATTGTACATACAGACAAAGCACATCAGCGTGGAAAAGAAATTATAGAAAAACTGAAAGACATTATTCCACGACATCAGTTCAAGATCCCTATTCAGGCAGCAGTTGGCGCAAAAATAATTGCACGTGAAACAATAACCGCTCTTAGAAAGAATGTAACTGCGAAATGTTACGGAGGTGATATTTCACGAAAGCGCAAACTACTTGAAAAGCAAAAAGAGGGTAAAAAAAGGATGAAACTGGTAGGTTCGGTAGAGATTCCTCAGGAGGCATTTCTATCGATACTTCGTATCGATTAAATACTCGTAACTAATGACGCCGCCTTTTTACAGGCGGCGTTTTATTTAGTTAGCTATTTTTCATCTGCAATTAAATCACTTTTCTTTCTGAACACATTCCTAATTCGCGATTCATTGACAACATAGACATCATCAGAACCTGATACTGTGAGATAATAGTTGTTTCTATCATCCTTGTTTACACAAGTAACAGTAATTGCTTTCCCGTCTACAACAGCTTCCATCATGCCTAAGGGTTCAAGCCCCTCTTCAAGACCGGATGCACTGATGCGATCCGCTACAAATGGATTTACCGCATTAAACATTGAGACCGCACTGTTCATATCCACCTCGATTGAGGGGGTATTCTTGAAAGTCCAGAATCGCCTACTCTGTGTTGTTCCGTCTTCAACTTCGACATCCTTATCAACAGGAAGCAGAGTATAACTGCTATCTTCGAACTGTACAGTGAACGATTCGATTGAGCGATAAGAAAGCTTTATAACCTCTTTGCTGCGAAGCTCAAGAATGCTTTTTCTTAAATCACGCGGAGTAATCGTTCCAGCAAGATAGACAGTAGAATCATCGACCATGCGAACATAGGACTGATTCATCCCACTACTCTCTTTTCCAACAAGCAGATCTATCAAAACGGTATCAGAAGATTTAACAGTAACCCGAAGAGCCTTTTCATCTTCAAGTTCATAACGAGCTAAAGAGTCACCTGAAGATATTTTATCAAAAAACTTGAGAGTTCTTAACTTAGAAATAATTGTGGCCACTTCGTTTTCTGAAGCTTCAAAATTTGTGTCATTAATAAACCAGCTTTCACCTTTCTTCACAAGCCGGACAGTATCATCACCCCGATCAATAGTTATAAGATCAGGATCCCCCTTCCATTCAGGAAGTTCTGGCAAAGAGACCCCAGAAAAAAAATCTTTAGCAAAAATCAGAAAAATCAATACAACAATGGTTATCAGACTATAAAGTTTACCTTTATTCATTACTTGGCCTCCCCGGAAAATCGTCTTTCAATCTTTTTGCGTCGTGTAATTCGGAGGCGCAACACCAACAATGCGATAATTATAGAAAGCAAAGGCAATGCCATTATATTAACAATTTTGAAGACATTTTTGCTGGTCTCAGAAACCTCTTTCAGATTACTCTCTATCCCCTTACTTCTCATTTGAGGAACATCATCCAGACCATTCATATAATCGACAAGATTATGGAGAAAAAGCGCGTTATTATAAACAAATCGCTGACGGGGATCATTGTTATTAATATCCTGCAGGTTACCACTTGTTATCTCAGAGGTTGAAATAACAGCTATTTTTGATTCTGCAATAGCCTCGGAAAGATGCTTCTCTACAGTAATTGAAGAAGATAATTCACCCTCAATATCCGGTTTACCATTACTGAAATGGGAAGGGAATTTTCCCTCAAGAAGTACAGCAAGCGGATACGACTGAAGCTGTTCAACCGGAGGAATCTCTACATTGTATGGAGAAAGATCAATCCGACCACTTATAAGCCATGACTCTGGTGATGAACTTACAAGAATCTTTGATTTAATATCATTTGCAGCATGTACTGAATCATCAATTTCGATTGATGATGTCTTAAGAAGCAGCATGTGTTTCAGATAGCGCGTAACTACACTTTCACTGTCAAGATTTTGCTCAAATAGATTCGGAGCAAAATAGAGATTCACCGGATCCATTCCGGGCTGCTGCATTACAAAAGAATTTTTATCCAGAACATAATCCTGATTAACAGTTAATCCATAACTTTGAAGCAGAGATGGCACATTCGTTTCAAGAGGCATAAAGATTGGCTGCTGCATTGCAGCATTTTGCCCTTCAGGGCGAATTTCATGAAACATATCTACAAAGAAGAGAACATTGCCTCCCCTCATAATGAAATTATCAACGGCATAAAGCTCTTTTTTCGAAAACGGCTGAATTGGTCCGTTGATTATCAGTGTTGTAACAGTCGTTGGAACAGATCCATCATTGAGATCAATCATCTGAATTTCATACATATCAGAAAGAAGCTGTAAAAACGAACCGGCATCCGACTCTGCACTTCTTGCATCCTTGGTCGAGCCGGAAGCAACATATCCTATTGTAATATTATTAGAAATTAAAGAGTCTATCGATCCACGAATACGCGCATCAAGATCTTCAACACCAGTAATAATCATTCCAAACGGAGACGAGGCAACTGGTAAATTTATAGCTTTTGACTTTTCACCATATTCCATGGTAACGGCCAGAACACCACGGCCTGCTGGCACATAAGATCCGTCCCGCATTCGAGTCGATTCCCAGGCAAGAGGAGATACTCCATGACTTGAAATTAACGACTCTATAGTTGCATCATCTATATCCTTGACTACGGAGTACTCAATTTTTCCTGAATTCTCTTTACTGATTGAATCAACAATCTCTTTCATAGCCGAATCCAATTCAGCCAATCCATTAATATTAAAACCTTTTAACGCATCAGATGCATAAAGTGTTACGGTTACCATCTCATCTCTGGCCAGAATATCGACCTTACTTCGCATCTTGTTTATCAAAGTAGTGATGGAATACTCCAACCCCTTCATTCGTACAACTTGTGGCATTTTATCGATAAGGTCTCCATGAATAAAAACCATACCCATATATGCAGATGTTGCTTTGAATTCATCACCAGTTCGTTGCTGAATTTGTGCAGGCTGAATCCCATAAGCTTGTGCAATGTTCTTGCCCTCATTAGATCCCATATCCACAAACTCAAAACTGAAGTTACGATCAGATGCACTCTTATACTCCTGAAGAAGATCTTGAAGGTACAGGCGTACATTACTGTATGGAGCCGGCAGATCGTCAGAAAAGAAAACACGAACCGACAAAGGCTCGGTCAGATTACTGACAGAATGTTTACTGGCCTGTGATAGCGAATAAACTCCCTCTGAAGTTATATCCTGACGAAAATTGTAGGTTGAAGAAAAAACATTGAGTAAAATCAGAATTACAAAATAGAAAGCATAGTTATGCGCGTCAGATGATAAAAACTTTTTTACATAACATACAGATTCACGCATGAACTCAATAGATATCTCATATAAACGCTTTAAAAATTTATTACTTACAGCCATTTTATCTCCTCTCCTCGATCGAACGTACTGAAAGAATCATGAAAAAGAGGCTCACAGTCACAAAATATATTATATCACGAAACTCAAGAACCCCTTTAGCGAGACTCTGAAAATGGAAAGACGCGCTTAAATAATTAAGAATAGCGAAAAACTTTCCCGGGATATACTGAATAAAGAAATCTATCATCGTAAAGAAAACACAAATAGCTGTTGCTATTAACCACGCGATAATTTGATTATGTGTAAGAGATGAGGCAAATATTCCGGCAGCTACATAGGCTGCGGCTAAAAAAACTGTCCCTATGTATCCCGCTACAATCATTCCATAATCCGGCGCTCCCGCAAGTCCAAGAGACACAACATATAAAAGTGTTGGCAGCATCATAAGTAAAACAACAATTAAAGATGCAAAAAACTTACCCGTAACAATATTCGATGTTGTTACCGGCATTGTGACAACCATCTCCAAAGTACCTTTACTGCGTTCCTCGGCAATTTGTCGCATTGTTATCGCCGGAATGAGCAACATGAAAAAGAAGGGAAGCATGTTAAAAAAGCTTCTCATGTCGGCTCGGCCAATCGCATAGAAGTCTTTGAAGAAGAGGACTCCTGTTAAAAGAAGGAAGACAGTCATAATTATATAAAGTATAGGGCTTCCGACATAACTCTTCAGCTCTTTCTTGTAAAGCACATAGGTCTGACGAAAATTATACTTCAGCAGATTAACTGTATTATTCATTGGAACCCCCAAGAGTCAGATTTCTGAACACCTTTTCAAGGCTGTCCTGGTCTCGACCCAGATCATAGATGATCCACCCCTTCTCTACTGCTTTCTTAAAAACTTCTGGTCGAAGATCGCGGGAACTGACTGTCTCGAGCACAACGGAAACAAGTCCATCTTTATCAAAAGAGTCTCTGATAGAAAGTACGCCGTTAATTTCTTTCAAGGTGTCACATACTTCCTCAAGCGCTGCACCAGTTAGGGAAACTTTAACCGACAGGGTGTTTTCGGTAGCAGACTGAATATTCTCAGTTGTATCATCTGCCACAATTTCGCCCGCGTTAATAATAATGACTCGGTCACATGTAGCCTCTACCTCGGGCAAAATGTGAGTCGACAGAATAACAGTCTTTTCCTTGCCAATCTCTTTGATTAGATTTCTAATTTCAGTAATCTGATTCGGATCAAGACCATTTGTCGGTTCATCCAGTATAAGGATTTCGGGGTTGTGAATCATGGCATGTGCAAGACCAACACGCTGGCGAAACCCTTTCGAAAGTTCATCAATAGTCTTATGCATTACCGGGATTAAACCACATAAACCTGCAGTTTCCACAATTCGTTCTGGATCCTTGACATCATGAATTTCTGCGGCATAAACCAGATAATCATAAACAATCATGTCGCCATATAACGGAGCTGACTCCGGAAGATATCCGATCAGCTTTTTTACCGCAATCGGGTCTTTAGAGACATCTATATCATCAACCAGAATATCTCCTTGTGTTGCTTTTAAATAACCGGTAATCATTCGCATTATCGAAGTTTTACCGGCTCCGTTTGGTCCAAGTAAACCGGTGATTTCACCTCTGTTAATTGTAAACGAAACATTGTTTACAGCACAAAAATCACCATAATACCTGGAGAGGTTCTTTACTTCTATCATCTACCTTCCCCCAATAATATTTGAAACATTCAGACACACTTTTGCTTGAACAGCATTGACACAATACAGCCCTTATCCGGCCGTCGTACAAATGCAGATACAAATGACTTTATCTGTGTCATCCGGTTTTTAAACAAGCTAATGTATGGAATTTATCGACATAACAGGAGACCCAGTTATGTCGCACCTATAATTAACAGATCTGAGCATTCATGACAAGCATTGTTACAATTCAGCAACCCTTATTTTTCGATACTTATTTTTCAAGTTAAATTTTTTAGGCTTAAAAGCGTGAGCTGTTTGACATAATTATATATTTTTTCGTTAATTGTACTAATTTTCTTTTTTAATTTTAGTTTAGAAGTCGTTTGCCAGATGCTCTCCTTGCTTGATCAAGTTTTAAGCAAACGCCTATATTTAACGATGGCTTTTAAACGATGGCTTTTAAAAGTCACTTTGAATAATAACAATCGAGGTTTAATGAAAAAATATAGCTATTGGATAGCCCTTAACGAAGCTCCGGGCATTGGTATTACGGCTCTCCGAGAGATCTATGAGTCGCTTCTTTCGACTGGTCTTTCCATACAGGATATAATGGAACTTAACGAACAGGAAATCGAGGCGGAATTCAGTTTTTCAAAAAAAATTGTACAAGGCATACAGAAAGGACGTGAACTACTGGATAGCACTGAAGAGGTTTATCATGCAGTTCTGGATGCGGGTATTGAACCTGTTCTCTTTTTTGAAGATTCCTACCCAGATCAACTTAAACACGGAAACGCAGTTGCATCCCCCCCCATTCTCTACTGTTTTGGCAACAAAAACGTTTTGAAAAAACCCACTATTACACTACTGGGAGGATCTCAAATAAGCACTACGGCAGATACCATCTGTTATAATTCCGGAAGAATAATGGTGGAGCATAATATCATCGCGGGGACTGGGTTAAACCGTGGTGCTGGCGCACTATTTGCAACAGGCGTTCTGGAAGCGCGCGGATCAATTACCGCATTTATTCCATGTGGCCTTTTAACTTTTAACATGTCCGACCGGTTAAAAGAGGTATTCGATCCTGACAAGAGCGTTATTGCATCGCCATTTTTTCCCCATGCCGAGATAAGCAAACATAATGCGATATATCGTAATGAACTTATGTCAGAAATATCAGAAGCTGTCTATATTGTAGAGATGAAAAAAAACGATGATGTACTCGAACCGACTGCGAAGCATATTACAAAGTGTGAAATACCTCTTTATACAACCGAATACTCAAAATACCCCGACGAGGCTTCAGGAAACAGTGATCTATTCGAAATGTTTGGAGCGCGTCCGATCAGGGGAAAGAAAACCGGAAACACACTCCAACCAAATCTGGACTCATTAATAGCACACGCTAAATTTAATTAAGCAAATTTATGATCTTAAAAATATGTTTAAAAATATCAATTATGCATATAGATAGTCTTTCAGATATGCGAACCTTGTTCGTATTTTTATCAGTGCACGCTTCTCTATCTGTCTTACTGTTTCAGATGATATTTCATACTTATCAGCAACATCTTTCAGTGTAACGGCTGTACCGGTCTCAAGACCGAAACGCATAGAAATAATCTGCCGCTCTTTATCCATCAGCTGATCAAGAGCATGTTTCAATTCCCGTTTCAACTCCTCATTAAAGTAGGAGTGTTCAGGACCATCGTTGACCTCATCTTCAACTATTTCATAACGATCTGATGTTGAATCCCGAAACGGTGTCTCAAAAGAGAGTTCCGGCTGAAAGATATCAAGGATCCTTTTTACATCGTCTATCTGAACCTCGGCATATGCAGCGATCTGTTCAAGTGTTGGAGTCTCGCCCATTTCGTGAGAAAGATAGTCACGTACCTTACTAATTTTTCGGTACAACTCACTTTTTTTAATGGGAAGCCTGACAACACGTCCATGTTTAGCGATGTAGCGAGTGATATAGTGTTTTATCCAATAGGTAGCATAGGTGGTATATTTACACCCCAAAGATGGATCGAATTTTTCAAACGCACGGATGAGGCCAATAAAGCCTTCTTGCACCAGATCTTCAAACGGACATTGATAACTGGCATAATTTTTTGCAATGCTGCTCACCAACCCCTTATATGCCACTGCAAAATCGTCAGGAACAGATCCACCTGATACATTTAACTGATTATGTTGTACTGCTCCTCTATTCACGGCAACTATTGCACTCATATACTCCCCTCTCAAAACAGGTGTGAATTCCCACGCGATATTTGTAGGGCAATTGGAAAGCTAGGTATTTAGAAATCCATAAAAATCTGTTTCTTTGTTTTTTGAAATGACCATAACCTTTTAAAGCAGATACTGTGCCATTTGCAGGAAATGAGGTAGATGAGCTGTTTTTATCAGGATTTTTTATAAATTTGTCGTTTTAAAGGGGATTATGTCGAAGAATCAGGATCAGACAAGCCCGTTCGGACTTTAATTAAGGTCTAATAGTAGTCGTTATATGCTTTTTAGCTATTTTTATGTGTATTTTTTACACATATGTGCAAAATTACGGGGGTCATGCTTGGCTTATAGAGAATATTTTACACACAAAAAAACCGGAAAGGGTTATTCTTAGCACCTTTTCCGGTTTTTACAATTTTTTTGGCAAACATAAGAAAAACAGTTCGAAATTCCGTAATTTCCGAACCCTACATAACCTTCGAAATCGATTACTTAAGCTTGTACTTTTGCTTAAACTTCTCAACACGACCGGTTGTAGTAACAAGGCGCTGCTCTTTAGTATAAAAAGGATGACATGCAGAGCAGATCTCGACATGCACATCTTTCTTAGTGGAACGGGACTTAACTTCGAATCCACATGCGCACTTTATTGTAGTTTCCTCGTATACAGGGTGTATATCTGGTCTCATAATAACTCCTTTACCCATTCATAGCTTTGAAAAAAGCTCTATTGTTTCTGGTGACTTTCATCTTGTCAACCAGTAATTCTATGACTTCACCCGAGCTCATTGTAGAAATAAACTTCCTCAGAACCCAAAGTTTTTGCAATTCATCCTCTTCAAGAAGCAACTCTTCTCGCCGAGTACCAGCCTTATTGACATCCATAGCTGGATAAATACGGCGTTCGGCCAATTTACGGTCAAGGTGCATCTCAGAATTACCAGTACCCTTAAACTCTTCGAAGATAACCTCATCCATTCGACTTCCAGTCTCAACAAGCGCAGTAGCAAGAATTGTCAGACTACCACCCTGTTCAATATTACGTGCAGCTCCAAAAAAACGCTTAGGGCGATGCAATGCATTCGAATCGACACCACCGGAGAGAATTTTCCCCGAAGTCGGAACAACCTGATTATATGCCCGTGCAAGACGAGTGATTGAATCAAGCAGAATAACAACATCATTTTTATGCTCTACAAGACGTTTAGCCTTCTCAATAACCATCTCTGCAACCTGTACGTGACGCTGTGCTGGCTCATCAAAGGTAGAAGATACAACCTCACCCTTAACGGAACGCTGCATATCTGTCACCTCTTCAGGACGTTCGTCAATAAGAAGTACTATCAGAACAACTTCAGGATGATTTATTGCAATTGCATTCGCAAGCTTCTGTAAAAGAACAGTTTTACCGGTTCTTGGAGGCGCTACAATAAGACCACGCTGCCCCTTGCCGATAGGAGTCATTATATTAACAATCCGCATATCGATCTCATCAGATTCGGTCTCAAGATTAAGACGCTCATCAGGATGCAACGGAGTCAGATTATCAAACAAAATTCGACGGGTCAGATTCTCCGGATTCTCAAAGTTAACCGCCTCTACACGGAGAAGTGCAAAAAAGCGTTCGTTATCCTTCGGAGGACGAATCTGGCCGGCAACTGTATCCCCAGTTTTTAGGGCAAAAAGTCTAATCTGTGAAGGTGACACATAAATATCATCTGGACCGGGAAGATAGTTATAGTTAGAAGAACGGAGAAATCCATAACCATCGGGCAGAACCTCAAGAACACCTGTGGCAAAGATATTCCCATTTCTCTCAGTCTGGCCTTTTAGAATCTGAAATATAAGATCCTGTTTTTTTAAACCTGATATTCCGTCAAGCCCCATATCTTTGGCAATAGTAACAAGATTTGTTATTGTCTTTAGCTTCAGTTCAGCCAAATCAAGATTCTCAGGTACCGGCATTCGTGCGTTTTTGCGTTTTGCAACTGGGCGAGGCTTTTCAACTCGGGGTTCTTTCTCGTTTTGCACGGAACTTTCAATAGTCTTCTGTTCAGAAGAAAGAGTTTCCTCGCTCTTTATTTCATTATCCATCAATATACCTTTATCATGATTTTTCCGATATACATCAATTATTGAACGGCTCGAATATTCCGGAATGTTTGGTAATGCATTTTAATCTTAGTGGTGTTTGGGACTGGTTAAAACTTCTATAAAAAAACGACGCGAACTTGTCAATATATTTTATACTTTTTCGACATTAATTCCCATTTTTTTCATCTTTTTCTGTAAAAAAGTTTTAGAAACCGACAAAAGATCTGCAGTCTCGTTGATGCTATTGTCAGAATTATGGAGAGCTTCAACTATCAACTTTCGCTCAAACTCACCCACACGTTCATCAAAGGTTTGGTCTGAAGGATTCCGTATATCACCAGCATGTTCTTTGAGCCCGCGCGAACAGTATATAAGGTAGCCAACTGATGAATCATCGTTTTTCATAGGAACTTTTTCATAATAGAGATCCAATTCTCGATTATAGAAGCAGTACTCTCCACCGGCACCCTCAAAGTAATCATTTTGAGAAACATCGGCAAACGAAGCTTCGACACGTCGTACATCAGGCTCGAAGATGTCCCAGGCTTCACAGACTAACTGCTCAAAAAGACCGTTATAAAAAATAGTGGCACCATTCTGGTTTATAGCATAAAGAGGTCGTGGAATATGCTCAAGGATCAGGTAAATCATCCATTCGAGGGCAGCATCGTCCTTATTCTGACGCACCTCCTTTTCAACCTCAGCGCGTTTCAAACGGGTCGTATCGCAGGCCTCAAGAAGATCTATACGTGACCAGCTCCCCTTCTCTTCACCGAAAATATCGATGATCGGAAAGAGTTTATCATTAGCAACCAGAGATACGACCTGTTCAAAATCCATTTTCACAGCAACCCTCATAATGAAGGCATCGATTTTTACAGAATCAAAATTATCAATATCACTCATTGCTGCCGTTAGAGCCGGCTTGGTAATTATTCCAAAGAGGTGATTATTACGAGAGACAACCGGCAGAAGAACAATTCCGCGTTCAAAAAAAATTCGCATTATGTCAGCGGCTCGTTTTTTCGTTGTATCAAAGGGGTTAGACTCATATTCGAGCAACTCTCGTACATCGTCACCCGTATAGTCACCCTCTTGCTGCTGCCGGTGCTCTTTTTTCATCATACTATCCTATATTCAGGACATCAAACATGGAGTAAAGACCGGGTTCAGCCTTAACCACAAATTCTGCAGCCCTGACCGCACCGTCGGCAAAAATGCGACGATCTGTAGCACGATGTGTTATCTCTATTCGTTCGCCATCACCGCAGAAAAAGACGGTATGTTCACCGACTATATCACCACCACGAAGTATTTGCACCCCTATTTCATCATCTGAGCGTTCTCCGATTATGCCACGATCACGGTAGGCCTCTTTGTTATCACGATATGCCTCATGGCCTTCCTGTATCGAGCGAATCAGAGTCGATGCTGTTCCCGATGGAGAGTCCTTCTTATGCCGATGGTGAGCTTCGAACACCTCAGCATCATATGAACCGCCTAATGCACCGGCTGCCATCTCTGTTAATTTGAAAAGCAGGTTAACACCTACCGACATATTTGTAGCGTATACAATCGGAATATGATTAGCTGCATCTGAAATCTTTTTTTCCATTGCCGTATCAATTCCTGTTGTTGCAATAACCAATGGAGTTCCGCTTTCTACGGCAGCCTCAAGAATTTTCATTGTCGCCACAGGAGATGAAAAATCAATAACACAATCCACTGATGACAGAGGTGAAACCGTAATTGCCGATACGGTAGCTGTGGACTTCTTATCAACAATTACCAAAGACGGATCCTTACCGAAAATAGGTGAAGCCTCTATATCAAATGAGTTTCCAATCGCATGCCCTTTTGCATCAAGAGAGCGGGCAATCGCATGCCCCATGCGTCCGCCTACTCCGCAAATCCCGACAATACTCATAGCTTAACACCATATTCCTTAAAAGCTTTCACAAGACAGGACAGCTCTTCTTCAGGAAGAGCGAGCAAAGGCTTACGGATTTCCGGGCTGCACTTGCCTGCTGCCGCCATTATTGCTTTAATCGGTATTGGGTTAGTCTCTACAAACATGAGACGGCATAACGGCATAATTTTATAAAAGAGCTCCTTTGATGCAATATAATCCCCATTTGCAAAATGGCTAACAACTTTTACTATATCAGCAGGAATAATATTAGAAAGCACCGAAACAACACCAGTTCCACCGACAGCAAGAGTCGGTAGTATCAGGTTATCATCACCGATCATCAATGTAAGACGATCTCCAAGCAGTTCAATAATTCGCATAACCTGCCCAATATCGCCGGCAGCCTCTTTCAAGGCAACAATGTTTGATGAACGCTCACACAACTCTTCCATCGATTCCGGTTCGAAATTCACACCGGTACGTCCCGGAATATTATACAACATCACTGGAACTCCGACATTATCGGCAACTGTTGCAAAGTGATCAACAAGACAGCGCTGAGGGGGCTTATTATAGTAGGGATTAACAACAAGAACGGCATCAGCCCCGCACTTTTCTGCCTGTTGGGACAAAGAAACGGCTTCATCTGTCGAGTTCGAACCTGTTCCGGCCAGAACCTTAACCCGTCCATTTACACTCTTCACGACATGGCTAATTATGCGGGTATGCTCATCATGCGTGACTGTAGGCGACTCACCGGTCGTCCCCATAGGTAAAACCCCGGTCACACCGGCAGCTATCTGCTCTTCAAGAATCGCATCGAGAGAGTCATAATCGATCGATCCATTTTTAAACGGGGTGATTAATGCGGTATACACTCCTTTAAACATGAAATCTCCTTGTTTATCTGATTTTATTTTACTCAAGTATCATTTTATAATATTTTCATCCTGTGTTAAAGCACGCTTTTTTATTACTATCTTATCAAACTCCTCTGAAAATTGAGCTTCATTAAATAGATCATCCTCAAAATCCTCTTCGAAGAGATAGAGCACCAGATAGTGCTCAGAGGCAAGGTATCCCTTTTCATGCGGATAGGCATAGACCTTCACATATGATTTAGAAGTTATAAAAAAGATACGAACTGCATCTCCCTTCCCTAAAACAGTCTCTTTCTCGTACTCAATGTTCTTTTTTAACTCGTAGAGAAATGCTTCCCTTTTTTTCAAAGACGCGACCTGATCGTCTTTAATAAAGCTGGAACACCCCAACGGAAGAAGAACACACGCAATGATAATAGGCAGAACAAATTTATTCATAAAAACTCCGGAATTGTTTGTAGATCTATTTAGGTGTTACTCGTGTTGTCGAACAGGTTATCAGCCTTCACAAACTCAAAAAGAACTACCTGTAAGCTATTTTTAGGCAATTATAAAGTCAAGAAAATATTATGCCTCATTAAACCTCTCCACAAGCTCGAGTGCGTTAATAGAGTCATACCAGTGGAGTGTGAAACCCCGACGCTCCATCCCCCGAAACCAGGTTCGCTGGCGTTTAGCAAGCCGGAATATCTGCTGCAAAAGTGCATCCGCCATCTTTTCGCGGGTAAGCCGCCCCATCAGATAAAGGGTTATATAACGATACTCCATTCCAAACATCAACATTCGTTCCTCAGTCACCCCCGACAGCATAAGCGCCTCGACCTCCTCTATCATACCTGAATCGAACCTCTGTTGCAGGCGGGCTGCTATACCTATTTTCAATTTGTCACGGTCAGGCGAGAGAACAGCAATGTAGGGACGGATATCACAATCCCTACCAACCGACTCGGAAACTGTTCCGTCATAAGATGCAATTTCAAGAGATCGCACAACACGCTTCTTGGAAGAGACATCGCACTCACTAAACAGATCAGGATAATTTCGAAGTCGCTGTATCAGATCATCATGAGAAAGTTTCATAAGTCGGGAACGCAGTTTTTCATCAGGCGGCACATCAGAAACTGAATAGCGCGCAAGTGCCGCCTCTATATAGAGCCCAGTACCTCCACAGACAACAGGAACGTGGTTTCTTTCCAGAATAGACTCAAAAACTGGATAAAAGTCATGCAGATAGTTATAGAGAGAATAGGTTTCCGAAGGGTCGGCACAATCAATCAGATGAACCGGAACAGCAGCGCCTCCCCGTGAATATTCAGCAAGATCCTTGCCGGTTCCGATATCCATACCACGATAGACCTGCCGTGAGTCGGCGGAGATTATCTCGCCATCAAGAAGCCGAGCCCCCCCTACTGCTAAAGACGTTTTCCCACTGGCGGTCGGTCCGGCAATGATAAGGCTGTTATACTTTTTTTTCAAAGGGGATCTGCTTTTATTATTTTTATTAAATATAAGATAGCCTATTTTGCTTTTGTTTCAGGAGGCATGGCAACTCAGGATAATTTTCGAAGTAGCCATTCAAATCCATATTTATATCCCGACTTTCTCCAGAGTTTCTCTAAAACAGTATAGAATGCCAACAGAAGAAGTGTAACACCTATCGTCGGCCACTTTGAAAGCAGACCCGCAGTACCGGTAGCATAGAGTAACTGTTTAATAAAGACGTGAGAGATAAAGGCAGTGAGTGAAATTCGACCAATTGAGACAAAATAACCAGCAATCGGCCCTGGGAGGCGAAGAATATAGGTAAAAAGTGCTAGTAAAAAAGGGATAATTCCTGTTAAAAAGAAGAAAGCAGGTGCGAGTATCGGATAAAAGCGCACTCTGATTGTAAAAAGTCGCGACACAAACGGTATACCGGATAGTGACTGAAAGCCAACAGAGCCAGTAGCGTTAGCGCCAATAGCACAGATTGCTGCACAAAGCAGAAGAACTGCTCCCTGCACGAAAAGAGTTTTATACCGGTTATTTATTGCATCTTCGGCAGAATTATAACCGAACACAAAAAAGGCCAACCAGGGAAAAATCGGGAAGTGCCCCTCTACAAAGGCATAACGCAGAAACGGCAGAGATTGATTCATATCACCCATTCGGCTACTGCCGATTGAAAAGGGAGTATTAAGAAGCCCCTGTAAAACAACGGATGCAACAAACAGCGCCCAGAAAAGACCGACACGGGAACGGCTGCTCATTTTATAAAGAATAGGAACTGTAAGAAAACCAAAACCAATCAGATGTATAACATACCACGAGGCAATAGAGAACCAGGACGAGATTATTAGATTCATAATATAGGCAATAGAAAGAAGAACGAGCCCCCGCTTGACTATTTTAATGGGGTCCTGATATTTTCGCATGAACAGATCGGCTCCGCATCCGGCACAGAAGATAAAAAGCGGAGCCGATAGAGCCGAGAAAGAAATAGCCACAAAATAGAGTGGAGTCTGTTGCGCAACAGAGATGCTTTTGCCGTAACCACTCCAGACCCAGACCGAAAGATGCTGTACAATCATAAAAACAAGGGCAAAACCCTTAGCAAAATCTATTGTCTGGTTGCGTTCTCTGTTCAAATCTCTATTCATAGTTTTTCATTTAATGCAGGCTGAAAAAGTGTCAAGCACTATTACCTGCAGGCATGAACTAGAGCGCTTCTGAAAAATTATAATTTTGCAAACTACAGATTATATTTAACTAAATCTTTCGAAGCACCCTATAGTAAAACTCTAATAAAAAAGAGCGCTATTCAGTATAAACAAACTTTCGGACAGAACTTAGCTCAATAATTTTTGTTTTTGCGCCATCAAGCCCCCACACCATCCAAAAGTAGGTCACGCCCGGTGTAAGTAACAACTCCTGACTGGTAAAGCCCTCGTTTATTGATGAGTAGGCATACATATCATAAAGATACACGTATCCAGGATTATAATGCGCCATGGAATAGTTATGGCCTCCAATGCAGTTATCCATCGAAATTACAACTGAATCACCATCTTTCTGTTGGCTCGGTAAATCAGAAAAAATTGCAACCGTCCGAAAATTCGACTCATAGCCTGAATAGTTGAACTTTACATTACCAGACACTTCATCCCAATGTCCGGGTGAATCGAGCACAATAGTTTCCAGTGTTGCCTCGACATATGTAAAGGAGTATGAAGCGCTCGACTCTTCAATATACGTGAGCTTACTATTGAGACCCCAGACTACCCAGTAATACTTCTTTCCCACCTCAAGCTCTAATGGATTCTCACCGGTAAAATCCATATCATCCATCGAAAAGGGGCGCATATCTGAAAGATAGACTTCACCACGCACGAAGCCGGGCATGTTGCTGCGAATTCCTCCAACACAATCACTCCAGTTTGATATCTGATTATCTGAACTTATGCTGGGTTGTTTGGCAAAAATAGCAACATTGACATAATTAGAATAGAATTCTGAAAATGCAAAAAGTATATCACCACTGACATCTGCTTCTTTTTCAGGTGAACTAATACCAATAGAATCTGTTCCATAAAAAGCGTCTACTGCATCTTCCTCTATATCACATGAAAGACACGACATTATTAAAACAATCGAAAAAGTCAAAAAAACACAAGTTCGACAACGCATTAAAAAATTGAGCATGACAAACCTCCTCCAATATAAAATGAATCAAGATTAATTGAATCACCTTTAATCTTTTCCCACTCCCCGGTTTGTCCATATGAACGAAGATTATACGTGGAATAGTTACTACTGTACTTGATATAACGGCTTTCAATGAAAATGTTTAATAATTTTGTGGGGAAAATAACCAGACCTATCGTAGGTCCGTAAGAGACCAGATCAGACATACCTTCATCATCCTTGCCTTCGTTATCAAGAATAGAATCACTTTGAAAAAGAGTGGCCGATGACACAAAAGCGCCGACATACGGGGCTAAGGTCTGGTTTTTAAATGGGTAGTACTTAAAATGAAGTCCTAATGAAATCTCCGAAAAATCCTGATTGTAGTCTATATCACCATATACCGATTCCGCAGCCATTCCTTGTTCAAAAGAGTAACCCATCAGTTCGAGCTGCAGGGCAAAAGAACTGTAACCTACCCCTGTGAATAAATTAGAGCCTACAGAAGAGTCCAGATACTCTCCACCCCTAAAATGTGTTCCGACTCCAAAAAAGAAATGAAAACTCTTCGGATCTTTAACAGCTTTTTCCTGAGAGAACAGAGGGGCCGAGACGGTGAAAAACATTAAGCACAGGAAAGCAAAAAATAATCTTTGCATCATACACCTCGTCATTTTGTATATCAAGGATTCTACCGAAAAACGCATCGGTACAATTAAATTTTATTCGAATTAATACGCACTGCAATTTTTGGAGCACCCCATTTAAGATAAGCAAATATCAAAAAGTACATTCATCACCTTAAGCATGAAACATACCAAAAAATGGCATATGTATATAATTTTTGATCACACATTTACTCTTACTCATTCTTCAATGGCCTACTGCATCTGAAATAATTAAGATCACAATTTTACTTAAATCTTACTTTAAACAGACGAAAAAGGTAAATTTATAAAAAACCACTCGACCTCATTAAAGCATAACAAATCGACTCAAACAGCCTCTAACTGATTATAATTGCCAATAATAATCAAAATTACAACAGAGCCCCTGTTAAAATCAGAAACACCATTTTATCGATCATGTTGGGTAAATTTTTAATACTACTCATTTATACAAAGGAAGGGTTATTTTACAACTGACTTTCGTAACAGATGTTGAGCTAAAATCAGAAAAATCGGTAATATTATAAAGACGCACACGACCATTAAAACGAGCGATTATACGCTCGACATATGTGAGTCCCAAACCATAATCGAGTGTATCGTATGAGTCCTGAATAAACTTGACCATGCGAAAGAAAGGCTCAAATACAAGGTTCTCATATTCCATAGGCACCCCATCCCTACACTCTTCACGAGGATCGTTCAGTACAGAAATGGCAATCTCTTCTGCATCGTTTTCGAAAAGAACGGCTACAACACTCCCCATTTGGGCATACTTAAGAGCATTGATCAGAACCTCGTCGACAACCTTGACAAAAAAGTCTCGGTTAATATTAACATAAATCGTGTTCCACCCCTCTTTGCGTTCAGATAAAACAATACGATTATTTCTGATTTTACTCTTTGAAGAGAGTGCCTCAACTCGTGATCCTATGACAGAATACAGTTCCAGAAAAGAAACCTTCTCATTCTCCATAGAGTCGGTGGAGACTCGATCGACATCAGAAAAAACAGAAATTGCTTTGTTAACGATTTCGTTGTTAACTTTTATCTGTTCAAAAAGCGCTCCGTCAATCTCATAGTGGTCTCCCCTCTTTTCTGCCGTCATCAGAAGTATATCAAAAAGAGTAATCATGGTTCCAATTCCTGACCCCTGGCTCAGGCTGCGATGCAGGTTTTCGAACAGACCGGCATTATCGATCTCGGTCTGACGGTTCATCAACCGCTCATGAAACCGATGCCACTCAAGCTGTTGTTCCAGACGAACAACTTTCTCTTTCTGTGTTATACGCTCTACACGACGAAGCTCACTAATCCTGACTGCTCTTTCAATACGGGATTTCAAGTCATTCCTTTTGATCGGCTTCAGAATATAGTCAAATACCCCTTTTTGCATCATCTCTACAATGTAATCACTATCGGCATGTGAAGTCAGCACAACAATAACCGGTGCATCAGGACGAACTCTAACCGCGTCTATGAGTTCACTGCCACTTAAAACCGGCATTTTAATATCAGTTATCAGCAAATCGACTCTGAACTGATCGAGCATATCAAGAGCGATTTTACCGTTTTCGGCACATTTTACACCATATCCCAATTCAGCAAGATAAAGCTGCAACATCTCACGCACAGAATTGTTATCATCTACAACAATAATATTAGCCGACATCGCAACTCCCATAAGAATACAAATCAAAATTTCGAATTAAGTATAATATACAGCCATTAGGTTATAATATCTAAAAATTCAAGAAAATACTGGTTGAACTTTTAAACTCATCTATCCAGGGTCTTTAATAGCAGGCTTAAGGGAGAACCTACATGTATATTCTCGTTGTCTATGTACCTGTCTCACACAGTTCGCTCTTAAAACAGAAGCTGTTTACCATAGAAGCTGGTAAATACGGAAAATATGACAGTTGTTCTTTTGAAACATTCGGAACAGGCTCATTTCGTCCGCTTAAGGGGAGCAAACCTTTTGTCGGTAGTCCCGGCTCGGTTGAGACTGTTGAAGAGCTTCGAATAGAGATGATCTTTCACGATACGCTTAAAGATGATGTTCGAAAATGTATCAAAGACAATCATCCCTACGAAGAACCTGCATATCACTTTATTCGTGTCGAAGTGTAAAGCAGATTATCGTTTCCTTACTACAATGACAGTGTAGTCATCTCCCAGACCGGCTCCATCGCAGGCCTCATTAAAGCGACGATTAATTTCTGTAAGCACATCTGAGGACGCCCCCATTATTGCCCCCTCAAGCGAATGAATCACCCCCTCACAACCGAATTCTCCGGTTTTTTTAGTCCCACCCTCGGTCAAACCATCCGAGTAGAGAACCAGAATATCATCTTTTTTCATTTTCACATTCATTTCGCCAAAAGTACCTTTCATGGCCGCAATCCCCAGAAACCCTCCACGCCAGCTTTCTGTTTCTCTGCAAAGCTCATAAGCCTGGCATGTAGCACGTTCATATTTAATTACATTTGGATGAGCCGCATTAACATACTCTACCCCATCTTTTTTAAAACGTATCAGAACCCCTGTCAGATAGTTATTTGTATGACCAATCTCATGAATCAGAATAGAGTTAATTTTCTCAATAACCTCAGATAACGGCCTTTTCAGGTTCTCTAAAAAAATGCGCGAGATAATTGAACGGGCGATTACGGTAATCAAACCGGAAGATATTCCATGGCCGGAAACATCAAAAACTGCGGCACCATGAAGTACACCGCCGGCCTCGTAAAAATCATAGAAATCGCCCGATACGGCGCTCATTGGTTTATAACTGAAAGCAATATCCCAGTGCGATTTATCACTGTATTCGGTAGGCATAAAACTGAGCTGAACATTGGCAGCCATCTCCATATCCCGCTCAGCCTCAATTCTGGCTTCCCGAAGCAACCGGTTTATATCCATCAGGTTTTCATTAACCTGTTCCAACTCACTTGTTCTTTGTTGAACCTTTGTCTCAAGTAACTGGGAATAGTCTTTCAACTCGTCATAATACTTCGAGTTTTGAATTGATATTGCAGCCTGTGTACATATCAGTTCAAGCAACCGGACCCTTGCCGGAGAAAAAACGCCGGAAGCAAGATTATTTTCAAGATATAGTAATCCAGTGAATTTCTCCTGATAAAGAATCGGTAAACAGAGTACGGAACGGCTAGCATTGTTGATTATATAACTATCATTCGAAAATAGAGGCGTTGTGAGTGCATCATCAAGAATGACAGGGCTGCGTTTTCTAGAAACATAGTTAATAAGAGAAACTGGCACAGACACCGTCCTCTCGTTTATCAGCTCTGATTTCAACCTTGTCTCTGTCATATTATCAACAACAGACTCGGCTTCTATCGACTGAGCTCCTTCCTCGTCAAGGATAAGGCAGCCGCGGGCTGCGCCTGAATGCTCCATAATGATAGTCATCAGTCGGATTATCAGTGTTTCATAGTCTATTTCACCGGTAATTGAGTGAGAGGCGGTAATTACCGCATTAAGATCCATATCGTCCGATTTTAACAAAACAGATGATTTGACTACCGAGCTTTGCAGCTGGTAGTGATCTCTCTTCAGAAATTCAGGAAAATCCCTCTCCATCTTTCGAACTTTGTACATCGCTCCCCAACGCTGGTAATTATAAAAGGCATCCTGAATATATGCGCGTGCAATAACATGTCGGCCCGTATTGAAAAAGAATCGCGCTGTAATCTCATTGACTATCGCACTCTCTAAAAAATTATTCGACTCACCACGGCTATTATGTAGGGCCTGATCGTAGAGCTGCTCGGCCTTAAGACCCTTCCCCTGAATACGCATCAGTTCAGCCTGAAGCAGATAGTAGCGAACAGCACCGGTTCTAGCAACACTTTCGACTACGACCCGATATCGCTCAATAGATTTTTCTAGATAATTAACTATAGATCTGTTGCTGTTTCTTGTTCCGGGTTCCACAGATGAAGCAAGAATTAATGACTTAAAAAATATAAAATCGGTATAAATGAAACTATAACGAATATTATAGAACTCTTCAGAAATGGAGCTGATTGCACGTACCGCCGATTCACGAAACCCTGAAAAGAAGAGTAGCAACGAATGAACCAGAGTAGTGAAGACCGAAAACATTGGATTATTATGCGGCTTTGTCTTGTTGGTATGCTCTCTGATAAGATTCTGCAGCTCTTTTTCTGAAAGACTTGTTTCATCAGTTAAGATAGTGGCAAAGGTATTGAGAATCTGAATAAAGGGCAATACTGATCGTTGATTGAGTTTTTCCACACGACTTTGGGCGTCGGCTATCTCAACGTGTAGTAAAGAGAGGCTCTCTCCTTGTATCAGCAGTAAAAATAGTCGGAACAGAAGAGAAAGTGCACTGTATTCAAAATCTCCTTCCTCTTGCGCCTGATCGGCCGATTTGGCAAGATCAGCAGCCTGTTTGTAACGATTATTTGTTCGATAGTCAATAAGAGCGGATATATAAAACATAACTCGAGGACGTACGGATTCAAAATGGGCATCTTCACACATTCGCAACGCAAGGTCAGCAAGTCCAAGCCCTATTTCGTATTTGTGAAGGGTGCATAGATAGGCCGCATATTCGGCGTATACCTGTGGTGCAACCGGACTGTTACCGTTTTTCCTGAGGAAGTCAATATGATACGATACAAGTAAAGGATACAGATCCGGTCGCGAGATTAACGCAGTTCCCGAAACCCGGGCAATAATGGTACTCGCGCTTAGCATCATCTCGTTTGTCATTAAGGGCAGATCTTTAAAAGCTGAAAACCGTTTCCAAATGCGGGAAAACATTTTTGTGGATCGGTGAATTCCTCGTAATCTTTTTTCTACCGTTTTAGATGACTTTGGTATTTCAATTCCAAGAAGCGAGAGCACCATAAAGGCAATGTTCACAGCCTCGGAAAGCCGATTCTGTGAAATTCTCGCATTAATTATTATTGAATAGACCTCCACCTTATCCGCAAAAATAGGCGAATTACTAATTATAATATTGGCATAATTATCAACAAGTGAAAGTTCACCGGCAAGAAGAGCCGCATCAGCAGCACCACGATTCAGCTGATATGCAAGATCATAACAGTTCTGCCATCCGTTTTCGGGCATAAGCTTCACTCCCGTTTGATAATAACGGTATGAATTCTTATAGGCCGCACTGAGTTTTGCCTTACGCCCGGCCTCACTGTTTAAAGCAGCCAGAAAGTATCGCTCCTCTTCTTCAGTAATTAATGGCAGAGAATAGTTAAGATGATTAACAATACTGAAATAGTTCTGTTCGAAATCATCCTGCTTATGATCCAGAAGAAAGTGACCAATCTGGCGGTGAATTACCTGCATCTGTTCATCAGACAGTACAGAACGTGCAGCCTCACGAATTCGCTCGTGTGCAAAGCGATATTCTTCTCCGTAACAGAAGATAAGGCCGGCCTCAACAGCGCTACGCACAGAAGCCTCGATATACTCTTTTGGTTTTCGGCACAATTCACTCAGTATTTCCAGAGAGAATGTTATACCAATGCATGAAGCAAAAATCAGCGGCTCCTTATGAATTCGGTCAAGTTTCTCGATCTTTTGAACCATAATCTCGAGCATGTTTCCGGAAAAACTGGATCGACTGACTGCCGCACTGTTCCAGTTCCAACGCCCCTCTTCAGCGGCAAACTGAAAGACACCCTCATTGTAAAGAGATGTAATAAACTCGCGAATAAAAAAGGGATTGCCACCAGTTTTGCCATAGATATCTTTTGCTAGGGAAACACACTCTTCTTTTGGGCAACGCAATGTGACCGATAAAAGCTGGTTAAGCTCATTTAACGATAGTTCGTGCAGGCTGATTGTTTGTACGATTCTGACGCCACTCATATTAATATCACGCACCATCACACTAAATGGATGAAACTCACTGAGCGTGTTACGTGCGCTAGTTACGACCAGTAGGTAGGTATGCTCACGGGACAACATAATCAGGTGTAGAAAATTAAGGCTGGCTGAATCGATCCACTCTACATCTTCAATTACCAGAACCAGTGGATGTTCTTCAGATGCAATTATAGAAAAAATCTGCTGGAAAAGTATACGCGAACGCACCTCACGCTCAATTTCGGAGAGCTCGGGAGCTCCTTCAGATTCTACAATATTTGCAAAGCCAGGAATGAATTCAAGCAGCAAAGGGAGATTATCTCCCAGTTTCTCTGGGATAATCTGTCTCCAATAGGCAATCTCTCTCTCACTTTTCATCAAAACCTGTGTAATAAAATCATTAAGCAGAAGTTTTAACGAATAATATGGAGTATTCTGATTAAAAGTATCACAATGAGAACTCAGATAGATACCTCCACAAAGAGCGCTGTATGAATCAAGCTCTTTGATCAGATAACTCTTTCCAACGCCGGATGAACCGGAAACCAGCACCATTTCAGCATGTCCATTTCTAATCCAGTCAAAAGAATTCTTTAAAATAGTAATTTCTCGATCACGCCCGAACGGCATTCCCCCGATTATGAACTCTGGTGATACATCACTTTGTGCGATTTGAAAATCGTGAATATAACTGTTCGTTTCAAATTCTTTCCGGCATCGCTCGAGGTCATCGAGTAAACCTGTAGGGCTCTGGTAACGCTTATCCGGCATTTTTTCAAGCAGCTTAGCGACTATTTTCGAGAAGACCCGCGGAATTTCAGGTCTGATATCTGACAGCAGTTGAGGTCGTCGCGCAATATGAGAATGAATAATAATTATTGGATCATCGGAGTCGAACAGCAACTGTCCAGAAGCAAGCTCGAAAAGCGTTGCTCCCAAAGAATAGAAGTCGGCACGATAATCGACAGTACAGTTCATTCGGCCGGTCTGTTCCGGTGCGATATATGCTACAGAACTGTTTCGTGCGCATTCACCGCTTTGCATCTGTATGGTACTCTGATACGAGCGTGCTGCAGAGAAATCGATAATTTTGATAGTTTTTGTTTCAGGATCAATTAATATATTGGAAGGATTAATATTCAGATGAATGATCTTATAGATCTGAAGATCCGCAAGTGCGCGTGCAGTTGCACAGGCAACCCTAATGTGATCCACTCCGAAAGTCATGCCTGAGAAAAACTCTGAAAGAGTAATCCCGTTAAAATCTTCATACACAATTCCTGGGAATGTGCCGGTTTCTATCAGAGAGTAGGCTCTAATAACACAATGTAGATCAATCTCTTTGAGTATTGAATATTCATCATGGAAACGTCTGATATCCTCCACAGAGTGAACACCCATGCGAAGAATTTTCAATATTACATAACGACTGTTTTTTGTATCACGAGCTCTGTATATCAGTTTTTTTTCACTTTCACTGATTAAATGCAGCTCCGAATATCCTGGGATTTCAATCATTCAGCAGACACTTCCTCTTTGGCAGGAATAAAGGATACATTCTCTTTATACATCTCATAACGGCTCAGGATGATCCTGACATAATTATAGGGTTCGCTTCCACGACAATAACCATGATCAACAACAGAATCATTGTAATATTCAGGGCTGGATAATTTAATAATAAAATCTTCAACATTGTTGTCCCATAAAAGCGGATCTTTGCCATATTTTGCGGCAAGCCGTTGTGCATCACTGACATGACCGGAACCCGCATTATAGGATGCCAGTATAAACTTTAGCCGATTTTTTTCACCGGGAACACGATCCTTCCATTGCTCAGAAAGAGACTTCAGATGGCGTATACCACCAAAAATATTCTGTTCAGGATCATACCTGTCTGTGACTCCTAAGATTGCTGCAGTTTTAGGCATGAGCTGCATAAGACCTCCAGCCCCAGCCCACGAACGCGCTCGAGGATTAAATCTTGATTCCTGATAAATCAAAGCAGCGATAAGTCGCCAATCCCAGTTAACAATATATGAGTAATTACGTATCATGTTATCATAGGCCGAAATCATATCCTTGTGATCCGGATCCTGACTGAATGCGAGCTGTTTTTCAAGAACCCTGTTAATTCTGTAATACTTATTATAGAGATCTTCCAAGGTACCATCAGATTCGATGCGTTTCAGCCAATCATTCACAAACATAAGAAACTCGGGAGATTCCCGACGTACTACCCAGGCTATTCGCTGAGGAAAACTAACCGCAGTTGATATATCAACATTAGGATAATAGAAATTGTTAATAATTGCGATTGTTTCATCCGCGACAGTATAATCTATTATGCCCTCACTCACCATTCGAATCAGCTCTTCTTCAGCGATCCCAGAAGGCATAGTAGTTATCTTTATATCACCACCAATCTCTTCTGAAAGATTTTTTAAGCGATTATAATAGTGAGAATTTTCCGTGATAGTAACCTCTTTCCCTATCAAAGAGGTAACATCATCGATTATTTCGCCGGATTCAGTCTTACGCTGAACCAGAACCTGACGGGTTTTCATAAAATGACGGGTAAAGTTATACTGCTTCCGTCGACTTTTGGTTATCGTAATGCTTGATGCTATAATGTCACCATAATCACTATTAAGTATATCTATAAGCGGCACACGCCCATCTGTCAATTTAATTTCAAGTTTTACATTCAACTCATCAGCTAAAAGTTTCAAAAGTTCATATTCAAAACCAAGAGGCTCACCCCGGTATACAAAATAATTATTTGCACCATAGGTTGTAACCGCAACAAGAGCCCCTCTTTCCTGTATTTTTTCAACAGTTACACCAGACATGCGATCAAGTATCCCCAAACACGATACAAAAAAAGGCAAAATCATGAATAGCAGGACAATTTTATATATTTTCATGTTCCGTTGACCTTTTCTCCTCAATATGCTTCAAACGCAGATAAAGAGCATTACGCACTAACGGATTCAGCGATCGAAATGCAAGAGCAACTACATCACTATCCGCCCAGACAACCCCTGCGTGAATTTCAAACTTCTGGCGATTAAGAACAAGCCCCAGTTCTAGTTCGTCTGATGGATTAAGCCGTGAACCTTTCCATCGCAAAAGCAAGCCTCGCGAACTGATATTTTCAATAACCTTTTTTGAATCATTCACAACAACTGTGTGATTAAATGAACGGCGTAATTCACGGCGGAAACCCCGTGCATAACGACGCCGGAATGGAGCCGCGTTATCAGGACTGGTCATATAAATAAAAAACGCAGCGCCTGCAAATGCTAAAAATACAGGCTCGATATTAAAGATTTCACCACGCATGAAGAACCTGTACAGATTAAAAAAAACGAAACAGAGAGTTAATAGAAGCACCAGGTAATAGCCAAAACGTAACCCGCTCAATAATAAAAAAAACACCACTAGTGAAATTATTGCTACAATTAATTCTACATCAGAAAATGAACTGATAACATAAGGCAAATCACGATAATTGAAATCAAAAAGCATTATCTTATTAAAATAGTAATAAAGCGGAAGAAAAGGCACCATACAGGTAAAGACTTTCAAAAAAAACGGACGCTTCTCCCTTTTACGCCGTTCATATATATAATATTTAAACTTTTTCAATTTCGTTACTCCTGACCAGATGATAAAATTTCATATACGCCAGAATGATTACCGAAATGGAATAGAGCATACCAAAACCAGCGAAAGCTGCGCCTAAAAGGAATATAATGAACGCAATCAATAAAAAGAGTATAATATGAAAAACATATCCTTTGCTTAAAGAGAGACTCTTAAAAAGCTGATCCTCAAATGTTCTATTATAATCTACAAAAAGTATCGGTAAAAAAAAGTTCCGTATAATGAACCATAAAAAGAAGAGTGCTCCAGTACCTACGCGAATCTGTTCTTCCAGCTCATACTCATAAAATGAAAAAATAGGGATAATTATTATCTGATATACTATCAATAGTACAAAGCTTAATTTCAGGAAATTCTTGATCCAGCAGAAACCCATATATATCTGGTTTAATCTGACTGTGAGCCCCTTAAAGTAGGACAGATAATAGTATATTGTTCCGGCGAAGAGGTATGATAAAAAGGGGAAAGATAAAGCCAGTACTATGAGTTCCTGTAATTTTCGGTCATATGTTATCTTGATAGAAGCAACAGCAGCGCAATATGAAAGAAAAAAAATAATTGAAAACAGCAAAAGATTTACACGCAAAAAAAGCAGCACATTACGATTTGCAAGTCGAAAACCGGACAGGAAAAGTAACAAAACATTAATTTTTTGCATCCCTAAGCCTTCTGAAGAATTTTTTTAACAACATTGCCGACTCTTCGGCCAGTAAACTGGTATGAATCTGAGGAATATGATTATACTTTTCATTACCACAAACAGAAAACACCGTACCACAGGCACCATACTTTATATCATTAGCGCCAAAATAGACATCGGCAATACGAGCATGAATTATTGCACCGGCACACATGGTACATGGCTCTTTAGTCACATATAACGAACAACCAACAAGACGCTCATTGTTCATATACGCACAGGCCTTCTCAATCGCAATTATTTCGGCATGTCGCGTAGGGTTGTTATCGATGCGGTTGCTGTTGGAACCTGAACCGATGATCTTGCCCCTACAGACGACAACAGCACCTATAGGAATCTCCCCTCTCTCCGCGGCACTTGCTGCAAGAATAAGCGCATGACGCATAAAATACTCATCTTCATTATCATTCATAATATATAATTACTATATCCCAAAGATTTATGAAAACACTGCTTTTACACAGCTCAATCAAGGCTTTGTAAATCCCCAATATTGTGACAATACAAAAATCAAAAGTCTCTTAGGTGTTATTCTTAAAAACACCTGCGAGGAATCACTAAAACATCAGGTAACGGAGTCATGGTGAATCTGAATGATCTCTTTTCTAAAAGACCGGAAACTACCTTCCAAATAAAAATAATGATTATTAAGGGATTTGTCAACTGTGTAATGCCGTAACAGAGCAACCTCTCCAATTTTTCCAAATAACTGATTTCATGACTATTGCCGGACGATTAAACATGACGTGTAGCCGGCGCGTTACCCGAATTCATTATAAAAAGTGTATGCTGACGCATACACTTTTTATAATGAATTTTAAGGATAGTGAAAGTTTTAATATAATAAGGTAGTTTTTCGGGCTAAACGCCCGAAATCGCATAAAACTTTCACTTTAAGGATAGTGAAAGTTTTAAAATAATATGGTAGTTTTTCGGGCTAAACGCCCGAAATCGCATAAAACTTTCACTTTAAGGATAGTGAAAGTTTTAAAATAATAAGGTGGTTTTTCGGGCTAAACGCCCGAAATCGCATAAAACTTTCACTTTAAGGATAGTGAAAGTTTTATGCTAACTTATTAAAACGAGATTTCTACTCCTAGGTTGGGGATGATGCTTATGCCTTCGTCTTTTACATTTTTCGGGTTTTTGCTGCTGTATCCTTCATTGTAATACCAGGTATATGAATAGGTATTATTCAACGGGCCATACACATCGACAAGTTCGAAATACCATTTTACATTTCCCCAGCCGAACTGTGAGTTATATGTATAACGCAGATCAAGCTGATGTTCCGGCGTGTTATGTTCGGTATTGCGTACCGTGTCGTACACCGGGACATGACGCTGTTTTTCTTCACCGGCTGCGGCGGTCTGTTCACGATACGCGGTATCTTCGTAACTACCTATGATTCTGGTATAGGGATGCGAAGTGTAGAACTGAAACTGAGCCGAAAAAAGATGCTTGTTAAGTTTATAACCTGCAACCAGCTTAAAGGCATGTTCCTGTTCGTATGGAGAACGGTACCAATCTTCGCCAGCTCCGGAAGGATCGATATTGAGTGGAACATTTTCGCGTTTTTCTGACTGTGTGTACGTATAGCTTACCCATCCGAAAAAATCGCGTGCATGCGGCAGCGAATCTTTTTTAAGCATCAACTCTGCACCATATGAACGCTTTTCTCCACTGTTTTTTGTCGGAATGAACTTGCCGTCAACCTCGCGTGGCCAGACAGAGAGCATATCATAATAATAATTATAAAATCCCTCAACCGATACCGTATAAAGCCCAAACTCCTGTTTTACTCCAAGTACATTCTGAAAGGATCTTTCAGGAGCGACCTCTTTCCCGTACGAAGCGAATTCCGGGCTATAATTAAAATTATAGGCATTTGTCTGAGCGAACTCATGATACAACCCGGATGCCGCTGAAATTGTTGTTCCTGTAGGCAATTCGTATTTTATCAGACCACGGGGATCGGCGACAAATGACTCGGCCCGATCAAGATATTCCAGACGAACCTGCGGAACAACGGTTAATCCACCTAAAGACAAACTATTTGATACATGTCCTGAAAAAAGACTATTGGTATAGCTTTTATCTACCCACTCTCTGGCATAAAGAGAATCATCCCTCAGATAGTCGGGCTCTCCAGATTCAGGATATCCCACAAATGAGACCACATCACCCTTCTGTTTAAAATAATAGTGTGTATAACCCGCAGAGACAACAAGTTCACCCATGCCTTCCATATAATCAAAAGAAATTTCATCTTTTATTCCGAACTCATAAGGTGATGTGTCGATTTGAAAATCCTTATATACATCTGCAACCAGATCGTTATCCAGGTTAAACCCGTTTTCATAACGGGGTAACGAAGAATAGGCAGTAAGTGTGTTTGACATCTTGCCGGTTGAAAATCGGTATGATGCGATCTGATTATGAAACATCTGATTAGTGTTAAACTCGAAACCTTCCAGTATTGGATCAACGGTATTGTCGGTTTGTTCTATTAAATTACCCGAAAGCCGGATATCCCACCAATCCTTGGCCCCCAGTGCAGTCAAAGTGAGTGAATTTCGACTGTTAAAATAATGTTTGTACTTCAACTGATAATCCCAGTAATTTGGTACCTGATCAATCTTTTCACCGGCAATAACCTCATACAGAATCGGGAGAACAAGACTGAGATATCCTATCCGCCCGGCAACAATGAAGTATCCGTTTCTGTCCCTTTTTAGCTGACCATTAACATAGCTGTTAGAATAGGTCGGAGTCATGATCGTCGAAGTGGAACTTAACAGATTTATATCAACTACTCCGCTGAACTTCTCGACCTTGTCCACAGTATTAATCTGAATAACCGACCCCATGGCTCCGTTAAATTCGGCAGGAAAGGCAGAGGAATAGAGGTCAACTGAAGCAATAAGATTATTTGCTACAACGGAATGCAAGCCTCCAAAATGCTGTGGATACTGGATAGGTACTCCATCAACGAAGAAACGGTTAGAGTTGGGATTCATACCCCTTACAGTAAGCTGACCATACATATTGGAGCCACCTCCGCCACCTCCACTGTATCTTGTAACCCCGGGAAGCGAAGTTAAGGCCGAAACCGAATCACCAAGTGTTGCAGGAACAACATTAAGCTCTTCAACAGTTAACGATCGTCTTGAAAGATCCTGTTTGCGATCACCACGTATTGTTATACCAGATCCAGTTATTGATAACGGCTGTAAAACTGCATTCAGTGTTGTATTACCGACAATGTTTACTGTCTGTCGCAGTGGACGTAGGCCGTCTGCGCGAACCTCAACTGTAAATTCGCCGTTTCTGGGCAGATAAATATCATAAGTACCATCGGGATTGATCGTTCCTCGTCGCTCGGCCTCAAAAATGATGACCATACCGAAATCAACAGGCTCTCCAGTAACCGCACTGGTAACTGTACCGCTGATACGTGGAGCACCCTGAGCAAATAAGGCAGATCCCGAAATCAATAGCAGAAAAACTAGGCCTGCCATGTTTATAAAATACTTCTTCATAACTACTCCTAAATATTTAACAGATATATTTCAAAACTGTAACACAACAAAACAATTTATTCCAACTCAAATGTAACCGGGTACTGCATAAGAACCGCCTTTTTTTCACCATTAATAACAGCCGGAGTAAAACGAGCCGACATAATAATATTTTTAGTATCCCTGATAAATGCGCGACGCATTTCTGCTTTAATATCTTCAGAGACCTCTTTACTGAAACGAACATGCATCACATTCACATTGCGAACAACACCCTCCGCGTCGATCATAACTTCGGTGTGTACCACAGCTTCGACATCATTATCCCGGGCAATAACAGGAAACAGTTTTTTGGCTCGACCAACCATCTTTGGAGGCGCAACATTAGGATAGAAGGCCAGATCGACGGCCTTATCCTTACTCACTCCACTTGCCCGGCTTACCCTCTTCGCGGTGATCTCTCCATCATCGGTCGATATCTCTTTATCAACCTCCTGCTGTGGCGGCTGAATAAGTTCAATATCAACAAACTCAAGATCGCTCATCGGTATTACCTCCGAACTGAATATCTCGGAACCATTCGCACGAAAAAGAATATAGGCAACAAATACTGTGGAAAGTATAAAAGCAAAAAGATATGGATGCCTCTCATCAAGGTCTTTGATAAGTTGTAAAATATTAATATTTTTTTTAATGATATCCGTCATGATCTATTCCTGTGGTTGTGACATAAAAACTACATTCAAAAATTCTTTCTCTTTCAATATTCCCAGCACTCGCGAAACCTGTTGATATTCAAGATCCTTATCAGCTGTTATCGAAATGGTTCTGTCCTTTTCTCCGGAGCGCATGGACAACTGATTCTTCAGCTCATCAACGCCTACGAGTTGTCCATCAAGATAGACAGAGCCATTCGCAGCAATAGTCATGTAAAAGGTGTCCTGCTCGGCTCCCTTTGCATCAGCTACCGGTAACTCGACATCCACACCTTTCGGAGGTTCGGAAGTTGTTGTTGCCATAAAAAACACCAGCAGCAGAAGTGCCATATCGGCCATTGCCGAACCAATGGAGGCATACTTTATTTTTTTTAAAAATGATCCCCGTTTCATAGTTCCTCTTTCGGTTTATCTTTTACACTTACCTTTTTTACCCCGTTCTTCTGTAACAGCGACAAAGTATCGATAAGACGACTATACTTGATTGTGTCATTCATATAGATAAGTGCAATTGAATCACTGTTTTCCTTTATACGCTCTTTCACTGCATCAATAAAATCATCATGCGACAGCAATGAGCCATTATACAGATAACCGTTTGCCTGCGGTGCCACCTCAATCAGCAGCTCCTTTTCTATCTTTTGAGACCCGGCATTCGGTGACGGCAGAGTTAAAAAAATTCCCTGCCGTAAAATAAAAGAACTGGTTACAATAAAGAATATCAGAAGCAAAAATGCAATATCCCCCATTGAAGAGGCCTCAAACGATTTCTCTTCACGCCGGGCAACAGCTGCATGTCTAAGCTTCATTAAATGATTAAATAATATTTTTTTTCTTTGAGTCTTCATATTAACCACCAATCACGCTTCAAGCAAGGAAGATATAGATCGCTTTGATTTCAGTTTATCAGCTATGAATTCTTCCGCAGCATTTTGTCGCAGTTGAATAACATGAACGAAAAAATAGTAGGCGGTTAAGGCTGGAGCTGCTACAAGAAGTCCACCTGCAGTTGTAACAAGGGCAATCTGAATTCCGACTGCAACCACCTTTGCATTTACAGTTGTTGCTGCAGCAATTGCTCCGAAAGCGTTTATCATACCAAGAACTGTTCCAAGAAAACCGATAATAGGCGCAATGTTACCAATACCAGAGATAAGCGCCAACCCTTTCTCTAGCGAATTGTTATAGATAACAAGATTCGAGCGCATTGACTCTTCATACTCTTCGCGATATTCCGAGTCTACAGAAGCCATTCCCTCTTCAAGTATACAGATTACTCTTTGGTTTGACCATGCGCCATTTCGAAAGAAGAATATAATCCTCTCAACAATAACAGTTAACACAACTATTGCCAAAATCATAAGCGCGATCATCAACGGCCCGCCCTGCTTAACAGTAGTATACAGATTAGAATTGGAACTGCCATCAGCAGCAATAAGCGAAACAGCAACAAGCAGAAAAATAATAACAGCAATTACAAATTTTTTCACGTTTTTACCCTCAAATAGTTTAAATAGGCTTGTATCATCAATAAAAGAATATCCTTATCAGCTTATTATGATGCAGTAAACACTATAGGTAACCTCTAATAATTAACTTTTCAACTAGGCCGCATATGCGAGCAGCAAGAGTCATCTTGCGACCAGCAAAGGAACTTACGAAAAATTGCTTTAGAATAGGCACTTAAACGATGTTACCCTCTGGAACATTGTAATTTTTCGAAGTTCCCTATAATAAGTTATTGAAGGTTACCAGATGAAACTGGATAATGATGATTAAGCTCTTTAGTTTAAGACTTTATAAAATGACCTGTTTCAATGATCATATATCTTTAAACATACAGTAATAATAAAATGATAATATTAATTTTAAAAAAAATTAAAAAAAATTTAGATTATTATAACCTAAAATTGAATCATAATTTGATTCTGCAATATTCTCCCTGCGCTGGAGGCGAGGAAGAAGTTAAATATCAAAATTTTGCATAAATATAACTAAAAAAATACAACCTTTAGTCGCATCTATTACGACATTTCTCATGATAATCGTCACATCTGTCCATACAGCTGCTTCGTCCATCTAATTCAGTCAGTTCATTGCAACCATCAGTGCAATGTGATAACTCTGCTGAACACTCCTGAAGGCAATCGAGATAGGATTGTTCATCATTTACACAGGTTATATGCAGTAAAAGCGGAATCATTAAAAGGAAGGTAACATTACATATTCTTTTCATTTTTTTCCTTTCGATTATTAAAGATTTTTGATTTTTTTAATCACATTTTGCCAGATGCGCACACCTATTTCATGGTCAAAACAGGCCGAATCATAAATAAGAGTCATAAAAAGCCGCCCCTGAAAGGTAACTGCGCCGATTACCCGTTCTCCCTTGGCTGCACTGAAAACTGGCCCGTAAATTTCTTCCAGAATAAAATCCCCATACTTTTGTTCAAGAGATACACGTCCAAGATTGGAAAACGAAAAGTCATAATTCATAGGTGTACCTCGCTCTTCACGGTTTTCGTAAAGCAATTCGGGATCTTCTACACCATCAAGATAATATTCCATAAAATTGTAATAACCGGACAAGGGCTTCAGGCTGCTAATCGTGGATTGAAATGACTCCTTTATTTGATGAGCAATTTCGGCTGTTGAACGCTGTAGAGAACAGTCACATTCTGCTGTAACCAGCCCGTTAAAAAGTCCGAACATTTTTTCGGCACCCTCAACAAGTTGCGGTCTGAAATTAATCGGGCTTTGAATTGTACGGGTGTACCCTTTCTGTGGACCAAACTCTTCCGCAAAACACTGAAGGATCAGCGCCCCAGCATACGCATGCACTGTTACTCCACTCTCTTTAGCGCGAAGTACAACACGGCTGGTCTCTTCTTTACTGAGCGAAACCGACTGCAATGCAAACGGCAAACACGGGAAGTTCACCGGTTCCTGTTCCTTAACCTCAATCTGGGTATAACCCTTATCGGTAGCAAATTCGGGCAATCCGAAGCCCTCTATAGTTTTTAGATTATCAGGATGAATAACCTTATGCAACATTGGCGCCCAGGAGTCATCATCGGGTATCACAATCGATTTGGCAGGGTTGCTCAAAAACTTCATGAACTCTTCAAGAAAGATAAGTGCGCCGACACCATCACATACAGCATGATGAAAAACCGCAATCAGGCTATTCTCATCTCCTGATTGTAGCAATTTAAAGCGTGCCATCGGTCCCTTTTCATTATCAAAGGGCTCCTGAAGTGAAGTGACCACCTCGTCAGACCATTCACCTGTAAAATTAGCTTTAACTGTTAATGTAAATTCAGGAACATCATCAGTTGTTATAAACTGCCTTTTATCTGCCAGCTTTTCAACACGCACCGTAGCCAGCGGATATTCATCCGCAGTTTTGATCAATGCCTCCGATACCTGCTCTCTTGTAAGACTCCCCCGTATGTTGAGTTTAAATGCAAAATACATCGGCCCCTTGTTACTATAATGAAACATGACTCTTTCATAAGCGGATGTTTCCCTTTTCATAAGACGCACCTCCTGGGTTTTGTTTAGTCAACCAGATTGTTAAGCCAATGCCCTGATAAAAATCGTTTAAAACCAACACTTACCTTTACCAACTCTTCAATTGTTAAACAGGCAACAATAAGATGGACAGGCAGTTTAAAGTAAAACCCAGCAACCAGTGCAATCGGCACCCCGATTAGCCAGACACCACCGACATCTACAAACATACTAAAAAGTGTGTCGCCACCGGCTTTGAATATACCCATGTGAAAAATTATATTACATGCCTTTGCCCACATGATTGCTGACATAACCATCAAAATACCAAGCATGTAAACCTGACTTAAATCGCTCAGATTATATATCCCTACTATTATATGACGTAGTAAAAAGAGCGTAATAGAAATCACAATTGAAATCAAAATTCCAATAAAAAGGAAATTCGCGGCGTAATCACGTGCACGCTCTTCTTCACCGGCACCAATACGGTTACCAACCATAATTGAACAGGCGCTACCCACCCCTGTGAAAAAAATAAGACATATTCGTTCAACAGAACCGGCAATACTGAATGCAGCCAACGACTCAGTACTTATATGACCGTAGATCATGGTATATACACTGTAGCCGCCGGCCCAGCCCACACTCTGTAAAACAACCGGCATTGCCTTTCCAAGATACCGTTTTACCTGTACAGAAGTAAAACGAAACAGATCTGTTAAATCGGCTGCTGCTGGAAGTTGTCGGAGATAGGTAAGACTTACGACAATAATCATCTCTACACATCGGGAGATAAGAGTCGCATAGGCCGCACCGACAACCCCTAAACGAGGAAAGCCGAAATGACCAAATATCAACAAATAGTTAAGACCGGTATTCAGCAGAATACCAGTAATACTCGCAGCCATCGGATAGAGCACATTTTCTGTACTACGGAGGACTACTGAAAAGGATATGGACAAAGACATCACAAGAAAACTCAATGAAATAATTCTAAGATAATCCCCTCCCAGTTTAACGACCGCAGAATCATTTGAGAACAGTGATATAATTAATTCCGGGAAAACAAGAGTACCCGATGTAAAAAGAAAGGAAATCCCCATGGTAAGTGTCAGGCCAATGCCCATTATAGCTCGAATATTTACTATATCTTTACGTCCCCAATACTGTGCTGTAAAGATAGCCGAACCACTGGCCAGACCAAAAACAAGCATTAAATAGATGAAAAAGAACTGATTAGCACTGCCTACTGCAGCAACCGAAACCTCGCCTAACCGGCCTATCATAAAAACATCTATAAAGTTAAGAGAAGATGAAAGCAGGTTCTGCAGCAAAATAGGTGTGGCTAATGCAAGCATTCGGGGTAGGAAAAATTCATCTTTTGTATATAGCATTGATGCCTCCTGATACCAGTACAAACAGATATGATAAAGGGAAAACAACAAGGGCCACTACCAAATAATTCAGGTCAATAAAAATTTCTGGAACAACATATTCATTACGAGTTTTTGCAATTGCAACCGTTTGAATTCCAGCCACTCAGACTACTTCTGGAGCTTCAACTCAATTCTCTTCTCGAAATAGCCTGCCGAGTTTCTTCCGTCAATCTTGATCTCTTTGGGTTCGACAATCATAATCTTCTCATTTTTTTCAATTATTGCAAACCTGAAAACCGAAGACGAAGTCTTTATAAAACCTTTTGCATTCTCAATTCCAGTAGAGCGAGGCAGATCTTTCATCTCGCTTATGTTAATACGTAAAACATTTGAATCATCGATAGTATAGACCCCCTTAAAAACAAGAAGCTGGTTCTTTATGTAGAGAGCTACATATGCTCTATAGTTGTCCTTAAGACGAAATTCGTATCCGAAACCATCATTATAACGAAGTTTCCAGTGCCCCTTTACGTCCTCGGGTTTTAATTCTGGTTCTGAGTAAAGACAAACCGAAAAAAATAAAAATGACAACAGAACACATATAAAACGAAAGTTAAACATACAGCTATCCTTACTTCTAATTATTACAACATCATAATGCTGCGCAAAGACCAGTATCCGTAAGAGGTTTACCTCTCAAATCGAAGCTAATCATCCGATCTTTAGATTCAAATAAAAACCTGTGAATATGACAATTTCACGATATATTATCTATAAGATGGATAAACTTCTATATTATACATCTTTTTTCAACGATTAACAGAACAAAAAAGTATGTCTATCTTTTTCTCCCATTTTTTGAAAAAAGTGCTTATCGACAAATATATCCTGAAGTTAGGGTAACGACTCACAAACGAGGCTTAAAAATATATTGACACAGGCTGAAATGGATATTGGCTGTTACCTGAAAAAGAATTTGTTAATAAAATAAATTCTCATGATTTCAGGGGGAAAGATGTCTTTTGCTAAATATAATCTTATTGGTATCGGCTCACCGATTGTTGACCTGCTTGCCCGCGTCAGTGAAGAGTTTCTTGCATCTGTTGAGGGTGGCAAAGGCGGCATGCATCTTGTTAACGATACCGGTCTGGATGCAATCATCACAAAACTCGACAAAAGCTCTGTTTTTCTCTCCCCAGGAGGTGCAGCTGCTAACACGACCTTCGCTGCAAGTCATCTTGGTCTTTCTACTGCCTTTCTAGGCAAGCTGGGACGCGATGATAATTCTCGTTATTACGAAAGTGAATTTCGCAGGGCCGGAGGAAGCAGGTCACGCTTTAAGCATACCTACCATAAATCGACAGGTCGCTGCCTATCTCTTATCACTCCGGATGCTGAACGGACAATGCGCACAAACCTGGGTGCTGCCTCTAGTTTAGAGTGTGATGACATACGTGTATCTGACTTCAAAGAATGCACTCATGTTCACATCGAAGGCTACCTGCTTTTTAACCCCACTCTCTTTGAGCACGCCCTGATAACGATAAAGGAAGCAGAGTGTAGCATAAGCCTGGATCTTGGATCTTTCGAAGTTGTTGAAGCATCACGCAAACTGTTACCCGATCTTGTTTCAAAATATATAGATATTGTTTTCGCCAACGAAGATGAGGCTGAAATGCTCTATGGCAGGGGTAGTGACGAGAAAAATCTGGCATGTATGGCTGAATTGGCAGATATTACTGTAGTTAAACGAGGTAAAGAAGGAGCGTTAATTCAGAGCAAAGATTCTAGCCACAACGTAGCAGCCGAACCCGCCACAGCACGCATTGACACAACCGGCGCAGGTGACCTTTGGGCAGCCGGATTTCTGTATGCTTACCTGAACGGTTATGGACTGGATCTTTGCGGCAAAGCTGCCTCATACATGGGGGCCCGAGCCATCGAAAAAGTTGGTACGGCATTTGATAATGGAGAGTGGAACCTGATTAGAGCCGGTATCCAGAGAATTCTGTCAAACTGAAGTTAAGGCCGACCTAAAAGGCCTCCATAATCTGGAAATAAAATTCGGAGTTACCATCTCTATTTAATGTAAAATCTATCCGTAAATTTATCTTCTCTCTCTGGTTCAGAGAGTAACGCAATCCTAAACCCGCAGCATAATGGAGTTCTGACGAAGTCAAACCGAAGGTATCATCAGCAACACTACCCGCTCCGGCAAATGCGACTCCACTTAAACGATCCAAATAATTAATATCATCAAAAAAGGCAAAAGGAAACCGGATTTCACTCTGCACAGCATACATATTCCTACCCTTGTAACGATCCTTAAGATATCCTCTCACTATCTTGTCTCCACCGATACCTTCATATAATTGATAGGTGACATCTCCACTCTGAAAAATCCCCTTACCATGAAATCCCAGAACATAACGTCCGTTGTGCAGATTAAAATAGGTAGCAGTATCCAGTTCTGCACGAAGAGAACTTTCACTTGCACCAACAAGCGGGGAGTTGGCAAGCATAGTTAATTCTGTAACAATACCACGAGTCGGATAGAAGGAGGAGTCACGAGAATCATACGCAACTGAAATACCCGGTGCCGAAACTGTAGAATTTTTCATTCCCGAAATAGAGCTGTTTTCAAGATAACCGTTTTCAGTATAGTCATGCACACGGTATGACTTATACAGATACATGGGCCCAGCATAAAGTTTATCTGTTAGTCTGATGCGGAGCATATCTTCGATTGACCATGAAAAGGGTATAAACTCCTCTCCATCCTCTATTTAACAAAATAGCAGCCGATTTTGCTACTAACAGACAAAAAAAATTTAATTTTAAATAAACTCTATATTCGATCAGTTAAGCAAAAATGAATTATTTACACTTCAATGAAAAGATATTGATATTCTCCGTACATTTATCAGAATAGGATTAACCTTTAAAAATGTTGCAAAAAAATACAAAACGGAGTACGACATGAATTCACTTTATGATTTTTATTACTCAATGTGCAACAAATTTTCAGGATGCATGCTCTTTGATGAACAGATAACATATGACCAGGCCTTCACACTTGCCTGTGAACGAGCAGCCTATCTGGCTAAGAATCTTAATATACCTTTGATTCCAATCACAATCAAAGGAGCTTCAGCAATTCTTCCATCGGGTAAAAAATGGCCTTGTTTCTTCAAAACAGATTCACTCATAGTAAAAGCTGGAGACAAAATTGATCCGATAAACTTTAAGACCGTAAAACAGCTGAACAGCGCGATGCTAAAAGCAATGCAGGATCTGTTAAAATAGACATCCAATAATGTCGGCAACCAGTTATGCTGCTGCCGGCGTTTAATCAGGAAGTAATTATGCCCGGTAAATCACTGGAAAGAGCTCTTAAGCGCAGAATCATTTCTGCATATCATAAAATATTTGTTCAATGCACTCCAGGTTTCGAAGAGGAGCTGTGCCAAGAGATCAGATCGATCTTTCCAGAAGCAGAGCTGAAAGTTGCGGATGGCGGTGTGGAACTTTCTGCTCCACTGGACATGATTTACACACTAAATCTGATGCTTCAATGCGCAATTCGCATTCTACTCAGAATTTGCCGCTTTCACACCCCCTTCTTTACCACCCTGTACGACAAATGCACACAGATACGCTGGGAACTCTATATCAAGCAGGGAACTCCTCTGGTGTTTTCTATTACCACACATAAATCAAAACTATATCACACCGAACGAATCGAATCCGAAGTTCGCAAAGCAATCGGAGAGAGATTAAACTGTGAGAATTCAATTAAAGCAGATACAACAAGCCCCCACGAACAGATGGTCCATATCCGTATAATAAAAGATGTCTGTTATATCAGCCTGGATTCCAGTGGCGAACCGTTATATAAACGGGGGTATAAGAAACTGATTAACAAGGCTCCGCTTCGTGAAAACATCGCAGCATCTATCCTGATACGTCTGGGATTATCCGATTATGATGTTTTGATCGATCCGATGAGTGGATCCGGAACATTCTCTCTGGAAGCATTTCATCTCTGTTCAACTTTACCCCCTAACCGCAATCACAACTTTGCCTTCAGTCAATGGCCGGCTTTCCGACAGAACCACTACGATTACCTCTTGTCACACTTAAAAAAAGAGGGGCTCTCCGTAAAAATATATGCCTCTGATATTGACCCTGAATCAGGTTTTCTTCTGGAACAAAACTTCAGCAGCCTTTCAGACAATGATCGCATCAGCTTCCAAACTGCCGACTTTTTTTCACTATCAGATAAGCTGTTTACAGAGAAAAAGCTGTTACTGGTGCTAAATCCACCCTTCGGTAAAAGATTAAAGCTGGAACAGGCCGAAGCTTTTTATCTCAGAATATTCAACCATATAGCAATCTCTTTCCCTCGTGCCAAAACTGCGATCATTATTCCCGCAGCAATTCATGCACGACTGACTTTGAGACAATCAGAAGAGTACAGGCTTAAGCTGGGAGGGTTTGAGACCATACTTGTGATAACTGACCCTATTTAACACAACAGCATCAACCATTATTCTTGACACGAAACTCTTTTAATTCTATCTTAGCGGCATATACGGACTATATTTAGCTCTACTCGGAAACATCAAGAACCGGTACGAAGAACAGCAATGAAAGATAAATCTATTATTACAGCGACGGTCAGACGATATTCCCTGTTTTCAGGGCTCCTGGTCTCATCTATTGCGATTGTTACGGCATCGCTGCTCTACCTTATGTTCAGCAGTATGGAAACTTCGGCATCATCAGCTGCGGTTAAACAAGCCTATCGCAGCGCCGCTCTGCTACAATCATCAAGCACATTGAACGGATTGAAAGCCAGATGTACTGATAAAAACATTGTTGCCGGCTTTACCCTATTCAAACAATCCCGTGACGACAGATACGGAATTCCCATTTTTTCAACCGAAAGCGCAATTGCCGATATAGAGGGTAAAACGATGATCAGCGATAGCGATCAGACACTCTTCGAAAAGGCCTTTATACAAATAATTTCTGATGATAAGATCTATTCAGAAAAAGAATCTGCATTCATAATTGTCTATTTCCCATATGATTTTGAGAATACACGTTATATCGCAAGAGCACTGATACCGGTTTCCGCTCTGATGCATTTAAAAATTGAACAGGCGAACCATATTACCAACATCTTAAAAATTCTGCTTATCCTGTCTAGCTTCACCTTTCTTCTGTTTTTTATACTATCGTTGATTTTTTCCCACCAGCTTCGTAGAATAGTTGCACGTTTCAGCAATAGTGTTCAAACCGCTCTTTTAAAACGTGAATTAATAGATAATAATAAAACCGATAAAGACTTTTCACAAATTACTGAAAACTTCAATATCCTCCTTGAAGAGATCAGCGAACATAAACAGACCATCGATCAGCTGAAGTTGCAGAGTAATGACGAAGAGATATTCAAACATGGAGTAGAGTTACTGAAGAAAAAAGATTTTGTCAATGCCGAGCATATTTTTCGTACTCTTACATTTATAAAACCATCCAGTTTCGGCTCTTACTTTAACCTAGGTGTGATTTATGCCCGCCAGAAACGATGGGACGAATCATTATTCATGTTTCAAAAAGCCCTCTCCATAACTCCGGAAGATGCTTTATCACAGCAGTATTGCAAAAAAATCAGCAAACACATAGAGCCTTCGTTAGACAATGAAAAATGTTCATGAACTAATAACCGATAAAGTAAAACAGCTAACTACCTCTCCGGGTGTCTACCTGATGAAAAATCACATAGGTGATATAATATATGTCGGAAAGGCACGCTCGCTAAAAAGCAGGGTCAGTTCCTATTTTCAAAATAATATTGAAGACATCAAAACTCGTACTCTGGTTAATCAGATTACAGACTTCGAAGTAATTGCCACCGAAACAGAGATTGAAGCTCTTCTGCTTGAAGACACTCTTATAAAAAAGCATCGCCCCAGATTTAACATTCGCTTGAAGGACGACAAACGCTATCCCTATATTGCTGTTACATTTAGTGAGGAGTACCCCCGTCTGATTTTTACACGTAATGTTACTAATAAGAAAAATCACTACTACGGCCCCTACACCGACGCTCAAGCAGCGAGAAATACTATCAAGGCTGCTAATAGAATATTTAGGTTAAAGACATGCACACGGAAATTACCACTGACAGAAAATGAACGCCCCTGCTTGAATTACCAGATTAGACAGTGTTCAGGAATTTGTCGTAATTTGATCAGTCGTGAAGAGTATCTTGATTTGGTTCGAAGCGCAGAACTATTTTTAAAAGGCAAAATAGAGCCTGTAATTGAAAAACTGAATGATTCCATGAACCGCTACTCATCTCAAACACGCTTCGAAAAAGCAGCCGAAATCAGGGATATCATCTTTGACATTCAGAAGATATCAGAACGACAGAATATTCTGATGCCGCAAAATCACGATGCCGACTACATTGCAATGGATGTTTTTAAAGATGAGGCCATTCTGCTACTGTTCGAATTCCGAAAAGGAGTTCTTACGGGACGTAAAATTCGTCTGTATGAAAACTCATCGTTCTCTACTAACAGCTCGATACTGCGCACATTTATTCTTAACCACTACTCTTTGAACGAAATACCTCACTGTATCATAACCCAGGAGAAGGTACCGGAACACTCAATACTTGAAGAACACTTCACAAAGTCTGCTGGGCACACTGTTAAAATATCAGCCCCTCGCTCATCACACGACAAGGGTGCCATGTCCATGGTTCGGAAAAACATTGATTTAATCATTGCCGAAAAAATGGCACAGGACTACTATTCGGATAAAAACAAATATCTGATAAATCTGAAAAACATTCTATCACTACCCACAGTTCCCATCCATATGGTCTGCTTTGATATCTCTAATTTACAGGGAAAAAACGCAGTCGCATCAATGGTTAGTTTCAAAAATGCTCAACCAGACAAAGCAGGCTATCGCCACTTTACAATAAGAGGTTACACAGAAGCCAATGATCCGGGGATGATCCATGAGGCGGTTGCCCGCTTTATTCAGAACATAGTGAATAACGGATGGGAAGAGCCGGACCTGATTGTCATTGATGGAGGGCCTACACAGTTAGCTCGTGCGATTGAAGCAAGGGATGCATTCGGTCTGGAAACCCCGGTTATTTCAATCGCTAAACAGCATGAAGAACTTTTCCTTGATCCGGGTGAACCATCGATACGGTTATCACACGATTCTCAGGAGTTGAAAATCATACAACGGCTGCGAGATGCAACTCACGACTTCGGCATCGCACACCATCGCAAACTTCGAACCAAGGCGACGGTAAAATCCGAACTTGATTCCATTCCCGGAATCGGCCCCAAAAAAAGATCAGCGCTATTAAAACATTTTAAATCAGTTGAGAACATTCGCAGATCTGACGAGAAAGATATCGCCGCTGTCGAATCGATTGCCCAAAAGGATGCAGCAACCATATACAATTATTTTAACCGTAGAGACAGGTTATAACCTGTCTCTACGTAAAATATTACAAATATACTGCAAGATCATCAAAGGCAAAATATGCAGGTGTATTCATACCCCAATCTCCGAGATCGGTAGACGTAATCTCGAACGAAATCTCTTTAACAGAATCCCCAAGTTTTGAAAGGTCAACCCAAGTCCATTCGTCAATTATATAGTCTTGTGAGTTATCTTCAAAACGGTAATCCGCAAGATAGAATTCTACATTTCCCGTACAAACTCCCATTGAATCATAGCCACGGATTTTCAGAAGAAGATAATCCTCCGCGTTACCATCATCACCACCGAAAACGGTGACCGCACCAAACCCGTCTTCGCCCGTCTTCAACGAATGGTAAACATAGGTTGTATTGGTCACATAGAATCCTTTAATCCCCGCAGGTTCATTAAGTTCGATTAACTTTTCCTCGCCGTTGGGATAAGCAATGGCAAAGACTTCAGAGTTATTGTTTCCGGATGTGTGAAAAACACTGTACTGATTATCATAACCGGTTGTCTCTGTATCGGTCATCGTAGAGTATGCAATACCATTCCAGGACATATAATCGCTGTTATAAGTGTTTAGAAAACTAACGTTATCAACTGAAAAACTACCTGATAAATCAGACCCGTTCCAGTATCCTGCAACAGGTACATCAAGTTCTTCAAAGGTAATAACTGTACTTCCCTTCGTATAATCTTCACAAGCAGTAAAAGATATAAAAAAAGCCAACAACAACAATGTGCTACAGTACTTCTGTAAAACTTTCATTCAATTCTCCTTTTAGAATATTATTACATATTAATTAACACAGGGCAGTTCTAAAAAAGCTGTTCAATGCAATTAAAAAAGAGAACTAACAAAGGAATATTTGTACTCCCGTAGAAGCAATCAACAGGGCTATTCTCGGTCACCTCCACTGAATTATTAATTTAGCAGCAGACGCACGACGCAAGCATCCTTATTAAAAGTACTATTTTAGAGTGTTATTATTCCCTAATTACATCTGATCAGATCTGTTAGAATTTGCCTATGTGTAAAAAGAGAATCGGTTGACGGGTTCGCCAAATAGCGGGTTTTGTATTAATACGTATACAAAACGGATCCAGATCCCCGTGGATTCCGATTCAAGGAAGATCCGACTCGATCTTAACTACAAGATCACACGGTTGCGGGCCAGTGCAGGATTCTCACCTGACTTCCTCCTTTTCTTTACAACGACACTACATGCAACAACAAAGAGTTGTCAAACAAAATCACTGTCTACTCAAATCTAAGTGCATCAATCGGTTTAAGATTAGCAGCCTTTTTTGAAGGATAGTACCCGAAAAAGATACCAACACAGGCTGCAAAGAAAACAGAGATGAATATTGCTCCGACAGAAAAGACAAAGGGCCATTGAACTATTTGAGTCATTATATAGTATACCATAAGCCCAAGAAATACCCCAACGATCCCTCCCAGAGAACTCAGGACAATCGACTCGAGTAAAAATTGCAACAAGATATCATTTTTTTTCGCACCTATGGCCATGCGAATCCCAATCTCTCGCGTCCTTTCGGTAACCGATACAAGCATAATATTCATTATACCTACTCCACCAACAAAAAGAGAGATAGATGCGATTCCAGCCAGTAGTATCGACAATGCATTTGTAATATCATCAGCTATCTGCATCCTATCCTGACTACTTGAAACTCGAAAATAGGTATCGTAATTATCAATCAAAGAAAACTTTTCAATATAATATTTTTTTATCATCTCTGTAACAAGATCCAGATCTTTATCATTATATGGTACAGCAAGAATGTTGTCAAATGAAGTCCGATTCAGAAAACGCCGTAATCCAGTTGTATAGGGTATAATTGATAATTCATCGAAGTGTTCACCAGATATAGCTTCACCCTTCTCATCTAACACACCAATTACTGTGTAGGTTGTATTATTGATCCAGACCTGCTTACCGATGGGATCTTCCAACACAAAAAGCTCATCACGAACTCGTGCCCCTATTACAACAACCTTGGCATACTGTTCTATCTCATTTTTTGTAAATATACGACCGGAAGTTGCACTTCTTTTCTGAATATCAAAATAGTCAACATCTACAAAATTTATACGTACATTCATTTTCTTCTGCTTATAGGTATGTGTTGTAGAGGCTCGACGCTCACTAGTATATTCGTTAGGAGTCAAATATTTAATCTGAGGAATATATTGACGCAATTTTTCCAAATCTGATATAGCTGCCGCTTTTCCATGAATAAGGCGAACCTGCACAGCATTAGCTCCATAGCTGAAAATCTTTTCTCGAACAGCGATCTGAGCACTGCTTCCAATACCAATCATGGCTATAACAGAAGAGATACCAATAATTATACCAATACTGGTCAACATTGAGCGCATTTTATTCCGTCGGAGAGCCCTCATGGCCGTGACAATATTAATTCTTAAATTCATCGTTTATAGCTCTTCTCCGTTTTTCTGATACTTTTCCATCAAGCCTGTAAACTGATACATCATAAAGTCCCAGCGATATTTCAGTCAGAAGCCTTTCTGGAACAAGATATTTATTAAAATGTTTCGCTATTTTCATATCAAAAGGGGCGTTTTTGGCGACAGTTAAATAAACAGGGGGAGCTCCTTCATGTTTATGCCGCAGACTTTCATCACGATAAGGCACCATTTCAATCTTTTCACCGGCAATTAACGCTTCTGTTAATTTAACATTATACCGCATTTTTTCCTGCATTACTAAAGTTCGAAGGTTGTTTTCCTGCCCCAATGCTGCAGCCCAGCACCCGACCAGAATTGTATCCGAACGAAGGTGCTTTCCCAAAGCACGGGAATAGCTAACAACATTATATTCGTCAAAGAAATACCATTTTGAGTAACCAAACAATTGAATGATTATCATTAATGCGAAAAGTGCTTTTTTTAACTTTAGAGGAGAAAACTTTTTTTCTATATTACGAACAAGAACCTTAACAGCAACAGCATTAAAAATCAGGAAAAGAACTACAAACCCGATAACAGGGTACACGAGATTCCACCTGTCACCTGTTATATTAAAAAAGAAAAAATCATATACAGCCTTTCGCACGGCAAAAGGTGTAAAATTCATTACAATAAAAACTCCGCTATATAAATATAAATAAAAAAGGAATATTTTAACAATAATGCGGCGAAACGACAGGAAACGTGGTGCGCCCTCCACTAAATCATTAAAATATAGATCCTTACCACTAGTAAAAAACCGTGTAGACAAAATCACGAGTGGCATTGTCAGAAGCATATAATACCTGGCAGGGTGATATCTCATTATCGCAAGAAAAAGAAAACCAAATAGAAACCAGGTCGAAAATGCCGTATCAAGCAGGTTAAGATCATTCTTATATAAAAATCTATAATACGAATAGAGGGCATAAAACATTCCGGTAAAGAAAATTATCGGTTGAATAAAGACAAACTCTAAAAACAGACTTTTAATGAATGAGAGATATATAGCATCAAAATTAGCTGAAGTTCTTTTTAAAGGTAAAAAGTAGCCAAGAGATATATCAAAAACTTCAACCGAAAGGATCTGTTTGAAAAATTTATCGAAATAGCCGAAATGCCCCAACATGATATAACCGAGAACAATACCAGTTATAGTAACATAAAACTTGAGGCGCAAAAAATTATTCAATTTTCTATGAGAATAAAACAGATAGAGAGTAAGGAAGGGTACAATCGCAATTATCACAAGAGATATGGACTGTTTTGTAAAAAGGCCTGCAACGGTGGCAAGACATCCCGTAGTAACGGCAATTAAAATATAGATCATCTCTTTGGCAGAATTAATTGACGGATCTGTAATGGCTTGCTTCATGCGACCACGATGTTCATATAGAGAACAAAAAGAGAAAAAAATCAGTAAAATAAAGAAGTTCAGCATATTTTCAAAAAAGCCAAGACGATTGAACATAATCAGAAAAGTATTAAAGCCATAGATTATTATGGCGACAAAGGCCTGTAAAATATCATAAAAATGCTTAACGAGGAAAAAGAGCAGAACCAGAGTCATAATCGAAAACAGAATATTTAATATTCGCAAAGAACTGTATGACGGACCGAATAACTCGAACCAGCGGTTATAAATACCAACAGATAAGACAGACTTTTCATACCAGCTTCGATAGCCGTCTCTTGGAGTCCATTTCATCTCATGAAAAAGATAGTGATTTCGAGAGGAGTAGGCCTTAAGAGCCTCATCGGTAAAGGGCGCTGCCGAAATACTGATATCAGGTGTAGAGTCAGCCTCAAGATGAGCCAGACGAATCCCCGTAAAAAGCAGAATCAGCAACACAAAAAACGGAAACCAACGGAACTTCATAGTCTGTCCCGCCCTGATATTTTTTAACATTTCCATAAAGATATATCTAACATGCCTTTTTTCATCGGGATTTCACGACTCAGTTCCATCTTTTAACAAACGGCTGTAACCATCAACCATTTTATCCCATGAAAAATTCTTTTCAGTATAATCAATGCTGCTGGCAATGAATTTTTCACGATTAAACCTTTTTGCAGATACAGTCTCGACTTTTTTCACCCAGTCATCAGCATTCTCAGGCGTAACATAAAAACCGTTTTTACCGTCCTGAATCGCCTCTGTTATTCCCTCAAGCTCGGAGACAATGGCAACTGTACCATTCATCACTGCTTCAAGTGCCACAAGGCCGAAGCCTTCAGCGTCACCCTCGACCCGGATATTCGGCATAATAAAGGCCGTAGAGCATTTCAAAAGCTGTACAAGATCATTAAAGGGAATTTTCCCTACATATGCAGCCTTATCACGAATTCCGGGTTTGCGCAGTAGTGCCTCTATGGCAACCTGATCCATAGCGATTCCTGTCAACTCGAGTAATCGACTTAGTGAACGGGGCAAAACCGTAAAAAGAAACCGAAACAGAAGCAACTTTTTTTGAGGAGGCCCTACAATAATATAAAAATAATCGCTACTTAAACGGGGTACAACGGAACTCAAAAACCAGGAGAACCCTTTTCTTCGCACACCTCTTCCGATTGAAACAAGTATTTTTTTATCAGACAGATCAGGTAAAGCAAGTTTTTCGGAGTGCAGTACAAAAGTATTGTCTTTTTTTGTCTGCTTCAGCGAGACATCAACACCATTCGCAACAACCACAACTCTGTTTTGATCAACTCCACGCTCGATACATACTTCAGCAGTAGCCCGGCTGACAGCTACAATCGTATCTATATTTTTATTAAGGTTAGCCACTATTTTTTTCTGATACAAACGGGCCGGATACACAATATCCAGACCATGTACAGTTGCCAAAGTATGAGCATCAGAAACACTCCTGACAGCGGCGGCTGCAGTTGCAATCAATGCATCATTAAAATAGACATGGGTGATATCGGGATTTTTTTTCAGATATTTTTTCAAACGTGACTTAAGTCTAAAAAGGAACCAGATACGAGATTCTTTTTCCGGCATCACGTATAGCTCGACATCATATTTAGAAGATAAGCCCCTATACAATTCATAACACTGATTCTCCATCCCTCCTACAGATGGCGGAAATTTATGCGTAACAAGCAGTAATTTCATCAAACAATCTCCTTAACAAGCGACTACTTTTCTACCAGATCTGTCGAGGGAACCTTTCCTGATCTGGATGCGACAATATAAAAGATGAATCCGGCAATTATCCAGAAAAACTGGCGCCCTCTTCGAATTATTGAAACAGTTTGCCATAGATAGTCATCATGCAGATTCACCAATGAGAACATCACTCTGTTTGTCAACTCTTCAAAGCCAAGTTGCCCTGGAACCAGAAAGCCAAGTGACCGTATTGCAGTAGATGACAAATCAAAAACAATACAGGTAAAGAAGCTGACATCGACTCCAAGCGCGAGGAATATTACATAATACTCACAGGCTCCGATCAGAAGATGAAACAGAGACAATACAAAGGCCGTGTAAAAAGCCGCCTTCCGGTTCTTATAAAGCTCCACCATATCACGGTCGATCTCCTTCAACAGAGCCGATAAACGGGCAAAAATCGGGAATTTCTCAGCAAATGGACGAAAAAGTCGTGATGCAAAGAAAAAGAGGCCATGCCCTCTACCCAGTGTATAAAAGAAATAAAGATAAAAAAGTATAACAAGACCGAGAACAACATAACCATAAACCTGCAATTGAACAAGATCAAAGCGCATAAAGAGAACACTTCCACCCAGCACAGCCAGCAAAAACATCGAAAGAATTAAAAGAATCCTTGATGTAAGTATTGAAACTGCTCCCTTGCTATATCCAATACCCAACCATTTCTTCAACAGCAGGGCTTTAAAGGTTTCACCACCGATTAAATTCAAAGGATTCATCTGTGCAAAACTCTCCCCAATAAGGCGAATCCTGAACAGTTCATAAATTTTACCCGGATTCATCTTTACCGGAAAAGTAAAAAACCAGGCAAGAACCGCACACAACTGTGAAACTGTTGTTATCGCAATAATAATGATAAAAGAAAATCGGATCTCTGCAAGGTTTTCAATCAATCCTGATAGATCTGTATTTCTAAACAAAAAATATATTAGTAATGGTCCCAACAGCAGACCGAAATAGAAACCAATACGACGTAAATCAATTTTTTTAATTCTCTTCACCGACTATCTCCGGTAGACACCTATATTAAAACAACACTAACAAACTAGTACACATGAATGATAAACAACATAAACATATGAAATATCGCCAGAATAACCTGAATAGCTACTGCAAACGGTAAAAATACCCATTAATGGAACTCCCAACTTCTATAACCCGCAACAACTCCAATCCTTCAAAGCCGGCTGGATTATCACGGATCTCTTTTAAAAAATTTGCCCGCTTTTCAAGAGCATTTTTATCGTTTAACTGAAGACGGCGAATGTAAAAATCATCAATATATAAAAAATCAGCGCCACGCTTTTTTGCATTTTTAAGAAACTGCTGACTATCATCCCCCTCAACAGAAGCGGTTCGCATAAAGGCCTTACGCTCAAGAGCGGTTACATACACTGCAACATTAGACTCCGATATCAGCAGTTTTTCACCGGGCTTACGAATATCCCTGAAATAGAGTGCAGCATGTTTGAACTCAATCCGCCTTTTACTATAATGTTCAAAAATTTTCCGACTGTAAACGAGGTTCATTGAAACAAATGAAAAAACGAGCATAACAATAACAATTCGATTTAATAACGAACCTACCGAATAATTACTGAATACAAAGAATAATAAAGCAGCCGAAAAAAGCACTATCCAGACAACTACAGCCCCCCTCTGACCACCTGTATTAAAGAGAGTCATGAGGGAAAAAATAAAAAAGATGCATGCAATCGAAGTATTCAATACCTTAATCCGACGGCAACCCTTTTCGGTTGAAATCAGCATACTTCCAAAAATCTCACGCCCACCATAAAGCATCAGAAGGTTAAGAAACCAGAGGATCGGAAAGACATAACGGGCTTTAGTATTCTGATAAACTATGTGTACCAGAAGGTATCCAACTATATAGACAATCACTGGCCATTTCAGAACATCCCGGTTACAACTCCACAACCCTATTCCCTTGTAAAGGGAATAGATCACCAATCCTCCGAGGACAACCAGCATCATCCCTTGAATAACGGGAAGAACTGTAATGCCATTCTGATAGCCATTATAGACATCGATGCCAAGCCACTGCAGAAAGCCAGACATAACGAGAAGAGAATCTCCGAAAAATCGATATACATTCGGACCACGTCGGGCGATCTCTTCTATATATGTGTTTTTTTCACCGGACGACATTCCGCGCAGGGCAAAAAAGAGAACCCACAAAACGATACCTGATCCTGAAACAATACCAGCTAATATAAAGGAGACAACTTTTCTTGTTTTTAGCCACCTGCTGATCGCATAGGCGGGAACGATAAAGACAGAGTCCCATTTTAGCAGAGCTGATAAAAAAACAGAGATACTAGTAAAACGACTATTACGCCCCATAAGATAAAAGGAGAACAGAATCATTGTCACCATAACCAGTTCCAGCTCAGCATTTAATGCCATATAAAGAGTATAGGTATTTAATAGAAGAAAAATGAGAAATAACCGGCTTTCACGCTCTTTAAGAAACCGGCCATACATCTTCAACACCAAAAAAATATAAAATGGATAAAATACGGCATTAATCGCCAGAGCAGTGGCATATACGGGATCTTCACCAGAAATTAGCCCTGTTTTTGTGAACAAGGCAACTAAAAACGGATAGACCGGCAGCACCTTGTTCTGCACACCAGACAGATCCCAACGTAAAAGACGTAGAACAAAAGGACGGAAGTTACCAATATAATCGGCTGTGGGTATTTCAAGAAATGTATAATGTGAAATGTAATAACAGAAAAAAACAGCCAGGAAAAGAAAAAAAGATACGGATTTATTAGAGAACCCTCTTTTCAAAAGATCCGGGAGAATCGCAATATTATAATCAGATTTCATTTTTAACACAGACACGCTTTACTCCAATTATTTAAAATAAACCCGGGCAAGGAAAACTCTAACAATTACTTATCTGCAAACACTCGCCTCTATTCACTGTTTCACTGTTAGAAGAGGATATAATTATCCTCAAATAATAAACTTTTCACTCCTGTTGCATGTACGTGCAGCAAGACTAATCCTGCGAGTGAACACAACACAGATCCAATTTATCTTGTAATAAAAGATACTACCGATAAATGGATTACTTACAATTTGTCAGGAAAATTAGCTGACCAATTAACACATTGCCCCAATCTCATATCAAGCAGTTTATTTCCAAAGCTCATCTATCCCTGAATTAGCGTTTCAATAGCCTCAATACCGGACAATATATAATCAGATTAATAGGCAAAAAAGAAAACATCACCAATAATTTTTATGAATTTCATCCATGAAAAGATTACAATTCCAAAGTTCATCAGTCATTAATTCTCAACGATCTGTGGTATTAATGATACAATTATACAGCAAAAATGAAAGAACGACACAGAGTCGCATTAAAGCCGGTTATTTTACCTGATTTCATCTATTTAAACCTGAAAATACAATAAAAATGGGATGCATGGAGATATTCCCGTCCCATTTTTCGTTTTTTTTAACTAAAAGAAGGATAATCCTACGACATTTCCACCTGATATTGTGCTTATGGCATGGATATTGCTTCTATAATGCAGTAAACTTTTAAAGGGAGTGCTTTATGACTATATCTCTAATACAAGTTGTTGTTATGTTCTGGGCAGGACTTCTTCTCTGGATAGTGGCAGAATACATATTCTACCGGCTTCAAAATAATAACTCTGTATCACAGAATAAATCACGTACCAGAAATTCCCGTAAAAAGCGAATTCTATGGTTTACAGACACAATTAATGACCTTAATGGTGTCTCGATTACGCTTAAAAATATCGGATGGTTGGCTCATAAGCGTGGTGATGATATCACCATAGTTGCATCAATGTTACCCGATGAAGATAAAACCAACCTGCCTCCAAACGTAATAAACCTTAAACCGGTTATTCACTTTAAACTCCCCTACTATCACACAATGACAGTTAAAGTACCGAACCTGATCACTTCGTTAATTACCATATACAGCTATCGTCCTGACGAGATTTATCTGTCTTCACCTAGTATTATCGGAACATATGGAATGATCTTTGCGAAACTGTTCAGAATTAAGACAACAGCCATATACCATACCGACTTTTCCATGCTTGCCTACAATGTAATCGGCAAATGGAATATAGTTGTTAAAATAATTGAGTTCTATACAAAACACTTTCACCTGTTAGCAGATACTCTGCTTGTCCCGACAAATGAGTATACCGATATCTTGAAAAAAAGAGGATTTACGAACAAAGAGATGGGAATATTCTACAGAGGAATTGATACCAATATGTTCAGACCTATCGCTGGCTCTAAAATGAAAATGGAACAGAAATTCAGAATACCCTCTTCAGACATAAACCTTCTCTACACTGGTCGCATTTCTGAAGATAAAAATATCAACTTTCTTATTAATTCAGTATTACCGATTCTGAAGTCAAATCCTGATGTTAACCTCATTTTGGCCGGAACTGGTCCTGCTTACCCATCGTTACTTGAACAATATGCATCAAATAAACAGATATATTTTGTTGGCCGACTTGACAACTACGACCTGCCTTCTATCTATTCTGGGTCAGACCTGTTGGTATTTCCCAGTGAAACCGACACATTTGGAATGACTGTACTCGAAGCCTTATCATGTGGAATACCGGCACTTGTGTCTCATATAGGCGGACCTCGAAATATCGTTGAAGATGGAAAAAATGGCTTTGTTCTGAACTCACGTGATACAGAACTTTGGAGAAACAAAATAACTGCTTTAATAAAAGAAATACGGACAAAAGCCTCCTCATATACTACTCTGTGCGAAAATGCTCGGAATCATGTACTGAAGAATTTTGACTTTTACAAAATTCTTGACAACTATGTTGATGATGCAGAATTTCATGAGTACGAAGAGGACTTTCAAATTTCCCCGAACGAGATCAGGATTTAAGACATAGTAACGCAGGTTTTTTCCCTGAGCATTCAGCACAAAAAAACATATCTGACACCGGGCTACTAAAGCTGTCCGGTGTTCGCATATGTGCCTGCGCTTGTTACACAAACAGTGTGCCCACTCAGGCACAACATTTGATGCCGACACCTTGCAAAAATACTTAGGGTTTATCTCAAAAACCAGTAAAAACTACTTTCATTTTTAATGCGAAGTTTCATATAGTGCTCTCAACGAATGATAGGACTATTCTTGACTTTTGCATCTGCAAAAAAGAGGATTCTTCTATCAATTCAGTGACCAATATAAATTATTGCAGGATTTGTCTATGATACATCTATTACGCTCAATCTATTACGGTTTACGCAGTTCTTTTAAATCGATACTTACAGCATTTCTATCCAGCTTTGGAATACTATTCATCATCACCTTTCTAATCATCTACCTCTCTTTTCGAACATCTATACGTGATTTCATTGATGAGAATCTATTAGGTTCACTCGAAATAGACGAAATTGAGATATTACCACTGAATGAAAAAGATGATAATGTATATGCAGCTTCATCACGTCAGGGTGCGAAACTAACCATAGACCAGGTTAAGGCCGTTCGAGAGATGGACGACTTCCTGGAAGTATACACTTTGATAATGCTGGATTACCGAGTACGCCTTCGTGGTGAAATGTTCGGTAACCGCACTTCCATGATTTTACCGTTTTTTGCAATTGAACCTGAATTTTTCAGAAACAAAATGCCAGACTGGGAACAGTTCTATTACAAGCCTGGTCGCCCAGTCAAGATGATTGCGCCAAAATTTACACTGGTAATGCTCAACAACTATCTCTATTTTAACGGATTGCCTCAGTTTAAAATTAAAGATCTGAAGGGCTTTCCAATGGAAATACAAATCGAGACAAAACGCCCTCCTCGATCAATACCAGGCGCAGAAATCAACGAATCAAAAGATGAATCGAAAACCCATACAGAACTTGAGGTTTCGATGTTCAACTTTACAAACATAACCGAACGTATTGGAGCGATAGTTCCAATGGATTTTGTAACCTACTTTGCAAAAAAAGCAGAGGTCAGCTCAGGCCGTTGGAAACGTGGTTATCAGTACCTACAGTTTTTTGCACGGGTAAAGGACATTAAAAAGCTTCCTGAAACTGTCGACAAGCTTGAAAAGCTGGGTCTGCAGGTCAAATCAGATCGCGGAATAGCAGATAAGGCTAATCAGGTAATGAAAATTATCGACGCCTTCTCGATTACCATCATAGGGATTTTGGTGTTACTGACTATTGTTTCAATATTCAATGCAAACCTGAATGTCGTATATTTAATGAGCCACAAGTTCTCCCTTACTCGCATACTTGGTGTCACAAAAATAAGGATTATTCTTACGTTTATCTTTGAAGCCGCCATTGTCGGTGCAATATACGGAATAATCGGATACTATGCTGGTAACTACCTCTTTTCGTATGCCGCAGACTATATTTCCGGCTTTCTTCCCGACATTGCCGGTGTGAAATTTGTCGCACAACGAAATACAGAAGTTTTTATGTTATCTATGGGATTATCAGCCCTTGTTTCAGCAGCATCGGCTCTGGTTCCAGCTATTTTTGCTTCAAATATAAACCTGTTTAAAGCAGTGAGACGATAGGTACTTCTATGAAAAAAAACAGACAAAACAACCCCCTGCTTGCTGTTGAGAATATACATCTTAAGTTCGGATCCCGAACAATCCTCAAAGATGTTAACTTCACAATTGAGCCGGGCACAATTACAGTAATTACAGGAAAATCCGGATCGGGCAAAACGACCCTTTTAGGAATAATCTCTGGGCTTTTACGTCCGAACAAGGGGAAAGTATTTTATAAAGGGAAAAACATCCTTAAATGGGGGGATATTCGCCGCTCATTTTACCGGAACAAGCGCATAGGCTTTGTTTTCCAGTTTTTCAACCTTTTGAATGACTATAGCGCGTTTCAAAATATTATTCTTCCCACAATGTTTAATCCTTTTGCCAAGAATGCAGCTCACCATGCAAACGAGTTAATTGATTATCTGAATTTAAAAAATATTTCGTCACATCATCCTGAGACGCTTTCCGGTGGAGAGCGCCAACGAATTGCTATCGCACGTGCTGTTATAAACAATCCCGACATTATTCTGGCCGATGAACCTACAGGAAACTTGGATGATGAATCCGCAGCAGATATTAACAGTCTTTTCATAAAACTTAGAAAAGAAAACGATAAGGCATTCGTTATTGTTACCCACGATCACCGTATTGTCGAAAGCGCAGATTATCACTATCACTTGGAAAACACAGAGCTGACCCTTCAGGCTCCGGCTGGCAAAAAAAAATCAGAAACCAAAAGCAGCCCAAAAAAAACGACTGCAAAAAAAGTCACAAAAAAATCTGTTAAAAAAACAGCAAAAAAAGCCACACGTAAATAGTATTCAATAACATTCTGAGCCGGTAATTACCGGCTCAGATACTCTTTTACCATACCAAGAATAGCATCTATTACTTCATCCTGATCCAGTTTTTTACAGATTACACCCTTGTTAAAAAGAGCAAATCTTCCTCTGCCGCAACCGGCAACTCCGATATCAGCACCTGCCGCCTCACCGGGACCATTAACCTCGCACCCCATAACAGCTATATTAATTATCTTCCGCTTTTCTCTGAACTCCGACAGATAAGTTTCCGTAACAGACGAGTCAATACTTTGTGCAAGTTTTTCCAGATCAATCTGTGTATCAGTACGTCCGCAGGTAGGGCAGGAGACAATATTTATTCCATAATCTATTTTTTTTACAGACCTGAGAATTTCATAGGCTACGTCAATCTCCTGAAGTGGGTCTCCGGTAATTGAAACACGGATTGTATCGCCTATATCCTCCATCAGCAGTGCTCCTAAAGCAATAGAGCTTTTAATAAAAGCCTTGTAGCCATAACCAGCCTCGGTAAGACCAATGTGAACAGGGTACGAGCTTTTAGCCGCAAGCAGGCGATTTGCCGCTATTGTTGTAAGAACATCTGACGACTTTATCGAAATAACCGTATTATAAAACCCATACCTTTCCAGAATACGAACATGATCAAGAGCACTTTCAACCAGAACAGCCTCCTCTGCACCTGTATAGCGACTCCTGTCAACTGAGCCGCCATTAACTCCCACGCGAATCGCAATACCATGCTGCTTGGCAGCATCCACAACAGCACGTACACCCTTCTCAGACCCGATATTTCCCGGATTAATGCGAATCTTAGAGATACCGGACTCGATGGCCCTTAGCGCCAGTGTATAATCAAAATGGATATCTGCACATAATGGAAGTGATGTGCTGTCAACTACGGTGCGAATATTGTCAGCCTCATTGTGATTTCGCACAGAAAACCGGACAAGATGCGCACCCTTTTTTGCCAGGGCCTGTATCTGACAAATAAGAAGCTCCGTCTGAAGCAGGGAGTGGTTACTCATCGACTGTACCGCAACGCTGCTCCCTCCGCCTAGGGTTAAATCTTTGATTGTGACAATTCGTTTATCATTACTCACGCAGTAATACCTACCCCTTCCTGAATTTTGCTAATCAGCCCATAAAAGACTTTACTCTAACACCTGTGTTTTAACAATAGGGTTTTTATATATGCAAGCATCAAAATACTTGTTTATTAGTCAGTTCATTTTAACGCAACCTATTATTATATACGACAGATTCCGAAAATATGATTATATCGTTGCAAGCTCATATTTAAAGGAATTTACATAACTAGACTTGTCTGAAATTATTTATTAAAGATCGTTATTATTACAAAACGGAGCTTAGATGGGAAAACGACGCAGAAAAAACAAAGAGCTGATTCTTGATATTGCAGAAGAGTACCGGGATACTGAAAAACCACGATGTCCTCATTTCGGTGAATGCGGAGGTTGCCTGTTTCAGAATATCTCTTACGATAATCAACTTGCTATCAAGGCCAAATTTCTGAACCGGACCTGTGGTGATGTTTTACCCGAAGTTACCTCTGTAACTCCGGCAGCACCCTACGGATATCGCAACCGAATGGACTATGTTGCGGCCTTTGGAAGTCGTGGACTACGAAAACGCGGCTCTTTTAAAGAGGTTGTCGACATTACAACCTGCCCTCTTTTGCAGGATAAGTCTTTGAAACTGTGGCATTCCATACGTAGCAGTCTTTTGGAAATCGAAGACTATGATTATCTGACTCACTCAGGTTTTTTAAGATATACAGTATTACGGCAAGGTTTTTTTTCAGGGGAAACAATGCTCAATTTTGTTGTTGCCAATAACAGCAATCACTCTGTTTTCGAAAAAATAATCACAGATGTTGATCAGTTGGTCGACTCGTCTGCTCTTCTTCTTAATGACTCACTAACTGACCTTAGCTTTGGCCCTGAAGTTCATCGTATCAAGGGTGGAGCTATTCATGAAAATTTCGGCTCTACCCGTTTTACTATACACCCAAACTCCTTTTTCCAAAGTAACTCGACTGTTGCATTATCGATATACGAGAAGATTCGAGAAATGGTATCCGGTCGTACTCTCGACCTCTACTGTGGAGTTGGTTCTATCAGCCTATTTTGTGCCGATGCCTGTGAACAGATAACAGGTGTAGACATCATTCCGGAATCAATAGATTCTGCGAATAATAATATGGAGTTAAATGGCATTACTAATGCGCAATTCGTCTGTGCTGATGCACGTCCTTTCATAAAAGAGAACAGACAGTCTTTCGAGACACTTATTCTGGATCCACCAAGGGCTGGGATCAATCCACGTATGTATAAGTATCTTCATGCACTCTCACCAGACAGAATTATATATATGTCATGTAATCCTGTTACTTTCAAAACAGATTACGAAAATTTTAAAGAATACTACGATCTTTCCAGCTTTGAAGTATTCGATATGTTTCCACAAACTCCACACATGGAGTCACTTGCACTATTAGTCAAACGAGGTATATAATGAACACAATTAAAACTGCTCTCATAAGTCTTTCGGACAAAGATGGTATTATTCCTTTTGCACGATTTTTATCACAAAATGGCGTGCAGATAATCTCTACAGGTGGTACGGCCAAACTGTTAAAAGAGAACGGTATCAGCGTTAAAGACATTTCAGATCACACCGGCTTTCCCGAAATTATGGACGGACGAGTGAAAACACTGCATCCGAAGGTGCATGGTGGACTTCTGGCAGTACGCTCAAACAAGAATCACATGGATACACTCGCTGACCATAGCATACAACTTATAGATATGGTGGTAGTAAACCTCTATCCTTTTGAAAAAACCATAGCTAACCCGGATGTAACTATGGAAGAGGCCATTGAAAATATCGACATAGGTGGCCCAAGTATGCTGCGAAGTGCTGCAAAAAACTATGCATCTGTTACTGTTATAACTGATCCGGACGACTACACCCGTATAGAACGCGAAATGGAAGAGAACTCTATGTCGGTTTCGGTTGAGACGAATAAAGAGTTAGCGTGTAAGGTTTTCAAGAAAACGTCGGCCTATGACTCGACTATTTACAACTTCATAAATAGGTAAACCATTTTGTTTTAAGGGCTTGTACAGGAGTGCCGTCCGCATAAGCCCTTAAACAAATGGTACATGGAGTGTGATAATCAATCTTTATAATAATCGGTAGTTTTAGAAAACCCTTAAGTGTTTTCTAAAAAAAACCAGTAAATTTTTTATTCTTCAGAGGTCTCTTAACTATTCACAAATCTGCCCGAATCAAATTCATTAAAGGTTATCTGATTAAAAAGTTAAGCCTCTCAACTCAAAAAAAGATTCACTTCATATAGCTCTTGACTTTTTTTAGCTATATTTGACGGTGTATCTGTTTACTGGTGGATTAAATATCTATGATCGAATATGAATACAATGATATATATAAGCTCTTTGATGAGCTGCTGCTGATTATAAATGAAAATCATCCAGACATTGATTTAGAACCGATAAAACATGCTTTTGAAATTGCAGAAGAAGCTCACCGCCCGCAAAAACGCCTATCTGGTGAGCCCTATATAATTCACCCCATAAAAGTTGCTATTATACTTGCGAAACACTCCCTGGATGCCTCCTCGATTATCGCTGCACTGCTTCATGACGTTGTCGAGGATACAGTTACCGGTCTTGAATCTATCTCGGACTCTTTCGGAGCTGAAATTGCCCATCTTGTCGATGGTGTTACCAAAATATCATCACTCAAAAACCGGACAAAATCTCACGAGCAGGCTCAAACCTTGCGCAAGATGCTGCTTGCGACGATAGATGATCCACGTGTTATCATCATTAAGCTGGCAGACAAAACCCACAACATGCGGACTCTGGAGTTTCAGCCACCACACAAGCAAAATCGTATAGCTCAGGAAGTTATGGACATCTACGCCCCGCTTGCCGGACGGCTGGGAATGTCAAAGATCAGTTCTGAACTTGAAGACCTCGCCTTTTACATTCTGCACAGGGAGGCATATACAGACATTACGGAAAAACTTACTAAACAGGAAGAGGAGCTGGATGAATACCTGAACTCAATACACGCCATACTCAAGTCAAATATCGACAAGATGAATATAAGGGCGTCAATATCAGGTCGAATAAAACATCTATACTCAATTTATAAGAAGATGGTTCACCAGCAAAAACCATTCGAAGAAATTTTCGATGTACGGGCAATCCGTATTATTACCGAAGAGGTAAAGGATTGTTATGCAATACTGGGTATTGTTCATACAATATGGCCTCCAGTACCATCAAGGTTCAAGGACTACATTGCAGTACCGAAGTCGAATATGTATCAGTCTCTTCACACAACCGTCACCGGCCCCGGGAAACATTTTCTAGAGATTCAAATCCGCACTGAAGAGATGGATGTTACAGCCGAAATGGGAATCGCAGCTCACTGGATGTACAAAGAATCGGGGAAAAAAGACAAATCCCAAATGACCGATCTATCTCTTCTTCAAAACATTAATAAATGGCGCTCGGAGCTGAACGATACCCGTGAATTTATGAAAGTCTTGAAGATGGATCTTTACAGTGATGAAATTTTCGTTTTTACCCCTCAGGGCAAAATTATTCGTCTTGCAAAGGGCTCGACGCCGATAGATTTTGCTTATGCTATACATTCAGAAGTTGGTCATCACTGCTCGGGAGCAAAAATAAATCATAAAATTAAACCTTTAAGAACCAAACTTGAAAATGGTGACATAGTCGAAATTATCACAAATCCGGCTAAACATCCTTCAGATAACTGGTTAAAGATTGTACGCTCTTCAAATGCACGTTATAAAATCCGTAGCTGGATAAAAAAGCAACAACCGACCGATTCTGATGAAATTCACAAAAAAAATAGGCCTGCACAAAAGAGTGAACCGGACAAGATGGCCTCCTTTACCATCAATACTGAGGAACTTTCAAAAATCACCTCTTCAAAAAATACTGGAAAGAGTGATATCATCGTTGATAACACAATGAACGTCCCTATCCGTCTTGCTCTATGTTGTCATCCGATCCCTGGAGACCCGGTCATCGGTTTTATCTCAAAAGACAAACGCATCTCTGTTCATAAGAAGGGGTGTCCCTCTCTTAAAAGACTTAATATCGAACCGGAGCGTTTTATATCAATTGCATGGTCAGATTCAAACCATATGCACCCTGTAAAGATAGCTATTGAGGCTATCGACCGGCCTAATCTTTTAGCGGATATTACGACTGAGCTTTCACAAAGTAAAATTAACATTCTAAAATTAGAAGCTAATGAATCAAAATCAGGTTTTGCAGTAATTCGCTTAGTGGTTGAAGTAAAGAGCATAGATCATTTGCAATTTATAATTGAACGCATGAAAAGCGTTAAAGATGTAATCGAAGTTTATAAACTGAAAGAAAAAGTAATTAAAAGAAAATGAAAATAATTCTCGGTTCAGCATCCCCCAGGAGAAAATACTTTTTTTCGCTGCTTTTTAATGATTTTAAACAAGTATCTCCAGAGGTGGACGAGACGCCCTTAAGGAACGAAGGTGCAAACCTGTACGTTAATCGTGTTTCAGCATTAAAAGCAGACTTTTTCTCTGAAGCTTCTTATGCTGCAGAGAATTCAGTTGTTTTAACAGGAGACACAATAGTCTCTCTTAATGATGCGATCATGGGCAAACCGGCAAATCGGAAACATGCCGAAAAGATGCTATCACAACTTAGCGGTAATACCCATAAAGTTATAACCGCGCTGTCTTTAGTACATTGGCAGAAGAGAAATATCAGCATCAAAACTGAGGATATTTCAACTGAAGTCACGTTTAAAGAATTAGCAATGTCCGACATTCATAACTATCTTGATACTATTGAGTGGAGAGATAAAGCAGGAGCCTATGCTATTCAAAGTCATCCTGAACTGATCATACAGAATGTTTCCGGCTCTCTTTCAAATGTTATCGGGTTTCCAATGCGGCTTTTCCTGAAAATGGTCATGAAAGCAGATATCTGGAATGACCATTTTCTGATTTTTTTAATATGATTATTTTATTTTTATTGATAATAGTATGGTTTAAGTTTATAGTAAACTCTAACTAAAACTGATTAAAGCAAGATAGAACTGTTTATTTTAAAAGTTGCTGAAATCACTTAACAAAAGAAATAATTTGATTATTAAAGCTAAATCTGCTATTTTAAGAAAGTATTAAACTCCGTTTTTCACAGCTTTGCAGCAATGAACCGGATGTACATTTAATTATAAGATTACTAATTTTTAAGAGGATTACTATGGCAAATATTATGATTGTTGACGACTCAAAATTCATGCGCTCGATTATTAAGGATACTCTACTAGAGACTAACCACACAATTATCGCAGAAACTGACAACGGTGTAGATGCGCTTACACTCTATAATGATTTAAACCCAGACTTAGTTACAATGGATATAACAATTCACGGCAGAGACGGTATTCAGACCATCGAAGATATAAAAAAAAGTAACCCTGACGCAAAGATTGTCATTGTATCGGCTTTGAGTAAAACCACATTACAGAACAGCAGTAAAAATTTATCAGTTTCCGCCTTTGTTACAAAACCCTTTAAAAAAGAAGATCTCCAAAAGGCAATCAATGATGCTTTATGAGCTACAAACTGTTATATCAACAGGGCCACGACCCTGATCAGATCTTCATACTTCAATCCGGAGAAGTAATATTCTTTGCTTCAAACGATGATCGATACCGAATTTCTGGTAATAACATTATTCTTGGATCTACTGAGATTATTTTATCTCATTTACTAAGTCTTCCGACCAAGCGTCTCGAGACTGCCGTAGTATCAGAAAAAGCCCAAATATCCTGCATGAGTAGTGAAAAATTCTTATCTCAGTTTAAACATGAGAAATATTTACTGAATATGGGCAAAGTAATTGCCCAAAAGATACGCCTGACTAACTCAATAATCAAGAAAAATCAGAATATACTCTTATCTGGTAAAAAAACTCTAAAACAGCTCTATTTACAGTACTTTTCAATTGTATCAATTATAATTGATGAATACAACAAAAGAAAACTTCCGTGGTTAAAGGATATAGTAGCTAAATACAGCACCTCTATCTCGTTTCTTAAGGCCGAAGCCTATACAAAAGCCGATGTCCCAGTCAAGATCTTTGAAACAACCGCTCTTTCTGATCGCACAATTGATCTTCCCCCCGACTATATCCTTTGTAAAGAGGGTAACAAGGAGAGCGATATGTTTATTTTACAATCCGGCACATTGGAAGTCTCGGTAAACAACAATCGAGTAGCAATATTAAATGAAGCCGGTACTACCATAGGTGAGATAGCCCTGCTTCTTGGAGAAGTAAGGTCTGCAACAATAAGATCATTAACGCCAATTAGAGTAACCAAACTGCGTCTCAAAGATCTGAAAGAGATAGCTAAAAATGATATCGATACAATAGTTCAGATTATTTACTCATTAACAAAAAAATTCTACAATAACATAAACTTAATACGTGATATTAATATGTCGGTAATGAATAAGACTCTTTCGGAAGAAGCAGGAGAAAAGGGAGAAAAAATAGAAATAAGCAACATCAGTCACGAACTGAATAAGTTGAAGTACGAATTGGGTGAACTCTTATATGCACAAAACGCAGACTTTATCCGTTCACGCCTCACACCATTCATGTAAAGCTATTAGAAAAACATTCCTGAAAAATTCAGATATAAACTTCTTAATAATTAACCAGCAAAAACTCTATTTGAAATTCATTATCTCGAAAAGATTTAATTGGTGGGAATTACAACTCTATTGAAGATGTATATAAAAAGACATTAAACCTGGTCTGTTGTGAATTAATGAATTATAAACTGGTAAATTGGTAATAATAGTCGGGTCACATTTAAAATGGATCAAACCCAACCCGACTATCATAGTAATGCGTATTCTAAGAAATGCTTTTAAGCCAATTGTTTTCAGCTTTCAAATGGTTTTCAAGATAGGTGTACAAATGAAGATAGTTTTGCTCTTTAGTTTCAGACTCAGTTGAAATTTTCTTTTTAATATCCGACAACTTATCCTTAAGAAGATCTTTTCTATCTTCTAAAAAAGACGCCTTCTGATCATCTGATAAGTAGTTAAGGAACATCAAAACGATATCGATATCAAAC
>JAQIBV010000022.1 GCA_027858855.1 Spirochaetota bacterium | reverse complement strand
AATTTCTTTTTTATTATAACTTAACAAGCCTTATAGTTAGCCTCCCCGTAGTTGCTGAAATAGTCTGATAACGAAAATACGGAATCATTCACCATATAGATATTATCAGGAATACGATAGGAATTACGGAATTTTGAGTCTATATTCTTAAGCCAGCTCTTATTATTATCAAAGATTGGTTGATTCGGTCGCCTGTTTAGCCTTTGATCAACGTTTTTTGAGCAATAAGAATTGGGTGCGTAAAGCAATATATAAAATTCCCGACCGATTCTAACCGGTTCAGGTGTAAATATGCGATGGTACTTCCAGAACTCCGCCCTAACCCAGTCGGCCAGCTTCTTAGTTCGGAATGATTCTGTAGTGTACAGGATGAAATTATTTTGTTTTTGGACATAGCCGTTTTCATGGTTAGACTTTGCTGCATCAAATATTCGAGTCATAGAGAAGCCGGTCTCTTCCGACATCTTCTTATAACCTTTAAACCTGCTACCATCCATGTACTGACCTAATACTATATTCACGAAATCTTTTCGATTCTGGAGTGTAACGGGATCAATCTCTATACCTTCAGTACAAAAATGCTTGTTGATAAGGCGTAATATTTTTTTCTGTGAGTTAAAGCGGAAAGTTGATTCGTTTATTGCGGTAAACAAAACGGATTTTCGTAAACGGTTAAGATACTTCTCCCTATAACAGGCCTTGGCGTTGCCTGGACGATTATGTAATGACTTGAAACCATACTTTTCATGAAGTACAGTAACCAAATCATCAATATTAAACAATCCGGAACGTTTGGCAAACTCAAGTCTGCACACACAATACAAGAAGTAATCGATCTTGATAGACTTCTTGCCCGAAGTTTTTAGGAGATGGCGAATTATTTGTTTGTTGTATCGCACCCTAACACCTGATTTACAGGTGCTGGATCACACGGCAAGATGACACTTTTCTTATGTCTCATTAAAACATAGAAAAATAAAAAATATTAGTTGACGCACCGATACCACTTCGGTACATTAATTTTACCAAAACAAATTTTGTCAATCTTTGGTGTTACCAGCACCAGAATAAAACCTCAAAGTTACCAGCTTTGGGGTTTTTTATTACTTACTCTAAAAGAGTATCTTTTCGCTTTTTTAAGTAATCATTATACCATTCGTCTCCGGATAATTGCTCGTCAAGGAACCGGCGGAAATATTCCGAAACATTATAATCAGGATCGACTTCTTTCATGTGATCGAGATAGTCTTTATGTGAGTCTTTGATCGTGACTGTAATTTTCTTCATATTAATATGTCGCCTGTACCCCTCAAGTAAGACCAGAGTAATACTACCGTCTTATTAATGTCAATATTAATTAAAAAAAATATGTCTCATTAGAGGTATACACTTTACTGATAATGATAATATATTTTTATATATCATTATCAGATTTATGCATATTTAATTTATTATAGGTTTTGTTCGAGTTGTTTTAAAACTCTGTCTTTTATGGCGGGTTCAAGATCAAGAATCGCGTTGTTTATACATTCGGCAGCATGTTTATCCGATGCAGTTATTACAATTTTATTACTTCTCATGGTAATATCAAAATTTACTTTTTGTCGGTCTTTGCTTTTTTTAAGTCTTAATTTTTCTTTTTCACTTAACTTTGCTTCATATTCTCTGTTTTGAAATTCAGAAACCAACTCTTTTGCTTCTATTGCAGTATAGTTTTTTTCAGATATCTGTTGTATGGCCTCGGCTCTTAAAGCTGCGTCTCTGATTTTGATTACCTCTATGGTCTTTCGTACTCCTAATTTGAGAAAATTTTCAAGTCCGGCTTTTTCTCGAATAGAGATGTAGTTATACATTTGGCTATGAGAGAAAGGAATATACTCCACATTCTTCCTAAACCAATCATTTATACTCGTATAATCGGACTTTCGAGAGTCATTCGGATCGTCAATCTGGTTTTTAATTCGCATTAGGAACTCACCAATCAACCACGCTGAAAACTCCTGTATATAATGGAGCTTAGACAAGATCATTATCTGTTGATCTGCAGTTGCTTCTTCAAAATGACCGGAAAAATCATTATACAGGGAGTCTATTGCTACCTTTATTTGGATGTCATTATCTTCAAAATTATCGGCTCTTGTATTTGCTACTTCTGATATGTAGTCAATCTTCTCTTCCGGAGAAAGTTTCGAAATATCCAGCAATTCCGTCTGTTTACGAATTTTCATTTATAACCTCACAAACATGTTTATACTCATTCCAGACTTTGCCAGAGCGTTTGACAATCTTATCATTTAACTGTTTTTTCAACGGTGCATGAGTTGATATAGCGGGTAGGATAGGGTAGTTGCCAAAATATTCATTGATCACAGCTTTAAATTTCTTATCATATATGCTTAAAGAACCTATTTTTACAGGTAAAATACATATTCGATCCAACGACAGTTCCCGCTTTAACCGTGAAGTTTTGAAGTTCTCGATATTGCTTACCAGGGTAAGCGCAGCTTCTACAGACCAGCTTTCTGGATCCACCGGAATTACTATAGTATCTGATGCAAAGATCACATTACGAGTAATAATACCCATAGATGGAGGGCAATCGATTATAATTCGATCATACTTCAGTTTTTCGATCAAATCCTTCATTATAAGTTCTTTTCCAGCCTCATTTGCAAATCGGCTTTCGAAGTCCGCAAGATGAATCGTAGCAGGAAGGATATCAAGGCTATCTGACAATTTCCAAATCGATTTCTTTACATTACCGTTATCAAGTGCAGTTAGTAGATTGTTCTTTTTCAATCCCTCAAAATCTACATCGTAAAAAGATGTGAGGTTGGCCTGAGGGTCTGTATCAATCAACAGCACCTTGTAATTCTGGCTCATGATTTCAGCCAAGTGGATCGATGTCGTTGTCTTACCAATACCACCTTTGAAATTGGAGACACAGATAACTCGTGGTGACATATATTTTCTCTTTTGAGCTTTTTCTTAAGACCTAAACTAATATGTCTCATTGTCAACTATTTAATTCTTTACAAAATATTGAGAATCTGTATATCAATATCAGCCTTAGAAAAATGACTTCCGATAATATTAATTATGTCTCATTAGCGGATACCTGATTTTGTAAGTACCCCTTCCCTGCACAGATAAAGGTTTGACAATCTCTCCAATTCATATAAAGAAAGGAATAATGCTTTTAAAGACAAAGGGGCTAAACAATGAGTGACAGAACCGGACAAATAATTGAACTACCGGTTGAAAAAATACGAATATCAGAAGAACTACAAAACGTCCAGGGCATGATGCCCATGGGTGATACCGATTATTATAATCTCAAATTAGATATTAAAAAGCATGGAATCCGAGAACCACTTAAAGGTTATAGTATTAGTAAAGCCGTTTATATCCTTGCCGGAGCGAATAGACTCAATATTGCCAAAGAATTAGGGATAAAGAAAGTTAAAGTGGAATTGCTCGATGATCTTGCCATGAATTTACGAGAGCAGTTCTGCATTGACGATAATCTCAATCGCAGACACCTTACTCGGGCTCAAAAATCTAAATTGATAGAAAGAGAGCTTGAAAAAAATCCTACACGATCAGATCGAGCAATTGCAGAAAAATTCAGTGCAAGTCCTACAACAGTCGGCACTAAAAGGAAAGGATTACAGCAACTGTCCAAACTGGACAGTTCAGCCAAACGAACCGGAAAAGATGGGAAAACTCGACAAATTAAGCCCATACCAGATAAACAACCTCAAAAGAAAGCCACGAAATATTCTGACACAGAACTTGAAGAACTTGCTTTAACAATGAAAGAACAATATGATCTTGCAAGTGATTCAATTAAGGCTAGATTCAGAAATACTTTCCAACACATAGAACAACCGGATATTTGCACTTTTGATCTTCTGAATAAAGCGGCCTTTGTCGAAAACTACGAAAAAAACAGTGTTGTCAAGAAAACCAGAGAAAAGGCTGTTTACGAACTAACTGTTGTAATGAAGGCTTTATTTGAAAGCGCAACACCCAAACAAAGACAGAAGTATTATAAAATCATTATAAAATATCTCGATTATATTAGGCACGAATACGATATTAACGATCCCAAATAGCCGGTCTCTTCTTCTATTGTTTTAATTATAAAAAAATCTCTCAACCAAGAGAGATTAGAGATAATTAGGAGGTTATACAGGCCGAATTAGCCGAATAACTATTGGTACTGTGAAATATACAATAATAAGGAAAATACAGCCAAGGCCGAACCAAAAGGCTTTGTCTTTCCATGACAACTTTAATGTAATAATTTTTTCCCATTCATAACCGGAAACAGAAGCGACTACTCTATAATTATTGCTCCCGACTTTATCATACCGAATACTGGTATCCTTCATTTCAACATCGAATTGTTTTGACCATTTACGCTCACCCAGACCAGCATGGACCATGTAGCTGTTACTACCAAGACTGACAATATTTATATAGGGCTCGCCTTCATAATACATCTCTAATTCTGATCTTAATTCCCCAACAGGAACAGAAGAAAGGTTTTTGCTGACAACTCCCGACCTCCACTCCGTGTCTTTGGCATCGATGTCAACCACTCCCTCCCGGATCTGGTTAGTTCCACATGCAACCATCAAAATCAATACTGGTAACAATAGATACTTCATTCTTCCTCCCTTCCAATACGCCCTTTTCTAAAAAACTTTGCAAAATGTACTCCGGCATTGGCAGCCATTAATTCACCAGTAATGAATACCACACCAAGAACCAGCTCTGAATATATCTTTGGTGCATTTATCAGTACTACTGCCATGCTACAAAGAACAGCAATAGATACAAAAGCGATTACCAGCTTTCGGTTTCCTAATATCTTCATATCAGCCCACCTTTTCGATCCCAGTATCATCGAAGTTAATATAAACGGCCTCTCCTCTTTCCAGAGCAGCAGCAACCTTTACATACATCTGTTTGTATGCAGTTGTCGAATCAATAAGCCTATCGCTTGTGTAACTTTTACCCACGAGTAAACAACCAGCTGTATGTTTTGCCGTGTTCCCACAATGAATCAGAACGTACTGAAACAACGGGATGTTTAGAATGTGAAGCATGCCTTTATATATGGATTTAAACCGTACTTTGTAGCGGTTATGGAAGCGACCGATCTTCCGGAATTTAATCCGATACGATCCGGCTTGGATACGGGTTTTACCCCATATCTTTTTCGGACGGCCTATATCTTCCAGAGTATAGCACTCAAACTTTCCATCAATATAGAGCTCACCAATTGTACTTTCTTTGCTCTCTGTTTTACGTTTTACTGTTAATGTCATGGTTTACCTCCCTCGTACCATGTGAAGTCGTACCTTAAATTTCTTAGGATAATGCGTGGTATTAAACCAGCCGTAATACCTGACTTTTCGATCCTTAGAGTCGAAGTGCAGAATCAAATCGTTCCAATTCTTAAAGTGAAGTAGTGTTGTTGTTGATACCACGTAATACCCGTTGTCACCAATCCAAACCGCTATGATATGGTGAGGTCGTTTAGAATAGACCAAGGCGAACATCCCGAAGAATGTAAAATTTTTGTTTTCAAAACTAAACCGATCTGGAAGTAAATAACTCATAGTAGCGGCGTAATCATCACAATCTCCGTATCCTCGCTTTAAAGTATCCAGAGGGTGAGAGATAACGTCTCCAAGCTGATACAAACTGTCCCTTGCATACTTCTTGATACCGCTGTTTTTGATGTATGAGAAAAAAGCCTGGAACGTGAAAAACTCGTTATATTGCTGTAACCGATATTCTGGTTTCGGACGAAAGAACCGGTATATCCGCCCCCACAGCAAATAGAGCTGGAATATTAGAGATAATAGTATTGTCAAATCAACCTCCTATTGCTGCGTAAACACGACCGACTACAAGAGAGGTGCCGTATTTGCCCACACGCTCTTTTATCAATGCCAGATCTTCTGCAGAATAATCCTCTTCTGCATCACTTTGCATCACTTTGTTTGCCAAGTTAAACAATTTCAGCTTTTGCTCTCCCGTCTCCTCTGCTTTCGGATCGGTAAGCATTAGAATATTTACTACTGCACTCTTAAGTATTACCGGCTTCCCCCCCTCCTTAATAGGTGTGCCGTCAAGGTCAAGGATTACTGTGTTAAAATTTGCTTTCATTTCTTTTTCTCCAATTTATCTACCCTTTCAAAAAGGGAATTTATTTTATCTTCATGTTTTTGCATTTCTGCAATTACAGGAACAATTAACCGACTATAATTTATTCCTTTCGGGACAATAGTGCAGTCTTCAATTTTCTTTTTGCCTACTTCTACAAGTTTATTCTCCTCCTCGTTTAACCCAAATCCTACGTATCGAGGATCAAGGTCTGCCAATTCTTCAGCTACAAAACCATAATGAGATAGTTCTGGTTTTCCTTCTTTGGTATATTTATTTCTATACCAAATCGGACGCATTTTATAAATAATCGAAGAATATTGGTCTTCTACATCTTCTATATCTTTTTTATATTGTTTAGAGGACATTTCAATAAATTGGCCCCCCCAAACCTTAGCTAAACTCTCCAGGCCATCCGCAAAAAATCGATATTCATTATAGATATCATTATATCCAAGACAGTCAAAAGTACCAGTATCATTGGGCGAAAAATATATTGCAGACGTTCCTCCTGTCATCTTAATTCTTTCCACACCTTGTATATAATTTCCGTGTAATTCTAAACCAGCAGAGTCTGTACTGGCAACAGTTACTCCATCAATCCTCATTTCCATTCTACCATCAGCACCATTAATAGAACAAACAGTAGGTGTACCACCACTTATCCTCGTTCCGCTCATTGTCCCACTCGTAATCTTATCAGCTGGTAAGTTCGGTACGTCCCCAGCTTTAATTCCAGAGATACTCCCATCTGCATTGATAACTAATCTTGTATTCGCACCACCAATCATAAATCGTATTGCGTCTTCACTTCTTAACTGTAGTTCGTTATTTTCTGTTCTTATATAATTCGATTCGGTTTCACCGAAATATAGACTCCCTTTAATACGTGCAGATTCTTCTACAAATAAGTTGTTACTGATAGTCAGGTTTCCCGAATAGACCTGATTGCCAGATGCATAGAGTAAAGACCTGATATTTCCGGCTTTACCACCTCGCCAGTATTCGGATACAGGATCAAAGCTTAATGTAGCGTTCTCTCCATGAACATAAAGCTGACTGGCTTTATCAATTGCTAAAACCTCACTTTGACCTGACATAAGGGTAAGAACTCCGGAATTATCAATATTAAAACTATCAATTACGGCTGTTTCTTCTGACGGCTCACTATCGACAAAAAGATCATTGCTGTTATCGTCACCGACATAGCCGTCCTTTAAAACATGATGATAGCTGATAGGTGAGGCGCGGTGCAGTCTGGTTTTATCAGAATAAGAATACCGGTGAACAGCCTGTATCCATATCTGCCGACCGTCGTTCCACCCCGAAGGCAAAGGAATGTCAGTCATCTCCGGAATATAGAAAAACGAGTCATTATCGTTTTCATCCCGGCCTATACAATATATTTCCGGAATATTTACGGTATTAGGCAAAGAACCTGCACTTACCCTGCCCTCGGTCAATACCTGCGCTTTCTTTTTACTGCTGGATAGTACACGAAAAGCCTCTGCCAATCTCTTTTTATGATACTCGAAATCTCTGTTATTATCTTCAGGAAGGTAGTAATCGCCTTTACAATCTTCAAATCCGGAATTGATCTCTCCGCTCTTTCTGGTATTACTTAACTCAAATCTCATCCTATTCTCCTTAAAACCTGTAAATTGTCATCAACCAACAGCAAAACATAAAATGCGGGTTTAATATTCTTTCTACTCAAAGCCTCAACTAAGGCATCAAGCAGACTATCGTCTGTTGTATGTGGATTAATCATAATCTCTTTCTGTGATCCACCGGCACCCCACCGCATTGCATTACTTGAAACGGCTTGAGGAGTAAACCAAGCAGAATCTCCCCATACCCAACTGCCGAAAGACTCTGAACTGTAAAAATCCGGAACGTTGCCTGTAATGTATTCGCAAACCGTTTTATATGGATCGGTTAGGCTTTTCTTTCTCCCCAGACTGTTATTAATTCTGATCTGGAATTTTCTGTATCCAAGATCATCAAGGCTCTTGTATGCGATCTTAAGAAAGGACAACCAAGAATTAACAGATCTGCCATCCATTCTATTAAGATCAAATAAATGTCTAATGCCCCAGATTTTATCAACGTAGTAATCACCGCACTCTTCCATAATAGCGCAGAAGTCTTCCCAGTCCAGACCGTACTTTGCACAAAACTCCGGTATTCTGAAATTATAGGTATTGTTCATAATACCTCGACAATAGCACTGTTTACTATTTCAAGTTCACCAATTACGGTAATTGCCGTTGGAGAAATAAGATGAAACTCATCCACTCCGTAATCGTACAATCCGTTACCCATAATATAGAGGTCACCAAGCTCCAGACTTTGACCGAAATCACGGTATTTTCTCGCACCTAATAACTGCTCCCATTGCCGAACAATAAAAGCAAGTGCGCCGTTTTCTTCTGCCGTGAAATCAATGCCCCATATCGGGTTAATTATCAGCCGTCTCGTGACATCAATTCCGTTATCTGCAAAACTTTCCAGAACTTGAATATCGACAGCCGAACTACATAAAATCAATGCAAACCTACATATTGCCCTAACTACATCCTTTTTCTCTTCAAGGACATTCTTTCGAAACGATATTTGAGCCTGAATAACGGGCTGCACATATGGAGGATCAAGAACATTCAAAGGCTGGTTTTCAAATGCAGTTAATTTCTGAACAAATGTAAAGACCTGCTCTTTGAGTTGTACTGTTGGTATGCCACCACCGGCTGGAACGATATAAATAGAACCGATCCCGCTTTCGCCTTTCCCCTTCGCCTTAACTACAGAAGATGAAGATTTCATTGCCGCTATTTCCAAGTCCTCATCATAAAAAATAGCGTCTCGAAGCCGTGTTGTTGCTGCTGCGTTTCTCAAAATACTGGATACCGTCTCCGGATCATTGCCGTTTACAACATCCTCAATATTAGTAACAACTTCAATATCCGGATCATTGGAAACAGATTGATTGATTTCCCCGGCTTTCATCCGCCCGGCCAAGCCTTTTGTAACTGCGAAATTAGCGGTCACGACATCACTTAAGTTCGGCAACTTCCCTTTTACACCATCACCAAAACTGATAAACCACTCACCAGTATTTTTATAGCAAACGACATAGTCTTTGTCGTCAACTCCGGATTTATCGAAATTTGTAACCCTATTCCACTTCTCACCTTCGATAAATACTTCAAGACTTGATTTAACCAATCCTCTATATTTTTCAGAGCGGACATGGATTTCTGCAAACTCTGTGCTTCTCTGAATCTTTCCTATCTCTACACCTGTATATGTGCGTTGCTGTTTGACTGGAACCGCTACGGTTTCACCAGTTACAACAACTTGATCCGGTACTTCGTAATATATGTAATCACCGCTAATAGAAGATATCCCTGAAAACTGCTCGCCTTTCTGAAAAGTCTTAGTCATTTCCTGTCTGAGTTTAACAGTCAAGACAGTTGTTGCAGGTTCTGACTCTACAGGGTCATAGCCCATAAATGCCGCTCGAAAATATGCGGATTCTCTGGTTTTAGGATCCATTAAATCACTTACAACGGCATTCATCACTTCAGAGAAGGTATCAAACATTCCGGCTATCTCACTAAACATGGAATCGTCATAATGCGGATACTTCTCCTTTAATCTGAAATAAATGTCCTGATATGACCTGGACGTGTATTTGAAATTGCTATTACTCATATAAATCTCCAGTTACTGATCCTGATACTGACAAATCGTCAAGAAGCCGCCAATTAATTGAAAAAACAGTCCGGCCTTTATCCTCATATATTTCTACATCCTGATACCCTATCACTATAAAGGGTTGCATGTTTCTTCTCTGATTAAGTCTGAACACCGACTCTATGAAGTTTTTAATGCAAAGATCTCTGGCTATTATGGTGTCATTATCATTTTCAATAAGACTGAAGCTACCACCATCTTCTCGTGCATAATGGCTCAATCCCTTTGTCTGCATAAAAAGTGAGTACAGACTAGCCTCGATCTCTTTTTTTGTTCGACCTGTCTTTTGGGATGTGTATTGACCTAAGCTGGCTAATTGCTCTATACTCACTTTGTAAAGACCTCATCACTTAGTATCTCGCTATAATCAGGCGTTGGTGCAGCTATAAAAGCAGAAGCAGCAGCCTTTAGTTTTGCCCCGCCATCTTCCGGACTCACAACCCAACTATTAAAAGCAGTTTGTAATAGCTGTAATGTCGATGCGTGTTTTTGCAGTTCTGTTAAAAACTTATTCCCTAATACCAAAGGTTCAGTACAGTTTCTATCTCCCAGATGAAGAGTACTTCCACCATAAATCTCTTTTGATCCGTAATACTGGATATATTCATCATCACCACTAATAGGCTCCGAACTATCGGCAAAACCGGTATAAACAAACTGCTCACCGTTTTGTAATCGGCTTTCAATCCATAACGCAGTTCCCTTTCTGATCTTCTGATAAGGTACAGACAGGCCGTATCTGCAATACAAAAGATTCATGCCGTCATAGCCTTTTTCCGGACATGAAACAAGTATTGCTCCGGCTTCAACCCTTCGCCCACCCATCTTTGCTTTCACCTGTACTGGCTCAACAACTTCTGCTATCGCATAAAATTTCACTACATCACCGCCTCAATTTCTGTATATGGAGTACTGCCAAGACCAGTCTTTACTTTCGTAATACTATATTTTTGAGGATTAGTCTTAAACAAGTAAGCCGGTAAATCCGCACTATCAGCTTTTGGATCATTTGACCCAGATTTGAAAAGGGCTTCGCGCGGTGGACGTAATCTCACATCCCAAGTGTTTAACTTTATATTCAGAGTGTTACCATGCTTTGCGTAGCCACTGCTGTGACTTCCCATTTTCCCGCCCTTGTTGGTTCTACTCTCCGCAGTTACAGGGTAGTAATACTCTCTTAACGTATGCTCCTCAAAATTCTTTGCACCAGCTTTTGAAATAATGGCATAAATCTTTCTCGCCTCTTCCGAATTGTTCTTGATCGCATTTACAACACTAGGCTTTAGTTTATATACTCCGCCCATATATGTGATCTCGAAATCTTCCGGTTTGTTAGTAACGGCCTTTCTCTCTGATCCACCACTTGCACCTGGACTACCGGCACCACCACCCTTAGAAATTTTATGCTTATATGTTACGGACTGTACGTTATTGTTCCAGGCATCGGTTCTATATCCAAGCAAGTACTCGTTTCGATAGTCCTGTACTGATCTTATCCTGTCAGTATTACCGTAAAGAAAGGCCTTAGAGCTATCTACAAAATATAGTTTCTCACCAACAGTCCACATCAGGCAATCCCACTTGTCCGCACATTCGTATAAAAAGGCAAGATCGGTCTGGTTGTTCTGCACCGGCATTTCCTTCGCATCGATAGGCATTGAATCTGATATCGTAATCTGACCCACATATCCGTTTTCAGCTACAATCTGCTGGATTATCCCTGCTTTTGTAGGACTAGCAAACACCCTTCGCTTCTGTTTCATTGCCATTTTTGCAGTGTTCTCAACAGCCATAATATTATAATCAATAGTCTCTTGTGCTGATCCTTCCGGACGTTTCGATATTTTACCACTAAACATTTTAACCAAGGCAACAGGGGAATCACCAAAAAAAACATCAACTCCCAATCCTTCCGAACACAAGTCCTCAAAGAACGACCGGCTTTTTATACCTACTCTGCAATCAGTTGGACGCTTCAATTCGTATGTGATATCGATACCAGTAATATATTTACCGATAAGGCGAGTAACCTCCTCGCCAGCAATAAACAGCTTCCAGTACGCCATTTTAGACTTGCGATTATACATCTATATAGACCTTCTCAATTACTGGAATATTGATTTTACCCATGTGCTTGACTTCGCCTCTACTATCAATAAACGATTCTAAATTAGCATCAATGATCTTATACATCTCTTGAGACGTACCCAAGTGAATATGAGATAAATGATCGAGCTCAATATCCGGAGCATCTATTGTAATAGACATCTCGGCCTCAAACGGCGGTCGATACAGCTTTACTTCTTTACCGTCTATTTCGACTGGTTTTACTCTATCCCACCTATTCAACTTGATCCTCCAAACATCCGGTTTCTCTCTCTGCGTGCATGAGGATTAGTGTATGCCGTTATTTGACGGCCTATACTGTTTATCGATCCAACAATCTGATTTGCTTTCTTGCTCATCTGATTAGCCTTGTTAAAAATACTATCCTCATCAAGACTAAGAGTAACCGAAACCTCTGCATACCAAACCACACCGATTACACCCTGGATATCGTGATGCTTAAAATGTTTATTATCAATAGTAACATCATCCACATCCCATACAAGAGGCATAAGGTTTCCAGTTCCCCAGCCATACAGTACTTTTGGAGGAGGGTAGTTCTCATTTCCGAAAAAACTACCGGCAATCCCAAACAGTCCGGCTGAAGGTTCTCTCAAACTCTTCATAAAATCAAGTTCCGGAGTTACCCCTATTGGACTGTTCTTTTCTATAAATTTAGTTTTGAAAGATATAGTGTTGTTCTCGAATCCGGTAAAAAGTTTTTCCCTTGAACTACCGCCAATATTCGGCACCTCAATATAGTTAATCTTTTTAGCGTCTGATACCGAATCCGGATTGAACTGAAACGCCATGCCGATCTTTGTATCAAGATTTGTTATTACTCCGTACCCTTGCATTACCAACCCACCTGTGGATTTCCAGATAAATCAGTCTTTGGATCTCTATTGAAAAAATCATAATAATGGTGTTGAGTTATATTTGTCTCTGATTTCCGGTTATCGTTGTTATAGTTATTCGTACCCTCTGCATAGTCAACAAGCCGTTGTTTAGTGTTGTCATAGGTTTCACCAAGAGACTTTGAACCTTTTCCGAGCATGGCTGATCCAAACTCTCCGAGAGAGACCGAATGTTCTTTTGCTGATGAAAAAGACTTGTCTTTTGCTCCAATTAAATATGCACCAAGATGTCCCGCACCTTCTCCAACTTTTTCTTTGATAAACCCTGCACCAGATGAGGCCTTATCATAAGCCGGTCTTAAAGTTTCAGTATACAATCCGGTTTTATCATCATACCATTTCGCAAAATCTGCAGTTTTCTGACCACCGGCTTTTAGAAGATCTAATCCATCTGAAGCAAGTCTTTTGAGAATCTTTCCCGGTATTGTCTCATTAAAAAACCACATGATTTTATCAATTGCCTGATTAATACCGGACATGAAATGGTTAGCCATGCCTTCACCCATTTCAAGCATACCGTCACCAACTTCAAAGACCAAAATTTTAATTTGCTCCCAGAGTGTTTTCTCAAAGAAACCTATTGTCTGGAGATAACCATGCATTCTTTCAAACCAGTTAAATAATCTTTCAAACACATTAAACAACCCGTCCACGGCTTTGCTAATTCCATAGGTTGCATCTACCCAACGCATAATCGCTTCACCAATAGCAGTTGCTTTTTGTAATATCCATGTTATAAATTCAAAAACTTTATTAAGTCCGATAATTGCAGCATATAACAAAGCTCCAATAACCTTCAAAACCGGAATAAGTATTGGTTTCGCGATATTCACAACTGCTTTTAGCATATTGACGATTGTTGCAAAAACATTGCCAATCAAGGACCCGAACTCCACCAGAAACGGACGGGCATAATTTAGAAACATACCGAGATTTTCCGCAACTGATCCAACTATAGCCTTCATTTTAGTCCAGAACGTGTTTTGTCCCTTCGCATCTTCCAGGGCTCCAGACATATACGTCCAGAACAGACCGGCATAACCTGCAATGGTTGAAAACAGACCGCCCATTGTAGTAGCCTGTTTTAACGCCATGTCTTGAAGTTGTGGAATCTCCCGCATATTTTGCACAAAGGACTCAATGAATTGAGGAGTGCCGAGTTCCGCAACTTTCTTTGCATCCATATAAGCACGACGCCCTACCGCACCATACTTATCAAGAAGAGCAAGGTCTCCCCTCATCAAGGCTGTTGTTGCTTCTTGAATTGATTGTCCGGAAAAAGCGGCCATGTCCCCGGCAAGTGTCATTATATCGCCGTTTATACCGAAGATCTGATCTTGAAACGCCGTTCCCATGTCGCCCAGATATCCCTGTGCAATAGCAGTGGCTTCTGCAACGGCTCTTGGATCGAAAGGAGTTTTTACAGAATACTGTAATGCGTCTTCATAGGCCTGCACACCGGCAGCAGCATCACCTAAAACCACACCCAGCTTTACAAACTGCGTTTCAGCATCAATACCGGCAGCAACCATGCTTTTCATGGCCACAGAAAGGCCTGCTATAGCGGCAGTCAAAGCCACTACTTTTATTGCAGTAGCACCGTACTTCGTGATCATACTGCCGAGCTGAGGATTGACCTGACCAACAGACGCACCAAACCTACCTATCATTGACTGAAGTTTGCCAAAAACAGTGTTGTTATTATTACCGGCCTGCTCTGCCTGTTTAAGATGATTGTTTAGGGAATCGACATTCTTCTCCGCTGTCTTTGAATCAATCAAGAAGCGGACAACAACGTCTTTAGCTGCTTTCATCCTTTTTATGATCCTCTTGTATTTCGTCTGCTATGACAAATAGCTCATACACAGGTATTTTCTTAATCTTATCCGGAGACCAATGATAAATGTTCCGTAAATCTCTTGCTATTCTTCTGTGTAGCTGTCCTAAATAATTTAGGCCTTTCCATGCGAAAAACGGGTGTTTACACCACCACTCATTCTTTGAGTGATATGGATAATTTCTGACACCAATTTGAGGCTCTACTAAATACCCATCCCCCGCGACAAACGTGGAGATTTCTTCCGCATGATAAAGTCGAAAAAATTGGTGAATACCAACCCTCCCATGTCCTTTCCTGAAATTGACTTCCCACAAACCTCACACTTGATATTTCTGTATGTTCCGTCTAAGCCGATCTCTATACGCTCTGACATTGCATCGATATTCTCATCATTAGTGATGTACCGGCGTGAAAAAGAGTTGGTAAGATCGTTTTTAACATAGACATTCATATCTCTTTTTTCAAAACCCTCAATATACTGTATTTCTGAATCCCAGATTGCATAGACATAGCTTGCCTCTGAAACAAGCAGTTCCGGAGTAGCCTCTATTCTTGCCAAGTCATCAAGATTAAGAAGCTCTCTGGTTATAACTTCAATAGTCTTGCCTCCACTTACACCCTTTGAGCTTAAGGTAACTGGACGTGGCAACACGGTTTCCCATCGCATTTGTAAAGGATCGGTAAGGTAATGCTCAAATAATATGCCGTCCTCTATCAACCTATTCCAACTTTCTTCAACAACGGTATATCTTTCTCGTTTCGGTCGCGAACAATTCTGACAGAAAAAAGACTCTTGAAAGGTCGGGTAATCTGTTCTCTCAACCAGTTTCCTGATCTCCATGCCAAACTTCCAGCCGTCAACCAGCTTGATATACCCTAACTGATTCTCCTTGATCTCAATTTCTTGACCGTTTTCAGTATAGAGCTTATCAACTGATTTTCCAATCATCAGCTTCATTTTCTTTGAAGTGCTGTGATCTTCGCTATCGAGAAGCGATAACGTACCGCCCTCGATCTCGTCTTTCAAAGTAGCGTAATTATACCAGTCTCCATCGATCTCAATACCGGCATATAGACGAAAAGCTCCATTATCTAATTTAGTTCTTACCACATCAACCTCTCTTATGTTATAGGCTCTGATCGTTTAGGAAGAAGTTTGAATTTAGACTTTAGGACTTTTGGAGACTCCCGCTCTCCGCCGTCGTTTTCGTCCTCAATAACCTCACAATCAGAACACAGCCATTCCAGAGCAATAGAGTTATCCCGCCTTCTCGCTCGAATAGTCCAGTCCGAAACATCCCCACTCTTAACCAATTTCATTACATACTCGTAAGGATCTTTTTTATCGGTAATATTGATTTCGAACGGAACTTCTTTAACCTCTTTCAGATAAGTTGCAATCTGATATTTGTAATCACCATCAACTACAGATAACAAATCTTCTTTCTCACCTGGACGACCGTTTGTTACGGGATAAATGGTTTTACTCTTATGGACCAATTCCCACTTTACAACAATTCCACGACCTTGGTTAGACATATTTCCTCCTTACGCTCTTACAGCAGTTACTGGTGCAGACACCAGCTCTAAAATAGGCTCTTCTATCGGCGGTCTTGCGATGAATTGAGCGAAATTAACCTCTTTCCCATTTGCGATATCAGCAAGGGAGTTGACGCTAATGTCATTGGCAATAATCACAACGTCCTCAAAACTTGTTGCCGATCCATCCTCTTTCTGCCCCTTGAACAGGAACCCGGCATCATATTTCTTCTTGAAATACCCCCAGAGCGCAACGTAATGATCTTCCTGGGCGTCTGATCCAGCCGGATCTTGTTCAATTTGTCTTAGATACTCAAGACCGGCTTTTTTATACATCAGCCACATTATGATCTGATTTTGGTACATATAACCCTTATCAGTAGAAAACGTCCGAGCCGAATTGATTGTTACGCCCTTACCTTTTTGATATCTTGCGATATTGATTGAATACTCCTTAATAAGGGTTGCGCCAACACCGGCTTTATCGTCGTGAATGAGCTGGTTTGACTCATCGATACCACCACTAATATTAAGAGTTACGCGGTTTCCTGCAGCAACTCTTCCCTCTCCGTATCGAACAAACGAGTTATACCAATGCGCAATTGCTACTCCCACCGGAGGAATCATTCTCTTTCCACTTGCGGAATACGGATCGTCAACTTCAATCCACTTATCCATCGGAAGCATAGCCATAACAACAGGTCGTCTCATGTGTGCGCCAAAGTTCTTAAGACTGTCTGCATTCGCTCCCTGCGGTGCCGTAGCATAATACATGTATTCAACTGTCTTTGTTGCGTGATTTGCCATGTTCACATTATGCTCTACACTACTGCTTTCAGGTGCGGCCATAAATATGGCGGTGCTATCATCGAGAGCAGAAATAAGCTGTTTCCATTTCGTATCATCAGGAGCCTGTCCATCACTTCCACCCGATAGCGCCATCCAGTCCAACGCTTCTTTAGGGTATGAATCTACTCCCAAAGTAGTGTTGTCACCGTTATAAATAAGAGTGATGTATTGTGATCCTGAAAGCTGGTTGTTTATAACACCTGCTATACCATGATCAGAGCTTTTCACATAGGGGAATATCCACGCCTCTTTTTCGACATAGACACCGTTTTCTTTGAGACCAACAAGCAATTCCCAGTCTATCCTATATAAAACAGATTCCGAAGCTGCAAAACCGTTTGTAATTGGTGCGAAGGTAATGCTGTTTGTCTCGGCATCAGAAGACAATACAGTAACAGCCTCGGTATTGACACCATCCGATATTTCAATAACTGTACCTGTACTGATTTTATTATCGAAGCCGTTAAGAATAGCTGATTCAGCCCCTGCGGTTAAATCCTCTCTTAAAAGGAACGATATTTGACGAACAATCCTGCTTTTATAGCCAATATCATTTCCGAAAAAAGAACGATCTGGTCTGCCTTTATAACCGGCTCCCAGAGTAAAAAGCCTGGTATCAGCTCTGTCCTCAATATCAACACCAGCCTGTACTGCATCATCTGCGACATAGTTTGCAATAACAGACTCGACATTAACGCCATTATCAAAGGCATCGTACATGCTCTGAATAACATAAGCACCTACACTATCCGATCTTAGTCCTCCCAGCTTGGTTTTATACTCTGTGAAGGATTTGACCGAATGAACTCCCTCAACTCCACGTCTTGCCCTTATCAGGTACGCTACATTGAAGATATCGGTATCAGCTAAAACAGCTCCACCAACGGCTTCACCTCTTCTTGCTTGCGCTCCATAACTCATATCTCTTCCTCCTGCTCCTGTTCTTTTCTTTCAAAAAGTTTTTTCTTTGCCGGTGGTGGGCTTTGATTCTGCTCTATTGTTTGTATGGCCTTCCCCAGTCTTACGATCTCATGCGGATACACATCCTTTGCCGACATTTCCTCGTTAGGTTTTAAAATCCGGAAACTGCCGGTAATAAGGTTTACGACCTGCTCTTTATCACTGACATTTTTGATTATCATATGCTCTCCATTATCAGATCGATATCTCGACCCTCTTTTTTAATTCTTATTGGTTGAGGCTGTATTTGATAAGTGAATACTACTCTTGGATTATTACCCATATCGGTTTCATCTGAACTGCCATCGGAAACTGCTTCCAGAACAACACTTTCGCCCTCAAGCTCTATTGTAATACACTCGGTAAAATGCTTTTCATACTGTCTGGCCATATACAAAAGCCGGTCTTTATACTTTGTATCAATGTAAACCGTAACAAAGATATCAGAGAAAAAAACCTTTGAAACAACTGCATTCTCAAGGCAAACCTTTCTAATCTCACTACCATTCTCTATTTTAGATAGTGAGACTCCAATAACCGGATCATTTTCAATGCCGTGATAATCTTCCGAACAAACCGGCACTACAACTATAACCTCTTCTCCCGGCTCGATATCAATATCAATTGGTTCGGTTAAAGTCACGCTCCGGTCAAAGATGTCCACACAATCCGAAACCTCGTACTCATTCTCACCTATTTTCAGGACTGCGTATTCAGGGATGCTGTCAATAGATTCAAGATATAGTCTGTCATCTCCGGACACTGCCGGTTGTGCTAATGCCGTTTTAACTCCGTAACCGATTCCCGTGCTTTGGATTGCTTCAATAACTGCAGCTGTAATATCATAATCAATACTGCCATACTCTGTTTTCCTAAACACAAAACCATTGATTTTAATCTGTAAATCTTCGGTTAAAGCCTTGATCTTTAATCCAGAGATTTCCATGCCCTCACAATCAAACACCATGGACTGCCGACCTCTCGAATAGAAAGAAAAGGGAAAGGCCTTGCCATCATATTCTATTTCGAAAACAGGATCTGCTGATCTAAAGCGAGAAGATATCTCGTACTCAATGAAAAGCTCTTCATATCCTTCTATCTCCGGAAAGGAAAGCCTAACCTCATCACCAACAGCTTCAAATCCAAGAATCAATGGTTGCTCGGAAACTATGACGGATTCAGGACTAAATGTTATTTCTGGTTTATGTATCAAAACAACCTCTCAATTTCGGCGGCAAATCCTTTCTTTGCAATATCAATATCTCTGTTTGTAATCTCGTATTGTCTATACGCAATTCCTAGAATGTCTCTGGAAGTAACGACAATATACCTTTTCTCTTTTCTCGGAAATATGCCTTTAGAGGCTAAAAAGCCCCGGACTTTCCTTCCCTTCTCTCCGAATAGCGGAACTCTGTATCCTGTCATGTGTAAGCCTACAATAGATCGCCAATCAATCTTTGATCCTTTAGGTGTTCCCGATTCTTTTAGCCAACCGGCTATAGAAACGTGTTTGCCATGCCTGGCTTTAACGACCCTTAACATCTCGCCCTTATTGTATAGAGGCTTATGATCTTTCCCGTGTATCTTCTTTGTAGCTTCAGATACACTCCTTAACGCTAATGATCCTGATCTGGCTTTTTTCTCCATGAAGTCCATAAAAGCCTTTGACCGGTACTTATTAATCCTACCCGCCGGAATTGATTTTAAACCTGTTAGTGCTTTAACAACAGCATCTAATCCCTCAATGCTACCGCTCATTTCTGCCACCAATAATATAATACAGGTAATCGTCTCCAATATTCATGTGGTAGTTCACATGCTCAATGTCATAGATCCGTTTCCCTACATACATCCGCTCAAAAGTCTTAAGATGTGAAAATGTAAGATTACGTTTATCAACATCGAGCTTTGCTATGTATATGACGATATCACAATTTTCAACCCAACCCGCTCTATTTGCTCTTAATCGTGGAGAAGATTGATTCCGTGCAGGAGTGCCACCGAACTTTTCCTCGACTGGTTCGTTATCCTTGATTTTAACCAGCCTAACCTTCAACCCATTCTTGCAAAACATTGAGGCGTGCTTTTTCGCCTGATAAACTACTCTCTTACTTATCATAATCTTCCAAACCTACAGGTTGTTGTTATTCCCGCCAACTCAAGCATTCGCTTTGCTTCATTATAGAATTCCGTACTCTTTGATTTTATTGACGATAACTCCTTGCTCACTGAATAACCCTCTACAGATAAAGAACTGATTCCATTCAGTTCAGTCCGAATCGATCTTGTTATAAGTCTGTGACAGGCGTAGTTAATCTCCGCATAATAAATCTGCATATCCTCTTTACTGGTAATGCCGTCTTTATCAAGAGCAGCAATACTGTTGTATCTGCTTTCATTGATATGCTGCAGAATGTAATTGCATCTTGCCTCTTCAAAACATCTGGATATTACAGCTTCAAGATGTTCGGGTTCAAAGTATTCAAGCTCGTCAATAAGCTCAAATTTAAGATCATTTACACTATGTGTCATTGACAACATTATATCGCCTCTTTCAATACTGCCATTATCTCTTTTAAAACTGGTGCCGGTAGACTTCGAATTGAGTGCCTGCAATTATACCCAAGTCCACCCCGCTCTTTAACTTCATCCAGGGTATAAATACCTAATCGATCAGCTTCTGCTCGAGTAAGAGCTACAAGAGAATAACCCATGATTTTTCGTACCAACACGTCTTTACATATCTTTCGTTCTTTTCCGGTTTTAACCGGTCTGTTATCCCGTAAATAATAGTCCAATACAGAGTGTTGTTTAACCCTTGCAACCGCCTCAACACTGTCGCGATCGGCATTTAAGAGTATACTTCTTGCTGCACTGTCGATATACTGATCCGCCTTATATACTTTGCCACTACTGGAAATCAGACCACCGCCTTCAATAGCTTTATAAACTTTCGGGTATTTCATCTGCAACGCCTGTCTAAACTCCCTTACCCTCATATCGAGAAGGCCGTCAACATTCGTGTATTTAGCCAAGGCCTGACTTTCAAGGATCAAATCCTTTTGCAATCGCCTGATAGATGATAAAAGAGATTGCTGTGTCTGGCTCATAGCCGATATGGTTAAGTCATTAAAGGTCTGAATCGTGTTTTCCAGAATAGTCTGCTTCAACAATGCTTTTCTTAGTCCGTTCTCCTGATATCGAACCCGTGAATACACCCTTGCTATTTTAGGGAAGTTTTTTCGTTGGACAAGAGACAATGCAAGGCAAGCAGAAACCACATTCTTTTCTAAACTCTTCCTATCCTCAACCACACCCTCTTCTGCTGTTTTCAAATATCTGCGTAAATACGTCTCGACTTCAACTGATGGCTCAACAAGATATTGTGCAATAACCTCATCAAGACTTTCCCCCTCTCCACTCTCGAAGAGGGCTTTTAATAAAGCATCAAGTTCTTGGTCGGATATTTCGTACTTGTTTTGAAAACCTGACGGGAAATTCCTAATCTTTCGCGCGCTTTCAAACATTAACCGCGCGCCGATGCCACAGAAAAAGCCGTTGCATACTTTTTAGCTTGTATGCGAGTAGGCTTTACAACCCGGTTTAGTACGGATATTCCGCACTTCCTTTTCTTGCTCAATTTGCTACCCCCCTCTCTTCAATTATTTTAACAAGCTCCTCTTTGTGGCTCTTAAGAAGCTGTCGTAAATCCAGAAGTTTTGAGTGGTCGTTTTGATCAGAAAACACTACAGCGAAAACCTCTTCCAATAATTCCGACCATTTGAGGTTCTCACGAAATATTAAGCCCATGTCACCACTACAACTCTTGTAATGACTGAGCATACTTGCATTTTTATTTGAGATAGACCGGAATTCAGTCGCAATATTCCGTCTTATCTGTACACCTCTAACTTTGAGATTGTTATTCCGTAATACTCCCGCAATAAAATTGGTTTTATCTTCCATGTCGTTCTGAAGAACACTCGAAAACAACCAGGCAGATTCAGCAGCAGGGAGGTATGGAGTACTAACTTTTTCGGCTAAGATGTTTATGGATCCACTCAATGTATTCATTCTCTTTGAAAGCATAGACAAAGAGAACCCCAGTAGAGTTAAAGTTGAAAGAGTTACGGCATTATTAAAACCCACTGAGTTTACAAGATCTGCAAGAGTGTCTAATCCAAGCATTTATTTGATTCTCCTTTATAAGCTCCCCCGAATTAACGGGGGAGTGATAAAAGCTACATTTGCAACCTTCGTTTTATTTCGTGTCGTTGCCGTCAGTAGCTTTTGATCCTGATTTGTTGTTTTCAGAGCCGGTTTGCTCTAATCCCTCTTGTCCAGTATCAGGTTTTCCTTCATCCTTTCCTGATTTGTTTCCAGTGCCGGTTTTGTCTGATTCAGGTTTCCCATTGTCGCCTTCGCTTTTTTCGGGCTTATAGCCTTTCGCTTTCCAGCGTTTTTCACCGACACTTCCGGTTTCTACAATAACATAGTCTTTGTCTTTTACTAATTTTACAGTCACAAACTCCTCCTTATCCGGCCAGAATAGCTGCAAGTTCAGGTCGAATTGTTTTTACTCCATACAGAACATCCACACTCCAAAGTCTGCATTTAAGCTTAGAATCTCGCCAAGTCTCAATACGAAGAGGAAGGCCGGAAACCGAATCCACAGCAGTAGCGATGGTTGAGCTCTCGGACTCACTGTCATCCAAAGTTCGAACAGCAAGAGCAAAAGCATTTTTATGGAATGCAAGATTTGGCGTATGATCAGATACAATTTGGATACTTGTGTTAGGACCAACACCAGCAGGTATTGCAGGATATACACCCACACTACTCACTGCTCCACCAACGGCTGTAGCATCTTCCGTAAATACGAAATAGCCATCCACTCCGGCAATACTGAATCGATCACCTTTTTTGATTGTTTCGGCTCCGGCTCCACCATCTACACTAACTCGTGTTCGCCCTGCTTCAACAGCAAGAATTCGAGTTGTACCAGTTGTTAATGTGCCGGCAATATGTGGAACTATGTTCTGATCAACAAAGTTGTCAAATCCGAAGAGTCGACCAAGAAATGCTTCACGCAATGCCCCGGCAGTTATATTGTCGCCATTTTTCTGAGCATCTGACAACAGATCCAACAGCTCTGCCTCCGCCTCTACGTCAAGAACTAGACTCCGATCTGACATAGGAACAAGATTCTTCTGGAGAATCTTTCGAACGTCAATCAAGGACGTTTTTTCAGCCGGTGTTACACCTGGCTTTCCAGCCCAGAATGGGATGTCTCGATGAAGAGACAACAGGTCTTTATCGATAGAGTTAGCCAAAGCCTTAATTGAAGACTCAAGCGCAGAAGGAAGAACAGCGTTTTGCTCGGCTTCCCATAGCTCTTTGTCGTTCATCTTAAAGGTTTTCTGCTTCCACTTATCCAGCTTGATTTCCACGGTGTCATCTCTTAAATCTCTGGGCGGGTTACCGTTTATGGTATCCACATCTTCAGCATCTCCAAGATCCTGTGGTAATGGCACGGTGATTACTGCCCCACGCTTAGCCGCTTCCTCTCCATAACTAGTATTAACAAGGTGCGGCATATGTACGCTTTCACGCAAAACAGGCAAGGCCAAAGGCAAAATAACTGTTTTGATTAAGTTTTCTAATTTGTTCACTTATTACTCCTTTTCTTCTACAATTATGTTTCCGGCTTTCTTTTCGGTAATGAGTCGTTTTCTCTCGTCCGGTGTGGCAGTACTAACTTTTCTTTGCCAATCCGGTAACGTATAAAACTCTTTCCCTGCTCGTCTCTGTCCGGAAGATGCGCCGCTTCCAGAATTCATAGAGTTTCTAAGCAGATACAGATTTTCATCCTGTTCGATCCACTTCTCGAATACTTCCGCCGGTGTTCCTCTTAATGTTTTACTTTTCCCTTCGTGATCCTTAACAGCAACTTCCATTACAGTACGGAACTCTCCAGTCTCCTTATCGTTTTCGTCTGTAACAGATTCTACAACCGTATTCCCTGCTGCAATAAACAGCTCCGCAGTTTGTCGCGGATTAAACAACTCGTGATTCTTAAACGCCGAATAAACGTCATTTCGAACAAGCGTGTTTTTGTAGCGTTTTTCCCACTCGCCACTTTTTTCTGCTAATTGTTTTCGCTCTTCTAAAAAACTCTCTTTCTCTATTGCTAAAGATTTGACCTGCTTCTGGATTTTCTCGATGTCCGTTAGCTTTGCATCTTCTATCTCTTGCAGTTTTTGAGAAAGAGCACCTGTTGTGTTCTCTGCTTTTGCAATTTTGGTGAGGAGTTCCTCTTCATGCTCTTTGTATTTCTTGCGCTCTGCCGATAGTTTAGAGCCTAGGAAAGTGTTAAACATGTTTCTTTCGGTCTCCCCCAGTTTTCCAAGTACGTCTTCAAAGGACTTCGGAGCCTCGCCTTTACCACCGGAACTGCCTTCGGCTTCTCCTGATGGCGCCTCTGCTGATGAACCACCACCGCCAACTCCGTCTGGTGCCATTACAATTCTTAAAAAATCTTCAAATAGATTATTCCTCATTCCTCTTCTCCCTGTTTGGGTAAATCCCCAGTAATTTCATTAACCATCTTGTCTATTTCCTGTCCGTTTACATCGTCTTTGAATGTTTCCTGTACAATAATAGCCTCTGCTCTTTGACGGACTGTTTTACTACTTGATAACAACAACTCCCGCAATCGTTCAAGCTTTGTCGTAACCGCTTCTTTATCGAACTTGTTGTTGTACTTAATGACTGGCTTGACCTTTCTTTTTATCCAGAGACCGGCAGTAGCAAATACCCACTTTTCTATGCCTTCTAGCTCTACCACGCCCTTAAGAAGCAAAGTCTTCACCTTCTCAAAATCGATTCCCTTCGCAATTCCGGACTGCACATAAGCTTTGTCTTTATCCGTATCCATTCCGAACTTTGACAAAATTTTTGTCTCAAAAAACTCTATGGCCTGTAGAAACGGTGTAAGGTCAGACAAAGAGGATCCCTTAAACTCTGGCAAGGTACTTATATTCGGATCAGTACCTACAACACTCCACTCCGAGACAGGCTTTTTGTTGGCTTCATCATACCCAGGGAAAAACAGCACCTTAAAGGTTCCATTGGCAAGCATTTCATCAAGATAACTCATGTAGTTATAAATGGCCTGACTGGCCTTTGCCACATCCTCAAAATATGAGTCTGTTACTCCGTCTGCATCTTCATCCTGATAGTTTATAATCCTTACCGGTATCTCCCCCAGACCGTGTTCTATTCGACCAAGACTATGAACTTCTTTTTCTGCAATATCAAACTTCTCGAAATAGTGATTCGTCCAAAGCGTGTATATTTTCTTCTTTTCGGCTTCTTTGAACGGATCTGACTTCTCTGTTTTTGAGTCATCAAGTAATATCCATTGCAACACACCGTGGTCATCAATATAAAAATCTCTGATCTCGTAAGGCGGGTAAAACACGCAGTACGGATTCAGGCCTGCAGCTTTTCTGTGTTGCTCTGTTGGATAAAGAGCGGGATCGAATTGAGGAGTATCAACAAGTATAGCGCCGGTATACAAAAACATCCGCCTCGCCACATACATGATGAACTGCTCAAAGCTCTTGCCACGACTGCATTTTTCCAGAAGAAACGAAACCGAGTCTATCCCCTTTCGTTTCACCTCTTCTGCATAAATGAAACCAGTTAATTTCTCAACTATTGGCGCAATGTGATTGATATAGACAGTTCGATCTTTACGCTTATCAAAGCTCTCTTGTGATTCTCTGCTGCTTTTGTAGAGATAGCCCTTTGTACGGAAGGTATCACCACCGACATAGATGTCCTCAATCAATTTGTAGATCTGCTCTTTGGAGTTTAGCTCCGCAGATCGCCTAATCTTAATAACATCAGAACCCAAACTAACCTCAAAGGTGTGGACTTGCCCTTAACGCGGGCAAGCGGAACATTGGTTACGCCAATGAATCGCGGCAGTGTTTTGATAAAAACACCGAAAAATGATCACAGGGAAATACTAAACATTAATGTAGTTGTTTATAAAATTTTGTCAATTGATTTCCTGATTTTTTTGAATTTTTGAGAAGTTTATACCCTTTCTTATCTAGGACGTTCTGGACTATATACTCTATCATATACGCACACCACTCTGTAGCTTCTGAACTGGTTTCTAATGAGAAGTTACTATTCATATTATGAACGACATGAACAGCCTCATGTGCAACAATAGCCGGAGAATCATCTAGCAGAATCATGAGTGTTACAAACTCACCTTTTCCCTTTACAACTCTAGTCAGATTATAGACACAACCTATTAAGCTATCCATATCAATTTCAAAATTGAATTCTTTTTTAATAGCTTTTTTTAATCGAGAGCGATTATCACACTTGTAGATGTAAAGATTTGAGTCTGTTGGCAATAGCGGAACAATTTTCTGTCGAACTTGCTTCAAATTTAATGTCCTCCTGTAACTATAACTGGCTTATACACTGGTTTATCGAAGTACTGCACCACCTTCTCTATAACATCGGGAAAGTCATCATTCCCCCATGCAGGGAAGTACTGCACCTGATTTATAAGCTCCGGATATGCGGTCTTGTAATCTCTTCTAAACTGGACGTAACCGGAATGAATATTAGGCTGCATCGCTCGGATTCGTTCCTCTTTATTGTTAGTAGTCCAATTCTCTTCGATACAAATTTTGTAATTGGGATCAATCTTCTGATGAGCCTCTTTCAGATTCTTGTCAAGAAGCGTGGTACCGTTCCCTTCATACCTCATCTTTCTGATTTTCAGCTCTATGTTTATCTGTGCTATTCTCGATATCAAAGATTCGAGATCGATCTTCTTATCTATTGCCGTAAATATGCGTATTGATCCGGATTGAAAATTTGCCCAGACAACAGCAGGGTAATCACTCGTACTTTTTCCCCGGGACGGATCAAAGACACAGATGTTCTCTCCTTTTGTGATATCAAGCATATCTATATCAAAAAAATGAAACTTCTCAATATCAAAAAGCTGTAGGTTTTCCGGAAGAGGATTATTCTTATACTGACAGGCAAAGAAAACATCATTCATTTTGGATTTTATTTTGTTTATCCGTCCCTCTCCAAAGAACTCTGGATATGCGGGGTTGCCCTCACTGTCATAGATAGATTCGGATTCAATGTCGTACTTATCCGAATCAGCTGCTCCGTTGTTTAGCTCAATAACATAACTGACTAAATCCTGCATGTGCCAACGAGTGGCAATAAACATGGTTTTTTCAATTCGGTCTATCCCTAACCTTTTTTTCTGCTCTTCTGTGAGGTTGTAGGGAGTAAGCAACGGCTCTAACGACTCATACCATCTTTTCTTCTTTTCTCGGATAGTAGCGGACTCTCGGTCGTTCCTATCCATCGGGTCGTCTATTATTATTACGTGTGGATGCAGACCGTTTGTACTACCTCCAGCTGTCCGGAAAATTAAAGAACTTCCCTTTTGGCTGCTCGGCTTCCCTACTATGTTAAAAACATCACCGGTATTTGGCCTTAAGCTCTTATCACGCTTAATTTCAAAAACAAAAGAGTATAATGACTCGGAATCGTCTGCAATAAAGTAATCTAAGTGAGCTGATACTTCTGTCAAAAGCGACTGGTTGGCCGATGTGTAGCAGAAGCGAATTTCTGGACTAATTATGGCCCACGCCCAGAGAATAAACGACTCTCCATATATCGTTGTCTTGAACGTTCCACGCGGTTTTAGTCTCATCAAATAATCGTGCTTAAAAAAGGCGGCTTGAAGATCCACACACCACCGTTTATGAGTTTGGGGAGTAAGCTTAGTAAAGCCAAGAACGCATTTACAAAAGAAGTAAAAAGAGATTTCACTGGCAAGTATGATTACTTGTTTAAAATCGGTGACGATCTCATCTGAAAGAGAAATATCGCCTTTGCAGTGAGCTTTTAATTCCTCACATGCCGTTTGTGCCAGGGTAAACAATTTATGATCATTAATTTCATTGAGCAAACTCATTATCCTTTTCAGGCACAGCATTTATTTTGTCATAAACTCTTTTCATAGTTTCATCAGGATCCTCTTTTCTCAGCTTTAAATCAAGAGTATCAGGATTTACACTTTTAAGTATTTCTCTGGCAACCGCCAACTGAATAGTCTCGTCACCACTTTTAAGAAGTGTTCCAAGTGTACGTGCCGCCTTTGTCTGCAAATCAATCAATATTTCGATGGCTTCTTTCTGTGATTCGCATATTGCAGCCCTGACCGACTCTTTTTTAAGGCGAGCAATCAAAGTTGTTCTGCTTATACCAACGCGAGTACATAAATCAGTATTAGATATAGAGGGAAACTGGATCTTGTGCTTAAGAATATCCTTATCTGTATCGTCTAAGTTGCTGTAAATGTCCAGTTTCATTAAATGTCTCTTTTTTGTTCAACTTTGTTAAAATTTGTTATAAATATGCATCACACGGCTACCTTTTATGCCCTCAGCTTATATTTCCCTGCTGCAAGTTCCTGAATCTTTGAGCCCTTAATTGTCTTATCAGTTCTCTTAACCCCAATGTCCTCAAGAAAATTATGCTTTTCAGAGTTGTTGTTGAAAACCACTGTAACGTAATAATCATCATTCTCTATATTGTGAGACGTGCCTTGCTGATTTTCAAATTTAGCCTTCTCCCGATGTTCTTTCTTAGCCTTCTTTATCGCTTCAATGTCTGCTATGGTTGTTTGCTGTTCTTCCACCTCTTGAAAGATATGCCCGACTTCCTCAAAATTCCCGGTACTTGTAAGTATCATGTCTATATCTTCTCTATCAAATAGTAAATCCTTTTCAAAGTCTTGGTCTGAATAAACACTCTTGATATCTACCAGAAGATCGTTGTCCCACTCCCCTTGTGCTGATGGGTTGTTTAGTAATATGTTGGCCTCGATCTCGTCACGTTCAGAGAGATATACTCGAGCCACCTGTATTTGGTAGTCTTTACCCTTGTGATAATCGTCAAGGACGGATAGTCGTTGGTGGCCGCCTACTACATTCCCGGTAATTTCATTCCAGGTGATTGGTGCAAGTAGACCAAACTTCCGGATAATTTTTTTAAGTTTCTTTCTTGCCGATTCTGTAATCTTTCTTGGGTTGTATTCGGCTCCGGTAACTGCAGATCTGTCTACAGTTACAATCTCGTAATTTTCAAGTTTATTGGCTGTTCTCAGCTTCTTATCAATTACTGACTTTTGTGTTTTGTTGCTCATATGCCCTCATTAACTCCACGTCTATAAGTGGGAATACTTCTTTAACCCGGTCGTAATCATCTGGGTAATTCTGCTTCAACCATATTAATGGCTCACCAGATATAAAGTTGATATCACGAAAACCGTAAGAATACTCAACCGGTAATGGCAGCTTTCGATGATTTAAGTACTTCAATACATGATTATGATTCCAGTCCCCTATCGGGTAGATTTTCTTATGTACTTTGTCAAAGCCTTTACATTGGGAAATCTGGCCTCTTCTTTGTAACGATTCATTTTTCCGGAATCCATAGGCCAAATATGAGATATCATATTTTTTCCGCAGATAGTTTTCACCATCGCCAATGCTTACTATCGGTACCGTTTTTTGAGTATGCATAAACACGTTTTTAGCCATCATCTCTGAGAGGGAAGGGTGAGCCTCCTGTTCTATTGTAATGCCATACCTTTTTTCGTAATGCCTGAAGAACTGTTCTTTAACGCGTAGACCTTTAACAAAATACCAGTAAACTATCCGGCACTTCTTAGGATTTAGATATGACATACAGAGATCAAGAGTAGCAATGCTATCCTTCCCTCCTGAAAACATGATTATAGCCTCATCAGTCTGATTTGCTATATTTTTGATAACTTTAAATAAATCAACCATTGATTAGTATAATCTCTTCCCTCTGCCGGTTGACTTATTGGTTACCAGCGCCCTCGGAGCATTTCTTTTACGGAATTTCCCTGTAGGGGAAAAAGCTCCGGAACCTCCTGGATCATTCGCCATGGTCATCACCTCCTTGTTTTGATAAGATTAAATGAGTCTATTTGAAGATAAATCGGAGCTTTCATTTTATTAAGCTGTACCGGTCGTTTTTATTACCGTAATCGGATTGTCAGAAATAGTATAATCGAAAAAGCGAAGCCGTCCTTTTACATGGAGTATAGGTTTTTCGAAAAGCCGTGGTTTAGACAGGATCCAATGATAAGCGCCTGGCTCTGCAAATTTTGAACTGCTATCCTTAACTACATCTGTAATATCAACGGTTCCGATTATTGCCTGTGCTTTAAAATATGGTTGATCTGTATCAAGACCGGCCTGATAAAGTTTTGAAAGCTCATATTCTGCTCTGTGCTTCTCACCTTCAGCAGTCAAAAACAGCCGGTCATTATTCTTATCATAACCTATATAATGAGACTCTGAAATAAGGTTGTCATTGTCATCGAATTGAATTGAGTTTAATTCTTTCTGTAGTGGTAAAATTTCATACCATTCCGGTATATTTATATGGAAAGCGTCAGCTCCGGAACTATGGATAAAAACAGTACCTCTATATTCAGTATTCCATGATCTGTTCTCAACGTCTTTGATTCCTGCACAAATTAAATATGAGATAGGATTTTTAACGGATAGACATTTGACTTTCATTTTAACCTTTTCAAGGTCAAGCCGGTTATATCCGGCTGACCTGTTCGTATTTATTCATAAATGTTTTGTAAGCGGTGTTAATAGACTTCATGGACTTTTTTATTGATTCTGTCATCGTCCAGTTTTTCAGATAACCTTCTGATTTTCTCTCTATTCCTAAAGCCTGTGATATAAGATATGTTAAGGTTTCTGCTTCTTGTTCACATAGTGAGCGGTTAAACTCTTCTTGCTCATGGTGTTTAAGTAGGCCGTGGCTTAATTCGTGAATTAAAGTTCCGACCTGATCACATTCTGGTCTTACAGTATTTATCACTATCCTTCCAGTCTTATCAATGTATCCACCAAGCGCATATTTTAAATTTTGTGTTTCTACTTCATGACCTAAGCATTTGGCAAGATCAATAACGGTTTCAAGTTTTATATCTGTCTTACCTGTCATAAGTGATGGTAATTCTTCACCTTCTGTATCGGCAATGTCAAAGACTGGTACAGATTTAAAGCGGCTTATTCGTCTTTCTTCTTCTTCTGTTGCTTCGTCTTTAACTGTATATGTAACAGGTGCTAATATCCATATCGCTTTTGCACCTTTTTTAACAGTACGTCCGATTTTCTTCCAGGACTGAAATCCTTTAACATTCGTAGCACCAGCAAAATAAAGAATAACCTGATTGAAGAACGAATACTCATAGAACAAAGAACACGTTTTTAAAAATTCTTGATAATCATCATCACTCATGTTCTTAACGTTTTTTAAAAGATCATCAACTTTTTTAAGATTTTCTTTTGTAATGTCCTTATTTGACTTTTTCATAACAACCATCCTTTTCTTAAGTATGGTTATATTCTACATCCTGTTGAAATATAGTCAAGGATAATTCTACATTTTGTTGAATTTTTTTATAATATCAACGGCCTTTTCTCCTGTGAGTTTACGTTTTCCTTTCCGGAGAAAATCGACCTGCTGGAAAGACAAGCCAACCTTTTCCGCTACTTCTTTAAGAGTGCCGGTATTAAGAATTTCAATAGCTTCTTCAATAACGGCGTCTCTTGCTTTTTCGTATTCCTTAATTGTTTTCACTGGACTTGTCCTGACATTGATTTACCTATCTCATCTATAATAGAATGAAGTTCCGTAATCGTCAAGTATTCTTTTCCTTGTCTTTCGACATCTAAAAATATTTTTATCAGTTCACTGGTTTTGATCTTTATATCTGGCTCGGCCATATTTACCCCTGTCTGTTTGTTTTGTCTACTTCTAGCAATGGTCCAATATTCCTGACATCATAATTTTTCCTAGCAGCAAATTCTGACTGCTTGCCCTTATTCCACTGATTCACAGGCCGGTAATATCCAACAACTCGCGAATACACTTCTGTCGGCACACCTTTCATTTAAGCTGTCCCCTCATGTAATCAATATGATTTTTCTTATGAGGGTGAATTCTAAACCAGTTATCCCTGACAATAGAGACGACACAGACTATTACCATGACTGCTACTATAATCAAGCTAATTTTTACTTCAATACTCATTTTCTTTTCCTCCGCGATTATGTGAATATAACTACTTTTTAACAATTCGACAAGTCTAAACACACACCTCCTTTTCTATATTTTCGGCCAGGGATCCTACATAAACTTTCAACGAACTTGGCCTCCCTTTTTTTCCCGGTGTTTTTAGCACTACCAGATGCCTGACCTCTTTATCTGTTGTTATGGTTCCTGCGGTCTGAATGCCATCCAGAAGCGGTTTAATAAATGAGTCAATATCAGCATAGGTTTCTACCTCAATTTTGACAGCATACGGTGGATCTATCTTAACCTTTCTGGTTATAAGCTGTATTAAATCCTTAAATTTCCGATACTCGTCCAGAAGATAGAGCTTGTTGGTTTTCCAGTTTTTCCCAAACTTCTGATTTACTCGGCCTAATTTAATGTTATCAATATCAATTACTTTTATCACTCCCCTACCCCGTTACTCTGTATTTATGTTTTTTCGATAAATTATCGAATTTCCGGATTTTAAGGAACTGCTCCAATGCAAGCTTGTCAATTTCATGTTTGCCATGTATTTTATTGGTCTTAATCTTTTTCTTACAAATCAGGTAATACATATACCCATAACTCACACCTAAATAATCAGCAGCTTCCGTAACGGTCATAGTCCTAATCCCTCCGCTCTTATTATCTTGGTAAGTAATATTTCAGTCTCACAATAATTGTTGAAACAGTTAAAGCTAGAATTACACTTTTTGCAAGAAGTCACAAGATTCAAAGGATGATGGATAATCCTGTCAATATCGGCCTCACTTAAAACTTCGAAAAACCTTTCCTGATACCAGCTCCGGATATATCGACGTGCGGCCTTCCCTTTCATGATCCGATGAGCAAGTTCAAGATCACTGAACTCAAACATTTTTTTGCATTTTTGACAGGTGAAACCGTCTCTGGTGAATACCTTCATTTTAGTATCATGTACTTTCATCATGTTCATACCCGTGCCGCTCCTTTCATCACTCGCTTCACCTCATACTCAAAATCCTCAACCGACAGAGACAGCTTCTCGGCCATCATCTGAAACGCCTGGGTGAAATAATCACAAGCATCAAGGTGTTTGAGGTTCTTAAACGAGATTGAGCCGGGTATGAGTTGAAGACTCTGCTCTCCGGTTTTCTCGTTTTGATAGAACAACCAACCTTCAACAAGCCTTGCTCCGATCTTACATTGTAAATCAACTTTGACTGGAGTTATCCAGTTATTATCCTCGGTGTTATCGGCAACCATTTTGCAAGAAGCCCAGTACAGACCTAATTGCTCATAGCTCCGGTACTGCTCTGGTTTAATCTCTGTACAGTTGCAGTTGAAGATTTCTCCGGTTTCAAGACGGCTTACAAAGGCCTCTCCGGATGTATCAATCGGAAACAAGAGTTTCTGACCGATCTTGTCTTGAAGTGATCTTATGAACTCCGGAGTTATTTCAACAGCACATAATCCCATATCCATGTCAGATCAACACCCCCATAACTCTATTTGTTTTAAATATCTGTTTTGTCAGATCATCAGTTGATTGACCTTCACTATATTTCTCTTGGTTATAAACCGCCTCCGGAACTATTTCATTTTCATAACAGATTTTCCCTCCAGAAAGAATAATTCGAAACTCCTTCATAGACTGCTCTCGATTGAGCTTCGCATCAATTCCTCTTTGATATCTGTTATCAATGTTATAGATAAGCCTTTCAAATACATACAGGTAAACCATCTCTTCAGTATTAATCTGTACTTGATTGCTTTTACGGCAAATCTGCTTCATTTTCTTGTAAATATCCTCGATCTCAAGACCCGAGGTTTTCACATGCTTTATTACTAATTGTTCAGGATTCATATCACACTCCTTTGGAGGCTGCAATTTTTGCTATCTTTTCCAGAACTATATCCTGTGGCTTCTCCTCTAACATCTGCCGTCCCGTCTCGGTCCCGATAAAAACGAGTTTTCCACTACTACCGATTCCGCTTTCACGCCTTAACTCTATTTTCTCCAGATTGCATTTTGCGTAAGCATTGGCGAATCTTTCACGCAGATATTTCTGATCGGTTTTTTGACTTGCACACAAGCTCTTCCAACCTCCAACAGAAATAAGACCGGCTTGAAGTCTTTTATTATCTGTAGCGAAATCTTTATAACGATCCAGCTTTTTCAATATCGTGTTAAACGCCTCCGCACCCTCTATCAACAACTCATCAAGTTTAGGCTCTATTATTTCGGCCATGGCAGCCAAAGAAGGAAGCATCCCGGCTTTTAAATACTCGCTTTTGCAAGTAAGAAGAACTTGTTGAACAAACCATTCGATTCTATCTTGTGTGATGTGATCCCGGATCCACTTAATCCTGTACTGTATGCCTATTTTAGGGTTTCCTGCTCCGTCTGTAGGGGAGGCATTATACTCCTCACATAGTAAAAGCACTGCTTGCTCTGCCGTCATTTTATACCTCCGTAAAGTTTGTGAAATTCAGCTGCTTTTTCCTCAAAACTTTGTAACTGTCTTTGTTGAGGTATAGCCGAATTCCCAGAAAAATAATCCTGTCTATTGAGCCATGTTCGAATTGCAGCTTTCCAATTCTTCATTTTGTTTTTCCCGACCATCCATCCTTTTGACTCATACGAATTAATAAAGGTTTCTGCAGTAAAGGTTACTACATGACCGTTGTTTTTTAACTCTCTGATGTATTCATCAACTTCGTGTTGTTTAGGAGGAACGAATTTCTTTTTCGGGGGCGCCTCTCTTATCTGGTTTATATCTGTGTTTATATCTGTGTTTATATCTGGTATAGGTTCGTCACCTACAGCAAATTGATTTGTCGATTTCGGCTTTTCGATTTGTTCATTTTGACAAATGGAATTGTCATAAATGGAAAGTGCTTTTGTCGTTAAGGCATACCACTTTGTTCGATCATACGCTATTTTGTTGTAGTTTCCGGTTATGACCAAACCTTCATTTTCTAACTTTTCCAGTACCCTTCTAATTTTGGATACAGACATATATGGGAATAGCTCTTGAAAAGCGTTAATACTGTTATATGTCCAGTAATGGCCATCATATTTGTTTGTATCATTAGCTTTGTTTTTTGATATCCAGAAATAGAGGTTTTCAAGAATAACTGCTTCCTCGATACCATAATTCTTTGCTATTTCTACGTTAAAGCTGTGGTTCATTTCCATCTCCCTGGCTATTGAAAGTCTTTAAACTTCAAACAAATAACCTTGCTCTGCTACTTAACATCAAATTTTCTACTACTCCCCAGTGTCCTTCTCCCCACCAAACAGCTGGATAATTACACGCAGAATCGTATTCTTCATAAGTCCCATATTGTTCGACAAGATCATCATTTTTATAAAAGTCTTCTTTATCGACATAGCGATAAGGGTGTCTTCCAAATTCCTCTTCCAAAATGTCCACGATCTCATAAATATTAAAATCATCGTTGAGAACATCCGTATGGCTATCAATACGAATAAGCCAAAAGTGGGGTCTTTGATCTGTAGTGCCTACATAAATCAACTGCAAACCATCTCCAAGTTTGGTTTTAGAGAGAACAGGCTGGATGGTATATTCTTCTCCCCAAAAAGAGACAGTTTGTTTCCGTGTTTCATATTCAATTAACTTTTTCATTTCTTCATTCTTAGTCATTATTTTTGACCTCTATATTTTTTTAGCCAGTTCTGAAGCACCACCATTAGCCAAAACCCAAGACCTCATTATTCTTCGTACGTCCTTATCCTGTATTGCTTTTTCAAGTTCTTGATTATGCATATTACAGAGGTTTGCCCACTCAAACCCTAATTTATTGTAGAGCTTGATATCTGCTTGATTATCACATCCTTTCCAGGTGCATTTCATGATTTCACTCCATGATCGAAAAATCCATTATCATAAAGGAAAGTACAAATCTTTTGGTTACACTCCACACAAATATCAGAACATTCACATACTCCACTGTACCATACCTCATACTTGAGGCCTTGAAGTGCATATCTAAAACCTTCGTGGCAATGGGCGGTATCTTTTATCTCTTTACCACAAAAATCACATTTTCTAACATTATACTTTATTTCCCGAACAGACATTCTTACGCTCCTCTACTATCTTTTGCCAACTTCTGTAACCACACTTCCTTTTCTGTTATTCTCTCTTTAAGGTTCCAGATTCTTAGTGCTCCTAACCTTGCTACGATATACCGCTCTTCAATGGTTAGGGCTCTTGCTTTAGGCCATGGTTTCGAGCTCGCTATTTTAACGACTCGACCTTTAGTGGTAACAACATATACACCGGCATTTTTTGGTATATGTTCAATGTGTTTTGCCAGTTTTGCTGGGATAGCGAAATATAGGTACTTGATCCGGTCTTTCTTGTCATAGTGCAGATGCTTTTTTGCTCTATCCTTTTTCAGATCTGATAGACTGACTTTAATTTCTATCTCTGTTATGTATCCAGCTTTTGAGACCACACAAAGATCAAGCTCGTGATCAAACATTCCCCAATAAACATTTGGAACAATCAAATTCTTTCTGGCATCAAGATGCCTTACCATTGCCATTTCAATTTCAGATGTTTTCATTGTTTCCCAAACCACATATCGGACATATACTCGCTGTCATATTCTATATACCCCAAATCTTCGTTTTCTTTCTCCTCTTCGCCCTTCTCTTCTCCCTCAACTTTATCCATGTGAAAATCTATCTCTTTATCTAACCAACGGTCATAATCTGCCATGACAAACCTCCTGTTTCTTTAGGTTGCCGCGAGTAGCTTCTGCACTACTCACGGCTGATGCACTAAGTAGGTTTAATCCGTGCCGGATAATACCAGCCTACATTCTGAGAGAGCCTTTCTATATCTCTCCGCTTCGTTAGCTAAGGGGCATTGACAGGTGAAGGATTCGAACCTCCAAATTGTTTGTGAAACAAGTATCGTGGGGGCGGATACAATAGCACATCTCTATTGCATTTATATCCCATGTCGCGCCGATACTGAGTCTACCAATTCCACCATCCCGTCGTTGTGCCGGATGCGCTCCGGCGGGCGTTTACCTCCTTTGTAGATCATCCTACCTTGTGTTTGTTATTATTATACCATCTTACATAATTTTTAGCAGCATGTATCAATACATGATGTTCTCGACAAAGCCAAATCACTTCTAAAGGTTTATCATAATCTTCATGATGAGCTTCCGCCTTCACAGATCCACCAAATTATGCACGATTGCTTTAAGTCTTTATGGAATCTTAAATAATTATTCAAGGTCTCGGAGGCTTTCTTTTGTTTTTTATTATAGCGGTAATTGTATTCTTTAACCTTTTCGGGTTTATTTCTTCTAAGCCACCGACTATGTTGTTTTCTTTCATCTCGTCTCCGAGGTAAAGAATTTCGCTTAAAATCATACTCTTTATAATGATTTATGTTTTTACGATAAATCTTTTGTTGATCTTTGGTTGCACATTCTTTACATTTATTTAGATGTCCATCTTTCATTCCAGGGTGCTTGTAAAACTCAGACAACAATTTTATATTACCACATTTAAAGCATTTTTTTTCCATCAGCACCTCAAAACGGAAGATCGTCATTACTAACAAGCTCAGGCTCTGCCGGATATGTAGGTGCATAATTGATATTGTCGTCCGCTTGCTCTTTCTGTTGATGGTTATCGTCTTTGAAAGAAAGAAATTGAAAGTTATCGCTTACAATCTCAATTACAGAGCGACTGTTTCCATCGTTATCTTGCCAACGTCTCTGTTGAAGTCTACCGTCTACACTTACTCTCTGACCTTTAAAACCGTATTTAGCAAAGGCTTCCCCCGCCTTCCCCCAAATCACAACATTGAAAAAAGACACCTCTTCTCTCTTCTCACCGTTCACGCCATAACTGCGGTTTACTGCTATTGAGACAGTACAGACAGATGCTCCGCTACCTATCGTCTTAAGCTCTGGTTCTCTTGTACACCGGCCAATTATATTTACTCTGTTTATATCTGTCATTGCTCGCTCCATTTTAATTTAGTTTTGATTATCTGATACAGTTCTCTTGTTGCGTTTATATCAGAAATAGCGTCATGAGCGTTAAGCTCGATGTCGTAATATCTGCAAAGTGTTTCAAGTTTTAAGTCCGGTGATTCAATCAGGCCTAAATGCCGTAACATCCTGAACGTTGCAAGAGTATCAACCTGGCTTGCTACATTGACATAGCTGAAAAGATACTTGTCCCCTTCCCTCTCCCAGAAGTTTTTAAGAAAGTTAATATCAAAACTTATGTTCTGACCAACCGGTATAAACTTGTCATGTTTGTTAAACTTATCCACGTATCGAGAGAATATCTTTTCAAGGTTTCTCTTTACTTCTGCCGGTTCTGGAAACTTGGTAAAATAATAGCCTTCATATCCGTGAGTCTGCAAAGCCTGATCTGACATCATTTCTCTTGGTTCTACCGGCTTGACCATGAAATTAAACTCTTCTACCAGTATACCATTGATCTCGATAATGCCAGATATCTGGATTATTGAGTTTACAACCGGATCAAGTCCGGTTGTTTCAGTATCAAAATATAGCAATTTCATAGCTACACCTCCGAGTCAAACAGACTTAACTGCTCTACAATCATTGGTTCTCCATATTCATTTGTGCAATCAAGAGCGAAGATTCCTAAATCTTCTGTTCGTGATACAAGTTTTTTTTCAACAGAATACGAAACACCGATCAAGTCCTCTGCATTTTGTGACCTCTGAAAATTCAGCTTTAAAATTATGCTTCTTGGCTTAAACTGGTCGGTTTTATCATCACTTAAATTCTCTGCAATCGTATTGATTGCAGTATTCATTTCTTCGACAACTATTCCATTCTTGATTTCTTGTAGTAGGATTCGTTTTCGTATCATTATAGCACCTCGCCTTCTTCAATGTAGAAAATACCATCCGCACTACTTCCAGATTCGTTATCAACTATCTCAATTACTATCTGATAATCATTCGTTTCAGCAAAGGCAGACAATTCTACAAGACTTTCACTATCAAGACTTTCACCTCTTTTAACATACATCACTTTGAGGTCGCTTCCATATGCTGCTGATATAGAAGCGGATATCTTTATACTTTGAGAAGTTGACCAGTTGTTATCAGATATTCCATTGTACTCTAAACCAGCATCTGTAATAACAAGTCCATCCATTGGTAACTTTACATTTTTAAGTAGTGAGTCCTTTTCATCTCGAAACGTTTTGATTTTTTCTGTAAGAGTAGCATATTCATCTTCTTTCTGTTTTTTTGCTTCTCTCTTTTCCAGATATTGTTTATAAGCAATTGCCAGTTTATTGTTCTCTTCAAGATTAGCAATTTCTGTATCTATTGCCGTTACATCTTTAACTGGTTCCGGTTCAGGCATGTTGTAATAATCTACACTTACCGCTTCAATTTTTGATTCCAACTCATTAAGTTTCCTGATAAGCTCTTCTTTTTCAACTTCCAGATTAGTGAGCTTGTTTTTCGCATCTGCTTTTTGACGATTAAGCTGTTCCTGTTTTTCGTTAAAGCTGACAAGTTCACCTCTTTTTTGTAATAGGTCTGAAATAGATTTCTCTTCTACAGGTTTAACAGGTTTCACCTCTCCAATTGCCTTAACTTCTCGACCTACAAGCAATCTATCTTGCTCTGTACTACTGATCTGTTCGTCAATAATGGAAAAATCAAGACCGGCATGTTTCATCAAGAACGCTCTTTTCTCTTTGCTTTCAAGTTCTGAAAAATGAAACGGATCTATGAACTTTCCAGAAATTTTATTTAAAAACTCTTGTGGCCGTTGCATAACTGCATTATTTTCATCTCTTATTTCAAGAGTTTGTGAGCCATCCTTGATTACACGCTTAACAGTGTAATTATCAATAGTACCAATTATTTCAGCTTTGCTTTCACCTTTAGAAATAACTCCTTCTGGTGTTCCTGATTTACCATTAAGTAGAATTGACAAAGCGTCAATAATTGTGCTTTTACCGGCTTCGTTCTTGCCTCGAATTTGCACTAGGTTTTTTCCGTCAAAACTTAATTCAGCCGCTTTAATTTTACGAAGCGATTTTATTTTCAAACCTAATATTTTCATAGTATTTTCCTTATGATTGATTCCGGTTTTATTTAAAGATAGACCGGTAACTATCTTTTTTGATTATGCGGATTCCGTTTCTACTGCGTTTTTCCAACACATATCAAAGTATTCGCACTTGTTACCGTACTGAAAACATTCATTTCTGTTTAGATAGAAGTGGTTGTTTTTTTCAGCTACTTCTAAATCCTTGATAGACTTAAAAAAGTAGTCTACAGTTTCCAGAATTTGAGCTTCACTATAATGAACAGTAAACGTCTGTACCTCTTGCTCAAAACCGCACTCATACATCCTTTGATAAAACTCCTCTTGTGTTTCGCTTTTTTTGAGTCTTATCATAGGCTTTTTAACAAAAACATACTCTACTTCTGGATACATGCCGAATTCTTCTTTTTTTGCGAAAGAATAGAGTTGAGTCTGACCGCCGAACTCATATTCTTGGAGAGTGTTTTCGCTAACCTGACTTGCGGTTTTTATCTCATAGATTTTAGCTTTGACTTTGCTTTCACCGTCAAGATAACCTATCATTTCAGCATCAATGGTTTCACCGGTTTCAGGATCGATAATAGGCATAGATATTTTTTGTTGTAGCTTTACTTGGTCATCACCAAAAACTTTCTTATAAAGCTCTTTTCTATTATCATAAATACCTTTGCAGTAGTAATACCATTTCTGATCATCAAACGTTATTTCACCGTTTCGGATTACATCGTCAAAACTTGCGTTTTTTTCATTTGCTAATACAAGAGCGTTATCAACCATTCTACCAACACTCATATAATCAGGTGTGGTTTCAGGCTTAATTTTTTCGATATATCGAAGTCGATACTTTGCTCCGCATTTTTTGAAATAATTTATTTTAGAAAACGATAGCTGTCTCATGGCTTCTGCTCCTTTTTTTCATTTTTTCCATATCGATCTGATGAGCGAACTTTTGAGTTGTAGTAATGACTGCTTTTCTAATCTCGTTGAAGTCTCTCAACTCCTTTTCACCCAGATCTTCGTCAACACTGTATTCTAATACATATAGATAGTCCTGCACATCCTTTTCAGACGTAAGACCGCACCTTCGTAACTCGTAACGAACCAATTTTTCAAAAGCTGTCATTACACGGCCTCCTGTGATTCATAGTCCGATAACATCTTAAGCTCGTCTTTTCTTATACTGCATAGCTCGACAAGCTCATCATGCATGTTACCAGTGAAGCGTGGAAAGATTGTATCTCGGTAATAGTCGTTTAGAGCTTTAACTGTATTGAGCTTACCAATTGTCCGTTTAGCAGTTTCGTATTCAGTCTTAGTTATCTCTTTCGGACGTTCAGTCTGTTTTTCCGGAGGTATGTACTCGGTCTTAGGTTTTGTTTTTGACTCTGGTTTTTTGTTTTCGGTCTTACCAGTATCGGTCTTACCTGTACCGGTCTTACCAGTATCTGTCTTACCAGTATCGGTGTTACCAGTAGTCATGTTTTCCGGTAATTCATCGCTAGTGTATGGCATACCGCCGATTTCATCAGGAAAACAAAGTCGAAATGCCTGCGCAATAACAACTTTCTTAAGCATAGTAACCGGCTTTTCTGACCAGAAACGATTCACCTTTCCATTCTTGTCTTTCTGTACGTATTCACGGTAATAAACTTCATGTACAAACGGTTGAGTCCAGTCTTTACGGTATACTTCAATAATAGCTTTTAAGCTACTGTCTCGGATTTGACCTTCGGTTCTGATTTTCCAGCCATTAAGTAAACCGGTTCTTTCAGCTCTCTTAAGATAGACTTCATAACCGGTTATGATTGATAGTTTCCTGTACTGTCCTTGACCGTATGCAACACAATAGACCTCTCGCTTGAAAGGATTAAGCTGATAAGCTCTTGCAATCTCGATAAATTGAGTTTTCTCTTGTGGCTTAAGCTCTGAACTCAAACCGACAACATCAAGATACTCAATCAGCTTTTCTGTTGTGATTTCAGTCTGTAGCTCTGTTTTTGAGTTGACTGTTTGTAGGGATTTTTCCATACTATATACCTCGTATTATTGAGGAACGGTTATATCGTTGGTAGCGTGTGGCCGTTCCTTTTTAATTTTGTGCACGTTGTTTTAGCTTACTGAAACATTTCTCCATTGTTTTTGCCAATTTCTTATCTGTCTGTGATTGATACCTAACACCATCAATCAACAAATCGGTTAAAATCCGAGACTTGACAATAGACATATCGCTTTTATTCTTATAGGAAATAAACTCTTCGATAATGTCCATTTTCTCCTTTTCTCTTGTTGATATATTCATTATATAAGCCATCTGTACCTCACTAACATATTTTGTAAGTTCTTTATTAATAATAACATTATTTGTAATTTTGTCAACCTTTTCTTACGAATTTTTTAATAAATTCTTGATTTTTTACATATTTTGTTATTATTAATAACAAAAATGTGATATAGAGGATGTAATGTACGGACAAAGACTGCGTGATATAAGGAAGAGTAAAAACTTAAAATTAAAAGACATAGCCGAAAAACTTTCTACAAGTGATGTAAATGTTTCAAGGTGGGAGAAATCTAAATACCCGCCTCTCGAAGCTATTGAAAAATGCTGTAATATTTATGAGGTATCATTGTCTGATTTTTTCGCAACGGGAAAAGACGGTATCCCTTTAGAATACCGCCATCTAATAGAAGCGTTACAACTACTCCCGGACGAGATACAAATTGACGTACTAAAGCACTGTTCTGATATGATAGCAACTTATCTTAAAGCGGCGGGGAAGATGTGAGATGTATTTCCTATACTTTGATGAAAACAAAATATCTAAAGAAAACCCTATCTTTCATATTGGCGGGATTATTCTCAATAGAGATAATATAACTGACTTTGAAAACAACATGATGCAAATCCAGTATAATTTCTTTGGAAGCAATATCTTACAAAACTCTACGGAACTGCACGGGAACCACATCTTTCACGGCAAAGGTGTTTTCAAATCACGGAGTATTAAAGACAGAATCCAACTATTCAATGACGTGGTTACTAACATTATCAACTGCAAAGTAGCAATCAGGCTGGTTTCGATAAATGCTGTTGAACATAACAGAAAATACCTATACCCAGAACCAGAGTATAGGTTAGGCTTAACCCTTATTCTCGAACAGTTTTGTAATTTTATAGAAATCAATGGAGAGCATAAGTCTTGTGGGCTTGTTTTCGGTGATTATGAAAAAGATGAAATTACAAGATCAATACGGGACTTCTCCCAATTCAAACACTATGGGAGAACACCAATGGCCTTTGGCAGACCTCTTGGTCAAATCAAAGACACTATTTACTTCACCCAGTCTCACCACAGCAGGTTTCTTCAAGCAGCAGACATGATTGTCTATATGGCCGGACGTTTTGGAAATAACCACGCCCCAAGCAAATGGCATGATAAAGAATTACTCAAGATATGGAATAAACTTCAATCTACTGATTTTTTCATCAAACACTGGCCATAAAAAAAGCCCCGCCAAATGGCAGAGCTTTTTATCGGAGCGATCACTCCCGAAGGAACGATCGATGATGGACCGATCTGTAATCGCTTCAACAATATACTAATATATCTTTAGATTGTCAACAATTTATAGTTTCCAACCGTTGGAAACACTACACAACCGTTAAGCTACTTTTTCTCAAACACAAACTCTCCCAGGGGTTCTTCAATATCATTAAGATAGCGAATACACCTGATCTTGTTTCCGCCCTCATATCCGACATAGCGAAGTTCCGGGGTAAAAGTACCCATATTCATGGGTTCATCAGGAGTATTGAACTTCTTTGGTATAGAAGTAAGAAGAGTGTCATCAATCCGGTAATCATAAGTCTTGGTATTAAACTCAAAAGTAGTGTACTCCCCATCAACA
>JAQIBV010000012.1 GCA_027858855.1 Spirochaetota bacterium | reverse complement strand
CCTCCCAAGGGCTTTCTATCCCAAGTAATGCGTTATAAAACTGCTCTAATGTCTCTTTCATATGTAAATACTTGAAAATCCTGATTTATTTTACCACCATAATTCCTGAAGAGCCTATTATTTTAATAGATGCGGTGTCGTACCATGCTGTGCCTGATCTAAAGTATTTTGGTTTTTTTGCACCATACTTCTCAAATAGTTGAGCCGATAATTCTACCTCTTCTATTAACTGATCTATATTACGTGTACCGCGAATACCATAAACACAAGCTCCATTTACTGTAGCCGGTTTATGGCGCAAGCCGTGGTTCTCAATCTGAAAAAGCGGGTCATTTATCAGGTCTGTAAAAGCATCGAAGTTTTTTTCTATCCAGCGAACATTCAGAAAGAGAGTAGCTTTGATATTCTGCTCTCTTAAATATGAGATCAGTTCAGCATCGTATCCGCTTGAGCCGCGTCCCCCACAGGCATCGAAAGTAAGTGCGACAACTTTTTTATTAGTATCAAGTCTGGTTTCAGGACAGACAAGTTCGCCGGCAGGTAAGGACTCAAATTCACTTTTTTTAAGTCTAAAACTTGTATCCATAGATTCACAACTGTATAAAAAAATCAGTAGTGTAAGTAAAAGCGTCACAGTTGTTCTGTACATGGAGACCTCGTCATCTATGTGGAAATGGTTTTCGATTATTTTAAAAGAAGTGATTGCAGATCATATAAGGAAAACGGCTTATGAATAAGTTCGTCAAAGCCGTATTTTTTATACTCGGCAATTACAGGGTTTTCACACTGGTGTCCTGAAATCAGGATGTAGAGTGCTTCAGGAAAGCTCTCCTTGATTACATCAATTAATGACAGGGCTCCTCCCTCTGTGCCCGGTATTGAAAGATCCAGAATGCAGGCATTAATTATAGTGTCTTCGTTTTTGCAGGTTTTAATAAACTCCAGAGCCTTTTGCGGGCGAGAAAAAACATGTGGTATAAATCCCAGAGTAGTCAGCATCTTATCGAGCATTATAAGGATACTCTTTTCGTCATCAACGATCAGAATGTGTGAATTTTTTGGCATGGTAGATTCGCGTGAGGAGTTTTCTTTTAGATTTCTGTCAACCGGCAGGTAGATGGAAAAAGATGTCGGGTTTGCCATAGAATCAAGGATGATCGTGCCGCCGTGTGATTTAACAATGTTGTAGGTTGTAGCAAGCCCCATTCCGCTAGAACTCTTTTTTGTTGTGAAAAATGGTTCAAAAACATGTTCAGCTATCTCTGGAGAGATCCCCGAACCGGTGTCCCGTATAGTTATCCGGACATATGATCCACTCTGAACATCAAGCGGAGAAGATGAACCGATGCGTTGTTCAGTGATAATTATTGAAATTGAACCCGGTCCGGTTATCGCCTCTTTTGAATTCATCAGAAGGTTTTCGAAAACTTGACACATCTGTTGTGGGTCAAATGTAAGAGAGTCTATTTCAGTGTTGTATTGTATGTCAAGCCCTGCCATAGAGCCGGCCAGTACGAAAGAGCCAGTATCTGTTATTAGTGATTTCAGGTCCGCAGCTTTTTTTGCCGGTGATTCGCCTTTGGCGAAAAGGCGAATCTGATTTGCAAGATCACGTGCACGGTTTGAAGACTTTTCGATCTCTTGAATGATTTCGATTATTTGCGGATCAGTAGTCTCCAGTAGCATTTTTAATATAGAAACATTGCCTATAACACCTGTTAAAATATTATTAAAATCATGTGCAAGTCCGCTGGCGAGTTTGCTCATCGATTCCATTTTTCGAGTTTTAAGTTTTTCCTGTTCAGATTGTTTTTTTAGAGATATATCCTGAAAAACAAGAACAGCACCAAAAAGCTGATTTGAGCTGTTTATCAGGGGAGAGCAATTTTCAGAAATGGGAATATGATTGTCAGATGAGTTCAACAGGTCATGCGTTTCGCGGTAAATAACAGATTCACCGGTTTCAATTACGGAAAGGGGTGTGCAGTCCATAATTGTACCAGTTATTGGGTCAATTGTCTTATATACGTGGTTAACGGGTTGAGCCAGCGCTTCCTCATGAGACAGTCCGATTAGTTTGAGAGCCTGCTCATTGATAAAGATGATTTTACCCCCCTGTTCAACCGCAATTACTCCTTCAACTATGCTGTTGAGCGTGAGAGTCATAAAGTTCTTATTTCTTTTTAGTTGAGACTCTAGCTCATAACGGCTGAGTGCCATTTCTATGGTGATGTGCATAAAACGGTTGGATACCGGTTTTAGCAGAAATCCATAGGGATGCGTGTTTTTTGTTCGGATAATGGTGTCATTGTCGCTACTACCGGTCAGATAAATAACCGGAATGTTTCTTTCATGAATAAGTATTTCGGCAGCCTCAATACCGTCTATTTTACCTGATAGCCCGATATCCATAAGAACAAGTAGCGGCGCTGTATTTTCGCAGAAAAGAAGGGCGTCTTCTCCACTGCTGCAGAGGTGGTAGTTGGAGTAACCGACACAGGTAATTGCAGTGGCAATGTCGTTTGCTTCAATAGGATTATCTTCTACTATAAGAATAGGGGATTTGTTCATTTTAGTAATTATCCATGATTTTTAAGAATCTAAATCCTCTATTCTTATAAGTCAAGTAGAGAAAAATATTTTTATTATTCACTGGTTATTATGAAAAGTAGAGCTCATAGTTGCGAGGGAGATTTTTATATGAGAGTGCCTCCAGAAGATGTGATTTATTAATTTTTTCTGTTTCATCAAGATCGGCAACTGTGCGTGCTATTTTCAGTATACGAAAATAGCTGCGTGCCGATAATCTTAGCTTTTGTGATGATTTAATAAGAAACTGTTCATCGTCTGCTGTGAGCATGCAAAACTTTCTTATATCATCTGAACTCATCTGGCCATTGAAAGAGTAGGGTAGTTCTTTAAAACGATCATGTTGAATTGCTCGGCATCTTTCAATTCGCGACCTGATATCTTCTGATTTCTCTGAAACAAGACTGTGGGTAAGTTTTTCATAGGCAATACGTGGAACATAGTGCTCAATATCGATTCTGTCTATCAGTGGTCCCGAAATCTTACCATAATATGAACGGATTAATGCATTAGAACAGGTGCATTCAATTTCTTTATCGAAGAGGTAGCCACACCGGCAGGGATTGCATGCGCCTATCAGCATAAACCTTGCAGGATATACGGAAGTGCCTGCTGCTCTTGATATTGTGATGATTCCATCCTCTAGCGGTTGTCGCATGGTTTGAAGTAGGAAGCCTTGAAATTCTGTTAACTCGTCTAAAAACAGAATGCCATTGTGGGATAGTGAAATTTCACCTGGAGAGGCAATTCGTCCTCCACCGACAATGGATATATGTGATGATGTATGGTGCGGTGAGCGAAAAGGCGGGGAGCTGATAAGCCCGTTATTTAATGGAAGAATGCCTGCATTTGAATGTATGATTGTTGTTTCAATGGATTGTTCTTTAGTTAAGCGTGGTAAAATTCCCTGTATTGCTTTTGCTATCATACTTTTTCCCGAGCCGGGCGGGCCGTACATCAGGAAATTGTGAAAACCGGCCGTGGCCACCTCGGCTGCACGCTTGACTCCCTCCTGTCCGGAAATTGAAGCAAAGTCTATTGAGTATTCTGTATTGGTGCTCTCTTTTGTTTCAGTAAATGGTTCTATGTCTCCTTCCAGAATGCTGATGACCTCATAAAGCGATCGAGCAGGGAAAACACGGATGTTGTTTATCGCTGTTGCTTCGTAACGATTACTGTATGGTACTATAAAGCGTTTAAATTTTCGTTTATACAGAGTCAGAGTCATGGAAATTGTAGATTGTACAGCCCGAAGTGATCCGTCCAGTGACAGCTCTCCAACCATTGGGAATAGTTCTATGTTTACATCAATCTGTCCGGAGTGTTGTAAAATAGCAATTGCGATGGGTAGGTCAAAGTTTGAACCCTGTTTTTTAAACTCGGCAGGCGCAAGATTAACAACATAATTTTTTGGCGGAAATGAAAACCCGCAGTTTTCGATTGCTGAACGAATGCGATCTTTTGCCTCCTTGACAGATGAATCCGGTAACCCGACTATAGTGAATCCGGGTAAACCCCGTATCGAATCGACCTCTACCTCAACTATGTGAGCGTCTATACCATTAATACCCAGTGAAACTGTTTTGGACAACATGCCATACCCCGTTTTGTTTTAATACTCTTCATTATAGTAGACGGGGTTTTTCGAAAAAAGGGCGAATTTTTTTTATAAGTTGTGAATCCAGTCGTTAATCATGGCATCCATTGCTGTTAAATATGCTGCATGCCAGATGCGTGCGTCTTTTTGAGGTTTCTCTTCACGATTTTTAGTGTCACGGTCATAGAGTTCTCTTAGATAATTATCGGTATTGAAGAATACGAATAGCAGGCGTTTGCCGGATTTGGTGTAAAAAAGCCCGGCAAGGGCTGTTGCGTAGTTGATTGTACCCGTTTTTGCATATAAAGTGAACTCATTTTCGGGTTTATTGAATCGTCGACGTAGTGACCAGCCCCAACCGGATGGTAATAGATAATACTCGAACTCTTTAGAATCATAGCGGTTCGAATCGGCATATATCAGGAGTGCGAGAAGTTGTTCGGGGCTCATACGGCTAGATGTTGTTAGACCGGAGCCGTTATCTATTTTGAAACCAGTCCAGTCTATTTTTGGGAATTTTTTCTTTAATAAATTTGCGATAATGACGCTACTTTCAGAATAACTTAATGGTTTTTTCGCAATTTTCCTGGCACTATTCAGAAAAAGGAGTTCTGCGGATTGATTTACACTAAACTCCAGTGTAGTTTTTGCGATAGATGCAACAGTTTTGCCTTTATGCTGAATAATCGGTCGTGAATCTTCAGGGATTATACTTTCTTTGGGATACGAAAGTTTAATCCCGTGTATATCGCATATTTTTCGGAATAGGTATGCAGTGTGCAATGCTGTGTTACGTACAGGTAGCCTGTGTCGCCCTCTTTTGGTGATTGATTTTGAAAGTTGCCATTTACTTCGATAGTTATCGTAAATATGAACAAATTTCTCATGTTTTTGCAGATCTTTGTCACTCCTTTCCATTTTAAAATAAGGCAGATCAGGGGTAGTGTTGAATTCAACAACTCCATCCTTGTTTGGAGTCGACCAATTGACTGAAATATAGTTATATTCACAGGAAAGAGCACTGATACCGGCATTATATGACTCATCTTCATCAAATTTGTTGTTGAGAACCGTTTTGCTGGTTAAAGATGATTTATCATAATAGAAAGTTCCATTTATTGACGTTATTCCTTTTCTACGTAATTGTGCAATCATGCTAACCATGTCTGATACCGTGAATGATGGATCTCCCTCCCCTTTTAAGTACAAATCTCCGTGCAGAGTTCTATCCTTTATTATCCCATTATAGTAAAGTGATGTGGTAAATCGATAGTTATCGCCCAGGACTATGAAGGAAGTTATAACTGTAATTAGTTTAGCTGTAGATGCCGGCATAAATAGCTTTTTTCGATTATGTGAGAACAGTACCTGGTTTTCGTTTGTGTCGTATACTATGTAACCTATTTTAGATGGTGCGAAATGTTTTTGAGAGGGGTTTTGGTGATAAGTATCTTCTTCGATAACTATCTTCGATGGAGAAATTCGTAGATCGGATTCTCTATTTCCATCAGGGATTTGTTTTTCAAAATTGATATTACATGAAGTTAAAGACAAAATAAGACTCATAATGAGGGAATAGTAGATAGTTTTTAACACAATAAACCACTTTTTATAAAAATATCGGATTTTTATAAAAAATTTTTAAATAAAAAAGATTTCTACGTATTAATCATTGAGAGGTAGAAGATGATTGATACAACTGTGAACATTCGATTTGATTTATTTGAAAAATTATGTGAGTTGGCAGAGAAAAATGGTGTTAAGCCCGGTGAATACGCTATAGATTTATTACACAAATTAGTTAGCAGTAAAATTTATCAGGATTTTTCCGACAAAAAGACTGTAGCTTACCAGAAAACCGTAAAAAATATGAAATGGAAGAAATTACATATATATCCTGAACAATTTTTGTACGAAACTCTCCTCGATTCGCGTAAAATGTTTAAGTGTTCTGTTTCATATCTATTAGCTTTTGCGATTGAAAATAATTATGTTTTACAGGAAAATAATAATTTGATAGAAACATACAACATGGCAAAAATTATTATTTGTAATAAGCCGGTTTTGGTCATCACATGGGGACAGATTCCAAAAACTGAAGAAGTAAATGAGTATTTCCAAAATAGCATACAATTTGATGGAGGATGATCGTGAAAAAGTTATTAATTGTAGTCGTTACTATATTAATTATATTAATATCACTTTATATTTACCGTGCTGAGTGGAGTTCTAGCGAGTTTTCTGACGAAGAGGCTATTAATTTTTCTTCAGATCTTATTCGTGAGAACAAAATAGATCAGGCCATTGATGTTTTAGCTGCTCAGATTAAGGAAAATCTCGATAACTATCTACTTTTTTATAATGCAGGCGTAGCTCATATGAGAAAAAGTGATTATCGTAAAGCACTGGAGCTATTCACAGAATCAATCAGAATAAAACCAAGCATAAGTGCACTAAATAACAGAGCTTACTGCTATACAGTTCTAAATGAAAGCAAAAAAGCCATAGATGATTACACTGCTATTCTAAAAATTGATGAAAATCATGCAGCAGCGTATTTTCGAAGAGGTCAGTTGTACTTTAACCAAGGAGATTTTAAGTCTGCTCAAGGCGATTTAGAAAAATCCTCATCGCTTGGCTTAAAACAGGCTGATAAACTTTTGAAAAAAATTAAATAATCCCGATAAGTATCAGAGTTCTTCAAGAATTACCATGTATCACCTATATCTTCGGATTTTATAATTATAATATCATCATCATTATCATCAAAATAGATAATAAAGAGATCAGAACCACTGATGGCCATAGCAGGAAAAGTTCCACGGCCGGTATTACTGTCGATAACTATCGAGCCTGCATCCAGATTAGTTCCATCGTATCCGCCTTTGGTAAACATAAGTATATCATTGTTCTCATCATAAAAAGCAAAAAGAGCAGAACCGGAACCATCAAAACTCAGTGAACCAAAATAATACCCTGAAGATGAGCCAGGAGAGAATAAATCTCCGATAACTATCCAAGTTGCTCCACTATCCCCTGAAGATGCATAACGGATAGTTCCAGTAGTATCATCGGTTACATAAGAAACACCAAGATCATTACCATCGACAGCAAGAGAAGGAGCAAGACCGTAGCCGCCGTTTTCGATACTTTGAATATCCCAGGTATGCAGACTTGTTGATTTAGCATAACGAAGCTCCTGTATTAAAGCATTTCCGTCAGCAACTGTAGTTGGTACTGTAGCAAACAATATCCCATTAACAGAAGTTTCTACTCCATTATTAATCTCGATTCCGTTGGTATCACCTGCGGTCTGTTCAAATACAGCAGCCCGTCGCCCGTTATAGTTATAGGCTTTTATTGCCGGTGTAAAAGCAGTGTTAATTCTGCCAACGATAAAGTCAATAGTTGTGGACGCGTTATCAGGTAATATTATGTTTTCAGTTGTCCCATCAATTTCAAGATTAAAGTCATGATCAGATCCACTCAAATCATATTCACCGCTTGGTGCATCTATCGAAAACAACGAGGCATAACTATTCTCTGCATAGTAGGCTAAATGCACAGTAGTTCCAGAAACAGCTACCGATGTACCCGCACAGGTCGTTTTATCCACAAGATATACATCCCAACTTGCTCCACTATCGGCTGAATGAGCCAATTTAACCATATCGTGAGTGTTATCGTAGTACGAAATATAGAGGTTGGCACCATTACGAGCCATCGAGATATGTTCACCACAATCAGAGCCAACTCCGTCGACAACTACCGTAGTACCCCAAGATGCCCCACCGTCAATGGATGAGATAAAAAGAAGATTTTTAGCTAGTTCATCATAATACGCGATAAAAACATCTGTACCATCAGCTTTAATCTGTGAGTACTTACCTCGACCGATTGCAGGATCAGCCGCTGATACAAAGAATGTATTGCCGTAATCGTTAGAAACGGCTGTTTTAAGTCTCTGGTTTGTCTCATCGTAATAACTTATATAGATATTCGTTCCCGAAATATCGATAGATGAGTATTTGCCGGTGTTAAGACTGTCACCGGCCATCTTGTTGTCAATTATAGCATTTGCGTTGGCGCTGATAGTTATCGAGTGTGGTGACCCTGGCGCACTACTATATATTTCAAGGTCGGTTTCACGCATTCCAAGTGCCGTCGGTTTAAAGAAAACAGAAATATCGGTACTATTTGTTAAGCTGGCGCCGATAGTTATCGGAAAAGGTCCTGTAGCATAAAAATCAGATGCATTAGTTCCGGTCGATATTACCGAGTAGACCGTCAAAGTAGAATTTCCACTGTTTTGTATCGAAAGGGCTGTACCAGCACTAACCGAATCAACCGCAGTAAGAGGTATGGTGCCAACAAGAGCAATAGTTCCAACGGCCTCCTGAATGCCGGTTCCCGTTATTTCATAGTTTGCTGGCGTATCCGGGTCATCCGAGGCAAAGCTGATATTGGCTCTACGCGTTCCTGTAGCTGAGGGTGAAAAAGTCACATTGACAGTAGCTGTAGCTGTAGATCCATTTAGTACTGATACCGGTGCAGGGTTCGAAACAATTGTAAAATCTGCTGCATTTGTTCCGGTTAAGGTTATTGATGAGATAGTAAGTGTACCTGGTCCATCGTTTGTGTAGGTAAAACTTTCTGTTGCGCTGGTTGTACCAACTGCTGTATCCGAAAAAACTGCTCCACTTATATCATCGCCAGAGGTAATATCAGGAGCTTCAACCGTAGCATCTACAGGCGTGATAACATGCGGATTATCATTCGGATCATTGCTAACAATGGTAATAACTGTAGTCTTTGTGGCGGTATATGTCGGTTGCGGTTTAAAAATAATCTTTATTGTGTTATTGCTAGCGCCCGGCCCGATACTTATCGGTAAGGACGATGTATAGTTAATCTCAAAATCGGTATTGTTGGATAAAGTAACCGATGATATCACAAGATCAGCGACAGAAGCGGCACCATTAGTGATTTCCAAATCTGCTGATAATGTATCTCCAATAGGTGTAAAACCTGCGAAACTGATTGAAGCACCAATTACAGGAGCAACGGCACTTCCGCTTAAACTGATAGTAACATCGCCATTTGAATTACCCTCGTCAGAATTTACGATAGTTATCGTACCTGTATGTGCTCCGGCTGCTGTTGGCGAATAGGTTACCGAAAACGTGCCGCTACCTCCTTCGGGAATAGCACTGGGTGAAAAAGCAGAAACCAAAAAATTGGCATTAGAAGAAGTGATGCTGTCAATAGTCAGGTCCCCTTTGCCATTATTAGAAATTGTAACAATGTTAGCAGAACTGCTTGTTCCGGTTTCGATGGCGCCAAAATTGATAGACGCGGGTGTTACATCGCAGGTAGCCTCATACTGTGCTACCCCGGTCAGATCAACGTTAATGCTCTTTTGAGCGGTGAGGTAATCGTTGGTAACAATGTTTAGTGTGCCGGCTTGAGTCGCGTTATCCGTCGTTCCGGCGGCAGTATAACGAACTGTTATTGCCGCCGTGTCCCCAGCGGCTATTGGAGCCAGCGGAGCGGACAAGATTAAATACTCACCTGTCCCGATAGTTATCGACGGAGTTATAGTAAGCGGTGCCGATCCTATATTGGTTACTGTCAAGACCCTGTCCGAAGTTGAGCCCACAAGGGTATTGCCAAAGTTAAGGCTAGTAGGGGAAAGCGAAATCATTGGATAAGCTACAGTAATCCCGCTAAAGGGAAAGTCTGTCGGTCCGGTATCATGATCGACTGTAAGAACCAGGCTTCTGTTGGCGATATCAAGTGCATCCGTACTTTGCTCCACAGGTGAAAAGGTAATTATAATATCGCTATTGGGTGAGCCTTTAGACAGGGTAAGCGGATATGCCGGAGCATTTGTTATGGCAAACTCTCCAGCGTTACCTGAAGATGGATTTATTGATACACCCGTTATCTGTGCATCGCTTTCAGAACTGTTTGTTAGAGTCAGGGTGATCTGCTCTGAATCTCCCAGTGCGGCCTCCGGAAACACAGGCGTTATATTAGCCGTAATTACAGGCTCAGTGATTATTCCAGTAACATCTATTGTAAATGCCGGTGTATCGGGATCGTCTGAAGCAACTGTCAGCGTTGCGGTTCGGCTACCGGGCGAATAGGGCGATGCTGGTGTAAAACGAAGAACCGAACTGCTGTTTGACCCGCCTGGCCCGATAGTTATCGGCAGAGTCAGTGTATCAAAAGAGAAGTCTGATGCGTTAGTTCCTCCTATAGTGATACCTGTAACTTCCAATTCTGCAGGTGCAGTCCCACTGTTTAGGATAGTCACTTCAGACGTTGCGCTACTTCCTAGATCAATAGAGACAGGCGAGCCGAAAGAAAGCGTATCTGTGGTTGTGTTTATATTGGGAACGCGGCTTTCGGCGTTAAATGTAATGGTGTCACTTAAATTTGCGGGGTCTGTTCCCTCAATTGTATATGTGATTGATTGAGAAACATCCACATCT
>JAQIBV010000041.1 GCA_027858855.1 Spirochaetota bacterium | reverse complement strand
CGGCAGCGACCTACTCTCCCACACAGTCACCCGTGCAGTACCATCAGCGATGAGAGGCTTAACTTCTGTGTTCGGAATGGGAACAGGTGTGACCCTCTCTCTATAGCCACCGGGAAAATTTCTTAACCAATGTAAAAGCAATAAACACTTGAGCCACTTTCCTGTCAACTAAATTCGCAATAATAATCAAAAAATTTTTTGCATTAGAAAAAATTTAAATTTATTGGACACTCGTGCCCTGTATGGTTTAACATAACTGAAATAATAAGTGTTCGTATAGTTTTAAATCTTTTAATAAGATTTTCAGGAGGATGGCATGGTTTACGGTGCAGGAGAGTCCCTAATCGATATTATTTTCAGAGAGGGTATTGCTGTTGGGTCAACACCGGGCGGTTCGGTTCTTAACTCTCTTGTTTCGGCAGCAAGACTCGGAGTTCAAGCGTCACTCGTTACCGATCTGGGGAATGATATGGCTTCATCAATTATTACCACCTTTCTTAAGGGAAATGGAGTTGGTTGCGATCATATTTTTCATCATTCCGATGACCAGACATCAATCGCACTTGCTTTTCTGGATGATGCGGGTGATGCTCAGTACCAGTTTTATAAAGCTTCCAGGGTTCCCTCTTTTTCCGTCTCTTTTACTCCGGACGATGTTCTGCTGATCGCCTCGTTCTATGCTGTTTCTGATCGTACATCCTCTGAAGTCAGAGGCCTTGTTCAAAATGCACTTACGGCTTCATCCTTTGTCTTCTACGATCCAAATTACCGTCCCGCACAAACCGGCAACCAGAATGAAATTATTGAGCGCATTATCTCTCTCATGCGATTGGCCTCTGTGGTTAGGCTCTCTGAAGAGGATGCTCTGCACATCTTCGGAGTAAAAAGCTGTGAAGATATAATTGCATGTGTGCCAGAACTGGCTAACAAGCCACTAATTGTAACCAGGGCCGAAAGGGGGGTCGAGCTTATGTGTAATAACGAACACCGCCGGTTTGATTCTAAGTGTATTGTCCCTGTAAGTACAATTGGCGCAGGTGATACCTTCAATGCGGCTATTGTTGCTGCAATTTCCCATGTTCCGGCCCAGGATCGCAGCCAGTTAGGAGTAGAGTTTTTCAGTAACTTGATAGAGTGTGCAGTTGAGCTCTCATCCTCTGTTTGCTTGAGTATTGACAACTACGTGGCCTGTGAAGATTACTCCCGTTTCTGGCAAAGAATAGCTCTATAAAAATTTCTTGCAATTATACTGATAAATTAATAGATCTAACCTATGCTTTAAAAAAGTTTGCCTGGAATTAAACAATATGGATAAAGAGCAAAAGTTAAAAGAGAAGAAGCTTGAGATTATTACAGCATTCCGTCGCTGTCTTGAGAGTAATGTCTATTCGAACATAACAATCATGGATGTTGCCGAAGAGGCTGGGCTTTCAAAGGGAGGGCTTCTTCACTATTTTGGTGCTAAAGAAGATCTCTACTTCGAACTTGTTCAGCAGCTTTGTAATGATATTACGGCCGGAAGGCGTTCTGTACTTGAAGGAATTGCAAACTCAAAAGAGCAGGCGAGCATATCAGCTCTCTATGTTATTGAGCAGTTTTTTCTTGATAAGAATAATATTCATGTAATTTTAAATCTTCTTCTTCTTAGTTTCGAAGATGAGAGCGTGCGTGAAGTATTTAAGAAGTTTTTTCATGAGAATCTTGGTTTCTTTCAGGAATTAATTGAAAAGAAGTATGAAGATGTCCCTCAGCGTCGTAAATCAGATCTTTCTTCTGCTGATCTTGCTCGAATAATTCAGATTCTTGTTCTCGCGGCTGGTATTATCGAGCTTGTCGACCCAGTCGATTTTGATCAAAACCACCTGACAACATATATTCTGTCTATTCTGAAGGGCTGATGTTCCCGTCCTGCTGAATCTCCCTTGTAGTTCATGTGATTAAAAAGGTAATTATTCTAATTAACTACCGTCTGCGCCGGTAGTTTGGGACTAAAAATAAAGTTATTAATATATCGAGGTTCCCTGCTATGAAGATCGTACCCGGTATTCCTATTCCCGATGAAACTGAATGCCGTAAATTTTTTCACCGTTACGGTATGTTAGAAAATATAATTCGTCACTCTCTTTGTGTGCGTGATGTAGCAAAAGCCATTTGTACAGCGCTTAATAATGAAACAACTGTTAATTGCCCTTTGGTATGCGCGGCTGCCCTCTTGCACGATATCACTAAGACGCAATCGCTAATAACAGGTGATAACCATGCCGAAAGTGGAGCTCGTCTTGTAGCTGAGCTTGGCTATCCGGAACTGTCAGAAGTCATCGTACAGCATGGAACTCTGAATAATTTTGATCCTGCATCTTCACTCACCGAAGCCGAAATCGTTTTTTATGCCGATAAACGCGTTCTTCATGATACCATTGTTACCATAGATGAACGGATAAAGGATCTTCTTGTGCGTTATGGGAAAAGCAAAGCTTCGTACTTGCATATTGTCAAAATCGGGGAACTGCTTAAAGATCTTGAGCTGAAAATCAAAAATTCATTAGATGGAGCTCTTGAAGAGATAATCAGACCATGAAACAGACCAAACAATATCTTATTCTGGACTTTTATGTAGACGAGCCGGCCTGCTTCGGGGTTCCGCCATTCGTTTCGCCCTATCCCCGCTATATTTATGGCGCGCTGCTGGATGCTGGAGTTTCACCTTCTGCCATTACTTATATGACTGTTGCCATGTTGCGCTCTCTCAATTACTTGTTACAACAGCGGTATGACACCGTTTTTCTTGTTGGCGGTGCGGTTGTTCCAGGTAAATATCTGGGGCATAAAATCGGTACCGTTGAAGAGATCGAAAAAACAGTAATTTCTAATTCAGACTCCTTTTTTGCAGCCGGTGGGCTTGCCGCACGGCAGATAACGGGACAAAAAAGTTATCCTGTAGTTATAGTGGATGGAGATATTGAACAGTACGCCTTCGACTCTGTCAGAGGGGAGGGCGATTCGCATAGGATGCGCTCGTACAACCAACTGAACCGTTGGGCTGTTCTGGGCGCCGGCCTGTTGCAGCGACATCCGTTTTTTCCATCCGTTATTTGCGAGATCGAGACATACCGTGGTTGCCCACGCTCATCACACTGCAGTTTTTGCTCAGAACATATTTTTGATACCATTACCTTCCGTAAGCAAATTGATATTCTAGCAGAGGTTGATGCGCTCATCGATGCTGGAGTAACACGTTTTCGTATCGGCCGTCAGGCAGATATTCTTGCGTATGGTTCGCGGTGTGAAATTTACAAAGCCTCTTTCCCTAAACCGGAAGTTGATGAAGTTGTTTCACTATTTTTGGCACTTGAAGAGCGAAAGCGGGACGGAAAAATTGAAGTGTTAAATGTAGACAATGCTAATCCCGGAACTGTGGCTCATTTCGAGCAGGAGTCGCACGACATACTCTCTGCAATCGCTTCTGCTGTAACACCTGGAGACACACTGCCGCTGGGGGTCGAATCGCTTGATCCTGTAGTCATCGAACGGAACAATCTGAAGGTTGACACGGAAACACTCCTGCGTGTCGTAACTCTGATGAACAGTGCCGGTGGCTGGCGTGAAGAGGGCATACCGAAACTTCTCCCGGGCATTAATCTGATCCATGGGCTTCCGGGTGAAACCATGAACACCTTTAAATACAACTACGAGGCCCTTATGGATATTCTTTCACGGGGTTTGCTTCTAAGGCGCATAAATATCCGAACTCTGCTACCTTTTCCTGGCACAGGTATGACCTATGATGCTTCAAAGAGGGTAATAAATCGCTATCGCTATTATCGTGAAAAGATACGCGACGAGGTGGATGCGCCAATGTTGCGAAAAGTCTTTCCATCGGGATCTCTTCTGTCGTCAGTTCGTGTAGAGGAGTGCCGAAACGGAGTATCTTACTGTCGTCAGATTGCTTCGTATGCCATCACTGTTAAAGTCAGGCAGGAAATTCCGGTTGGTACTGTCGCTTCGGTGATCGTTTGTGGGCACGAACCTCGTTCTTTGCGTGGTTTTTTAGATCCGCTGGATATTAATAAGGCTTCGTTAAAGCTCTTGGAGTCTATAGAAGGGATAGGTAAAAAACGGGCTCAAACTTTGGTGCTGAACCGTCCATTTGCTGCCGAGGATGAGTTTTCGCAGCAGTTGGAGTCTGTTCCGCCGCTTTTGCGTGGGCGCATAAAATTGTTATTATGATATGTCCGGACTTTCGGACATATCGTTTCTACTTAATAACGGTCACGTTTTTTATCGTGGTTTAACTTGTTCATTACATATACTGCAGCATATGCTCCCAGAAAGCCCGCAATAATATCTACATTAAAACGGTATACCAGAAAATTCAGTGCAATAATTATGTACTCAAGAAAAAATTTATCCAGAAAAATTCCCAGCAATGCTCCGCCTATAGCGATAACCATACCGCCTGCAAAACCTCCAAAAAGATCACGTTTCTTAACGTAGTAAAACAGTGTCGATACTATCGCACCAATTCCGAGTAAAATGGCAAAAGGAATAAGATTTGTCATTAGTTCAGTAACTTTATCCATTGTGCTGCTCCTTGCTTCTAAAAATTAATTATCCCTTTTCCTTGGCGAAGAATAACCGGTTCACCATCAGAAAAGTCGATCATAGTCGAAAGCTCTGAATTTTTTAATCCGGCATCAAGTACCAGATCAACGCTTTTGCGGTGTTTCTCCTCAAGAAAAACTGGATCAATCATATAGTCACCCGGCTCTGTGTCAACAGAAGTAGAAATTATCGGTTGACCGTATTCAGAAATTAATTCCCGTAAAAAATTGTTATCCGGTATTCGTATGCCGATGGTTTTCTGTTTGGTTAATAGCAGCTTGGGGATTTCTTTTGATGCTTCAAAAATAAAAGTAAAAGGACCTGGTGTCGAACGTTTGATGATTTTGAACGCTTCATTAGAAACATGTTTTACATACATGTGCATATCGCTCAAGTCGCTCAAGATTATTGAAAGAGGTTTCTTTGGGTCACGGTTTGTGATTCTGTTGATACGTGAGATGCTATCACGATTGGCAAAATCGCACCCGAAAGAGTAGACGGTATCAGTAGGATAGATAATAATTCCGCCTGAACGTAATATATCCACAGTCTGCTTTATATGCCTCTTATGTGGTGTCTCTTCGTGAATATGATATATCATTTCTAAATCCGGTTTTAAGTTTGATTTGCTTAATTATCGGACTATTTAATCAAATTGATAAGAGGGAAAAAGCTAAAATAATCTTTGGATCCTTTAAAATTCTGAGTTTTCGGGAATCCTCGTTATTAATCTTGACATCTTTTAACTGCATATTAGCTTGGGCTTCGACTATATACCCCCAATCATATGGTCAGTAAAAAAGTAGTGTGCGGCCGTGCTTGTTAATTATTCACGGAGTCCGTTACATCAACTACGAAACAAATTGTTTTAGGAGAATCAAAGCATGGTTCAGAAAACATATAGCATGAAAGCTTCCGAGATAGAGAAGAAGTGGTATGTTGTAGACGCACAGGATAAGGTTCTTGGCAGGCTTGCAACTGCAGTTGCCTCGGTAATTAGAGGGAAAAACAAACCCGGATTCACTCCGCATCTCGATATGGGTGATAATGTAGTTATAATCAATGCCGATAAGGTTAAGTTAACCGGTATGAAAGATACTCATAAAGAGTATTTCAGCCATTCGCAGTATCCCGGTGGTATTAAATTTACAAACATCAAGAAGTACTTTGAAGAAAATCCCGCTTTTATAATAGAGCATGCAGTTAAGGGAATGCTTCCAAAAGGGCGTCTTGGCAGCGCGATGTTTAAAAATCTAAAGGTTTATGCTGGCAGTGAGCATCCACATGCAGCTCAGAAACCTGAAAATCTTGAACTATAATCAGAGGTATCATAGATGGCACAATCCAAATTATATGCAACCGGCAGAAGAAAAGAGTCTGTAGCTCGTGTTTACATGAGTCAGGGAAACGGTAAAATAACCATAAACCGAATTCCGATTAACGAGTATTTCCGACGACAGACTCTTGAGCTTCTTATCAGACAGCCTCTAGAGGCTGCTGACTCTCTAAGCAACTTTGACATTGATGTTTTTGTTAAAGGCGGCGGATGGACAGGACAAGCCGGAGCTGTACGTCTCGGTATTGCTCGTTGCCTTGTTCAGGCTGACGAAAAAAACAAAAAATCATTGCGCGCTGCCGGATTTCTTACACGTGATGCCCGTCAGGTCGAGCGTAAGAAATATGGTCATAAAAAAGCTCGTAAAAGTTTTCAATTCTCGAAACGTTAAAATATGTTATTTCATCGATATTTCAAAAGATGCCTTCAGGCATCTTTTTTTTTCATTTTATTTGCAATAATATCCTGTACCCGTCAGGTCTATTTTAAGCAGGATATCGTTCCTGCAAAATCTCTCTATTCTACAAACGATAGTGTCGCTGTTACCCATTCGCTTCTTTGCGAGTTAACGGTCGAATATCTTGATGTCCAGAAGTGGAGCAGGTTAACTGGAAATAGACCATATGGCTCACTTCTGTCGTTTTCTGCGACCCCTTTCCCTTGGTATCCATTTCTAGTGACAATACGCAACAGCAGTTCCCAGATCATTGAGCCGGGTAATATTGTGCTTAAAGGTGGTCAACTTGAAAACCCGGCTTTGACCTCCTCTCAAATTCAGAGGATAAAGAGCTCTATCAGTATTTCAGATGTCGAGCTCTTTACAGGTAATCGTCTATATCACGATTTTAACAAGAAATATGATCAAATGAATCTGTCGCGTGAGACTACAGTCTACGAATTTGAAAAAATACTACCTGGTGACAGAGTTCTTTTTCTGGTAATATTTAATCGGCTTCCGTCTCATATAAGTGAGTTTACCTTCTCTGTAGATATTGTTGGTGAAAATGATAAAAAAACAGTTGAAGTGCCGCTGCGTCATAGAGAATATAGAGTTTATGAAGACAGGTTGTGATTACAGGAACTTCTATTAATTAAGTTCTTTTATATTAGTATTTTTTCTTTACCTCAGAAGGAGCTGGAGGATAAATACAAAATTTCTATCATTATAGTGGAGATTCAGAGTATGTCAATTGATATTAGTACAGTAGAAAGAACCGCCGAGCTCTCCAAACTTTACCTCAGTGAAGATGAGAAGAAAGAGTTTGCGGGGCAACTCTCCGATATTCTGGAGTATGTTGAAAAAATCAACACGCTTGATACTTCAGGTGTTCAGCCCACCGACCATATAATTCCGAATGTAAATGTCTTTCGAGAGGATGAAGTTGGTCAATCGTTAACACATGATGAGCTTAAGCTTAATGCGCCAGAGTTTGATAGAGGCCATTTTGTAGTTCCGAAAATTATTGAGTAATATGTTTTAATAAAATACGTGGTGAGATTTTTTATCACGGGTAATTTTCTGTATCAGCAGTGGGTCTCTGTTTTTTATAAGTTCGGGAATTTCCCCAGTCAAAGCGACCGATTCTCCTTTGATAAGAAGAGCACCCTTAACTCCCGGTACCGTTTTTATCCAGTCAGCAGCTTTTTGAAGATCGTCGGCAGATTTAACCATGTTGGCAGCCATAGTTGCTGCGCAGTCGGCGACTGCATTATTTTTAGCAAAAACGGTAGCCAAATCACAACTCCCCAGGCTTAAACTATGACCCATTGTCCCCGAAGATGAGCAAATCCCAAGAGGGAAATGCTCGGGTTCTATAAAAAATGCCATTCGACCGGAAAGAGGGCTGCATCCGGCATAAATTCCGATAGTTATAGCTCTGTTTCCCGACAGGTAGATGTCTCCACCGTTTTCAATTATTATGGTTTCTGAGGGCTTTTCTTCGAAGGCCTTGGCCCAGCCGTACTGAGCTATGGTTCCGGCGACTGCCGCCATGGGGCCTGTGCCGCAAATATTTGCAGCAGCACACATCTGCCGTACAATGGGGGGCGCTGTTTTATCACAATCGATTGGCACCAAGGATGACTCGAATTCGGAATGCTTGTAGATATAGTCTTCCAGAAGGGTACGTTGAGCAATTATTTCACGAATGATCAGTTCAAATGACGATGAGGTAATCGTAAAGTTTGAGTCCTTGTATGTAAATTGACGTTTCTGGTTATCTTGCAAGGTTACTTTGTGTTGTTGAAAATTGAACTGCATGCGTTAAAGGGGCAGTGGCTGATGCAGTTCATACATTCGATACATTTTTCATCATTAAACGATACTTCCATTGTTGAACGGTCTGTTATGGCAAGGGCGTTAGATGGGCAGTGAGTGATGCAGTTTCCACAGCTGACGCAGCGCTCTTTATCCCATGTGAGTCCGTTCATTTTTTCGTTAATAATAATGCCATTCTCTTTAAAAAAGAGTGCGGCTCTTTTTATGTTTTCATCAGTGCCGCTGATATCAAGAACCATATAACCAGTGTCGTCGGGATCAATCTTGGCGCGAAAGATATTTACCATAAGGTCATAGTCTTTGGCCAGGTGATAAATCAGTGGTTTTCCAACTGCCTTTTCTGGAAATTGTAGCAGGTATTTTCGGGTTGTCATATATTACTCCTGGTTACTTTTCATTAATAATCTTCATACTCTTGGTAGAACTTTTTGGCGGTAATTTTTTATAGGGTTCGGCCAGAGTAAATGATCCGTTTTGGATCTCGTCTTTCAGTCTGTTTGCAATTTTAACTGCTTTACTATAGGACGAGATTGAGCTGACTTCAATTTTTTTACCCCTGTACGACACTTCTCCGCTTTTAAGTTCTTCATAATTAAATTCTGCTAATGATTTTCCGGTAGCGTTGGGATAGTCGGTAGCATAATCGATAAGTTGTGCATAGATATCTTTATCGCGGACAGTTGTCTGCTTCAAAATATCCTCGTTTAAAATAGGGATAGGTATGCCAATACCTAGAGCCAAAGATACGCCATATCCCTTAAAGCTTACTCCCCGAACAAATTCCGGATCCATCTCTTTCATGTCTGCAGTAAGGGAGAGGGTTCCTGCTCCTTCACGCGGGACTCCGTTTTCAGAACGGTTGCAATCGGATGAGTGCTGAGTTCCTTCTGCATACACATGGCCCTGTGCGCCTGCCAGCCATACCTTTGTGCCAATCCCAATTGTTGTATAAAGGGGGTCATTCAGTAACGGTGAAAGCTGTCCGGCCGAACAGTAGACCAGGTTTTGCATCTTCGGTTTCAGGTGGCCAAAATAGGTGTAGATAGATCTATCTGATGTATTCGTAGCAATATTGTAATTCTGATAACAGTTGCGGGGATTAACCATCTGTGACTGGTTCAGGTCGTCGAGTGTTACATAGGTTCGTATTTCTTTAGTCGGGTACTCGTCGGTACCGTAAGATAGCGCAAAAAGCTGCACCTGTTCGCCACGGATCAGCTTTTCGATAACATGGGCACCCCCGAAACGGAAATCCCCCGGATAATACATGTTGGCCGGGTCATTCTGTCGCAACTGTGTTGCGCCTAAATATGCATCTACAGCCGCTAAACCCGAGTAGATCGGAACATCATCAAGCCATGCCTCGGTAATCCTGATTTTGGGTGAAGATTGCCCGAAGTTTATGAAACATCCGGATGAACACATTGGTCCAAAGGTTGCTGTTGTTACAACATCAACCTCTTCGGCCGCCTTTGTTAAACCTTTTTGCTCAACATAATTAATTATCTCTTCGGCGTTCATTACAACTGCATCGCCTGATTTTATTTTCTGGTTAATCTCTTCGTATGTTTTCATTACAGATCCTCTGAGCGTGACGTATTAGTATGATCATTAGAGAATCAGGAAGCTTATTTTCAAGTGATTTTTAACGAGAGGAGAGATCAATTAAAGACATGGCTGCCCGAAGGGGGGCAGCCATGAATGATTGCAGTGGAGCTATACTGAGTCTCTATTCGCTTTTGTATTAGGAGGAGCTAATCAAACTCTATGGTTGTGAGAAAGTTTTAAAAGTTACAATAATTTTAAGAAAGAAAGGCTGTTAAAAATGAATTATAATCTAATGTTAAAAGTTTAAATTAAATTTGTAAATACAAAAAAATAAAAAACACATTACGCCCAGACGGTTTTTATTAAGAAGCACCCGGCGGGTCAGAGACCTGTTCGGTTTTCCGTTCTGTGATGTGAGATGCTATCTGATTTCTATCAAGAAAAAATCCCATTTTTATAAACTTGGGATAAAAGACAACCTTTAGTGGTATTTTTTCATCCGTGTAGATCCTAAGTATTGAAAGAACCAGCTTTATACCAAGACCTGCTCCTTCATTGTTTTCGGTATCTGCATAGGCAAAGAGGTCTTCAGTACTGTTGTAGCCCAGTTTTTGTAAAATGGCCTTTTTTTCCAGGGCTGTAATATTCTGATTGTTGGTAACCCATACTCCAATTCCCTTGTTGTTCGATTGAAATGTTATGTTAATATAGCGATCCTTTTTTTTCGCCATTTTCAGCAGGTTAGAGTTTCCGTTTTCAGCAATTTCTTCTTTAAATCGCCTGAGAAACAGGGCGTAAGAGCGATTAGAGTCGATACCTTCTGGTGCAGTTATCAGCTTTTCAAATAGTAGTTTGTAGTTTGCCTTGCTTGCGTTGATAGCCAGCTCTTTAAGACAGGTGAAAAGATCAAATGTTATAGACTGAAGGTTTTGACGCACAAGTAACATATCGATAATTTTGCGGATAAGCATGCTGATTTCGCGGTCAAGATCGTAAAGTCGCAGATTTACGCTCCATTCCAGATCCTTATCTCCTAGTGTTGCTGTGATATCCTCTATTTTTTGCATCAACCCTTCAAGTGAGTCTTGGTTTCTTAAGTCAATTACGCGAATTTGCTTTAAAATATTTATTTCATTTTCAAAAAATGGGTCACGGAAAAACTGAACCATCTGTTCGTCATATATCCATTTTCGTTTGGCGAGAAACTTGATGAAATCTTCGTGTCCGTTTAATCGTAGTTCCGAGTTGTAAAAGCGTTTGCCTTCGTTTTTAAGAAGTATTGTGAAAAGTTCTACAATTTCTTCTTCTGTTGTAAAAAAGTTCACAACAACTGTTGCGGCCGACTGGCGTGGTACGGGGATAGTCGTACCAAAGCCTGACTCGCGGTACAGGTCAAAAGTACTGTTGCACTGTTCTCCCAGGTGGTTAAGCTGCTGTGTGTTTAATGATGAGTAAACAAGCAGATTCATGAAGTGTTTTTTTAATACGCGATCCATTGAGCTATTCCTTGGTTTGTGAATGTATTTCAGAATATTTATAACCAGATATTAATATCAAACTAAGTTCAAAATAAAAATGAGTCAAGCTAATATTAAAAATAGTCTATAATAATATTCCTGTTTAGCCATTTTTAATTAACTTTAATAATATTGAAGTTAATTAAACTATACTTAATTTTTTTTTAAGGCTTGTGATAATTTTATTGACGGTAAAGTCATGGGGTTAATAATTGTAACATCTATAAACTAAATTTTAAACAAGGATATGCCCTTGTTGGTTGTTTCTAACGGAACAATTTTACCGGTAACACGAAATTATTTATTTATAATGGGCCATTGATGAAATAGTTTTTACAAATAATGGAGACTTGTAAAAGATTTTATTAACAGAAATGCTTGTTCAAAAAAACTCTCTGTAATTGTGGTTGTAATGATTGAGCGTCTCTTTAACCAGGTTTTTTAGAAGTGCCTTAATTTTTCGAAGTTTTCGGTAGTAAAAAATGTAACCAGGGGGATTTTATGAAGGTATATAGAGAATCTGATACCAATCTTGAACTTTTAAACGGAAAAAAAGTAGCGATTATCGGCTACGGGAGCCAGGGTTATGGCCATTCTAACAATCTTAAGGATTCAGGAGTCGATGTAACAGTCGGTCTTCGAAAAGGCAGTCCTTCGTGGAAGAAGGTTGAAGCTGCGGGTATAGCACCCCGTGAAGTTGGCGAAGCAGTAAAATGGGCTGATCTTATTATGATACTTGTACCCGATGAAATTCAGGGTGAAGTCTATGATTCAGATATCAAACCATATCTTGCTTCAGGAAAAATGCTGATGTTCGCTCATGGTTTTAATATTATTTACGGTCAAATTAACCCTCCAGCAGATGTGGATGTGGTTATGGTTGCTCCAAAAGGCCCGGGCCATATGGTTCGTGCTGAGTATCAGAAGGGTGCCGGAGTACCATGTCTTGTTGCGATTGAGCAAAATGCCAGTGGTAAAGCTCTTGACCTTGCACTTGCGTATGCCAATGGAATTGGCGGAGCGCGAGCAGGTGTTATTGAAACAACATTTAAAGACGAAACTGAGACCGACCTTTTCGGCGAGCAGGCTGTTCTTTGCGGTGGTGTAACCAGCCTTATGAGAGCTGGTTTCGAGACATTAGTTGAGGCGGGTTACCCTGAAGAGATGGCCTATTTTGAGTGTATCCATGAAATGAAACTTATTGTTGACCTTATTTATGAGGGCGGTTTTACAAACATGCGTTATTCTATTTCAAACACTGCCGAATATGGTGATTATATTACCGGACCTTTTGTTATTGATGAGTCTGTAAAACCAAAGATGAAAGAGGTGTTACGACGAATTCAGGAGGGTGAGTTTGCCCGTGACTGGATGCTCGAGAACAAGGTTAAGCAGGCATCATTCAAGGCGAAACGTGCAATCTGGATGGAGCATCCGATTGAAAAAGTTGGAGCCAAGCTTCGTGCCCTGATGCCGTGGATCGAAAAAGGCAAAATTGTCGATAAAGATAAGAACTGATTATAGGGTACCTCTAATAATTAACTTTTCAACTAGGCCGCATATGCGAGCAGCAAGAGTCATCTTGCGACCAGCATAGGCCGCATATGCGAGCAGCAAGAGTCATCTTGCGACCAGCAAAGGAACTTGCGAAAAATTCCTTTAGAATAGGCACTTAAACGATGTTCCCTTCTGGAACATGGTAATTTTTCGAAGTTCCCTATAGTTTGAAAATTTAATCATGTAATTATTTTCTGTTTAATAAAAAAGAACCTCGCAAGAGGTTCTTTTTATTTTCTTTTGGTTATTGTAAACAACAGGCAGCACCTGTAAAGTGCTGAATCGCAGTTGTTTGCACCGAGTCTGTTTATATCCCGCAGCCCTTTACAGTGCCATCTGAACAAGCACCTTTGTCTGTGGGTCACGTGACATGTCGGTGTGATCGGTTACATTGCCGATGTCTACACGGCCTCCGTGATTACGTACAACCTTGTCCACCAGAGTCAGCCCCAGGCCATAGTCCAGTGTTCCATAATCTTCAAAAACAACTTTAACAAGCCTGAAAAATGGCTCATAAACAACATTCTGAAATTCGTGTGGAATTCCTAAAACTCCGGATTTTGTCGGTTGCGGTGTGTTCAGAACCGAAATTACAAGTTTTCCACCAGACAGCCTCAGAAGTACGCTGATAATGGTTCCGGGAAGCGAAAACTTGAGGGCATTTATTATCAGTTCAGCAATTACTGCATTTGAAGCAATCAGGTCAAAAATGTCAGCTGGTACTATGTAGTGCTCGCCCTCTTTTTTTATAGAAGAGGCAATAAGATTAATAAGGCTGAGCAGAGCTCCAAAGCCGGCTCCCTGGTTAAAACTGTTATTCAGACTCTCGAAAAGCGCAGAATCTACCCGGTCATTATCTCTATTGATGATTTCTTTGTTCTACTGTATCCATTCTAGCTGATTTTCCAGTTTTATCATCCGTTCATGTTCAACAAGCTGTCGAGTCTGATATAGTTCATTGGCTTCAAACGCCCGTTTGACCTGAGACATTATGACGTCCAGATTTATAGGCTTAATCATATAATCGTATACTCCCTCACTCATGCGTACCGATTATTGTTTCGGAATCGGTACGCATGAGTGAAACAATTATTACCTGATTCTGGTTAATAGCTTTTATTTCGCGAATCAGTTCGTGTCCGGAGAGCTTGGGCATCTGAAGGTCGGTAATAACAAGCGGGTAGTTATCCTTTTTCTAGGCTTTAAGGGCTGCACTTCCATCATATGTGAGTGTAACTGAATAGCCACTCTCTTCGCAAACTGTACGTAATAATTCTGCCGAGGACTCGTCATCTTCAGCAATAAGTATCTTTTTTTCTGTTATCATCTGTTCGTTATCCTGATTTTGAGGAGTATCTTCTATAATAAAGTAAGAAGAAACAGGTCTAATGTCAAGAAAAGGGAAGGGACTGCTTTTTAAAATAATAAAGAATTAATTATTTGATAAATTAAATAGCTTTTCTACTATTGCCCACACTTCAATTATATGTGGAAATAATGATCTTCGGGGGTTGTATGACAAAACAGAGAAAAATAATTTTTATAATGGCGCTTTTCTTTTTTTCTGCATTTTCTTTATGGAATATCTCCTTTGTCTTCATCAGCTCCGGGGTACTTTTAAAAGAGATTGGTTTTCAATTGTTTCTTATTCATATTTTATATGCTTGTTTGTCTTTTATCATAACGGTTACAATATATCTGCTCACAACACTTGTTTCTGCAAAAAAAATGAACTCAGTGATATTAAGAACCGCTGTTAATGCTGTTTTTATAATTATCCTTCTAATTCGAAATCTTGATTGGCTTACGATATATCATGGTGGTGACCATATAGACACTGAGTTCTGGTTTCACGCATTTTATGTGGATGGCTCGGCCTTTATTTTTACAATACCATCAGGAGTTATTATATTTATTTCTGTTGTTTTTGTTGTGTTACTAAACATCTTGTTATCGCAGACATTTCAGATAGTACGAAATAGTAATAACAACAAGCCTTGGAGTTCTGTGTCTCCTGGAAATCAAATTGTTTTTATAGTTGCATTGTTTGTAGCAATATCTATTTTATTTGCTTCTACACTGCCACTACAGCACAAACCGGGTAGTTTTATCTATACCGCATATCCCGAGTATCATTTTGTAACCTCTCTTTATGGATATTGTAAGGGCAGCAATTTGTCAGAATTGCCAGAGATGAGTGTGTCAGTGATTGACAAACTTGAAAAAAGCGGGGTTCGTCTTAATACTGTATCGGAAGAGTTCCCATTTCTTAAAAACAGTATTTATTTGGATCCCAAAAGTCGTAATGTAAAGAAGCCTGTATTCAAAAATAGACCTAATGTAATTATTGTTTTAGTGGAATCTTTGAGCCAGTTTTTTATTGACGAAGAGGATCTTGGGTACACGGGACTAACGCCAACTTTTCAAGATATTAAGAAAAGCGGTTATATGTACACGAGAATGGTAGAAGCCAACTTTCCGACAGTACGGGGAATAATTGCGACACTCGGGTCATCTCTCTATTTTATTTCAAAGTCTGAAGGCATGGATGCCAAGAAAGGTGCAAAACAGGTCTGGTTACCAATATTATGCCGGTTTTCATTTCTCAGTGATATTTTAATGCCGTATAACTATACATCTGTTCATTTCCAAGGTGGTAGCGGGTCCTTTGTGGGTATGGAAAACGCCTTCACGAATAGACAAAGTTACTCAAAATTTTATTCTTTAGATAACCTTGAAATGCTTTCATTTTCAAAAGCCGGTTATAACTTGGGAAATTGGGGTCTTTGGGATGAAGATGTGCTGGGATTCGTTAAACATCAGATACAAAATGAAAGAATTGAAAAACCGTTTTTCATCACAATTTCAACACTTGATTTGCATCCCCCTTTCAATTCAAAGCATACACATCCAAATGCCGATGGTAGTCCCTTGCTTAACTCTCTGTATTCAACTGATCGTGCAGTTGGAGTTTTGTGGGACTATTATAAAAATTCTTCATTAAAAGATAATACTATATTTGTCATTGTTTCAGATCATGCCATGGGAACGGGCGAAGAGTATTTGAAAATTCGCAAGGATTATCTCGAAAGGAAGGGAATGCTTGAGTCCCGCTATTTTGAAGACAAGTTTATCAGTTGTGTGATGGTCTTTCCGGATAACCCGGACTATGCCGGTAAAACGAATGATATATTGTGCAGTAACCTTGATATTGCACCGACTCTTCTTGATATAATGAATATAGATTCTAAAAATTCCTTTCTTGGTTTGTCTCTTTTTTCTGAACGGAAAGAATATCCAAGTCTCATTACTGCAAAAAACAAAATATCATTGCCTTTAGTTAAAAAATATCTTTCTGAAGAAGAAAAGAAACTCATTAAAACAGTAGGCTGGAATGCTGAAGACCAGAAGGTTTTGATTCAATATATAAATTTTCTTAGTCAGAAACGGCGTATATTCCCGGAAAAAACTGTTGAATAGATTAAAAGGGTAAAAATATTTGCGAGGAGGATTCTCTGTTATCGGTCTTAGTAACAGAGCTTTCGCTCTTTGAAGTATATCGGTGTAAAGCCGTATTTTTTGATTAACATTTCAACATACTCGAAACCGGCGGCAATGTCTGACGCTATATGGGCGTCCGAACCGCAGGCGATGTAGCGTCCGCCATAGTCGGCATATCGTTCAAGTATAAGGTTGTCAGGCAGTGTGAATTGAAAACCGCGGCGTAATGATGAGCTGTTTATCTCAGGTACAATCGTTGACTCTGAAAGTGCCCGTATTGCCTCGTCAAGCTCATCACTCATGGTATAGTAGTTATTGTAATATCGAGCCGGAAAGTCAATGTGACCCAGTATATCGAATCCTCCAAAATTAATCATTTTTGTGATATTCCTAAAGTAGCGTTTGTATTTCTCTTCATTGTCCTCACTGTATTTGTCGTAAGAGCCAATTTTGTGTACCGAGCCGATAATAATATCGAAGTCAAGCTGAACGGTTTTTTCAAATATTTCAGGTGTATTATAGGGCTGGCTGTACTCAATACCCTTGAGTATAGTGAGCCTACCCATGAATTTTTTACGAGCCTCTTCAATTGCTGCACTATGAGTTTCATAGTTATAGTAAAAAGGGTAGGTGTCATCTTCGTCAGCATCAAAGTGGTCAGTAATTGCTAGATGTGTGATGCCGTTTTTTATGGCACTAATGCAGAGTGCTTCCACAGGGTCGGAGCCGTCAGGTGAAAAGAGCGAGTGGGTATGTATATCGTATTTAATCATACAGTCAGAATTGGTACGATTGATTTTCTGTCAATTAAAAGGGATGAAAATCAGTTCATACCGATAATTTTTTTAAATTCGGGTAGTGTGCAACTGCTTTTTATGTGGTGGCGGCGGTAACAGAAGTTCTTGTAAGTTGTGATATTTGCTCCGAAATCGGTGGAAAAAGTTCGCAAATAGCCGGCTTTACGTGCGAGTGTAAGCAGTTCCGGTGTGTAGTAACCGTATGGAAAAGCCAGGAGTGTGATCTTTTTGTTCAGCTTTTGTTCAATTATTTTTTTTGATTCTGTAAGTTCAAACATGATCTGCATGTGTGATTCAGCTGTGCCCGAATTTGACAGGGCGCGCAGGTCGCGGTGAGATACTGTGTGTGACTGAATGTCAAATCCGTAGTTTTCAAGAGTTCGCAGTTTTTCCCAGGTCATACGTATCGTGGAATTTTCGGTAATAAAGTCGGTATACACAAAGAGAGTAATAGGATAGTTAAACTCCCTTGCCAGCGGAAGGATTTCGGTGAAGGCCGAAATGTAGCCGTCATCTATAGTAATAATCACCGACTTTGAAGTGGGTGTACGGTTTTCGTTTTGTAATAGGATTAGTTCCTGCATGGGTATGACCTTGATGTTGTTCTTTTTCAGGTACTCGAAGTGTTCTCTTATTTGCGAAACGGTGACTGAATATCGTCCACGTTTGCCTACATCGTGATATAGCAGTATGGGAACAGCCTGTTCAGCGGTATACCCCGGCTCCTTGATTTCTATTTTTGGAGCGGGGCCATATGTTTCAGCACTTTTTACCTTAAACAGGAAAATGGTAAGCAGACCGACTGTCACAATAAAAAACATCAATAGTGGTTTTGCTGCCCGGAAGGTCGTTATCATGATTTGCCTTAAGTTTATCATAGTCTGATCTGTTTGTGAGAATAATTATACTGGCAATATACAGTCTATTGTTGGGAAGTGCAAGGTAATAACAGAAGAGCTACCTAGTTTTTTAACTCGTCTGGCCAGAGGCAAAATATGGGTGGCTGTTTAAATATTTGTTGACATTGCCCCCGTGAATAGTTGTTAATAATTACCCTTTGGTTTCAACAATATGTAACCTCAATAAACTACTAGTTAACTTCAGGAAATATTCTATTTTATGAAGTTAACCTTGTTGAAGATAGAGGTTCCAATAATATTATAGGTGGTTCGCATGAAAAAGGCTTATATTTTACTTTCGCTACTCTCTTTCGCAGGAGTGATTCTTTCTGTTATACTTCTGTCTGATCACTATATTCCTGAAAAGACAATGGCACTTCTTTCTTGTGGTGATGGACTACAGTCGTCCTGTTCAGAGCTTTCACAGTCGCCATATTCCATGTTTTTTGGAATTCCAATTGCTTCGTACGGGTTCTTCTTCTATATCTGGATATTTCTTTCTCTTCATCTGTTTCGCGAGTCGGGGGAGGGGTATTGGAAGAGCTTTATATATTTGATGGTTCCTGTGAGCATAGCTGGAATTTTCTTTGATATAGTTCTTGGATCTCTGCTTGTATATCTTCAGATCTTTTGCACGTTTTGCATAATGACCTATATTGTTAATATCGGTATTCTTATCGTGGCGATTTTTGCTTATCATGAAGTTAAAAAAAGCAGTGGGCTCTCTTTTAAACAGGCTCTCTTCGGCATCTCTGATATTACCGGTAAAAATGATGACCGTAAGTTTTCGACTGGTACATTTATATACTACACAGCGATACTCTTTATTTTTGTTGTTTCGTTCTCGCTATACCTTGAAGAGCGCACCGGCGACAAATCTGGTGAGCAAAAAAAGATTACCGAATATATCGAAAAGTATAAAGAGAAGCCTCTAACAGAAGAAAAGCTACCGCAAACCGGTTTCGTTCTGGGAGATGTTAATGCACCACTGACGATTCATGTCTTTACCGACCCACTGTGCCCCGCATGCCGAAATTTTCATTTTATCGAAAAAGCTTTACTTAAGAAATATGCAGGTAAGATAAAGGTTAAACACTACTATTATCCTTTGGATACGCAGTGTAACCCCGGGGTTTCGCGCGATGTTAACCCGGGCGCCTGTGGTGGAGCCCGCCTGTTTTATGCTGCCGATGTTGCCGGCATGTACGATCAGGTACTCGCCAATTTTTACAGTAATTATGACGATGTACGAAAACTGTTAAGAGAGCGAGCCGATGTAGAGGATGTCATAGCATTAGTAACGGAAAATGAGTCTGAACAAAAAGCCCTTCTTGAAGCATACAGTAGTGAAGAGGCTCAACAAAACTTCAGCAGGCATCTTGAATGGGCGGAAGGTGTTGATATCAGCGCAACACCTACGCTTATCATGAACGGTCGGCTTATGCAGGGATATCCTAAGGATAAGTATATGGATGCAATACTGCGCTACGAGTTGACAATAGCGCTCGAAAAATAAAATAAAAAAGGCCTGACTTGCTCAGGCCTTTTGTCTAACAAGAAATCCTTCTTTTTTTTAAAACATCCGGTTGCAGGTTTAGGATAGTTTGAAAAAACGGTGAAACTGGTTTACAATATATCCTTTAGCATGATTATGGGCTATGAATATTTTCAAGAGGCCTTTACATTATCTTATGCAGCGGCGGCTCTACTTTTTTACGGGTATTGCATCGTTGTTGCTAGTCGACATATTTCAGCTCTTTATTCCGCGCGTAGTAAAACGCATGATCGACGACCTCTTTTTACTCAAATCTGACCGGATGTTAATCTATTTTTCGTACATTATTCTGCTTGCTGCGGGTATGGCACTATTCCGTTTTTTCTGGCGAATGCTAATAGTCCGCACCTCCTTTTATATTGAAGAACAACTGCGAAACGACCTGTATAAAAAATATCTTTCTATGGATCAGTCCTTTTTTGATAATCGATCAACAGGTAGTCTTATTGCCCTTGCCACAAATGATCTTCAGGCAGTACGTATGATGTTCAGCATGGGCGTCGTTTCGGCCTGTGACGGTATCTTCTTAACAACTCTATCTATTGTATTCATGTTCTCCATGAATCCGCTGTTAACTCTCTATGTGCTTATTCCATTGCCGTTTATCACTCTATTCATTCTTATAACCGGTAAAAAAATATTCAGCGGTTTTACCCGTGTGCAGGAGTATTTTTCGGCTGCGACCGCAAAGCTGCAAGAGTTTGTGTCTAGTATCGTACTTGTTAAAAATTTCACTCTTGAAGAGGAGGCATATGCATCGGTGCAGACCGCCTCTCTTCGAATATGCAATGAAAACTTTGCGCTGATGCGTGTGTGGGGGCTGCTTTTCCCTGTTATGGCGCTCATTACAGGTCTCTCTTCAGCTTTAGCAGGTATTCGCGGTGGTACTATGGCTGTTATGGGCAATCTTTCAATAGGAGAGTTTACTGCTTTCTTTAGTTATATATCCATTCTTGCGTGGCCGATGATGGCCATAGGCTGGGTAATGAATCTTTTTCAACGGGGAAGAGCCTCGATGGAGCGGATCAATGTTATACTTGATACTACACCTCAAATAATTGATGGCTCAGCGAAGATTGCCGATCAGCCTGTTTTAAAACCCTCATTTTCCGTTCACTCAGTTAGTTTCCGCTATCCTGAAGCACTTCATCCGGCCTTAACCGACGTTTCGTTCGATATACCCTACGGTACACGGGTTGGAATTACCGGTAAAACCGGATGCGGTAAAACAACATTGGCTCAACTTCTATTGCGCCGTTACGATCCTGATTCGGGTTCGGTGACTATGAACGGGACCGATTACCGCGACATGCCACTCGAATTTCTGTTGCAGCATATCGTTGCCTCTCCGCAGCAAAATACTCTTTTTGCTGAAACACTGAAAGAGAATATTCGTTTTGGTTATGACGATATCCCGGAGGATATGGTTAAGACAGCTTGTTCAAGGGCGCAGCTTGACAGCACCATAGAAGAGCTTCCCGATCGTCTTGAAACTATGCTGGGCGAGAAGGGTGTTAACCTTTCAGGCGGGCAAAAACAGCGTGTGGCACTTGCTCGTATATTTCTTGCTCCGTCACCTCTTCGCGTGATAGATGATTCGCTTTCGGCACTAGATACGGTTACTGAAAATCAGATACATGAGTCTATATATACCCTGCCCGGTTCGTTGCTGCTTATTTCTCATCGTGTCGCAGCTATCTCGCGTTGTGACGTTATTCATGTTATGGATGAGGGGCGAATTGTAGAGTCAGGAACACATAGTGAACTTATCGAGCGCGATGGAATTTATACAGACATTTATAATCGTCAGCTGGTAAAAGGGATGAGTCTTCATGACAAATAAAGAACTGTACAAAAAAATATTATTTTTCGTGAAACCCTACCGTCTCTTTTTCGTTGCGGCGCTTCTGTTTAGTGTTATCACCGTTGTTTGCGAGCTAGCGGTTCCGGTATTAACACGAACCGCAATTGACACATATATTGGTAAGCGCTATTATCTTGTTCCTTCAGATGAGGCTACAGGCACACCTGTGACCGATTATGGTGATACTGTTATCACTTTAAGTAGTGGAGAACTTCTTATTAACTATGGTTCAATAAGCGAATTAAGTGTGAATCACCGTATGCAGCTGCTTGCCAATGAAGAAAACATGAAGCTTTACTATCTTGTTCATAAAAGCATGTATGAGGGTAAAGTCACAGATGACCTGATTGAAAAGGATGATTATTTTCTGATAGAGTTTGACCGACTGCGTTCTTTGCCCCGCGAATTTGTTGCTAACCTGCGTGCTAATGATATCCGCATGATAGTAATAATTTTTTTAGTGGTTATGGGGCTGACCATTGTAAACTTTATATTTGCTTATTCCGAGATGATAGCAATTACCTGGGCCAGTAATCACGTTATACACGATATTCGCATGAAATTATTCAAAAGCGTTATTGATTTGCCAATAACCTATTTTGAAAACCATAAGACCGGGAAAACGGTAACACGATTAACAAACGATGTAGAGAATATTCAGGAGTTCTTTGCGGCAGTGTTCATTAATATAATTAAGGATGTTGCCATAATTGCCGGTATCATTGGAGTGCTTATCTATATTGATCGGCGTCTGGGCCTTGTGACTCTTGCCATGCTGCCATTGGTTGCTATTATTTCGGCTGTATTCCGAAAAAAAATGCGTGACTCTTTTGCGCGGGTGCGTGAGGCACTTGCCGTTGTTAACGGTCGTCTTTCTGAAACACTGTCGGGTATTGCCATTATACAGATCTTCATAAGGCAAAAAGAGTTTCAAAAAAAGTTCGTAGCCGATAGTAAAGTCTACCGTAAATCATCAGCACGGCAGGTCTTTATAAATTCGGTCTTTACCCCTCTCATTAGCATGATCCGCTATTGTGGTATGGGGCTTATCATATATTTAGGTGCAAATGATGTTGCCCGTGGTATCATATCTTTGGGAACTCTGGTTATTTTTATTGCCTATCTTGAAAAGTTTTTTCGTCCAATTCAGGACATAGCAGAAAAAATTCATATTGTACAGTCAGCGCTGGCATCCGCCGATCGCATTTTTCCACTTATGGAAGAGGAGCCGGAGTATGATAATACAACAATTACAAGCTGTGAAGAGCTTCTGCAAAAAAAGGCGGAACATTTTGTAGAGTTTGATAATGTCTGGTTTGCATACCGTGGTGAGGAGTGGGTGCTGAAGGATTTTTCGTTTACTATAGCTCACGGTGAGGTTGTTGCCCTTGTAGGAGAAACCGGCTGTGGCAAGAGTACTGTAATAAATCTTTTAAGTCGGTTATATGGGATCCAGCATGGTGATATATATATCAATGGAATCAATATTCGTTTAATCAGCAAAAAGGTTCTGCGTAAATTTATTGGAGTGGTTCAGCAGAATGTTACTCTTTTTTCAGACACAGTAAAATATAATATTCTTTTGGGAGCAGATGCTTCTGAACGCCGTTCGTTTGAAGATGTCTGCAATTACACAAATTGCTCCTCCTTTATTGACCGGCTTCCGCAAAAGGCTCAAACTGTACTTTCTGAAGATGGCCGCTCTCTTTCGTTTGGAGAACGACAGCTTATTTCATTTGCTCGAATTGTTGCATATAATCCACAGATCTTCGTTCTTGACGAAGCAACATCTAACATCGATTCAGAAACGGAGATTGCTATTCAAGATGCCTTGGTAAAAATATTAAAAGAGAAGAGTTCTATTGTTATTGCACACCGACTTTCAACTATTCGACATTCTGATAAGATTATTGTAATTGATAAGGGGCGTATTATTGAATCGGGTTCGCATACAGAATTGATTGCATTAAAAAAGAACTATTACCGGCTTTATGTTCTTCAATATAAAGAGCATCTTGCTGCCGAAGATATTAGCGGGCTATCCGATTCTACCATTTGATTACGTGAATTTTAAATTTTGCAGAATAATCTGTTCTTGAATGTGGAAAATTTAAAAATTACAAATAGTCATTAGCAACCAATTAGCAACCAATTTTTTGTAATGGCAGGTCAATATCAGAACCTGTATTACAGTAATTCGGTGAGGGTCTGTTTTAGTTGATCAATGGTGAAGGGTTTAAGCAGAGTGGCTGTAAAACCCGACTCTTTATAATTGATAATAACCTCATGTGTCGGATCACCGCTGGATACTAATGCTTTGACTTTCGGGTTTATACCCTGTAACTCGTCTATTATATCATGCGCACCACTACCGTTTTCTATAAAGATGTCAAGAATCAATAGATCGAAAGGGGTTCCTGCCTCTACTGATTCACGATAAAGTCGAACGGTCTCTTTACCATCGATTGAAGTCGTTACAGTATGCCCTAACATTTCGAGCATTCGTGAAAGAGTCTTTAATATCATCTGCTGGTCGTCAAGCAACAGAATAGAGCTACTGTTTTCTGATTGTCTCATGATCCTCTGCTAGAAACTTGTTTTGCTACATATTATTAAGTGTTAACTCTGAATCAAAATCAAGGTAATACTTTTGAATACATACTTTGAGAAATAGTTAGCCCTCATTCTATTGCCTTTGTTGGGATAATCACGAAGTAGGTGGCGTCTCTGAATAATTTATTAATCCCCTGATTTTACCAGCACGTATTCTCAAAGAAGTTAATACCGGATTTATCTCTTTAAGAAAATATAACCCCCTTTATCAGTCAACTTTTTTCGCTGTTTATGTCACAAAAAGGAGGTTTTATGGCATACGTGGTAGTTTAATGGGTAAAAATAGAGCAATATGTTTTTTTTATATCGGTGTTAAAAATTCATTGAACTATGATGACAAAACAGTAGAGAGTTACGGTGAGCACTATTTTACTGGAAGGTTATTTTATGCATCTTATTATAAACATCCCTTGCTATAATGAAGAACAGACTTTACCGCTTGTATTGAACGAGTTACCAAAAAAAATTCAAGGCATAAAAAAAATAACCATTCAAATCGTTGATGATGGTTCTACTGATAAAACAGTTGAAATTGCCCGGAAGTATAAATGTGACATTGTAAGTCATAAAGAGAATATGGGGCTGGGTATTGCTTTTAAACATGGTGTCGAAGCGGCTCTTCAGAAAAAAGCAGATATAATGGTCAATACTGATGCTGATAATCAGTATCCATCAGAATATATTGCTGCTTTGGTTAAGCCTGTTGTTTCTGGAAATGCTGACGTGGTCATCAGTAATAGACAGACCTGGACTGTTTCACATTTTTCGATTATAAAAAAGTTTTTTCAGTGGTTTGGCAGCACTCTGGTGCGAAAAATAACCGATACCGAAGTCAAAGATGCCGTATCCGGTTTCAGAGCCTATAATCGCGAGAGTCTGTTACGTCTGAATGTTCAGACGCAATTTAGTTATGTACTTGATACAATTATGCAGTGCTCTATGAAGCATCTGCGAATGGAGTCGGTAGATATTACTATTAACCCTCCAACACGAAAGTCACGTCTATTTAAAAATATGTTTCAACATATGAAAAAGTCAGGGTTTAATCTGATCAAAATATTTTTTATTTATCGCCCTTTTGTCGCCTTCATGTGGACTTCATTTATTTTAATGGTTCCCGCGGTTTTAATAATGTTGAGGTTTCTCTATTATTACATTATAAACAGTGGCGCTGCAGGGCATATTCAGTCCCTGATAGCGGCTTCCATTCTATTTATAACCTCTGTTCTTTTTTTCGCGCTTGGGATTATTGTTACCCTGATAAAATACAACCGCGAGCTTGTTGAAGAGCAACTCTACCTTCAAAAACGATTATTTTACAAATTTTAGACAGCAGACTGTTTTGTTTTTTTTTCTTAAGATAATGATGGTTACCCCTCGCCTCCGGTCTGACTTCTACCCACAATTATTATCTTGCAAATGTCGAGCCTTAAGCCCCCTAAATCCCCCAAGGGGGGACTTTAAATAGTTATTGCACAGAACAATATTATAAAGAAAATATCGATATGCTATATAATAGGAACCTCTATTGAAATACTAACTGCATTATTAAGAAAATGAATACAAAGCCCCCTTTGGGGGGTGGGGGCATATAGATTAAGATTTGTGGGTAGAAGTCAGCCATATAAGAGAAGCTAAACCTGTTTTATATTTACTTTACAAAAAAAGGGGATAAACCTTGACAAATAAACGGAATCTTATTATATTACACATGTAACATAACA
>JAQIBV010000020.1 GCA_027858855.1 Spirochaetota bacterium | reverse complement strand
ATATAGAGCATGCCAAGTAGGACTATTACTTCCAGAACAGGAACCAGGTAATTTGCATAGACGACCGGCAGCACTATTATGAACAGGCCAGCTGTTAGTGCAGAACCGATGATTATTCTACGGATAAAATTGCCCATCTCGTCTGGAAACAGGCTCTTAAAAAACTGCAGAAATATCGGACCACCGAAGAATAGTGGGAATAATTCCAGCTTTATGAGTAATGACCAGTTTATTCCCTGAATAAAGTAAGAGAGCAGAACATCACCGGTTGTAATGATGCGAATTGTAAAGGTGAGGCAGAATATGGCGAAAAGAAGTGAAGAGAGTTCCTGATTACGGAAATAGTAGATTCCAAGATGATAGAGCGCCATAATAATGAAGGCGCCGCATAAGAATAGGGCGATTGCAGTGTTGGTGTCGCGCAGATGAAGAATCGGTTTGGGCTCCCCGATACGAATAGGGCTCCACATGCCCCCCTTGCGGTAGTGAAAATTCGAGATTTGACAGATGATTTCGGTCTCTCGGGTATGAGCGGTGAAGAGCTTTATATTAGTGTGGTAATCAGGAACAGATTTTGCGGCTTCAGTGCCCACAGAACCGTTTTGTGCCAAAAGAGTTCCATTAACCCAGAGCTTATAAGCAGTCAGCATTGGAGGAATATAGAGCGCATAGATGTGATCCTCTTCGGGAAGAGTTATCTTCAGGCGAAGTGTCGCGTATCCGTGAGCTGTATACTGCTCGCCAGATTCAGATTTGTTGTTCCAGGTGCCAGGTATATTGATATAACTTGTTGTTTCTGACCATTCTATTGCAGATTCATCAGGGCTGAGTAGTTGCATCCAGTAAAATTCCCACTCGCCATTCAGGTTACTGACTTCGTCTTCCGGGAATTTTGTGGATGCTAGGTTAAGGTGTCCCTTTTCGGCAAGTTGCGTTTCAACCCGTGTGCATGATGCGGCTATAATGAGTAGCAGGATTAGGGTGATAGCTCTGATTCCGGTTCGGGACATTTTGACTCCGTTAGGTAGTTGGTCTTTAAAAATCAAATTTGATACTTTAAAAGCTTTAGAAACATGTTAGATAAACATGTTAGATAAACATGCTATCGATATAGAGGTATTAGATCGATAAACCTTAAGTTGTTGTCAGATTCTTCAGATCTTTGTGCCTCCAAAAAGGGCGAAGATTCCATTTTTATAGTAACACTCAACATCAGCAAAACCGATCTGTTCGAGTACTTTAAGCTGGCTTTTAAGTGTGGAGGCACGGTTTTCGAGGTTGTTTTTATAGGTTTCAGGTTTGAATAATTCGGCGCTGTTGTTTTTGTTCTGTTTATTATTTCCGATCGAGGCGTTAAGGATGGAGGAGCTCCACATCTTAAATTGAATCTGCTCGCTAAGAGTTGATACCGGAAGTGTTACATCAATTATAAGAAAGAGCCCGCCGAATTTAAGCAGGGTATGAACCTGATTGAATAGTGCGCACTTTTCGTTGTGAGCAAGATGGTGTATAGCCATTGAAGAGAAGACAAAGTCATATACATGTCCTTCAGTTCTCTGATTGATCAGCTCTTCAAATGAACTTTCAATATAGGTGAAATTTTCTCCACCGTTTTGTTCGCGTGCTTTTGAAAGCATGAAGGAGGAGCCATCTAGCAGAACATAGTTGTTATCGGGATTAGAGCTGTTCAGAAGGGCTGTAAGACTGCCGTCACCACAACCCAGGTCAAGAATCGATAGATTGGTTTTCTCGCTAAAGTATGCCTGGAATATGAAGAGAAGCAGCTCGACCATGCGCTTGCGATCGGTCAGGATAGTCTCTTTTTCTTCTAAGTAGAGCTCTATCTGAGTTGTATTGTTGCTGATCCAGTTGTTCATGGTGCCTCCAGCTGTAATAAAGTAAGATCCTCTAAATTATATCTATTTTGTCCGGTATGTTCAAATTATTCAACAATAAAATAGTGTTTGACAAATTATGTCTCATTTGAAAGGCTGATGGGGGTAAATGGGGAAGTTGATATGGTAAATGGGTGGCATGGGGGTGCGCTCTGGTGTTTATAGGCGAATACAGGCCTCTGCTTGATGATCGCGGGCGCATTGCTGTGCCTGTAAAGTTGCGTAAAGCCTTTGGTGGCGAAATGATCAACAAGCTGGTTGTTGCACCCGGTTTTGACCGCTGTGTCATGGCCTTTCGCACGCAGGAGTGGGAGACCTTTGTCAAGGAGAAGGTCCTGACATTGCCGCAGAGTGACCCGGAAAACAGAAAAAGGGTCCGGTTTTTACTTGGAGGCGCCTCTGAATGCGATATCGATAAGCAGGGGCGAATTTTGATCCCACCTGCGTTATCTGAATTTTCTGAACTTGTGAAGGATACTGTGATTTTAGGTGTCTATGACCGTATTGAGATATGGAGTGCCGAACGATACGATAGTTATCGCCCGTCTCTTGATCGTTATGATGAATTTGCTGCGGAACTGGGGGTATAGGCATGGATACCTCTTCTTTAGCACACTACCCAGTCTTTTATCGTGAAGTCCTTGATGCTGTTGAACCGGTTGTTAAAACCGAATCACCAGTTCTGATTGACTGTACTGTTGGAAGCGGTGGACACTCGTCGATGCTGCTTGAGCGCTATAAAGATCTGAAAATAATCGGTTTTGAACGTGATCCTCGGATGGCTGAACGTGCGAAAGAAAATCTGGCCTCTTTTGGTGATCGCTTCTCTCTGATAAATGATAATTTTTCCCGAATAGCCTTTTATCTTGCTGGAATGGAGAACAAGGCTTCGGCTGTGTTGTATGATTTCGGGATATCGTCATGGCACCTTGATGATGATTCACGTGGATTTGCCATAAAAGAGAATGCTCCTCTTGATATGAGGCTTGATCCCGGCTGTAAATATTCAGCAGCCGATATTGTTAATAATTTTATTGAAAAAGATATTGCTGACATCATTTATCAATATGGTGAGGAGCGCCATTCCCGGAAAATTGCTCGTTATATCTGTTTTGCACGTGAAAAAGAACCGATTCGCACTACCGATCAGCTCTCCCGTATAGTTTTGCGGGCGCGGCCGGCTGGCGGGAAGAAGAGAGGGGGAGTGCACCCAGCAACAAAGACGTTTCAGGCCTTACGTATATACATCAATAATGAACTTGACAGTATTCAGGAGTCTCTAAAAGAGTCGTGGAAGTTCTGCAGAGAGGGCGGGCGAGTGCTTGCAATCTCATTTCATTCGCTGGAAGACAGGATTGCTAAAAATACCTTCCGGTCGCTGGCTAAGGGTTGCTATTGTGATGACCCTCACTATTGCATGTGTGACAGAATTCCTCGCGTTGCAATTATTACAAAAAAGCCATTAGTACCCACCGAACAGGAAATTCAGGAAAACGGTCGCTCACGAAGCGCAAAGTTGCGAATTTGTGAGCGGGTCGGAGTATAGATGTGGAATAATAACAGCGGAGAAGAGAATCAACGTTCGAAGGTCGATTTTGTAAAGTATACCTTCATCGTAATAACCATGATCTTTGTGGTGATTCTGTATGTATGGCAGAATATAGAAGTAATGAAAATGAAGATGTATCACCGTAAGTCCATAGAGTACACGAAAGAGCTGGTAAAGCAGAGAGATCGGCTGCTGTATGAAATTGAAAGGTATAAGCGTCCCGAGGTTATTGATAACTATGCAGAAGTCAACGGGCTTCGCAAGGCATCACGGGGTGATATTGTTCGTATAGACATAGATTGATGAAAAGATGATTAAAAGAGTTCATCCCTAATCTTCAGATATGCAGATATGGTTCTGGATGCTTTCTTGAATATAATAAAGGTGGTTTTAAAAGAATAGCATATGGATATTTTGTACAAACCAAAACAGCTGGCTGAATTGATCTCTAAAAGTGACGAACTTTTTAACCTGTTGCAGGGAGATGGGGACTATCCTGTTTCTGATATATGTTATGATTCGCGCAAGGCTTCAGAAAAGTCTCTTTTTGTAGCTGTTGAAGGTTTTACAAGTGACGGTCACGATTTTATTCCATCGGCTTATGAAAGCGGATGCCGTGCTTTTCTGATATCAGCGTCAAAGTCATCACTGTGTTCGAAGTTTCCGGATGCAAATTTTTTATCTACAACTGAAAGTCGAAGTGCTCTGTCGCGGGTTTCGGCTATTTTTTATGATGAAGTGAGCCGACGTATTCCCGTGATTGGAGTAACTGGTACAAATGGCAAGACGACTGTTACCTATATGATAGAGGCCGTCTGCAGGAAGGCCGGCATGAGGCCGGGTGTGCTGGGAACCGTAAATTATCGTTGGAATGATACTGTCGAGTCCGCGCCTAATACAACTCCTGAGTCCCGGGACATTCACTCGATCATGTACCGTATGGCTGAGGATGGTGTGGATGTAATTATAATGGAGGTTTCGTCTCACGGGCTCTCTTTGGGGCGTGTTAACGATATTCATTTCAGCGCTGCTCTTTTCACAAATCTTACACAGGATCACCTCGATTTCCATACAGATTTTGAAGATTATTACAAAGCGAAAAAAAAGCTCTTTACCCTGCTTGAGAACTCAAATGCACCACTGAATAAAAGGTATGCAATAATAAACGGTGATGATCCCTACGGTGAACGTCTGTTTAAGGAGCTTAAGGATAAGCCGTTTGAACTGCGGAAGATGGGCAGTGAAAATTGCTATTATGCTTTGGATAATGATTCGGTTGATGCACGCCTTTCGGGTATCAGTTACCGTGTGGTAACACCGGATGGTAGTTATAATCTGAATTTACACCTGACTGCCCGTTTTAATATCTATAATTCGCTAATTGCCTTTGGTGCTTTGGATGCACTGGGTATTGAACGGGAAATTATTGTACAGGGATTATCAGAGATAGAGTCTGTTCCAGGGCGATTTGATCGGATTGCATCGCCCTTTGGTTTTTATGTTGTTGTGGATTATGCTCATACCGATGATGCTTTAATTAAACTGCTGCAGTCTGCACGTGAGATTAATCCGAAACGTATTATTACTGTTTTTGGCTGTGGCGGGGACCGTGACCGAAAGAAGCGTCCGCTTATGGGGCATGCAGGGGTGAAGTTGTCAGACCATGCGTTCGTAACATCTGATAATCCGCGTACAGAAGATCCCGGTGAAATAATTAAACATATATTAAGCGGAATTGAGGATGGTGACGGCGAGTACGAAGTTATTGTGGATCGTCGTGAAGCCATTGCTGCTGCCGTTAATTATGCTCAGGCTGATGATCTGCTTGTCATTGCCGGCAAGGGCCACGAGGATTACCAGATAGTAGGAAAAGTAAAGAGTCACTTCGATGATAAAGAGGTGGCGGCATATTTTATTCAGGAGAGAAAGCTCCGTGAAGGTTGAGTATAAAAACAGCATTACGAATATTGCCTCTATAGTTAACGGGGATGTAGCTGGTGATCCTTCGGTAACGGTCGATTCGGTCTGTACAGACTCAAGGGAGAGTGATAGCAGATCGCTTTTTGTTCCGATCGCTGGCGAGAAATTTGACGGCCATGACTATATTGAGTCACTCGTTGAAGAGAAGCGAATAGCAGCCTATATAACCGGACGGCAAACAGTTGCGTCGCCCGATATTCCCGCTGTTTATTGTGAAAATACGCTTTATGCACTGGGAAACATTGCGCGTGCATATCGTGAAAATTTCACTTTCCCATTTATTGGTATAACCGGTACAAACGGAAAGACAACGACCAAAGAGCTTATCGCAACAGCACTTGATGGAAGTTTCACTGTTCATAAAAACATAAAGAATTATAATAACGAAATAGGTGTTCCTTTTACACTGTTAGAGCTGACCGACTCATTTGATATGGCGGTAATCGAAATGGGTATGAACCATATAGGTGAAATTGCACGTTTGAGTGCTATGGTTAAGCCCGATGTGGCTTTAATAACCAATATAGGGGCCGGTCATCTGGAATTTTTAGGCACAACACAGAATGTAGCTCGTGCTAAGGCCGAGATTTTTGAACCAATGAAAGCTGGTAGTGTCGTTTTTATTAATCGTGATACAGAGCATTACGATATACTTGAAGAGGTCGCGCAGGATAAAAAGCTTGTTATACGCAGTTACGGGTTGAACGCTGAGGCGGATATTAGGCCGGAGTCATACAAGTTACGCCCTGAGCATGTTGATATTGTTTACAGAGGTGAAACCGTTACCCTTCCGTTGTATGGTATTCATAATGTGATGAACGGAATGGCCGCTATTGCAGTTGCTGAAGAGTTTGGAGTTTCGGTAAGGCAGTGTGCGGATCGTTTGAGTAGCTTTAAGAATGCATCGATGAGAGGGCAGATTACAGAGGGAAGGTGTCGTGTTATTAATGATGCCTATAATTCGAATCCGCTTTCGCTAGAGAATGCTTTACGTTCGGTAGGAACTATTTATGATTCACAGCGTATCATAGCGGTTCTTGGTGATATGAAAGAGCTTGGAGAAAATGAGGTTAAGCTGCACTGTGAGAGCGGCGAGGTTGTTTGTCATTACGGATTTGATGCTCTTTATACCTATGGTGAACTTGCTGCCGGTTTCGCAAAAGGTGCGGTTTCGGCCGGAATGGATAAGGGTAAGGTATTCAGCTTTACAGACAAGAAACAATTAATTGAAGTATTGCTTCGCGATATAGAGCATGAGGATGTGGTTTTGGTGAAGGGATCACGTTCCATGAAGATGGAGGAGGTCGCGGAAGCTCTGCTCCGCTAACAATTAACTATGCTGTATCATCTATTATTGCCTTTACAGAAATATCTGTCATTTTTAAGACTTTTTCAGTATATAACTTTTCGCTCGCTATATGCAGCAGTGACGGCTTTGCTGTTTGTACTGTTTTTCGGAAATATCATTATCGGTTGGTTACGGAATCTGAAATTTCGTGAAGAGATACGAACGCTCGGACCTGATTCACACCAGGCAAAGGCTGGAACCCCAACCATGGGCGGTGTGATAATTTTGAGTGCGATTCTGTTCTCTTCGCTTTTGTGGTCTAATTTATTAAACCTGTATAATATTGTGCTGATGGTTGCTACGCTTCTGCTTGGTGCTGTTGGTTTTGCTGATGACTATATTAAGGCGATAAAAAAGCATAAGGATGGCATGCCCGGGCGAATGAAGCTCTGTCTGCAGGTGGTCATTGCACTGATGGCTGCAATTATAATTTACTATAATCCTTCTAATGAAGAATTCACCACTAAAATTTTTATTCCGTTTATATCCAAGGTTGACAGTGGTACCTTAATCGATTTTGGCCTATTCTGGATTGTTTTTGCAGCAGTTACAATTGTTGGGGCGTCTAACGCTGTTAATCTGACTGATGGTCTGGATGGACTGGCTATCGGGTCTGTGTTAATTGTCAGTGTTACATTGGGACTAATCTCTTATTTGACTGGGCACCAGTCTGTTGCGGCCTATCTTAATATTCCTCATATACCCGATGGTGGTGAAATTTCAGTTTTTATTGCGGCATTGGCTGGAGCGTCATTAGGGTTTTTGTGGTTTAATTCGAACCCGGCAACCGTTTTTATGGGTGATACCGGTTCGTTGGCGCTGGGTGGAATAATCGGACTGATAGCGGTAATGATCAAGAAGGAGCTTCTGCTTTTTATTGTGGGTGGTGTTTTTGTTGTTGAGACACTTTCGGTGATTATTCAGGTCGGATACTATAAACTATCTAAAAAAAGGTTCTTTAAGATGGCTCCGATTCACCACCATTTTGAGCTTTCAGGGTGGAGCGAGCAGAAGGTTGTAGTAAGGTTGTGGATCATTGGAATTATTCTGGCAATTGTTGGATTGTCTACATTAAAGATTTTGTAAGGATTGCGGTACAGTTAATGGAAATACTTAAAAAAAAGGGGTGCTCTGTTTTGGTTGTGGGTCTGGGTTTTAGAACCGGACTTACAAGTGCCAATTTTCTTGCCTCCCGTGGTTTTAATGTGACTGTATCGGATAATAAGACGGAAGAGCAACTCGGAGCTGTTACTGCAAAACTGAATTCAGATGTAAAGCGGCTTCTGGGTGAACAGAATCCATCACTTCTTGATGCCGGTTTCGATCTGATTGTTCTGAGTCCTGGTGTGCCAGCGAAGATTCCTCTTATTGCTGAAGCTAACAAACGCAGGATACCTGTTATTGCTGAGGTCGAGCTGGCGTTTCATTTTATGCGTGGCGAGTGGATTGCCATAACCGGCACAGACGGAAAGTCGACTACAACTGCTCTTACTAACTATATACTAAAAAAAGTATCATACGATTCTCGTGAGGGGGGCAACATAGGTATTCCACTTATCTCACTGGTTGACTCTTCCACTGACGATTCTGTAACAGTTGCGGAACTATCATCATTCCAATTAGAGACTATTGATGCTTTTCATCCCCGTATTGCCACTCTGTTGAACCTGGCTCCTGATCATCTTGATCGTTATGATTCGATGGACCACTACCTTGAGGCTAAACTCAGGATTGGCATGAACATGGTAAATGAGGATTTTATTGTCTATAACCTGGATGATGAGGTCATTGCTTATAGCGCACAGAAAATTACAGCGCAGGCGTTATCTTTTTCGGTGATGGACCCTGAAGCTGACTGCTATTATGATGGAACGACTATATTTCTGCGTTTAAAGGAGAGGGTGGTTGCGCTTGATCCGTCCGATTTGCTGATACTTGGAATACATAACATAAAGAACTTAATGGCAACTCTCCTTATGATTAAATCGTACTGCGCTTTGCTCGGTGTTGAGCCTGATTTTATCTCTTTAATGGCTGCTGCCGCGAGTTTTCCGGGGCTTAAACACAGACTTGAACATGTGGCTGTTATTAATAATGTGAAATTTATAAATGATTCTAAGGCAACAACAGTTAATTCTGTTAAGACTGCCCTGGCTGCCTGTGGAGCCAACTCTGTCTTCATTATTGGCGGGCGCACTAAGGGTGAAGATTACAGCATTCTTGCGGAAATATTGAGACAAGGTGCTCGTCATTCAATTTTAATTGGGGAGAGCAGTGAACAGTTTGAACCTCTCTTTGCACATAACAGTTATGAGTGCGCTGACTCTATGGACGAAGCGGTAAGAAAGGCCTTTTCGGCTGCAGTTCCGGGTGATTGCATTGTACTCTCGCCTGGTTGTGCTTCATTTGACATGTATACCGATTTTGAAGCACGGGGAGATGACTTTAAAGGATGTGTAGCAGGGCTTGGGGAGGAGCTTTCTGGATCTTAAGTCGATTATAGATACACGCCGTAGGGGAGTGCCGGATGTACTCTTCTTTCTGACGGTTTTTCTGCTGGCAGGCATAGGGATAGCCATGAGCTATTCGGCTTCGGCTGTGTTTTCATTGAAAACACATGGAGATTCCTTTTTTATTCTTAAGAAGCAGTTGCTTTGGTTTGGTATCGGTTTCATATTTTTGATCTTGTTTCAAGAGATAGATTATAGGCACTATAGGCGTTATAGTAAGCTTTTTTTGTTAGTATCTTTTGTACTGCTGATACTGCTTTTGATACCGGGATTTGCCCATGTTGTCAAAGGGTCGGCTAGATGGTTACGGATCGGCGGGATAGGTTTTCAACCTTCGGAATTTGTGAAGATATTTATGGTTATCTATATGGCGAAGGTTTTTTCACAGGATATGGGTGAGGCGGCGAATCCTCTGATGCAGCTTTTGATACCCATGGTGATGTTGGGACTTGTATTTATACTTATACTATTGCAACCCGATTTTGGAACTGCGGTTGATCTGCTGATTGTTTGTGTGACGATCCTTTTCTTATCAGGATTTTCCATGATTTATATAATGACTCTTTTTATTTTGAGTGTTCCGGCCTTCTATCTGCTTGTTTATCAGGTTGAATACCGCCGCGCTCGAATACTGGCCTACTTTGATCCCTGGCAGGATCGTTATGGCAGCGGTTATCACCTGATACAGTCATTTATTGCCTTTAAGATGGGTGGTTTAGTTGGAGTAGGGCTGGGGTACGGTACTCAGAAGATAAGTCGGTTACCAGAGCCGCATAACGATTTTATTTTTGCTGTGATTGCAGAGGAGACTGGCCTTTTTGGTACAGTCGCTGTTATTTTAATCTTTACTTTTTTTTTCTGGCGTGGTATAAAGATTGCTATCGGAGCTTCTGATGATTTCGGAAGACTCCTTGCAATAGGTTTGACACTCAATATAGTTGTACAGGCCTATATTAATATAGGAGTAGTTACCGGAGCTTTGCCGACGACCGGAATTCCGTTGCCTTTTATCAGTTATGGCGGTTCGTCGCTGGTATCATCTATGATATGTGCAGGTATTTTGCTGAACATATCGCGGTATCGCGAAGTAGTATCCGCCGATTTAAAATTGGATGAGTCGGCGATTACACAGAGTAATCATTTTGTATAGAATGGGAGTTAATTATGGTAGATAAGGTTATTATGATTGTGGGCGGCGGAACCGGGGGACACATCAGTCCCGGTATTGCACTTTATGAGGAGTGCAACAGGCGGAAAATTGCGGTAAAGTTTTTAACCGGCAGACGTGACCGTCGATTTAAATACATCAGTGAAATTGATAACGAAGATATTCTTTTTTATGATGCACCGGCACTTACTAAAAACATACTGAAACTTCCTTTTTTTATTTTCCGGTTTGTAATTGCGTATATAATGGTAAAAGTTCTGGTTAAGCGTAATGGTATAACAGATGTTGTTGGAATGGGAGGATATGTTTCTGCGCCTGCACTTCTGGCCTTGCGTAAATCTAAGGTGAATCTTTACCTCTGCGAGCAAAATACCGTTCCGGGTAAGGTTACAACACTCTTTGCCAAATATGCTAATAAGATATTTACCACCTTTGATGATACTGAAGATTTCATTAAACCTGAATACCGCGACAGAATTGAGTGTGTCGGGAACCCGATACGATCGGTTGTACTGCGTGATATCAGTCGTGATGATGCGAAGAAATTTTATAATATGCAGCATTGTGAACGTGTAATTCTGGTTATTGGCGGAAGTCAGGGTGCGGTTCAAATTAGTGAATTGATTCTGAACATGAAATTGACCTATCAGTCGGAGTTCCGCAACATCGGAATTATCTGGTCGACCGGTCTTGAGTCTTATGAGCACTACCGCAAGATTATCCATGAAGATAACGAGCTTGGTTCTGTCTACCTGTCACCATTTATTGAAGATGTTGGTACGGCATATAATGCGGCTGATATCGCAATCAGCCGTTCGGGTTCCGGCGTAATGATGGAGCTTGCAGCCATGAAACTGCCCGCAATTTTAATCCCTTATCCCTATGCGGCAATGAATCATCAAAGTAAGAATGCCGATGTATTTGACCGGTCGGGAGCAGCTGTAAAAATCGAGGGCAAAAAAGTTCATATTGAAGAGGTTGCTCCGGTTATCTTTGATATTCTGGGAAGTGAAACCCGGCTTCGTCAGATGAGACGTAAATGCTCTCAGGAGTCACGCGTTCATGCGGCCGAAGACATTATTGCAAACATCTGTGGCGGAGAGTAATATGCTTTTTAGAAATAAAAACAAGATGCATTTTATCGGTATCGGTGGTGTCGGAATGAGTGGTATTGCCGAAATTCTTATCAACCTTGGTTATACTGTTACCGGTTCAGATCTTCGGGAGTCAGACATTACCCGGCATCTTGAAGAGGTCGGTGCTAAGGTCTTCGTAGGCCATTATGCGTCAAACGTAACTGATCAGAATGTAGTAATAACATCAACAGCCATTGATCCTCTGAATCCTGAAATAATTGAGGCCCGGAAACGTTCTATTCCGCTAATTCATCGTTCTGAAATGCTAGCCGAGCTTGTTCGTCTGAAACATGGCATAGGTGTGGCGGGAACGCATGGCAAGACGACCACATCGTCAATGCTCTCTTCTGTTTTGTGGAGTTGCAAAATTAAGCCGACCTCGATTATTGGCGGAAAGGTTCTGAACTTTGGTTCGAACGCACGTCAGGGGGAGGGCGACTATCTTGTCTTCGAGGCTGATGAATCTGACGGCACCTTTTTGAAACTGCTTCCGACAATTGGAGTGGTTACCAATATAGATGCCGATCATCTTGACTATTATAAATATTTTGAAGGGCTTAAAGATGCTTTTTTACAATATATAAACAATGTACCCTTTTATGGTTATGCGGTACTTTGTATTGATGACCCAGCGGTGGTTTCAATACTTCCTCG
>JAQIBV010000054.1 GCA_027858855.1 Spirochaetota bacterium | reverse complement strand
GATGATGCTCGAATCAACACCCAGAAAGCTTAACAACAATCCCCTACCAAATACAAAACATGACACTCGAATCAACACCCAGAAAGCTTAACAACAATCCCCTACCAAATACAAAACATGACACTCGAATCAACACCCCGAAAGCTTAACAACAATCCCCTACCAAATACACAACATGACACTCGAATCAACACCCAGAAAGCTAAACGACAATCCCCTGCCAAATATGAAAGATGATGCTCGAATCAACACCCAGAAAGCTAAACAACAATCCCCTACCAAATATGAAAGATAATGCTCGAATCAACACCCAGAAAGCTTAACAACAATCCCCTACCAAATATGAAAGATAATGCTCGAATCAACACCCAGAAAGCTTAACAACAATCCCCCGCCAAAAGCGGGGGATTGTCAATCTGATGGTGGCAGAAAAAACCTTTAAAACTTTTCCCCGCCGCAGGCGGGGGAAACCCCCACCCGATAAAAACAAAACCTATAACATATAAAAATCTAATTCATAAAAAAATTATCTTTTACCAATCAACGACTCATCCGGAACAAGCATCTGAATGGTTCCATCTTCATTGTAGGTAATTTCGGCCATCTTAACACTTCGTTTGTTATTGATTCCTTTCGATCTCTCACAGTCATGATAAAACAGGTACCACTTTCCCTTGAATTCGACTATTGAATGGTGAGTAGTCCAGCCCTCAACAGGTGTCATAATTATCCCCTGATAGGTGTATGGACCCATAACCGAGTCGGCAGTCGCATAAGCAATACAGTGGGTGGTTCCGGTGGAATATGAGAAATAATACTTTCCTTTATACTTATGAATCCACGGACCTTCAAAATAACGTCGCTCTTCATCACCAGCAGTTAACGGTTTACCATCCTTATCAAAGACCTTTATATCGTGAACTCCACCTTCAAACTGCAGCATGTCATCACTTAACTTTGCAATCTTCGCGCAAAGAGCAGGCTCATCACCTTTTGGACCTTCTGCATCAGCAACAAACGAACCAGTTTCCCACTTCTCAAGCTGCCCGCCCCAAAGTCCGCCAAAACCGACATAGTAGGAGCCGTCATCATCCTTGAATACACATGGATCAATACTGAAACTACCTTTTATATAATCCTTTTCCGGTACAAAAGGACCTTCCGGTTTGTCACCAACAGCCACTCCGATACGGAAGTTATTGTCCTTGTCTCTAGCCGGGAAATAGAGGTAATACTTACCATCTTTTTCTGTTGCATCCGGAGCCCACATCTGTTTTGAAGCCCACTCTACATCATCAACATGAATAGCAATACCATGGTCTATCACCTCTGCTTCAGGATCGTCCATTGACAAAACGTGATAGTCTTCCATTAAATACTCATCGCCTTCATCGGAATAGGCAACATCGATGTCGCGATCATGCGACGGATAAACATATATACGACCGTTAAACTCATGCGCAGACGGATCAGCCGTATATATATGAGTTACAAGCTCTCTTGATTTCATATACAACTCCTTTAAAATAATTTCTTTTATACTTCTAAATATACCAAATATACCTGTTTCAGAACTATATAACAAGAACCAGTTGTCAAGAATAGTTTACCAGTTGCACTTCACCATTGAATTCGGGCATATTATAAAGATAAACTTTTAACTATGACAAAAGCGTTTAAGACGACTTCTTTATCAACAAAATATCATATTTTCCGACATTTTCAAAATAATCCAACATTACCGAAATTTGGGGACGGTGGTTGTTTCCAGTGTCCTGCAATGGGGACGGTGGTCATTCTGGAGGTTGTTTCAGCGCCATAAAATGGGGACGGTGGTTATTCCGTGATTATTGAAAGCAGTTTAATGTCTTTGAAGAGCTTTTAAGAGACATAAGATAGACATAAGATAGACATGAAGAATACAAACCCGGAAATTTTTAAGAATTAGCCTTTTTTCCCTTTTCAGGTAATATCTCTAATAGTTCCATACATAATAGAAGAAAACCGCACATCGACATTCGGCCGTCCTTTCAGGCGTATAAGTCGTTTTGTCTCCCACCTTGACCAGTCGATCGTACCGTCTTCTCGAACAAATGGGTCGTTATCTGCTTTAATAATGCTGCCTTCAAGCGTTTGTTGATGCACATCGCGCCATTTTTGAGGCAAATCGGGAAACACATCATAATGATGGCGGCCAATAACATCAACCTCCTTAACCTGATAAGCATCCAAATAACGCTGGCTTACATACAAATAATTCAGATCACGATCATGAACTGCAATTGCGCTCCTGTTATATTTTATAACGTAGCTCATAAACTCATGTTTATACAAAAGTATCTGTTCTTTCTCTCTCAAAACCTGTTTGGCTCGAAACAAGCGGAAGGCCATTTTTATGGATGCATCAACAACTGTGATGCATGAGTTCTTGACAATATAGCCGTATGAAGTTATATCTTCAGTTTTTTGAACAACATCAGGTTCTGTATGTGAAGATAGAAAAACAACAGGCAGGTTATGAGTCTGCAAAATAATCCTGACAGCCTCTGTTCCATCCATTCCTTCGCCAAGATCAATGTCCATTAAAACGAGATCAATATCCGGATTATCATAAACAGCAGCTATGGCCGCCTCTGCATCAGTGGCAATAATTACATTATAACCATATTGTTCAAGCTGAAATTTTTCGCTCATCGCGATGATGGTTTCGTCCTCAACAAGCAAAAGAGTCTGTTTTACTTTATTCATTAGGGCTACCTTTTGCTCTTGATTCACGGAAATTAACTCGTTTACCAATCGTTAGCAACAATTCGTCCAGGCCATGCAACTGATTTTGCATCAGGGCCATCACAAATTCAAGCGGGCTTTGTTCAATATAGCCAATAGGATCTTCGGTATCGCCGGTTTTTTCATTAATGCGATAACAAAACCAAAATGGCAAATCACTTTTCAGCTTACGGGAATTAATTTTCAGCATTCCATTCCTCACACAACACAAAACAAACAACTTCTAAACTAGAAAATCATGTAAAACGCATCAACCCTTTTACGGTTTTTACATTATTAACATCTGTTAAAAGCTCTAAAAGTTTGAAAGCCACATCAATTGCGGTCTTTGGCCCGGTTGATGTGATAATATTTTCATCAACAACAAGATGATCATCCACAACATATGCGCCAAACTCGGATAACTGCTTTTGGCGATAATTATCCATTAGATCATAGGTAGTTGCGTTACGATTTTTCAAGATTCCCGATTTTCCCAGGGGCAGTGCGGCAACACAAACAGCAGCGATTATTTTTTTTTCCCGGTTAAATTGACGAATCAGCTTTAACAGGCGCTCGTCAAAGGCATCTGCGTAAAATCCGGCGCGCGAAAATCCCCCGGGAAGAGCAAGAGCATCATAATCGGCTGCATCTATTTCGTCGTATGGTATTTCAGGACGAACCCTGAAGTTCCAGGTGCATTTAATCTCTGTGTGAAAGCCGGTCGTTATCAAGTCTACAGGAATTCCCCCTTTAATCCGACTCCAACCCATCACATCGGTAAACACAGCCGCCTCATAGGCCTCAAACCCTTGCGGCAAAAACAGCAAAACTTTCTTATTCATTTATGGCTCCACTCCCCTTATAATGCAGGAATAATTATAGTGAAATTTATTAAACCAATTACATGTTCTCTTTACATACTCAATTCGGACAAAACCATACTTCATAGGACATACAGTCCACATCAAAAAGAGATTTTAGTTATATCGCACAAAAACTGATATAAACATGGCCAGGATGTAAAGAAAATTCTTGCGTAAACTAACACAACCATACAGGATAACTATTGACAGTTAAATTTTAAACACAGAATAGTCCGAGGCATAAACCATTTACTCAACAGGCCTTTCAGATGGCAAACAAATACATGGAACCTAAAAGCATAACCAAGCTCAAACTAACAGCTAATCAGATTCATAGCGCTGTAAAAAAGGCATTTCACAACCAGCAGACAGTACACACCTTTTCCGAATTGACCGGTGGCTGCTTTAATGCATCATACTCTGTAACCCTGAACGACGATACTAAAATAGTATTGAAAGTTGCACCACCTTCAGATGTAACAGTAATGCACTATGAGCAAAATCTGATAGATACAGAAGTAGCTGTTCTTGAGATGTTAGCCAAGTTGGACTCAGTTCCGGTTCCAAAGCTGATAACCTATGACACCTTCGAGACCATAATTCCGTCCTCCTATTTCATAATGGAACATGTTTCCGGTGCTCCTCTTGATACTATTCGTGAAAGCCTCTCTGAAGAAAAACTCAAAAAGATATCAATTCAGCTTGCCGCAATTAGTACCGGTATAAATAGTATTGAATCAGATTTTTTTGGTTCAATAACCCCCAATGGAAGACGAAATATAAGCTGGTATGATGAATTTTATGCAATGATTAACGACCTGGTATTGGATGCTAAGATGATCGGCTTTTCACTACCATACGATCCTGACGATATACTTAAAATTGTCAGCGACCATTCGCAGATCCTTAACGAGATTTCGACTCCAAGACTTGTGCATAAAGACCTTTGGGACGGAAACATCTTTGTAAACAAAACCGAAGAGAGAATCACTGGAATAATTGACTGCGAACGCGCTCTTTACGGGGATCCACTACTGGACGTAGTTTGCGGTTTTCTTCAACATAACCGTAATTTTTTACTAAACCGATTTGGCAAGGACTCCTTCAATGACAAAGAGCAAGGAAGAATCAGACTATATCGATTATACCTGTTTCTGCTTATGACGATTGAACAACCATATCGAAAAACTGATTATGGCGGCTCCTGGCCGCGTGAACAGCTTAAAGCGGTAATGAAAGAATTTAATCAAAGCTAATAGCCATAACTTTCGTTCTCAACCCTGTTGTTCTCATAATTTAGAAGATGCATTAATAATAGTTTTCGTATGTGGAATCAAAGCCCAACAGGGTTTTTTTCTTGATTTTTCTCTTATCTCAGTTCAGGTTATCATGTAAATTTATGATATAAAGGGACATTATATGAAACCCCCTATGAAATTAGACAACCTGAAGTTAATGTTACCATTATTCATTGGCCTATGCTATTATTATATTATATTCTATTCTCAACCAGCAATGGCTCAACAGCAGGCTCCAATTCAAAAGCAAAAACCGGTACATGAAAAGTCACAGAAAACCCCCTATACCCGACTTACTCCACAAACTGAAATAAATAGTAAAATCTTTGAAATCTATATCAGCTCCTCCATAGACTTGTATCATTTTCATGTGCTTGATGACGAAAACAACGAAAAATCGACTCATGATTATACCGGAAGAAAAAACAAAATCCAATATAGTTTTCAACCGGTTTATCTGGCCTCATTTGAAGCATACGCCGCCTGGAACTTTCTTCAGTTTGACGGAATATATAAAACCAACCGCGTGTTTAAGGGTGGTGGAACTATTGAAGAGGGAAATGATGCAGTTTCAACCATTACAAGTGATGCTCAGATATCAGAAATTATTGGCTTTGGAGTCCAGCTGTTTAATCTGAAAACTTCATTTCGCACTGTACACTTCAACTTTGGAGAGATGCGGGTTATTGATGCCGAAACTGATTCTATTAATGAGAAACAGGAGCTTCTGCTGAAGGTTAACGAGGCAGACATCAGGTATCAACGCCCGTTTAAAATAAGACGAAACCGGGGAATATTCTTTCGATCTCGCTTTTTCCTGGGATACCGCTACATGCAATACAGTCTACCCCGTATTGTATACACCTTCACAGAGGCGGGAGAAACTGATCAGACAGATAAGGAGTATGTATACAAAGATGAAACAGAACCTCAGGAAATTCCATTTAAACTTCACATGCTGGGATATGGTATTGAAACTATTGTTTTTGAAAATAGAAGCAATCTTGAGTTTTTAAACGAACTTGCTTTCTTTTTTGGAGCCGGAACTACAAAATATAAACTTGGCGACAATGATGAAGCTAAAACAAGAATCTTATCATCTGTTCAATTCAAGCTAAAGCCCGGACTTTCTTATAAACTGTCAAAAGGCTCTCTAAAAACATCTCTGAAACTGCAATACGAGTTTAACCTGCTGATACCTAATCCTGTTAATATTTCAAAAGGCTCTGATTCACACACCTTCGGTCAAGCTGACCTGTACCACGGCCTCTTTGGCAGTTTCGATCTTTTATTTTAGGAAAAAGTGCCCTGTTTGTCCACCATCAGCACTACAAGCAAAGACAGGCCGGAATGAACTGATACATTATCAGTTAAAAGGAGATGCGGGTGAACTGGATAGAAAGAATGAGAAGTGCGATGGAGTTCATAGAAGAAAACATCCTGGAGGATCTTGATTCTGACTCTATTGCATTGGTAGCAGATACAACATCGTTTCATTTTCAACGTATGTTTTCAATTATCATGAATATTTCACTGGGTGAATATATTCGCCACAGGCGACTTACTCTCGCTGCGCACGAGATTATGTCAAGTGACATACCAATAATTGATGTTGCGCTGAAGTATGGATACGAAACTCATGCCTCATTCACAAAAGCTTTCACTAAGATGCACGGAATCGCACCAATTTATGCGCGACAGCCGGGCATAAATATCAAGGCCTACCCGCCTATCACCTTTAATCTTTCAATTCAAGGAGATACAAGCATGGATTACAAAATCAGAGAATTCAAAAAAACAAGGATGGTTGGAAAAACTATCGAGGTGAGCACGGCTAACGGGGAAAACATGAAAATTATTCCTAAGTTCTGGGACGACCTTGTTAGACAGAAAGCTCTTGAAGAAATCACAGCCCTTGCGGATAAAAAGGGTCAGTTTCAAGGTTCACTGGTTGGAGCCTGTATGAGCTTTGATGACAATGCAGAAAACTTTACATACATGATTGGTGTAGAGAGCAACGAAACCAACATACCGGATGGCATGATCGAAGCAAATTTTGATTCACAGAAGTATGCCGTATTTGAAGCCCGCGGGCCACAACCAGAAGCAATTCAGAAGACTTGGAGACGTATATTTTCTGAATGGTTTCCGGCGACTAAGTTTATTCACGCAAAAAAGGCCGAGTTCGAGGTATACAATGGTGAAAGCGAATGTACCCACTGCGACATCTGGATACCAATAGAATCAGATAAAAAAATGTAATTTAAGAATAAAGATACAAATCCGTCTGTTGATACAAAACTGTCAACAGACGGGTTCTGTTATATTAAATTGCAACAGGTGTTTTTTCAAGTAAGCAGTAAATGCCATATCAGTTTACTATCAAACTCCACAAACACTGTATAAACAGAATCCGAAACACACCTGAATTCTAATTCATCTTCTGGTTAAAACCGCTGAACCCTACGATGACAGTAGGGCTTTGAGCCATTCTTTCTGTAATATTTACGATGATACTCCTCAGCAGACCAGAACTTCTTCAGAGGGTTCACACTGGTAACAACCTCTATACCTTTCGAACGCAAAACAGTAATCAGATTTTCGACAATTTCTTTCTGTTTTTCTGTGGAGTAGAAGATTGCAGACAAATATTGAGCGCCAATATCAGGCCCCTGCCCGTTTGCCTGTGACGGATCATGTATCTCAAAGAATAGTTTTGTCAGGTCTTCATAGGATACTACTTCGGGATTGAAAACAATTTCGACAGCCTCTACATGTCCGGTTTCACCTGTGCAGACTTCATTGTAACCAGGATCTGAGGTGGCACCACCTGTGTATCCCGGCATTGTGGAGATAACTCCTAGTAAATCATCAAAGTAGTACTCGACACCCCAAAAACACCCTCCGGCAAAAACAGCCCGTTCGGTTCCTGAAGAACTGTTTTTATTCTCCATAATCACGCCTCTAACCGACTACTATCACATTCACAGTAGTTCAGATCATGCCAGATTCTATCTGCTGCCTGCTGTACAGTCAAATTATCAGTAACTATCTTTTTGCCAATAAAACCCGTTTTGGCCGCCTGCTCCTGAATAGCGTTGAGTTCAAGACAGCGTTTCAACTCCCATTCAACCTGTATGGTATTGCGGGCTGCAATTCGTTTTTTCTGCTCCTCAGCGGAACATGTAATTCGATAACAGCAGACTGTCTCGCCCTCATTTTGAAGCCGATTAACCAGACTTGTAAGCGAATGAGACGCCTCAAAGACATAATTAATTACAAAGTCATTATATCCGTTGGATTTATGAAAATTAACCAGATTCATAATTGTATCATACAGATATTCAATACGTTTTTCATCATATATTTTAAAAGGATGAACCGCCCCAATATAGTCACCATCAAGCATAACAGCCTTGTCAAACTTCTGCTGAAGTTCCCAAGCTACCGATGTTTTTCCACAACCGACCGATCCGTTAAGTATAATGACCATAAAACCACCCTTTGACATGTTTTTACTAAAAAGAAACTTATAATTTTACATAAATGTAATAAATCAATCTTTTTATTTCAACAAACCCGCTCTTCTTTTAAAAAACACCTCTCTTTACCTCTCTTCACTCTCTCTTCAATGGGGACGGTGGTGAAAATACAGGCAAAAATTGGGTTTTAAGCGACATAACATAGTAATTTTGCAAGCCGAACGTCAAAACTGGATTGTTAGCCAGGTAGAAACAGGGACGGTGGTAATAATTACGGAATAGCGCCAGAAACTTCAGCAAATGGCCAACTCGTAAGTCACAAAACCACAATCGCTGAAAAGACATGGTGCGAAGCACCTTATTTATGAAGAGAGCCTGTTTCTTAGGATAGTGGTGTTAACCTTCGAGATTTTCATCAAAAATCAGTGATTCGGGAAGCGTTAATCTAAAACTTACACCAATACAGCCGATAGCAACAAGAAAGGAAATACCCGTGATATAGGTGAACGGCCAATTACGGTCAAGTACCAATCCGAAAAGTGCAGGACTTACAGCGGTACACAACACCATCAATGTAGAAAATATCGAACGTATACCTCCGATATTTTCAGTACCATAAACCTCCGCCAGAACTGCAGTTTTTACAGGACCACTTAAGCCAATAGCCATTCCAATCAGAAAGAGATAGAGAAAAGCAATCAGGGTATGAGTAAAGATTGTTACGATCAGAAGTGCTGAAGCGAATATAATAAGAAAAACCGGGAAAATTGCTTTCGCCGAATAACGGTCGATCAGTCGCCCGCTAAAAATCGAGAATAGTGCCCGTAAAATGGCATAGCCAACCATTCCTGAAGCAAAAAGTCCCGCCGGCCACTGTTTAAACTGAGCTAAGGATCCCTGATGGAAAAAGAGTCCGGTAACCACAAAGGGTATAATTGTAGAACATATGGCAATAATATAAAAGTTTGGGTCTTTCAAAAGAACTCTTCTTGAAAATGATTCCACCTGCGCCTGATTATCACCTGTTTTTTGTATACTATGTGCATGAAAACCACTTTTTTTCATAGCCACAAAAATTACAGGTATCATAAACAGAATTAAAACAGCATTCAGCATCATCGAATAACGCCACCCAGCACTAAAAAGAATAGCTCCTACCATCAATGGGAAAATCAATTCACCAGCTGGAAAACCAAGTGAAGTCAAACTCAAGGCACTACCCCTATCCGACGTATATATCTTTGATATAGAGGTATTTGCTATATGCGACATCAGCCCCTGGCCGGCCAGACGAAGCCCCCAGAATCCCAGAAAAACCAAACCAATATTAGTAGAAAAAGCCATAACAGCACACGACATGCCAAGAAGCAATAGAGTCAGTAAGGTATATTTTCGCACATCAACACAATCAATAAATTTCCCGACATACCCCAATACTATCGAACTAAACACTGTTGCGACTCCATAAACAGAGCCGAAGAAGGATTTACTCATGTTTATATCCTTCATAATTTCTGGTACATATAATGAAATGAAAAAAGTTTGTCCAAAACTTGAAAAGAAGGTTAACATAAATCCAATAGTAATAATTGGCATGTTTGCTTTAAAAAAATTAAAATAATTCATTTTAGATTTATCAGACCAGCCTTAAAATAGTATCAACAATAGTTTAAATCTCACAGATCCACTCTTTTTAATGCGCTATATTTCTTCAACATTATTTATTAAGAAACTTAATAAAACTAATATGTTGCAGTTGTAGAGTTTGTTAATGAAATTTTAGGAGTAAACGGCTCTAATAAGGTGAGGGGTACAACCAGAATAAACGAAAGCGAAGATAAAAACGAAGTAATTTCGAAACGAAACCAACTATTTATCAAAGAAGTGGCACTCTGTACCACTTCTTTGAAGCAGATTATCTATAAAACAACACCATAATCCTTACCATATTGCTCAACAACAAAATCAATATCCTTATCTCCGCGTCCACTCAGGTTAACCAGTATAGACTTTCGTGGATTTTCTTTAGCAAGCTTCATAGCATGAGCAACCGCATGAGCGCTTTCCAAAGCAGGAATAATTCCCTCTTTACGGCTTAATTCAAAAAAAGCATCAAGAGCTTCTTTATCTGTGGCCGAAGTGTACTCAACTTTGCCTGAATCATGTAACATAGAATGCTCCGGGCCAACACCTGGATAGTCTAATCCACTGGCTACTGAATACACTGGATCAGGTTCACCCTTATCATCCTGCAAAAGATAACATTTAAAACCATGAATAACTCCCGGCTTACCATAGGTTATTGTTGCAGCATGATCTCCCTTCTGCAAAGAACGCCCGGCAGGTTCCACTCCAATCAGTCGGGTTCCCTCTTCATCAAGAAATGCACTGAAAATACCCATGGCATTACTTCCACCACCAACACAGGCAACAACGTCATCTGGCATCTCGCCCGTCATATCAAAAAATTGCTCTTTAGCCTCAATTCCTACAACACGCTGAAAATCCCGAACCATCATCGGAAATGGATGCGGCCCTACAACAGAACCGATGCAGTAAATTGTACTAATTGGATCCTTAAGATACGACATAAATGCAGAATCGACTGCTTCTTTAAGCGTTTTTAAACCGGCACTTACGGGAACAATGTCGGCGCCAAGAATTTTCATACGTACAACATTAGGATGCTCCTTGACTATATCAACTTCACCCATATGGATCTCGCATTCAAGACCAAAATAGGCTGCTGCAGTCGCAAGAGCCACTCCATGTTGCCCAGCTCCGGTTTCAGCTATAAGTCGTTTTTTACCGAGATACTTAGCTAATAATGCCTCACCCATACAGTGGTTTAACTTATGTGCGCCACTATGGTTAAGATCTTCACGCTTTAGATAGATACGACCACCAAGTTCATTCGATAAACGTCGACAATAGTAAACCGGTGTTGGGCGACCTTGAAAATGCTTACGAATATCACGAAGCTCTGAAATGAACTCGTGGGATTTGCTTATTTTATAATAAGCATCCGTTATCTTATCCATTTCAACCTGCAGATCCGGGGGTATAAAACTGCCACCATATTCCTTAAAAAAACCTTTAGCATCCGGCATATTTTTAAAATAATTACCCATAGCAACTCTCCTTACCTCTTATTATACGGATATATTTACAATACAATTCGTTTCTGTCAACAGAATCACTATTTCAAAAAAAACTATGTTTGATTAAAGACGCTTGCTTTATAAAAGAGCCTATTATATAAGGATTGGAGTAGCTAAGCTACTTAAAAAAATCAAATACAAAAAGAACATCATTATTTGACTTTTCTTCAAAAACACGTACTTTATAGTCACGGAGTATTTAGGTATAGTAATAAATCATAATGCCCCCATTAGTGATAACAATTTTCAACTAACTCGAGTCAATTTCTTTTGCCTCACTTGTAAATCAAGCATTTCCCATCCGACCATCATAACCATTCTACATGTTCAACTTACCATACGCAATTAAATGTTCCTCAATAATTTAAAAATACTCTATTTTAAGGAGGCTTTTATGTCGTTAGAATCAATTATTATTTTTGTAATCATCGGTCTTGTGTCCGGTTGGCTTGCTGGAATGATCTGGCAAGGTGGTGGATTCGGTCTGATTGGCAACCTAGTTGTCGGAGTTGTAGGAGCTTTCGTCGGTAGCTTTATTTTCGGATTAGCTAATATTTCTATCGGTGGCAGTATAGTTACTACAATTATCGCTGCGGTTATCGGAGCTCTTATTCTATTGTTTTTAATCAACCTAGTATTCAGAAAAAGAAGATAATAGTCATGATTAAACAGGTAGCGCGCTTTTTTGTTTAGGTTAATGTAAGTTTACAAAATGCGCGCTATTTGTGATTTTTACTATGATTCAATTTTTACTATACAAGACTCTCTGAAAAATTCCTTGACCACATGAGCACCCACAATATAATGATCATATGAAAATAGGTAAATGGTACTGTACTTACAGATTTTCCGTCGCTCAGCTTCTATCTCTGTTCCGGAAATCATTCCAAAATCGTGATACGCGTATAATCTTCTATGTATCACTCTTCGAACCATAACTCAAAACACTAACAACCTTCTTTGCGACTAACGCCATATTAACTTTGTGTGCAATTAATGCCCGTGTACTATATAAAGCAATGCATTTGTTTTTTGACTCATAAACTTCAAAAAAGTACTTTTTACTAAAACTTTTCCTATATACTTCAATATATTATAAGAAGAGATTCAAAGACTACTTTTATATTAACCTTTTTTTAAATTGATTTAATATTTGTATTACTTTAAAAAGAACATAAATATACTTTTTATTAAGGAGAACATAATGAAAACAAAAATCACAATACTCATTCTTATTTTTGTCTCAATCTTAGCCTGCTCTAAAAAAGATGACTCGGTTATACGTTTCGCAGGTTCGGGTGGATACCCCCCATTCAATTACATGAATAACGATAACGAAGTTATCGGTTTCGATGTTGATGTAGCACAAGAGATAGCAAACCGTTTAGGTAAAGAGCTAAAATATGTAACAACAGCCTGGGACGGCATCATTGAAGGTCTTCGCGCAGGAAGATATGAAGCAATTTTAGGCTCTATGGCAATAACTGAAGAACGTAAAAAAATAGTCGATTTCTCCACACCTTACTACTATTCTGGAGCTCAAATAATCGTAAAAAAAGATTCCGGCATTTCAAGCCCTGATCAACTGAACAGCAGCCATACTATTGGTCTTGTTACAGGTACAACCTTTGAGCAGGATGCAGAAAAACTTGGAGCAGAAATCAAACTGTACGAAGATGACAACCAGACACTCATCGAGCTTCTTAACGGTAGACTGGATGCTGTAATCACAGATAGAGTTGTAGGCCTTAACGCTATCACGAAAATTGAAGGTGGATCGAAACTGACACTTGCAGGTTCACTCCTACGTACCGAAGAGTGTGCTATTGCTTTTCAGAAAGACTCAACTCTTCGAGACGAAGTAAACAAAGTCCTTCAAGAGATGAGAGATGATGGAACCCTTAAAGCCATTAGTGACAAATGGTTCGATGGAGAAAATATTACTGTAGAGTAATAGGAAAAACTATGGAAAGTTTACAACTGATTATAACCAGCTTGCCTTCATTCTGGCGAGCTGGTCTCATGACATTGCAAATTACTGCCGCAGGTGTTTTCATTGGACTGTTTATCGGTCTGGTCGTCGGGCTTTTGCGAGTATCCGACTCTAAACTGTCACGATACCCTGCTAAGGGTTACATTTTTCTAATTCGTGGAACACCTCTGTTGCTTCAGCTTTTTATTATCTATTATGGTCTTACGTCAATTATTACTATTCCTCCATTTCCATCGGCAGTAATCGCCCTAGGTATTCACAATGGCGCCTATATTGCCGAAGTATTCCGTGGAGCAATACAATCAATCGACAAAGGCCAGATGGAAGCCGCAAGATCCCTTGGAATGACTAAATCCAAGGCAATGGAACGCATTATTCTGCCTCAGGCCTTCAAACGGGCCATCCCCTCTTTGGGCAATCAGTTCATTATAGCCCTTAAGGATTCCTCTTTAGCTAGTACCATTGCCGTAAGCGAGCTTCTTTTACGAGGTCGACAATTAGGATCATCATCTTTCAGATATATGGAGATGCTCATTGTCGTTGCAATCTGGTATCTATTACTGACTTCTCTATTCACACTCATAATGCATCGTCTTGAAAGCCATTTTAAAACAAGTTAACACGGAGCAACTCAATGATTTTACTCGAAAACATAACTAAAAATTTCGGAAAACTGAAGGTGTTGAAAGGTGTAGACTTGAGAGTTGACGAAGGCGAAGTGGTTGTTATCATCGGTCCGAGTGGCTCAGGCAAAAGCACGCTTTTAAGATGCATCAATTTTCTGGAAACAGCCGGAAAAGGCAGCCGGATATCAATAGACGGCAAAATTGTTCACAGACAGAAAAATGACATTAATATGCTGCGAAAAAATGTCGGTATGGTTTTTCAGCATTTTAATCTTTTTCCACACATGACTGTTTTACAGAATGTAATGGTAGGACCTAAACAGGTTCTCCACATGAAAAAAGAAGAGGCTCAAAAGTTAGGTATAGAACTTTTAGAAAAGGTAGGTCTTGCAGATAAACACAACGCCTATCCGCAAATGTTATCAGGTGGGCAAAAACAACGTGTGGCAATTGCACGCGCTCTCTCAATGAATCCGCAGATAATGCTATTCGATGAACCGACTTCAGCTCTTGACCCCGAACTTGTCGGTGAAGTTATCGGCGTAATGGCCGATTTAGCAAAAGAGGGAATGACCATGATTGTGGTAACTCATGAAATGTGGTTCGCGAAAGAAGCTGCCGATCGTGTTTGCGTAATGGATGACGGGCTTATCATAGAAGAGGGCACACCCGAACAGATCTTCGAAGATCCTCAGACTGAACGCGCAAAACAGTTCTTACAAATGCTTCTGTAATTTATAATCCTCTATTGTTTCACAGAGAATACTATTTCCCTGTGAAACAATTATCAAAGAAAAATTTTCTAAAAGACATCAGACTTCCATGAAAGAAACAAACGCCCCTATAAACTCTCTATAAGCATAGGCATTGTGGAAGGCATTACAAGTGGCAAAGATCTGGATATAAAAAAACTAATGACTCAGGCTGATGAAAAGCTTTATAAAAACAAACAGTGTAAATACTGTTTTGATGAATTTTCAACGCCTCTGTTATCAATGCAAGTCACAAGCCATCCTCATTAATTATTGATTAATTAACATTCCCGAAACATAAGACCCAAGAAAAACTCACTCTATTCAAATTAAATCTATTATTGTTTAAATTAATGTTACATCCGTGTTAATTTTCTTTACAGTTTTTATTCATGCTGTATTAATGTTACCATTATGTTAAATTACATGATTGCATACATACGCAATCATGTAACAACCAAATTCTAAAGTAAACTCTTGGGCTTTAACCATCACACAGGTAAAAGAGCATCGAGCATTATCTTATCAGGAGAAAAAAATGAAACTGTTAGCAAACGTAATGGAACAGGTAGTAAAACGAAATCCAAACGAGCCCGAATTTCATCAGGCGGTAGAGGAAGTTCTGGATTCGCTTGAAAGTGTTGCAGAAAAAAATCCACAGTGGGTCAAAGAGGGTATCTTTGACCGGATTGTAGAGCCGGAAAGACAGATAATTTTCCGAATACCCTGGGTTGACGACAACAACAAGGTGCACGTTAACCGCGGCTTCCGTGTTCAGTTCAACAGCTCAATCGGCCCCTACAAAGGTGGCCTCCGTTTACATCCATCTGTAAATGTTGGAATTATTAAATTCCTCGGATTCGAGCAAATATTCAAAAACTCTCTTACCGGATTACCACTTGGTGGAGGAAAAGGCGGAAGTGACTTTGATCCAAAAGGAAAATCTGATGGTGAAATCATGAGATTCTGTCAAAGCTTTATGACTGAACTTTATCGTCATATTGGCCCGAACACAGATGTACCAGCCGGAGATATAGGTGTTGGCGGTCGCGAGATAGGATACATGTATGGTATGTATCGTAAAATAAGAAATGAATTCACCGGAATTCTAACAGGAAAGGGTCTTACTTGGGGTGGAAGTCTCGCCCGAACACAGGCTACGGGTTATGGACTCTGCTACTTTATGGATGTAGCAATGCAGTCAATTAAGGGCAAGTCATTCAAAGATGCCACAGTTGTAATATCAGGTTCCGGAAATGTTGCTATTTACGCAACCGAAAAAGTCCAGGAACTGGGCGGAAAAGTCGTAGCCCTCAGTGACTCTGCCGGCTATATCCATGATCCTGAAGGAATTAAACTGGATACGGTTAAGCAGATTAAAGAAGTAGAAAGAAAACGAATCAGCGAATACATCAAGCACCATCCAAAAGCCACATACACCGAAGGATGTGCCGGAATCTGGTCAATCAAATGTGATGTTGCATTACCATGTGCAACCCAGAACGAACTTGATGAAAACGCTGCTAAAACACTAATTGCTAACGGATGTTACGGCGTTGGTGAAGGGGCAAACATGCCATCCACACCTGAAGCGGTCGATCTGTTTATTGAAAACAAAATAGTTTTTGGCCCTGGAAAGGCTGCAAATGCTGGAGGAGTTGCTACTTCCGGACTTGAAATGTGTCAAAACAGCATGCGCTATTCCTGGACATTTGAAGAAGTAGACACCAAACTGAAAGACATCATGGTGAACATCTATAAAAATGCAAGTGATGCAGCCAAGGAATATGGCAAGGAAAACAATCTTGTTGCTGGTGCAAATATTGCCGGTTTCCTCAAAGTAGCAGAAGCTATGTCTGCTCAAGGCGTTTAAGTAAAAGCAATTTTCAGGACTACCAAAGGGGGTGCGATAATACGTACCCCCTTTACTACATTAATGTAATTCCCTTCCGATAATGAAACAAATTTGTCTAATTATCCAACAAAAAAACCTTTTTTACACTTCGTAATCCTCTCAACCCGACATCTTTTACCGTATTGATCTTCTATTACCTCTAAATAAATCTCCATTCATTACTCTTATAAAGAAGAAACCACACTATTTCTTAAAATATTATTTTAAATCATAAATATTATTTTTTTCAACAAAACGGCACGCAAAGTGCAATAAGTAAGTCGTACTGGCTTTCTAAGTTAACTTACTCGTTAGTACAAATTGGCGCGTGAAATTTTACACAAACACTCGTCCTTGTTTATAAGCTTACTTAATGGAGGAAGGCAATGAGAAAAATCGCAATTTATGGAAAAGGTGGAATCGGTAAATCAACAACCACCCAGAACACTGTAGCCGGTCTTGCCGCTATGGGAAAAAAGGTAATGGTAGTTGGTTGTGATCCAAAAGCAGATTCAACACGTCTTTTACTTGGTGGTCTTGCACAAAAGACCGTACTGGATACACTTCGCGAAGAGGGCGAAGATGTTGAACTTGATGACATCATCAAAGACGGCTACGGTGCTACACGTTGTGTTGAATCTGGTGGACCAGAACCCGGTGTCGGATGTGCAGGTCGAGGAATTATCACATCAATAAATCTTCTTGAGCAGCTGGGTGCCTACGAGCAGGAACTTGATTACGCATTTTATGATGTTCTTGGTGACGTTGTATGCGGTGGTTTTGCAATGCCAATTCGCGAAGGCAAAGCAGAAGAGATCTATATCGTTGTCTCTGGCGAAATGATGGCAATGTATGCTGCAAACAACATCTGTAAAGGTATTGTAAAGTATGCAGACGCCGGAGGAGTTCGCCTTGGAGGTCTCATCTGTAACAGTCGAAAAGTTGACAACGAATCCGAAATGATTGAACAGTTGGCAAAAAGTCTTGGAACACAGATGATACACTTTGTACCCCGCGACAACATGGTGCAAAAGGCCGAAATTCACCGCCAAACAGTTATTGAATTTGATTCAGACCACGTTCAGGCCGACGAGTATCGTCAACTTGCAGCAAAAATAGATTCTAACGAAATGCGTGTCATCCCCACACCTCTGTCAATTGAAGAGCTTGAAAAGCTTCTAATTGATTTTGGTATAGCAAACTAACTAAAAGGAGTTTATAAGATGATTTTAATACGATCAATTGTACGGCCGGAAAAATCTGATGCTGTTTCCGAAGCACTTCTTGAAGCAGGGTTCCCAGCCCTTACCAAGATATCTGTAGTAGGTCGGGGTAAACAACGAGGGCTGAAAGTAGGAGAAATTACCTATGATGAAATTCCAAAAGAACTTCTTCTAACAGCTATTCCCGATAATGACAAGGACCTGGCTGTAAAGGTAATTATTGAAGCTGCCCGTTCTGGATCTTCTGGAACATTCGGTGATGGCAAAATTTTTATCTCGCCTATTGAAGAAGTGTACACAATCAGTTCCGGTCACAAAGAAGAATAAGGAGAGCACTATGAAAGAGGTAATGGCAATCATCAGAATGAATAAGATTAACGAAACCAAACGCGCGCTCTCAAAAGCTGGGATCAGCTCGTTTACCGCTACCGGAAAAGTACTTGGTCGCGGAAAAGGTCTTGTTGACTTTTCATTGCTGGAAGGCGCGAAGAACGGATACCAGGAAGCAATAGCACAACTGGGACAAGGCCCCAGAATGATTCCAAAACGCCTGCTTACCGTGGTCGTTCCAGACAGCAAAGTAGAGATAACAGTTAAAACAATTATTCAAACCAACCAGACAGGTAAATCCGGTGATGGAAAAATTTTCGTTTTACCTATTACTGATGCATTCAAAGTCAGGACGCAGGAGAGCGGAGACTCGGTTTTAGATAATGATTGAGGATAAGGATAAAGTTATGAGCAAAAATAATGAAGCCGTTCATACAGAAATTAAAGAGGAAATTCTCTCCAAATTTCCTCCGAAAGTCGCTCGCAAGCGCGATAAGTCATATGTAATAAATGAGCCCGGCACTGGTCAAGCGATTCAGGCCAACATACGAACTGTACCGGGGATCATCACACAACGGGGCTGTACTTATGCAGGCTGCAAGGGCGTTGTTCTTGGCCCTACCCGTGACATTGTCAACATAACTCACGGTCCGATCGGTTGCGGTTTTTACAGTTGGTTAACCCGACGTAATCAAACCCTGCCCGAAAAGGAGACTGATGAGAACTATATGGCCTACTGTTTCTCAACAGACATGCAGGATGAAAATATTGTTTTTGGTGGTGAAAAAAAGCTGAAAACCGCTATACAGGAAGCCTATGACCTGTTTCACCCAAAAGCCATCGCAATATTTTCTACATGTCCGGTTGGACTGATAGGTGATGATGTTCATGCAGTTTCACGTGAAATGAAAGAAAAATTCGGAGACTGTAATGTCTTTGGTTTTTCCTGCGAAGGATATCGTGGAGTCAGCCAATCAGCAGGGCACCACATAGCTAACAATCAGATTTTTAAACATGTTGTCGGAACAGACGACACAATAAAAACCGACAAAAAATTTCGTATTAACCTTTTAGGTGAGTACAACATCGGTGGCGATTCATTTGAACTTGAAAGAATCTTCGAACGCTTAGGTGTAGAGCTTGTTGCAACCTACAGTGGTAATTCAACAATCGACTCCATTGCTAATTCTCACACAGCTGATCTTAACCTGGTTATGTGTCACCGCTCTATCAACTATATGGCCGAGATGATGCAGACGAAATATGGAATTCCATGGATGAAGATCAACTTCATAGGAGCAAAGGCTTCTGCAAAATCTTTACGCAAAATGGCTCTCTATTTCGAGGACGCAAAATTAAGCGAAGAAGTCGAAAAGCTCATCAGTGAAGAGTTGGCTGTAGTTGAAGATGAAGTTGCTGAAATCAAAAAACGAACAGCCGGCAAAACAGCAATGCTTTTTGTTGGTGGCTCACGTGCACACCATTATCAGGAACTTTTTAAAGAGCTAGATATGAAAATTCTTGCGGCTGGTTACGAATTTGCACACCGAGATGATTACGAGGGACGTGATGTTCTTCCATCTATTAAGGTTGATGCTGATAGCCGAAACATCGAAGAGCTGAAGGTGGAAAAGGATCCTGATCGTTACAAGGAAAGGATAGAACAATCCAAACTTGATAATCTGAAAAAGAAAGATCCTGAAGTTGAAAACTACATCGGAATGATGTCTGAAATGGAAGCAGGAACACTTATCATTGATGACATCAGCCACTATGAAAGCGAACAGCTGATCAAAAAATACAGGCCCGATATTTTTTGTGCCGGTATTAAAGAGAAATATGCAATTCAGAAAAGCGGAGTTCCTTTAAAACAGCTTCACAGTTATGATTATGGTGGACCATACGCGGGATTCAAAGGCGCGGTAAACTTTTACAAAGATATAGACCGTATGGTTAATACAAGCATTTGGTCGCTAATTGTTCCTCCATGGGAAAAAGAAGCGGAAATAAACGCTGATTATATTTCAGCATAAAGGAGTATGCTATGTTATTGCGACACACAAAAAAAGAAGTAGCAGACAGAAAGGCTTTAACCATAAACCCGGCCAAAACCTGTCAGCCAATTGGTGCTATGTACGCAGCACTGGGCATTAATGGTTGCATGCCTCACAGTCACGGATCACAGGGATGCTGTGCGTATCACCGCAGTTCCTTAACTCGCCACTACAAGGAACCTGTTATGGCTGGAAGCAGCTCTTTTACTGAAGGAGCAAGTGTTTTCGGTGGTCAAGCGAACCTTGTTCAGGCAATCAACAATATCTTTACCATTTATGATCCCGAAATTATCGCGGTTCATTCAACCTGTCTTTCAGAAACCATAGGTGATGACCTTCCGCAAATAGTTGCGAATGCTGAAGTATCGGGAAAGGTTCCAAAAGGAAAAAAGGTTATTTATGCAAGCACACCTTCTTATGTGGGCTCTCATATAACAGGTTTTGCAAACATGGTTCAAGGCATTGTTAAAGGCTTTGCACAGCCCGGAATAAAAAGTAATGACCTGATAAATATTATTCCAGGATGGGTAGAACCTTCCGACATGGCCGAGATTAAAAGAATTTTGTCCTTGATGAAGGTACCGTCTATCATGTTTCCCGACACAAGCGGAGTCATGAACGCTCCACAAACCGGGAAACATGAGTTCTATCCTCAGGGTGGTACAACATCCAAAGATCTTTCACGCATTGGATCGGCATCCCACACCTGCGCATTGGGAAAATGGGCTTCCGAATCTGCTGCAACACTTTTATCCAAAATGGCACAGGTTCCATTCACAATATGTGACATACCAATCGGACTGAAGGCTACTGACCGCTTTCTTATGGAGCTGGCTAAGGTTAGTGGACACGAAATCAGTCAGGAACTGGAATTCGAACGTGGACAGGTTGCTGACATTATTACAGACATGCATCAATATCTGTATGGGAAAAAAGTTGCCTTATGGGGAGACCCGGATCAGTTGATTCCGCTAACTGAGTTTCTGGTAGATCTTGATATGAAACCGATACATATTGTTTCAGGTACACCTGGCAAAGCTTTTGAGAAAAGAATCAAAGAGATATGTGCAACAAAAGACATAACACCTAACGTTAAATCCGGAGCTCAGGCCGACATGTATCTGATGCATCAGTGGATCTTAAACGAACCCGTTGATCTGCTTATTGGAAACACATACGGAAAGTACATTTCGCGTGATATGGATATACCATTCGTTCGTCACGGGTTTCCAATTTACGATCGAATCGGTCACAGCTATTTCCCCACTGTTGGCTATAAAGGGTCTATGCGTCTTCTTGAAATGATGCTCTCAGCTATCATGAACAAAATGGACCGTGAAGCACCTGAAGAGCGATTTGAACTGGTGATGTAATGATTAACAGGCTCAGTAGTTTTGGTCGCTTACGAAGATTTTGTAGGTGGCCAGAACTCTGACTCTTGACTACTCAAAAGTATTAAAAGAGATTCATGGAGTATATTATGGAAAACAGAGCTCTACTGAAAGAACGCGAAAACCACATACTTATTAAAGAGTCTGACCAGACACAGATATCATGTGAAAAGCCAACTTTGGCAGGTGCTGTAAGCCAGCGCGCATGTGTGTTTTGCGGATCCCGTGTTGTTCTTTATCCCATAGCTGACGCTGTTCATCTTGTACACGGACCAGTAGGCTGCGCGGCTTATACCTGGGATATACGCGGGTCTCTTTCATCAGGGCCTGAACTTCATCGTTTAAGTTTTTCAACCGATCTGAGCGAACAGGAGGTAATTCACGGTGGTGAAAAAAAACTTACTGCAGCGTTGAACAAATTAATCACCACGTATCGTCCAAAAGCCGCTTTTGTTTATTCAACCTGTATAATCGGAATAATTGGTGATGATGTGGATGCCATTTGTAAGAAAATAAGCAATGTATACGGAATTCCTGTAATACCTGTAGATTCAGTAGGCTTCCAGGGAACTAAAAAAGACGGTTATGCCGCCGCCTGTAATGCACTATTCAAAATTATAGGCACTGAACCAGTCACAAACATACCAGTTTGCAGCATAAACATTCTTGGAGAATTCAATCTTGCTGGGGAAGCCTGGATAATTAAAGAGTATTATCAAAAAATTGGAATCACAATAGTTTCAACACTGACAGGTGACGGACGAATTGATGAAATTAGTCGAGCACACGGAGCCTCTCTGAACATTGTTCAATGTTCAGGATCCATGATGCAACTGGCTAAACTAATGAAAGAAAAATATGGTACGCCATTTTTAAGAGTTTCATATTTCGGAATTGAAGATGTCGCACTTTCATTATATAACGTTGCAGATTTTTTCTCTGACTATCCTGAAATAAAGGAAAATGCGAAAAAACTTGTTTATGAAGAGATAACCAGCCGCAGTAAGGAGCTGGATTTATATAAGAAAAAACTCGCAGGCAAAAAAGCTGCCATTTATGTAGGCGAAGCCTTTAAGGCTTTTTCACTAATTAAAAGTCTTAGATCACTTGGAATGAAAGTCGTACTGGCCGGATCACAGACCGGAAACACTGAAGATTACGAAACACTCAGGGAATTATGTGACCCTGGAACCATCATTATCGACGATGCAAACCCGGCTGAACTTTCTCGCTTTATTATAGAAAAAGAGGCCGACCTCTTCATCGGGGGAGTAAAAGAGCGGCCGATGGCCATGAAACTGGGTATTGGATTTTGTGATCACAACCATGAAAGACAGATTCCGTTAGCTGGTTTCGAAGGAAACCTTAACTTTGCAAAAGAGATTGCTTCCTCATTATGCTCGCCTGTATGGCGCTTCACGAAAAAACAATCGGGAGGTACAAAATGAAAGACGTAACAAAAAATGCATGTCATCTGTGCGCGCCTCTCGGAGCTTCGCTGGTATACAAGGGAATCCAAAACTGTGTCTCAGTTTTACACGGATCTCAGGGGTGTGCAACCTATATCCGTCGATACTTAATCGGTCATTTCCGTGAACCGATAGATATTGCTTCTTCAAGTTTTACAGAACACACAGCTGTTTTCGGCGGACAGGAAAACATGATACAGAGCATCATAAATGTCATCAACACATATAGCCCTGATGTAATTGGTGTTGCTACAACCTGCCTGTCAGAAACTATTGGTGATGATATCTCGATGATCCTCAAAGAGTTTCATAAACGAAGAGGTGAAAGCAAAACTCCTGTAATTCTTTATACCTCAACCCCAAGCTACCGGGGCACGCATGTTACCGGTTTCTTCAAAACATTACACGATGTTATAAACCAGACGGCTATTCAAACAGAACCAGTAGATCGTATGATTAATATTTTCAGCGGCCTTTTTTCGCCTGCGGAAATTCGATCGCTCAAAGAAATAGCAGCCAGTTTTTCACTAAAAACAATTCTTTTCCCTGACTACTCGGACACACTTGATGGAGGAAACTGGAATCAGTACCATCCAATTCCTCCGGGTGGAACCCCTATACAGATAATTAATAACTGCGGAAATGCACAGGCAAGTATTGATTTTAGTTTTTGCCAAAAAGATGAAATTTCAGCCGGACAATCTCTTTTTGGAAAATTCGGCATACCTTCTTATAGAACAGCTTATCCGATTGGTATTGAACTTTGTGACACATTTTACGACACACTCGCCACTCTTTCCGGAATGGAAATACCAAAACAATTTATGCGTGAAAGAGAGCGGCTTATTGATGGCTACGTGGATGCTCATAAATATCTGTATGGTAAACGCGCAGTCGTTTTCGGAGATGAAAACCTTGTCTTTTCAGTTAGTATATTTTTGGCCGAAATTGGAATAGACGTTGTATGCGCCGCTACTGGAGGCCCGAAAGACAGTTTAATTGGATTAAAGACCAAGGAAGCTTTTGCACGTACAGATATCCTCGAAGATTGTGACTATGAAGATGTCGAAGAGTGGGTTATTCATAATAGAGCAGACATCCTTGTCGGAAGCAGCCGTGGCAACAAAATTGCCCGCAATGCCGAAATTCCACTTATAAGATGCGGATTTCCCATACACGACAGGGTTGGAGCAGCACGACAGAATTTCATCGGATACAAGGGAACACATAATCTTTTTGATCAAATAACCAATGCTCTAATAGAACAAAGGCAGAACTCTATGTCTATCAATTATGGTACAATGTAAGGAGGAAGTATGACCACACAAAAAAAATCACATCCATGTTTTGAAAAAAACTCTCTCGAGAAAACCGGACGGCTCCATCTGCCGGTAGCACCTTTATGCAATATCCAGTGTGGTTTCTGCAATCGCGCCTTTGATTGTGTGAACGAATCACGTCCGGGTGTGACATCTGCGATACTTACGCCACATCAGGCTCTTCTGTACACACGCATAATGATGGAAAAAATGCCATATATATCCACTATTGGCATCGCAGGCCCAGGAGATGCCTTTGCAAATGGTGAAAAAACCATAGAAACAATCGAGCTAATTCGTAATGAATTTCCGGAAATACTCTTCTGTGTATCAACTAACGGACTTGAGCTACCTCAGTACATTGACGAAATTGCTAATTCAGGTTTAACACATCTGACTATAACTATTAATGCCGTTGATCCAGCCATCGGAGCAGAAATTTACGAGTGGATCCGCTATGATAAACAGTCTTTGCGCGGTATCGTAGCAGCTCAACAACTAATTGAAAATCAGCTGGAAGGCCTTAAAAGAGCAGTAGCAAATGATATCACGGTTAAGATTAACACAGTTGTTATTCCAGGTGTTAACGATCACCATGTAAAAGAAATTGCACGTGTCACCGGAGAATTAGGGGCCACAATTCAAAACTGCATGGGGTTAATTCCTGTTGCAGGAACCCATTTTGCAGATACAACACCTCCAAGCAAAATTGATCTGCTGAAAGCTCGTGGTGATGCTGAACAATATATTATACAAATGACACATTGCGGAAGATGCCGTGCCGATGCAGCCGGTCTGCTTACATCTTCAAATTCAACTGACACCTCTTTGCTTCTAAGTTCAATTGCTGAATTATCAGATAATCCCGAAAAAGAGAAGACTCTATCAGCAATTGCGACTGAAGAGGGTCTGCTTATTAACAAACATTTAGGAGAAACTGAGGAGTTTCTTATCTATTCAACTGATACAGAAGGACAGGTAAAACTTACCGATAAAAGATCTGCACCAGCAGAGGGAACAGAAGGGCGATGGGAAAACCTTGCAGAAATTCTAAATGACTGCTCGGATATTTTCGTTAGTGGTGCTGGTGAATCTCCATGCACAGTTCTTGAGACACAGGGAATATCTGTCCAGATTGTTGAGGGTATGATACAAGATATATTGCAGTCACACTATAGCGGAGAATCTTTAAAACGTTTTCAACCATCCGGTGCATTTAAATGCGGAGCCTCTTGCTCAGGAAATGGCCAGGGATGTATGTGAAAAAAATAAGATAAATAAACTTCTACAAAGGAGGACGTATGACTAAACCGGAAAAACATATTTTTGTATGTGGGTCTTTCAGAGCTTCAGGAGAGCCACAAGGTGTTTGTGCAAAAAAGAATTCTATCAGTTTTGTACAATATTTACAGGAGGAGCTGTCAGACCGTGGAATGGAATCGACCATGGTCTCAATGACCGGCTGTCTGAATGTCTGTGATCGAGGCCCGGCAATGGTTATATATCCAGAAGGGGTCTGGTACGGTGGTTTCGAATCAGAAGACGATCTTGATACAATTCTGGATGCTCTGGAAGAAGATTCTGTTGCAACAGAATTTCTTTTGAACTGATTTCACAAAATTCAGATCTGTACGTAACCGTATCGGTTACGTACATTAAACGGTAAGAGAATGGACCTTTATACAAAATCTGATAATAGAAAAATACGACTTGTTGACACAACTCTCCGCGATGGGGCTCAGGCTGCTTGTATCAATTTTTCGTATTCTGGAAAATTTGAAATCGCTCAATCACTCTTCAGGTGCAATATAGATGAATTAGAAGCTGGAATACCAGCGATGGGAAACGAAGAGATAGATTTTATTAACAGGCTCTGCCGTGAAAAACCAGTCAACACTCGCATTTCAGCTTGGTGTCGCAATCACATAGATGATGTCAAAGCCGCCCTGCTTACCAACGCGGAGATCATTCATATCTCTCTTTTCTGTTCTGATATTCTGCAAAAGACATTTAACAAAACACTCAGTGAACAGTTATCAATTCTTCAGAATAATATTGCCCCTGTTCTTAAAGCAAACCGAAAGGTGAGCATCGGACTACAGGATGTTTTCCGTACACCTATTTCATTAATTTGTAGCACTGTTGCCGAGCTTTCGGATATGGATATTTTCCGTATTCGCCTTGCCGATTCCTGCGGCTGTGCGACTCCAGGACAAAGCCTGGAAATACTGCAAAATTTACGGCCTCTTATGCCTGGAGAACTGGATTTTCACGCACATAACGACTGCGGTCTAGCTGCTGCAAACTCATTAAGTGCTCTTGAGGGTGGCGCCGATTCTGTTTCAGTCACTGTGAATGGTATTGGTGAAAGGGCTGGCAACACATCTTTAACCGATATGGCTGCCATGATGAAAATTACTAATACCTTTTCAACGGCTCTTAACTATACAGAGTTGAAACCTGTCGCTGAATTGGTATCCCGTTATTGCGGTATTCCTGTTTCACCCTTTTCACCATTAATTGGCAACCACCTGTATATTCATGAAGCAGGTATTCACGTATCAGCACTTCTGAAAAACCCTAACAGCTATCAACCCTATACCGATCCTGATTATATTGAATGCAATAAATTTTTATTAGGACCTTATAGCAGCAATGGCTCAATAAAAAGGTTGGCCCAGCAAAAAGGAATTTCTCTGACTAATGAAACTATCACAATAATTAAAAAACGAATTAATAAGCTCTGCACTCAACCCGGCAATGAAATTGATGCCTCAATAATATTGCAGTGGTGCACCGAAATAGCGAACGGAGGTAAAAATGCTACATCAACATGTTGAAGAAAAAAGCATTGTCTCTTTTCTTTATGAAATCAGCAATACACTTTCAAAAAGTAACGATGTACAAAAAGCAATGAAGCCGGTTCTTAAACTGATGTCTGAACAATTAGGCATGATCCGAGGAATGATAACAATTTTTAACCGACAATCCGGTGAAATTTTCATTGAAGACAGCTTCGGCCTTTCAACCGAAGCTCAGGCAAAAGGAAGATATTTGCCCGGCGAAGGTGTAACCGGTCGTGTCGTTGAAAGCGGCTTACCAATTATCATAGAAAATATTCGCGAAAGTGATCTGTTGGTCGACAAAACAAAATTCAGAGATGAGTATGAAAACGAGCCGATCTGTTTTATCTGTGTTCCCATACCCTCAACCAATCATACTATCGGAACAATAAGCGCTAATAAATTCTTCACTGATACAACTCAACTCGAATCAGACACACAACTCTTATCTATAATCGCAACCATGATCTCACGGGTCATTCGCCTGCACCAGACTGTTCATGAAGAGAACATGCTTCTAATTGCTGAAAACAGAAGACTATATGAAGAGTTGGCTGAAAAAAAACAACAGACTAAAATCATTGGCAGCTCTCAAGCTATGCGGCATGTACTTGATTTAATTAGTAAAGTTGTAAGCACACCAACTACAGTGCTAATTTTAGGTGAAAATGGCGTTGGTAAAGAGCGTGTGGCGGAGGCCATACACTTCCAGTCTCCACGTAAAGATAAACCGTGTATTAAGTTTAACTGTGGTGCTCTACCAGAAAATTTAATAGAGAGCGAACTTTTCGGTTTTGAGAAAGGAGCCTTTACCGGTGCAGTTTCAACGCGAATCGGGAAATTTCAGCAGGCCGACCAGGGTACACTTTTTTTAGATGAAGTTGGCGAGTTAACCATGAATGCGCAGACCAAATTACTCAGGGTGCTGCAAGAAAAACAGTTTGAACGAATAGGAGGAACTCGTACCTACAGCGTAGATGTTAGAATAATTGCTGCAACAAACCGAGATTTAATGAATCTTGTAAAACAGGGACTTTTCAGAGAGGATCTCTATTACCGGTTGAATGTTTTTCCGATAACGGTGCCGGCACTGCGTGAACGTAAAACAGACATCCCACTTCTTACAGATTTTTTTATTAAATCATTGAGTAAAAAACTGGGCAGGGATACTGTTTCTATATCTCGGGCGGCAATGGATTTGCTTGTAAATTATTCATGGCCCGGAAATGTACGCGAACTTGAAAACTGTATCGAGCGAGCCCTAATTCTGAGCCAAAACAAAACGATCCGCATCCACAACCTGCCTCTATCGATTCAGGAGTCAGGCACGACGAAGAAACATTTCATCGGTCCGCTTCAAAGCCAAATTGACAACATGGAATATGAGATTCTAATTCAGGAACTGACTCAAAGCCATGGCAATGCGTCTACGGCAGCAAAGAACCTGGGCCTCACAGTGCGCAAGATGGGATTACGCATAAAAAAATACAATATAGACATAACAAAATTCAAAAAACGCCACTGATAGCAGATCACATCATATATTTTCAAACATTATCAGCAGGAAATTGAATTTTAAAAGCGGTCCCCTCTTTTTATGAATATTTGATGTAGATCTTACTGTGAAGGTTTTCAACAATTTTTTTAACTGTGGCAAACCGATCCCGCCTCCTTTGTTATCCCCGTCCCTAATTCTAAAAAAATTATCTAATATTCAGAAAGATAGTTTTTAAGATACCCCCAATTGATCAAAAGAAGTTGACGGTGCATCAATCTGGTGCTACTATAACACTTTCAACTTGTTGATATTTAGTTAGCAGACCTATGACAACCAGATATTAGATTAACTGTTACACAATACTGGTAAATACGCAAGTTATTGCAATTTTAAGAGGAAACTGCTATGGAAAAACTTATTTATCTCGTACCTGTCGGAGCTCTTTTAGCCATTGCTTTTGCACTACTGCAAAGTGCCAAAGTTAAACGATGCGATACCGGCACAGATAAAATGCGCGAGATTGCCGGATTTATTCGTGAAGGAGCTATGGCCTTTCTTAAAACCGAATATTCCAAGCTCTTTCTATTTGTAATAATTATTTCCTTATTACTTATTTTAGGGTATTACTCAAATGGGAACCTGGTTTTGACTGCTTTATCATTTATTGTTGGAGCTTTTCTGTCTGCACTATCCGGTTTTTTGGGGATGAGAGTCGCGACACTAAGCAACGTAAGAACTGCTGCTGCCGCACGGACCTCTCTTAACAAGGCTCTTTCGGTTGCCTTTACCGGTGGGTCTGTAATGGGAATGAACGTAGTCGGATTGGCCCTTTTCGGGATCTCGTTTTTATTTATATTATATACACGATTATTCGGTTTTAATTCACTATCAATTCAAACTACAGTTCTGCCCATTCTTTCCGGGTTTTCGTTAGGCGCATCATCAATTGCACTTTTTGCACGTGTTGGAGGAGGAATTTATACCAAGGCTGCCGATGTTGGTGCAGACCTTGCCGGCAAAATTGAAGCCGGGATTCCTGAAGATGACCCACGAAACCCTGCAACCATCGCCGACAATGTTGGAGATAACGTTGGTGATGTAGCAGGAATGGGTGCGGACCTCTTCGAATCGTATGCAGGCTCTATTATCTCTGCTATGATTCTGGGAATGGCGACATTTACTGATAAAATAGAATATGTAATAATTCCGCTATTTATTGCTACAGTTGGTATAATCATGTCTATAGCCTGTACCTTTCTGGTTCGCACAACCGAAAATGGTGATCCTCAAAATGCTTTAAATAGAGGAACTTTCGCTGCCGCATTTTTAACTGCAGCAGCTTCTATCGGTGTAATTTACTTTTTTGCAGTAGATACTGTTCTAAATGGTATAAATATTAGTGCAAACGAAATGGTAGTACGACTTGGCATAACTACTGTTCTTGGGCTGATCTCAGGAGTAGCCATTGGCCTTTTAACAGAATGGTTTACCTCGAAAGGTCGACGGTGGGTAAAGCAGATTGCACAAGCAAGCGAGATGGGTGCTGCAACAAACATAATCAAGGGTTTATCGGTCGGAATGTACTCTACAGTTTTTCCTATTCTGATTATTGCCTTTACCATTGTTATGTCTTTTCATTTGGCTGGTATATATGGAATCGCCATTGCTGCCCTGGGAATGCTCGCAACAACCGGAATACAACTTGCAGTGGATGCCTACGGGCCAATAGCCGATAATGCTGGCGGAATCGCAGAGATGAGTAACCTTCCTAAAGAGGTGCGTGCCCGAACAGATAAACTTGATGCGGTTGGCAACACTACCGCAGCAATTGGAAAAGGTTTTGCTATCGGATCAGCCGCATTAACCGCTCTTGCCTTCTTCGCTTCGTTCATGAAAATAGCTGGAGTTGAATCAATAGACATTTCAACCCCGCTTGTAATGGCCGGAGTATTTATAGGTGGTGTTCTACCTTTTCTGTTTACCGCACTATCGATGGATGCTGTTGGTGGAGCTGCCGTGGAGATGATTCACGAAGTACGAAGGCAGTTTAAAGAGATACCAGGACTGCTGGAAGGTACGGCTAAAGCCGACTATGCTAGGTGCGTATCAATTTCTACTGATGCTGCAATTAAGAAAATGGTTCTTCCAACCGTTATTGCCTTGGTTACGCCTGTTGCAGTGGGATTTCTGGGCGGAGCTGAAATGCTTGGCGGGCTTCTTGCCGGTGCGACAGTTACAGGAGTTTTAATGGCTCTGTTTCAATCAAATGCCGGTGGAGCTTGGGACAATGCAAAAAAAAGCATAGAAGATGGAGCACATGGAGGTCGAAAAGGAGCCGCGCACGACGCTGCAGTTGTCGGAGATACAGTTGGTGATCCTTTTAAAGACACATCCGGCCCTGCGCTTAACATATTAATCAAGCTGCTATCAGTAATTGCACTTATCATTGCACCAATGATTGTATGACTTATTTCAGGCCGATGCCCCTGCACCGGCCTTTTACTTCACTATCAGACTAAATAATAGTTTTTTACATCTTCAATTATTTTCTGCTCTTCGGCAGAGACTGTCCCGTCAGATTTTGCCGCATTTTCCATAAGCCTGATGATTTTCTTACGTTGATTCAAGTCGGCGGGCATCTTAATTTGCAGCTGATCTGAAAAAGCAAGACGCAAAAGACCAGCAATTTTTTTTGGATTATAACCCCATTTTTTTGCAATCTTCTGAATAAATTGTTTTTCACCCTCTTCAATTTTATGATCAGCTGCAACAATTACCAGAACATTATTATAAGCATAATCACGAACATCATACATCGATTCAAGTAATTTGACATCAACACTGTAATCCAGCTGTTTTTTATTTTCTGCCTGATACTGCGCATATTCATCGCGAGTGTAGATATCATCAATAATCCATTCAATTGAAGAGCTGTTTAAAACAGTCCCACAATAGGGGCATGTTGTTTCTAAGGTATCTTCAAGTTTTCCACCACAATTAGGACAGTTGTGCGAATAGAGAGACCCCTTTGGTAAAGCCGCATTCTTTTGCCGTTTCATCACAACGATGCTTGTTTCCGAAATAACAAAAGGATCAATAGCCTTGATGTTTTTGTCGTTAACATGTATACGTTGAAACGAAGCCTTTACGGATATAAAAAGTTTATTCCACTGCTCTTCATCCAGTATTGCAAGTAGAGAAACATCATTTAAATAGATCCGGTTATAAGCAACACTGTTCTTATCAAAAGATTTCTTCACCTTCTCATAATAGTCATCAGACACAAAACGTCGCATAACTGCAGGGTTACCCAGAGTCTGAGCCGTAATGATCTGAAGATATCCATTGCTCGCTTTATCTTCGACCAGCTGCACCGAAAAATCACTATTTTCATTTACAAGCCTTTCAACCTGAGATCGCAGTGAGCTGTTTGATGCAAGTCGCGGGTTCTGGGCAACATAATCAACAGCCTGTGTTATCTCTGAAAGAACCCAATCGTACTCCCCGCTATTTAGCAAACTGTTACAGTATGGACACACACAAACCTCTCCAAGACCATCTTCAAGAACACCATCACAATTAGGACAGCGCTGTGTATCAAACATTCCATTGTTGGTTACACCACGACGGCGAATAAACGACCAATACTCTATAAACTCCTCATATCCACCACTGTTAAAAGATGAATCTAAACCGCATATAAATGTATCAAACAGTGACGCGGAGATAGCAACATGCAGAATGTCAAAATCTCCATCTGTCTCGACCTTATCGATGCTAACCTGTTTAACCTTTATATCAGAAAGTTTATTAGTCTGTTGCAGAATATCCATCATTTTAAACTGTGTTATAAACCTCTGGTATACTCCATCAGATAAAAACTTGCGAACACTTCTTAAATCTTTTTGCATCCAGGCATCCTGGATCTGCAAAAAAGATGAGCGCACACTTTCAAGAAAAGCACTCCTGTCAAATTCAGGATTATTGGCTGCAAAAGTAGAATAGCCTTTTGGATTTTTTGATGCTGGTTTGTCATAAGGAATATCATTATAAACAGATCTCTCCTGAACTTTTCCCTTGCTTTTAGATAAAACAAAAAGAACGCACCCAATAAGCAGTGCAACACTGATTATGTTAAATGGGAAGGGTAGAGTTATAAGTAAAAAGCGTATCAACTGAATAATAATATATATAATTATAGCACCATCGCCATTGCCCGAAGAAGAGGAACCTCCGCTACTGCTGCCCCCGGCTCCTCCGGCCCTTGCAAACAGATACGACACAGCGAAAAGAACCGTTAAATAGAGCAACAACCAAATTATTTTTCTTTTTTGTTTATTCATTTTACTCCACTACTTTGACTTTATTTCGAAAGTTACTTCGGCACCATAATAGCCACTCTCGGCTACCTTATAGTTATTAAAGATATAAAGACTATTAGGTTTTAATTTTATACTCCTGTCAAAAGCAGTATAAATTGTTTCATCATTAAAGTTTACTTTAACTTTTGCTCCGGATGTAGCCACATGCGAAATTGGTATTGTAAATACATAAGTTACAATATTGTCCTTACCAATAGAAGCCGAAAAGCCTGAAACTAAACTAATCTTGATTTTTTTACTATTAATATATAGATCCGTAAAATAGTTAAAATTCTTAATGGCGCTGAAAAACTCTTCATAAATCATTTTGATCTCTTTATCATCAAATGATCCGCTTTTATCCAAATCACATTCTGAGACAACTTCAGCACTCCACCACCGATCCCACTCCCATGAAACCTTTAGCCCTTCAATTTTATTATCTGAGATTACAAGTTCCAGGGTCGGCTTAATAAATAGATGAGGATGTGAGTAGAGAGTAGAAGAAACAAGTATTATTAACAGGAAGGTCTTCTTTATTAGATTTACCATATTATACATTTACCTCTAAACCAGAATTTTCAGAGCCATAACCAGACCGATAGATATTATTAACACAATAGAAGCATATTCTACAATAGTAGATACGATCTCGGTTCTATTGGAAGCTTTATCAGAAAGAAAAAGCATACCACTACGAGATTTAATTGCAACAGAACCAACAACTGATAAAAGAACAAACATTCCCAAAGATATAGCAACAACAGACATTAGCCCAGCCAAGGCAATACCATTAGACAGGGTAATCATCATAATCATTAAGGCTGCCGGACAGGGCACAATCCCGGCGGAAATACCTATTAAAATGACATTACGGTTCGAATTTCGCAAATCATCTTTTTTGTGTTTATGAAGCATTTTGAATAACAAAAAAAACGTTCCTGTAACAACGACCATAATCCCACTTACAACCATAAAGTAACCCTGCAGCTGAATTTTAAACATTCCCCGAACACTGGTTAATACGAAATGAAACAGATAGGCCAGAATTAGTGCAGTACCAGTATGAATAAGCGATATCAAAGCTGCAAGAAAAATCGACTTTCTCCATGGATGATCCTCTTTAAGAAAAAAAGAAACAACCAGAGCTTTTCCATGCCCTGGGCCGATTGAATGAACAATTCCATATGCAAATGATACAGCAAAAAGCAGGCTGAGGGCAGTTACACTGTACCCCTCCATCAAACCCCTGATTGCACCGTTAAGCAGACTATCCATATAACGAAGAAGATCCATAAAAAAGCCCATAGAAAACCTCAATTCCAAAATATTTTTTATCATTTATAGTCTTTACAGAATTATGAGTCAACCAATTACTTCACTAAATAGACCATTCAAATAATTTTATACTATCCATATAAAGTAAATATTTTACTAATGCTCAATGAAAGAAAATCATATTCCTGAACCAACGTTGCGTCTTCTGCTAAAGGTCGCGCTGCCCATGATAATTTCTCAGGCCTCAGAGACAATTATGATGTTTGCTGATCGCCTTTTTCTGGCACAACTGGGTAAAAACTACATTTCAGCCGCTATGAGCGGTGGATTAACCGCCTTCACCTTCAGCTCTCTGTTCATTGGCGTTATCAGTTATGTTAATGCTTTGGTTGGACAGTTTTATGGAGCAAACAAAAAAACGCAGTGTCTTCAATCAACAACACAGAGTATCTATCTGGCAATTATGGTCTTTCCGATTATACTGTTACTTATACCTGTTGTAAAATACATTTTCATACTTGCCGGTCACACGCAAAACCAGATTAATCTGGAATACACCTATTTTGCATTTCTGATGATTGGGGCTCTTCCACTGCTAATCCGTAACGCTCTTGCAGGCTTCTTTCTTGGTATCGGCGAAACTAAAATGGTTATGATCGCCAATGGCATAGGCATGTGTATTAACATTCCGTTAAACTATCTACTAATTTATGGATATGGCCCTGTGCCAGCAATGGGACTGCGTGGCGCAGCAATCGGTACAATCGGAGGAAGTTTTGCAATTGCAATAATTCTGTTTTTTGCCTACATCCGTCATAAGCTCTACCGAACAAATCATGAACTCAAAATATGGAAACTAAACTCTGTTCTCATGAAACGACTTTTGCGTTACGGCCTGCCATCCGGTGGTGAAATGTTTTTTAATACATTTGCGTTTAACATTTTTTTACAATTAATGCACTCGATGAGTGAAGATGTAGCAGCAGCAGTGACCATAACCTTTAATTATGACATGCTTGCCTTCATTCCGATGATTGGACTTGGTGTAGCAGTTACGGCAGTTACCGCACAGCAAAAGGGAGCCAATAATATTGCAGGTGTTAAACGAGCAACTTATCTGGCTTTACAAACCGGCTTCTGCTATGCCTTCATTATGATGATACTCTTTATATTTGGAGCAGGTCATCTTGTTCAACTGTTCACAGGAGGACTTGGTTCTCAGGATGATTATCTTACTACCCTCGCCATATGGATGTTACGGCTTGCATCTATTTACACACTGGCTGATGCGACTCAACTGGTTTTCGCAGGAGCTCTAAGAGGGACAGGGGATACTAAATGGGCTATGTATATCTCTACCGCACTTCACTGGGTAATGGCCTCAGGTACTTTCATTCTGATAAAAATTCTTAAAGTTTCGCCTCTTATTGTCTGGATATATTTTATCGGCTTTTTAGTTATTCTTGGAATATCAATGATGGTGCGCTTTTTTAGTGGAAAATGGCAATATATTAATCTGATTTCTGAACCTGGGATTTCTTTTCACCTTGAGTCCGATCACCTGCATATTCAGGATTACTGATATCCTAAGTCTTTTAAAAAAATAAATATTTTTCACCCATTTCTCCTTTTTTTTCGTTGTTAATTATGAGCAACAAAAAGGAGGAATGACATGATAGAAACAACCATCACTATGGAGTACAGCCGTTATGAACGTTTAGAGAAGTACTGTACACAAGCTAATATCTCTAAAACTAAGTTCATTGTACTCTGTCTCAATAAATACATACCAAAATTAAAGAAAAGCAGATACAGATTTTCCACAACTCAATATCAAAAACCTGCAGAAACTTGGAAAACTGTTCATATTTATCTTAATGAAATAAGTTATGAAAAATATGGTGACATTGACCGACTTCACAAATACACATTTTCATTAATGTCAACTCTTGCTTTTGACTGTTATTGTGAACAAATTCTTGAGGAGCTTCTTGGCGACACATTCAGTAATGATAATGGTAGTTTTGTTGTTTTTTATTCCGTTTTTGCCGGTCAAAAAAAAGGGAACCAAACCTTTTCCTTCATTTGGGGAAACTCAGATGAAAACACGATAACTATCAAGCAGAACTTTGAAAATCGGAACTTTATTCTTCAGATATAGGTGAATTAATACCCTCAAACTCATCTTTCTCCGACCGATTCATAAGTTTCATAACACTTTTCTTCAAATCAGCACCCTCATAACAGACCTTATATACCGCCTCGGAAATGGGCATCTCAATATTATGCCGTTTTGCCAACTCTACAACCGGCTTTGCTGTCACATAACCTTCTGCAACTGATTTTTGAGAATTAACAATTTCTTCAGCAGTTTTACCCTCAGCAAGCTTTTTCCCCAAAGTCCTGTTACGTGAAAGATCTCCGGTACATGTCAGAATTAGATCACCGACCCCTGAAAGACCTTGAAAAGTCAAAGGATTCGCCCCCATTGCCGAACCAAGACGGGTAATCTCCGCAAGTCCACGAGTCATTAATGCCGCACGAGCAGACAGCCCAAGACCAAGCCCATCACTGACACCACAGGCAATAGCCAGTACATTTTTCACTGAGCCACCCAATTCGACACCAACTACATCATCATTGGTGTAAATACGAATAATCGAAGAATGTAACATTTTCTGAATCTTATGAGCAACTTCCATATTAAATGAAGCGCATGATAAATCTGTGGGATAACCTGCCGCAACATCCTTAGCAAACGAAGGTCCTGATAAAAATGCCATATTCGATACATATTCCGGAAAAACCTCTTCCATAATCTGAGACATTAACATACATGTACCGTGTTCAATGCCCTTTGTAGCAGTTAAGATCAATTGTTTATCAGTAATAATATTTTTAAATAATCCAGCTGTTTGTCTTAAATGAGCAGAAGGTGGAACAAAAAGAACCAGATCAGCTTCTTTTACAGCTTCTTCTGGGTCGTTCACAAACTTAACCGACTTAGGGAATGTGTAGCCCGGCAGATATACCGTATTTTCACCCTTTTCAGCCACAATTGCCGGCAAGTCTTTCTCAAAACACCAGACTTTAACATTATAACCCAGGCCTTTGCAATACATTGCAAGAGAAGTACCGAATGCCCCCGCACCAACAACAGCGATATTATACATTGTTCCCCCAAATAAGCTTTATTCTATTATTAAATGAAGGCTAATATCAGGTGTGTTTATAGGCAAGAATAAAATGGGGAAATTTGTTGCCATATCATGATAACAAATTTTAGAAAAAAGGCGTTCCTTGTCAGAACGCCTGAAATAGACATCTAGTTCTATTTCGTAGAAATATAGTAATCAAAAGACAGTGTGTAACCAGGCTTTGAAAAATCCCATGAACCACCAGTCGGACTTTTAGGCATAACCCACTGAACTTCAAGTCCGGTTGAGCCATACTGGGTACCGGTTGTTCCAAAAAGAGTAAATGCTTTTTTACCTTTTATTGTTTCGATCTTTCCTGTACCTGAACCCTGAGAACCCCAGGAAACGTATGGGCCATGGTTTTCACCATCTTTAAAAGAAAAATCCATAACTTTTTTACCTGAAGCATCAATAACGGCAACATTAGCAAAGTAAACAGCGAGAACAACACCGGGTTTTTCGGTATTAGACTTAATTCTCAACATAGTAAAACCTTTAAACGAACCACCTTTACCATCATAAACGACACTACTTTTTTTTATCGCGACCTTGTAAGTTTGCCAGGTATCCGGTTTGGCAGAAACACCAGTTAAATAAATCGGTTTGTATGATGGATCATAAAATGCACCCTGAATAGAATCAGGAACCCCACCTGTTTTTGGTGCGGCAAGAATTGAAGTGAATAAAAGAAAAAAAACAGCAAATGTTGAAAACGTAGTAATTTTTTTCATAAACAACCCTCTTAAAACTCCTTTTTTTTTGCAGAAAGCATGCTAAACGAATGAATGATCTCTGCGATAAACGAAGCCACCCATTCTTTATATATCATTCTCGTTACAAGCAAAAAGAGATCTAAAATGAAATCGCTTGCATAAGGGAATATACTTGCGAGTGACGCTTCATTATAAACTTTTTAGCATAATTAAATCTTGTTGTTTTTTTGAAAATGGTTATTTATTCTAAAAAATAATTCTTCTTTTTTTGAATAAACTTGTTCTTTTTCAAGAATGACAACCCCAAATAATTAAGGACTTTTGCAACGTCACAAACCATGTTACATTTTCAAACAGAGCCCCTGACGTTTTTGGGGACATCCTTGTGCATCGACTCGGAATGAAAGCGTTCCCATAATTTTTGCAAGTTGGCTGAAATAATTTCTGACCTTAAAAAATATCTGAATTTCAGAATGCAGGTCAATTTAAGAGGTAAACTCAATAAATTCTTCTTGTCATCAAAGGTAATAATGTTTAACTACATTTAATGATAAGAATGCTAAATGGATATACGAAATAATGAAACTTGGAAAATCAATACTGATCCCGATTCTTTTGTTTCCTGTATTTTTATTTCTACTTACCATTCCAGATTACCGAAATAACAAAAAGCATATATTCCCAAATTCTCAATTTACCCTGTCAGGTGTAACTGACGCATACGACAGCGGTAACTCTGAAATAGTAAGGCTCGAAACCAATAATGAGATGATATTACTACGATACGAGTTGAAAACTGGGTTTGCATTTCCATATGTCGGGATTAAGCTCGAGTCAAACAACAAAATTCCATTTGAAATTTCTGATTACGATCAACTAGTAATCAATCTTGATTCAATCTCAGTTCATTCAATAATGATCAATCTTATAACAGATATCTCTATCTATCATGAACCAAATGACAGCCATCAATACATAACCACCTACTTTAGCGCCATGTCCAACACAGAGAAGGGCATGCATAAAAACAGCATATCCTTTTCAGACTTTAAAATACCTGAATGGTGGCTCACAAGAAACCGGATAAAGAAAAAACGAATCCGAGAGATACAACCAGAGTCCCTGTATGCTCTGGAAATTCTTGTCAGTACAGACACCCAACTTCATAAGGGTGAGATCGAAATTGCGTCAATAACTGTTGAAAAAAAGAGATCCTTAATTATTATAAAAAACTTTTTAAAACTGTCGGTTGCATACCTACTATTTTTTGGTTTTATCTACTTCATCCGCCTAAGAAAAACGGTAACAAAGGCTGAAAAAATAATCCTTGTTCACAAGAACCTTGAGCTTGACAATGAAAAAGAACGACTTATAATGAAACTAATTGATTACCTGGATAAACATTTTACTGATCCAAAACTGACGATTGACTACGTCTCGAAACAGACCAATATTTCAATTTATATTATTCCCGCTTTAATCAAAGAGACCTCACACCTGAGTTTCAAACAATACATCAATAAACTCAGAATCGACCAAGCCAAAGAGATGTTATCAAACAGTAACACTAAAATAATTGATATAGCCTATTCTGTTGGTTATAACACTGTGACGCACTTCAATAAAATATTTAAAACCGTTGAAGGCATTTCTCCAAAAGAATTCAGGAATTCAAATCATTAATCGCGTTCATGTAAACTTTAATAATACGATCACACCAATCATCAAACTCATTATCTTCATGCTGATATTCAGGATGAGCTAAGACATAGTCCACAGTCTCTTTTATGCCCTCATCAAACCGCTTCGTCGCTATAAATTCCGGAACCAATCTCTTGATTTTACTGTTATCAAACGCGACACTATATGCTTTATCACCAAGAAGGCTTCCTTCAAAATCATAATCACCAACAGCCGCTAAAAAGTCAGAAGCAATATGAACAGCATCAAGCTTAACACCCAAAGCCTTAGCTATTGCGTGATACACCTGATTCCATGTTACAGTCTCATCTGAGGTAATGTGTACTGATTCACCGATTGCATGAATGTTTCCAAACAGGCCAATAAAACCACGAGCAAAATCACTATTATGGGTCATTGTCCATAGAGAAGTACCATCCCCATGTATAATAACAGGTTTTCCTTCAATCATTCGCTTTGCGACCTGCCAGCTTCCCTTTTCTCCATGTACACCAAGAGGTATCGACCGCTCATCATAGGTATGGCTTGGGCGAACAATAGTAACGGGAAAACCGCTTTCTCTATAAAGTTGCATTAAATACTCTTCACAAGCAATCTTATTTCGGGAATACTCCCAAAAGGGGTTTGAAAGAGGTGTCCCTTCTGTAACCCTATAATCAGAAAGAGGTTTTTGATAAGCAGAAGCAGAACTGATAAAGATATACTGAGACACTTTATTCTTGAACAACTTATAGTTTCGCTCAAGATGCTGTGGAACAAATGATATGAAATCAGCAACAACATCTAAGTGCAAATCATTAATCAGTTTGCTAACTTCATTCTCAGAATTAATGTCACACGTAAGATTTATAATATTATCTTTTGTGGTATCTAATTTTCGCTGTCCTCGATTTAACAAGTAAACAGTATCACCTTTTTCTGCGGACAAGTTCGTTACAGCAGTGCTAATAGTTCCGGTTCCGCCAATTATTAAAATTTTCTTCATTCCTACCCCCTACAACCGAATTTCCTAAATTTCACTTCAGACTAACAAGTACTCTGTTCCTTTTGGTAGAACAGAGTACTCCTGATTTATTTCCTTAACCAATGCTTTTAAATGCGCGGTCAACAACAGTATCAGATGGTTTTTCCGTAAAAAGAGTTACTACAATCGCTACCAATGCTGATATTGGTAGAGCAAGAATCAAAGGGTCAAGATACTGCATCGCAGGTATCAGAGTATCCACACCAAAAAGAAGGTTACACAAACCAATCGGTTTAGACTCCTTTATGTGAATAAAAACCAGTGAAAACAGACTCACACCTAATCCGAACCAAAAACTGGCAAGAGCAGCAGTTGCAGACATTCTCTTGAAATAGAGTGCTCCAATAAACATCGGCAAAAAAGCGGATGCACACAGCCCAAAGAAGATCGCTGTACCTGTGGCAATTATTGCCGTTCCCTCGCTGTAGAAAAGAGGCAAACCAAAGGCCAGCATTGTAGCCAGCAGAATAGCCACTATCATAGCAAGCTTACTTATTGTCATTGAATCCTTGACCTTAATCTTTAACCCGTTTTCAATAAAATCCCGACCAAAAGCCGAACCCATTGTATGAAACTGACTTGAAAGAGTAGACATGGCCGCAGCAAGAAGAGTAATCAGAAAAAGAGAAGTAAACCACCAAGGCATTGCACTTTTTATAAATAAGGGGATAATTGTGTCAGTCTTCTTATCTGCAGCAATCAATGCTATTGATCCGACATTCTCAAAGAAGTAGACATTCGCAAGCGCACCAACAACAAAGGCAACCCCTGTCATCATCATAATAAAGACACCACCGGCTAAAACTGCACGGTTTAACTCATGTCCGCTCTTTACGGTCATAAATCGTACAACCAGCTGCGGCTGTGCCAATACTCCAATACCAACACCAAGAACAATTGTAGTTACAAGCTGCTGCCATAATGGCGACCAGAAAACTGGCATCGCAGTCCACCCCTGATGTCCGGCTCCACCCCAGATCTTTACAGCCTCCGGAGCAAGTTCTGTTAATTTTGTATGAGCAGCAACAATACCGCCTGTGGACGCATAAATACTAACAAGCAAAATAATCATACTCACAAACATGATGGTTCCCTGAAATGCGTCGGTATACATCACACCACGCATCCCCCCCATAATGACATAAACCGCTACAATACCAACAAAAACAATAAGCGCAACTTCATAGGGTATAGTCAGCGTTGTAGCCATAAAATGGGCTCCACCGATAATAATCGCAGCCGCATACAACGGCATCGCAAGAAAAATCAACAATCCCCCTGCCGATTGTAAGAACTGAGAATCAAAACGCCGACCTAACAATTCGGGAAAAGTGTGAGCATCAAGGTTATGCCCCATTTTTCTTGTTCTAAGCCCGAAAAAAACGAAAGCAATAAATATACCCACAAAAATATTTAATACTGTTAACCACAATACACCCATACCGAACACGGCTGCAGCTCCACCAAAACCAATAATTGCAGAGGTACTGATAAAAGTTGCGCCATACGAAATCGCCATAATCATAGGATGAATTTTTCGACCAGCCAACAGGTAATCAGAGGCATTTTTCGTTTTCTTAAATCCCTTATAACCCAGAAGGGCGATAACTGAAAGATAGAGTACTACAATAACACCCAAAAATAGCATTTTCATCGTTCATCTCCTTCTCTGAGCTCAGGATCATGATTCTCCCACTCAAGTTCTTCCGTGATTTCTGTGGTCTCATCTTCACGAGGCTTGTTCCAATTAATAATTCCATACACAACACAGATAATTGCAGATACAATCGTACCCACATAAGCCAATGTTACTCCCCAATCCTGAAAACCTAGCATAACACCTCCCAGAAATTTTAATTATACACAAGTAAGCAAAATTACTTTCTCATAATAGAAAAACCGTCCGACCGGTTTTTGTCATTTTCAATCATAATTAAATGAATGTCAATCAAGGAAATCCATCAGCATTGAATTCGAGTGTTTTTCAGCCTGTCAGCTCAATAATTGCTCTTGACACATATTATTCTGATATACGAAATAGTATCTGATTCGGGGTGTAGCGCTGTCCGGTAGCGCACTTCGTTCGGGACGAAGGGGCCGCTGGTTCAAATCCAGTCACCCCGAATAGGCTCTTTTTCCTAAAGCATTCTTGAACTTTCGCAACACTCAAACAATTCAGTCCTGAACTGGGAAAAACAAAAAACGGCAAGCCTTATGTTTTCAAACATATTTAAACTGGCACGCCCCTATTTATTCCAAGATATAATTCCACAGATAAACACAAAATCTTCTCTTTATGGAACAATTTTATAATGAAAAAATATTCTCTCTTCTCTCTGTTAGCTGCCATAATGTTTTTACAGGTAGGAATACAGGGAGCCTATCGCCCGATAATGAGCACCTATCTAACAAAAACGCTGGGCTTTGGTGGAACACAGGCTTCGATAATCATTGCAATGACCGTCGTTTCAGGGATTTTCTCACCACTTGCAGCTAGCTTCTTTGTCGATCGAATAATTAAGGCTCGACACCTACTTGCTTTATTGCACCTGGTTGCTGCAATTTTCAGCGTGTTCACTGCATATCAAACTACATTTGCTTCTGTATTAATTTCTTATCTGCTCTATATGGCTATTTTCGCGCCAACCATGGGACTTGTTAATGCAGTCACTTTTAAAAACCTAAAAACGGGAAGGGAACATTTCGGAACTATTCGAGTCTTTGGTACCTTAGGCTGGGTAGCATCAGGGCTTGTCTTCGGTCAGATTTATGTAAATCAGTTTAAAGGACCGGTTTCAAATATGTTTATACTGGCGGCGATCATGGGTGTCGGAATCAGCATACTTTCACTCTTTTTACCCGACATCCCACTACCGCCATACAAACCTAAAAGCTTGAAAGACATTATACCAATGGACGCTTTCCGCACAGTCGCACGTCCCGAACTATTAAGTCTAATTGTTATATTCTTTTTATCAAGCACAATGGATCGTTTCTACTATTTCGGCACCGGCCCCTATCTGGAATATCTTGGCTATTCATATGGAAACAATCTTGCAATGCAAACACTGGGTCAGGCATTTGAAATAATATCCATTCCACTGTTAGGCTTCTTTCTGGGGGGCTTCCTAATAAACCGGAAGAACCTGCGTATTGGATTCAAGGGTATCGGCTTTAAAAAGAGCTTTATAATCGGGCTCTCTTTTCAGGTATTGCGCTATGGGCTCTTCATGACATCAGGAGACCAGATCAGCACCATAATTGCTCTGTTATGTAACGGTTTTATTTATACTTTCTTTTACGCGACAGCGACAATCTATGTCGATACCCTCTGTAATGATACAAACAGGGCGGGAGTACACCAGCTTATTAATATGATATTTTTCGGATTTTCAGGTATATTTGGTACACTTACGGCCGGTTTCCTATCCGACTACTACTCAAAAGACGGTGTAACCAACTACTTCATGTTCTGGATGACCCCAACTGTTATCTCAGTCATCACAATTATACTAACCATCATCTTTATACGAGACATTCCTGTTAAAAGCAAAAAGAGGGCAACAACTTCGATTGAAGATGACAATGCAATTGGACCGCATGAATCAGTATAAGGAAGGCTTAAGAGGTAGCTATCTAAAATTTTTACCTCTTATTTTCTACGATTTCAATCATGGAATTCAGAGCTTTCCGAGCGCCATCCTTGTACTTTTGCTGTACACGAATCTCACTTTTTAGCTCACCGCGTCCTTCCCGAAATTCGATTATTGATTCGAGAGAGAAGGCAAGTTTCTGCAATGTCGTCTTTTCCATGTTTACGCATGGTGAAATACGTAATGGAACTATCGTCTTGTTGTGTTCAGTTCCAGGCCCGTACTCACGAGCTAGTCGATCTATAAAATTGTAATCAGTCCCAACTCCCCAAACACTTCCCGGTTTTGAATCACGGATCTGATTTAAAATCTGAGCCGTTGAGCCACTAATATCAGAAGATTTGACAACATCTCTGTTGCATTCGGGATGAACAATAATGGAAATATTGTCATATTTCTCACGAGCAGCTTCAACATCCCCTACAGTAAAAACCTTATGTACATGGCAAAAACCATCCCACAAAAACATCTTCACATCGTCATACGACTCTTTATCTTCAACTTTAAGATCGCGCCCGATACGGGCTACCTCATTTTCTTTTAACCCCAAAGAATCCGCCGTATTAATTCCCAGATTGTAGTCAGGAAAGAAAAACAGAGACTCTCCCTTCGCAATAAAATGCGACGAAATCTTCAGTGCGTTAGAGCTGGTACATACAGCGCCATCATGTTCACCACAAAAACTTTTAACATCAGCATAAGAGTTCATGTAAACAACAGGTGCGATTATTCTTTTACTTACTCGGCTAATCTCTTCGAAGGCCTTGCGTGCGTGTGACTCATTTATCATATCTGCCATGGGACAACCAGCCAGCAGCTCCGGAATAACAACATGCTGGTTCTCAGAAGCAAGTACACTGGCTCCTTCGGCCATGAAACGAACACCGCAAAACAGTATAAAGTCCGAGGTCTGTTTAGCAGCTTCAACAGCAAGCATATAAGAATCTCCGGCAAAATCACTCAAAGCCACAACTTCAGGTCGCTGATAGTGATGAGCCGGAATAACAACTGAATTCCCTAATATATTTTTGTACTCTTTGATCTGTTCAATAATCTTTTCCAAACTAAATTCTCCTTCTCCTCATAAAATGTGGAGAATCACCCCACTCATTATAGCGTATAACTCTGTTAACACCCTCAATACGCCTTGACAGACAGTTTCGACAATCTTCTTTTGTATCTTCCAGACACGGTTTATTATCATACAACAAATAGCTCTTTCGGTAATCCACTGGTGTAAGCTGAGGCATAATCACATTTGCTCCAAAGCTGAGCCCCTTTTCACGACCTTGAGGATCAATTGTCTGCAGGGCTGTCGTTGCTGCAATATTAATATCTTTCAAAACCAGCCGGCAAGCTGCGATCATTAACAGGGACACTGTCAAAAGAGCATCACCTACAATCTTAAACTGCCTCTTCCTTGTTATAAGTGGCGTTGCACTATGCGGAATATAGGGCCCCATTCCTATCATGTCGATATCCATAGCCTTAAAAAAAAGTATGTCATCAGCAAGCATTTCATAATTTTGTCCGGGAAGGCCGAACATAACGCCGGTACCAACCTGAAATCCAGTACGCCTTAACCGCTTCAAACATTCAATACGGTGCTCTAAAGTCTGATCTTCCGGGTGTATCGAACGGAACAGATCCGGATTCGTCGTCTCTATCCGAAGCAGATAACGATGGGCACCAGCTTCAAAAAAACGTTTGTAATCCTCTTCTGACTGTTCTCCAACACACAGAGTAATTCCAAGACCATCAGGCAATCTGTCACTGACAGAACGTTTCTTGATCGTACTGACTGTATCACATACAAAACTAATAAAAGATTCGCTACTGTTTTCACCGGACTGTAGCACAACCGAGCCATATCCATTCTCGGCACACCAAAGCGCCGACTCGACTATCTCATCTTTTGTTAAATCAAAACGGTTAACATCTCCATTTGAACAACGGATACCACAATAATAGCAATCACTTCTACAATTATTTGAAAATTCTATCAGTCCCCTATAAAACACCCCATCGCCACATTCTCGAACCAGGACTTCATGCGCTGCACTACGTATTATCTCAATTTTTCCAGGATCCTGCTCAGATAAAAGAGAGGCGATTTCATCCCGGGATTCATATTTTAACAGCATTTAAACCCAGCCAAACATCTATAATATCACTTATCTGGTTATATTCAAAGCCGTAATTTTGTTGTCAATAGGTAACTTCAAAAATTTCCGAAATCAAGGCTTTTTACTATCGAATTCCTAACCAGACAGATCTCAACTACCGGCCCGACCGGTTTTCCGTTTATAATCCTCTACCTCTTTTTCGTAATCATCTTTTTCGGGCTTCTCACTTCTGTACAAAGAAAGAAGATAGTGCTCTGACACCTGCGAACCATCATAGTCATATAGAGACGCCAATTGTACACGGTTTTCTTCAATGAATTCATCGACCTTCTTATGTTCTGTGAATGAAAACTCGGATCCATATTTGGCTGCAAAATTTTTATACGTTTCTATTTCAACTGTTGTGTCAAAAAACTCGTTTTGAACAAATGAAAAGTGTTTTAATCCCAGTACTGTTGTTAAATCGGCAGGAAGATAAAAATCATTGTGCATAGGCATTATCATATGATAGAAATCATCATAAACGCCTTCAATATCATCCTTATGCAGAACAATACCACCCAACACAAGTATTCCTTCAAAATCGATGGCCCTTTTAAACTCATCAAACACGGAAGCTGTATTTTGGAAGTCAAGATAATCAACACAGATAATCATTTTAAAGGCATAATAGTCTACCGGTAACGAATTCAAATCACCATTAATAAACTGTATCTTATTAAAAAAAGGCTTTTCTGAATTCTTCTCACAATATTGTTTAATTATATCAATATTTGGTTCAACAACTGCGACCCTAACGCCTGTTTCAGCCAATGCACTTAAAATAGCTCCATCACCCAGACCGGCCTTCAGAACCGACTCCGGCTTATATGCATCCAGTGTTTTACGAATAAAGTCCATTTGTTTCTGGTAACAGACGGCGCGTTCAATGGTCAAATTTTCACCAAGATTAAGCGCAATATACCGTGAAATTTTCTCTGTATAATTCATGGTAACCTCTACTAATAATAGTTTATGATAAATCAGATTTTAAATATTTACATGTACATCTGAAAGCTCTTCTCTTCAGAGTAATTTATAGTTGACACCAAACTTTTATAAAGCAAGTATAAAATTTATTGTACCGATTACTAACCAACATACGAGGTATCAATGAGTACAGAAGACGTATATTACGATTCCTGGAAAGAAAACCGCGATTTAATTCTGGAATATAACCAGGTCGACCTTGAAGATATCACTGTTTCCAACATCAAAGGAATCGGTGTAGATAATGTCTCTTCAAAACAGGCCATTGTCAAGGTTATGCAAATGATTGAGCACGGTGGCGTTCACCATGTAATCTCGCTTAATCCCTATAAACTTATCCGGTACCGCGCTAATATTGATTTAAACATTATTTACGGCAAAGCCTCTCTGAAATTTGCATCGGGTGCCGGTGTACGCAAACTTTCCCGAATTGTACGCCAACCCCTCAAAGAGCGCATTCACTTTATCAGCTTTCTGATGGAATTAATACGCATGTCTGAAATCAAAGAGTACACAATCTTTCTTGTTGGGGCAAGACCTGAAACAACAGAAAGAGCATACGCCAATATTCTCAAGTCTTTTCCAAAAATACGCATAGTCGGCCGGCATGGTGGTTATTTTAATAATCAACGGGAACAATCGGTCATTGAAGCAATACGAAAATCTGAAGCCGACCTTGTTTTTGTAGGAATGGGCTTCCCGAAAGAGGACAAGTGGATCGCAAAACTCAGAATGAGTCTGCAAAACTCTGTGATTATAGGCATTGGTGGCAGTCTTGATATAATTTCAGGAGAAAACCGTAAAGCGCCAGCCTATTTTATGGAACGCGGACTGGACTGGTTTTATCGTACGATTACAAAACCATGGAGATACGGAAGATTAATCCGCATTCTGTTTTTCTACATTACTACTTTCATTGGCAGCCTTTTTATCAGTAACAGACGGTATCTGCGATGAGTGATTACTCTTTTGACACCCTGAAAAAAGACTACAACAACCTCCAGAAACTTATAGAAATAACAAAGCTCATTAATGCAACCCTTGATATAGGTAAACTGCTCAACACTGTAATGGAGGCCATCAAGGATATTCTGCATACAGAAGCAAGTTCACTTCTATTCTTTGACGAAATGACAGACGAACTTGTTTTCAAGGCCGTAATTGGTGAAAAATCGGATCTTCTCACAGAACAATACCGATTTAAGACTTCTCAGGGAATTGCCGGTTGGTGCGCTGCTAACAAAGAGACGCTTATTGTCAATGATGTCTATCCTGATCCTCGATTTAACCCAAACTTTGATAAAATTACCGGATTTAAAACAAATGCGATCATATGCGCCCCCCTTCTTTTTAAAGGGAAACTGATCGGTGTAATCGAGGGTGTTAACCCTATCGATAGGGATGATTTTAACGAAGACGACATGAAACTTTTTACACTGTTTGCTGAACAGGCAGTAATGGCTGTTCAGAATGCTATAATTTTTGAACGCTCAATTGAGCGGACAAAAATGCAACATGAAATTAGTTCGGCACAAAAGCTTTTCGAGCCATTTCTTAAACCAATCACAATTGATCGTGACGGCATGAATATCACAATGATTTCAAAACCTGCTGGTGAGTTTTGTGGAGACATCTTTACTAGCCGAAGCGAAGAGGATCATATCGCCATTATGTTGGCCGATGCTGGGGTTATCTCTCTTCCCGGCGCCATAACAGCATCCTACATTGCTGGCAAAATTACAGCCTTTGGACGGGTTTGCCGTAACTGCGCGGAGGTCATTCGATACTTTCACTCAAGCCTTAAAGACATAGCAGTCCCCAAAGAGAACTCAATATTTTACGGACAACTATTCACGGCCAATAATTCACTGGAATATACTGCATCTGGAACAATAAACCTGTTATTGGTAAAGAATAATAGTGTGAAACTTATTAAAGCAAATTCAGACCTTATCTCAGGTTCTATAAAACGATCACGTCTTGAATTCAATCCCGGTGATACAGCGCTGATCTTTACTGAAGGTGTAACGCTATTAAAAAACAAACACGGGGAATCCTTTGGGCTAAAAAGACTGGCAAAACTGATCGACCCTGCACGCTCAAGCAGTGACATTCTTGATTCTATAACTCAACAGACTTCACTCTTTTCTCAAAACCTTAAAACTTTTGAAGACGTCACTCTAATGTGCATAAAACGAAAATAGCTTCCAAACACTGATTAAAGTTTGTTTTGCCTATATTTACCATTTTGCCTATATTTACCATTTTACTTATATCTTCTTAATTATCACTCAGCTTGTAAATCTCCATACGCACCTCTTCCTCTGCAAGAGTCTGAATCGCACGCTTAGTTAAATCTGTTGCTTCACGAACAAGACCTGCCTCATCAATTTCAAGCCGCTCAATTTTTGAAACAATTTGTAGATTTCTGTTAACTATTTCAAGATCGGATATAAGATCACGCAGTTTGTTTTCTTCCATACCATTTCCATTTACTTTTTATTTTGCCCGTATTTCACTACCACCAAACGGACGACCAGTTATCTCTTTCGAAAATTCCGACTCATGATTATATTCTGTACCAACCCGGTAATTATCATAAGCTGTCAAAGCAAAATAGTAAAGTACATTGTTCTTCAACAATGGATAACTTAACATTCCACTCCCGTCTTTTAAACGATTCTCCTCAATAAGACGATTATCAATTCGTATCTCTACAAAATCCTCGTTATCATTTATAATCGGCTTCGATCCGTCATACTGCAAAACACCCTCATAGTTGCCGCTCTTAACACCATAATAGATCTTATACCCGTAAAAATCGTAATCAACATTTTTTCTCCATCGTAAAACAAGATAACCATCCCCCTGTTCAATACATTCAGGGAAAAGTGGAGCAATTGGAGGAGTATCCACTTCGTAATCCATACTAATAGACTGCAGAAGCGGTGAGCGTTTCCCATCAGGCGACGGAATAAGATGGGCTCGCCACTGAACATATTTACCACGCAAAAAAAGGTCTCCGGTTTTCATAAGATATATATTTCGTTGGTGATTCTCTATGCGGTACCAGCGTGGATTCTGATGATACTGATCAAATTTGTCATCAGAAAGTCGAACTTCAAACCAGATAAAGGTCTCTTTTTCAAGAGCCTGTTTCCAGAAAAAATCCTTAATCATTGTTCCAGTATGAGGAAACTCATAAACCGGGCTGGTAATAACCCCTTCACTGTTCACGGGGATACGTCCGGTAACACCAACATCGATGTGTTTTTTATCAGCTATAGCTGTTATCTTTTTAAGATCTTCATAACGTCGATAACTAAGCCTGAATTCATCAATATAACCAAAATAATCTTTACCAAGCAGAATACCCGGCATGTCGTGTTTATGAAATGATGGTATGTGCAGGGTTCCGGAATCCAAACCATTATCAGTAGCATAAAACATAACCTGGCTCTCAGCATCAATAAAAAATTCCATCTTACCGGAAATCCGGTCATACGAGAGCGCTACATGATACCACTGCTTTTTTTTAAGTAGTTTAGCAGACGAAAATTCATAGGTATGACGTACATTATTATCATCTTTAAACATATCATACAACGCAAAGTGAATTCTTCGATCCTGAAGTGTAATGAGAATTCCGTTTCGCGTACCGGAGTTATAACCCACACGTGAAAAGAGCTTAGCTCCATCGTTCAATGATGCCGGGTTAATACGGAACTCAAGAGTAAAGGAACCAAGATCATCAGTACTTCCTAACCATGAAGCAGAGCTGTTATTAAATTCCAAACGATGATTACGTTTATAAAAGTAACCGGCTCCGTCACCGGCTCCTCCATCAGGTTTGAACCAGGAATAACTTGAAACTGCTGCCCGATATTTTCCCGAATCATCGGTTGTATGATAATTGTTTTTATTAAACGAGATGGTTAAATCACTTATAAGATAGTCCGGTTTATCGTAAGTTGTTTCAGCAAGCTCATACTCATAACCTGTCTCGGTTTTTACAGGACGTACACGCTGAAAGTGTAACCGTTGAGGAGAAAAATCATAACGCCCGGTAACACGTTTTGATGAGTAAATACAAAAAAATGAAAAGCTAAACAGAAGAACAATAATAGAGACGCTGACAATCCTGCGTACCATCAGGCCCCGGTGTTTTCACGATTTTCAATTACAGAAATCTTGTCAATGCGACGTTGATGCCGCCCACCCTCATACTCAGTTGACAACCATTTATCGACGATATAAAGCGAGACTTCATCACCGGTTACCCGTGCACCCAATACTAATACGTTTGAATCATTATGCTTACGTGTCATCTCGGCCATAAAGCCATTTAAACAGAGAGAGGCACGTATTCCTTTAAACTTATTAGCAGTAATTGATGCACCGATACCGGTTCCGCATATTGCTATACCACCATCAACGGAACCCTGTTGTACAGCCTTTGCGACCTTTTCTGTATAATCAGGGTAATCAACAGATTCAGTCGAGGAGGGCCCACAATCAACAAATTCAATATTCGAAAATGTTTTAATAATTAATGCTTTCAAATCTATTCCGGTATGATCAGAACTGATTGCAATTTTCATAAGACCTCTTAAAACTTCAAATTTTTAGGAGTACGGGCAAAGGGAATAACATCTCGGATGTTTTCCATGCCGGTAACAAACTGAACAGCCCGTTCGAAACCAAGACCAAAACCGGAATGCGGTACCGTACCAAACCTGCGAGTATCCAGATACCAACCATACTCCTCTTCATTCAAATGGAGTTCTTTCATTCTGTCAAGTAGAAGATCCAGTCGATACTCCCTTTCACTACCACCAATTATCTCGCCGATACCCGAAACAAGGACATCCATGCCTCTCACAGTTTTATTATCATCGTTGCAGTACATATAAAATGGCTTCAATGTGCGCGGATAGTCGGTCAGAATAACAGGCCTTCCGATTTTTTTCTCAGTCAAAAATCTTTCATGCTCCGACTTAAGATCACTGCCCCACTTTACAGGATACTCAAAATTTTCTTTCGACTGAATAAGCAGGTCAACCGCATTAGTGTATGTCATACGCTCGAAATTTGAGGAGAGTATAGATTCAAGCATACCGATAAGACCCGGCTTAATTCTTTTGTCAAAGAATGCCATGTCTTTCGGGCACTCATCCAGGACCGCCGTTATAATAAACTTTAAAAAATCTTCAGCAAGATCCATGTTGTCATTAATGTCAGAAAACGCGGCCTCAGGCTCGACCATCCAGAACTCGGCCAAGTGTCGTGACGTGTTCGAGTTCTCCGCCCGAAAGGTAGGTCCAAAGGTATAAATTCGATCCAGCGCGGTAGCAAAAAGCTCGCCTTCCAACTGGCCACTGACCGTAAGGGACGCTCTTTTTCCAAAAAAATCATCACTGTAATCAGATGCCCCCTTAAGTGGATCAAGAGTTGTAACATGAAACAGTTCACCAGCGCCCTCGCAATCATTCGCGGTAATAATCGGTGTTGTCACATAAAGAAACTCCCTTCGCTGAAAAAAGGTGTGAACTGCATGCGCAAGGCAGTTACGCACACGAAAAACAGCTCCAAATGTATTGGTTCGGGGACGGAGGTGAGCGATCTCACGTAAAAATTCAAAAGAGTGACGCTTTTTCTGCAAGGGGTAGCTTGCTGCGTCCGCAGGTCCATAAACTTCGACATCTTTTGCATGAAGCTCTACCCGTTGACCAGCAGCCGGCGACTCCATCAAGGTACCACTCACAGCAAGCGAAGCCCCTGTGGTTAAAGAAGCGAGCTGCGAATATCCAGCAAGCGAGGTTTCGGCAACAACCTGAAGTGACTCAATATCCGAACCGTCATTAATCTCCACAAAAAGCAGATCTTTAACCTTTCTGCAGGTTCTTACCCACCCCTTAACAGTAATCTCGGAACCTGTAGGTACAGTTGTCAATATGTGCCTGACTCTTTCACGTTTCACATGCGACTCCTTACAAAAACAGCATTTATGTATTTATTTCCCTCTTGTAAGATGATCCTCATATCGGTTTATAAGCAACAAAAAACACCAACTTAGGTGTTTTTTGTATGGAACAGCTCGAAAAATTTTTAAAAGATCTTTATAATTTTTTAATATATTCGTGCATGGATGCGGCAGCCGTTCGACCGGCACCCATTGCAGTAATAACTGTAGCAGCACCCGTTACAATATCACCACCGGCGAATACACCCGGCATGGTTGTCATACCGTTATCATCAACTTTGATTGTTCCCCACTTCGTAGTTTCAAGAAGAGGTGTTGTCATCGCAATCAACGGATTCGGAGTAGAACCTACCGAAACAACACAAACATCAGCCTCAATAAAGAAGTTTGAACCCTCTTTAACTATCGGACGGCGTCGACCAGAATCATCAGGCTCTCCAAGCTCCATCTTTACACACTCGATTTTTTCAAGAAAACCAGATTCATCACCATGATAGGCTACCGGATTTGTTAATGCTAAAAGCTCCATCCCCTCTTCAAGAGCATGACGAATCTCTTCATGCCGGGCTGGCATCTCTTCCTGTGAGCGTCGGTAAATCAGATAGACTTTTTCACTTCCAAGGCGTATCGCAGTACGAGCGACATCAAGCGCTACATTACCACCACCAATTACAGCACAGTTTTTTCCATGTTTAACCGGCGTATCATATTCAGGATAGCGATGAGCCTTCATCAGGTTCACACGAGTTAAAAACTCATTTGCCGAGTAGACATTATTCAGATTTTCTCCGGGAATATTCATAAACTGGGGAAGCCCCGCTCCCGAACCGACAAAGACAGCCTTGTAATCTTCAGCCATTAGTTCGTCTATTGTAAACGAACGACCGGTCAGAGCATTGGGAACCAGCTTGACACCAGTCTGAACAAGCGAATTAATCTCTACATCTACAATTGCCTTAGGAAGACGAAATTCTGGAATTCCATATGTTAATACACCACCAGCCTTGTGGAAAGCCTCAAAGATTGTAACGTCATATCCGTAACGGTTAAGATCAGCTGCGCAGGCAATTCCGGCTGGGCCTGAACCAATAACCGCAACCTTTGTCTTCCCACTCACATCAACAGGAGCATCTTTCAATGCTTCACGCCTGCGATCAAGATCGCGGTCTGCAACGTAACGCTCAAGGCTGCCTATTGAAACAGCATCACCCTTTTTATCAAGCACACATCGAGCCTGACACTGGCTCTCCTGAGGACACACCCGCCCTGTTACACAGGGTAGAATATCAGCTTCATATATCTTGTTAATTGCTTTATCAAATTCTCGTTTTTGAAGGTGGCCGATAAAAGAGCGGATATCAATCGCAACAGGACACCCTTCAATACATGGTGCGTTTTTACACTGAAGACATCGATTCGCCTCAAGGATCGCCTCTTCCTCTGTATAACCACAGGGGACTTCCGAAAAGTTTTTGCGGCGATCCTCTGCCGGCTGTTCTTTCATATGAATTGCTGTAAAACGATCACTCATTACTATCTCCCTTATATTCATCATGCGCATCTTTTTCTAAATCTTTATACATTCCAAGTCGCTGCATCAACTCAGCAAAATCTACCTTATGAGCGTCAAACTCCGGCCCGTCCATACAGGTGAATTTCACTTCGCCACCAACGGTTACCCGACATGCACCACACATTCCCATTCCACACACCATCAGGGAATTCAGACTTACAGTTGTAGCAATACCATGAGGGCGAGTCACATCAGCAACAGCCTTCATCATTATCGGAGGTCCAATGGCAATTACACGGTCAATTGGCTCCTTGTTGTCTATCATCTGCTGAAGTACATCAGTTACAAAACCTTTATGGCCAACAGAACCATCATTAGTGGTTATTTTCATTTCATTAGAAACAGCTGCAAGTTTATCATCCCAAAAGAGAAAGTCTTTTCCTCGATACCCTATGATTGAGGTAACATGAACTCCATTCTCGTGAAACTTGCGCGCGATAGGGTAAACGGGGGCAACACCGATGCCTCCACCGATTACAACAATATTTTTTTCACCTTCAATTTCAGTTGGGTTGCCCTGTGGGCCAAGCACAGCATGGAACGACTCTCCTGCCTTAAAATCTGCAATTTTATGTGTTCCCTTTCCCATTTTCTGGAAAACAATAGAAACAGAGCCCTCTTCACGGTCAAAATCCGCGATTGTTAAAGGAATGCGTTCACTCTTTTCACACGCGACAACAATAAGAAACTGTCCCGGTTCGGCCTTTTTTGATATCATCGGAGCCTTAATCCGCGCAAATTCTATCTGCGGGGCAAGCGAATACTTCTCAATAATTTTATACATATGTAATTCCTGTTTATTTAACTTCAGGCCTCACCAGACTAATCTTCATTTTTTTACATAACAATATCATAAAACCGAATAATTACAAATTGCCTATAATATGGATAAGCGATAAATAATATCCGACTTTTTAATAGAAGATAACCACTAATTTACCTGTAATTTCAAAGTGATTATTTCACACGTTTTATGCAACCCTTTTTTTTGGCGTCAAAACCGATCGATATATTGATAATAACACAGTTATAAAAATAATTTTCTTAATAAAAATCAGGAATCACCAGCTAAACTAAAAAAAAACCCTCAAAAGCCCCAACGGGCTTTTTTTTAGTTGCTTTTATTTACTTATTGTGCTATATTAATATTAGACTTTAAAATGTTTTAGGTTATCCCGTTCAGGCGGGGCAAGAGCAAAAAAAATCTAATTTTCCCATTAAAAGCGGGAAATGAAAGAGAAGAAAACATGATTTTGAAGTAAAAATACTTATCTTAATCAAGACCATGATTATGTCAGAAAATGTTTTACTGTTTTTATATTCAGACCAGGAGGCACACAATGAAAAAATCACTACCTATTCTCATAGCCATCATAACAGGCCTGCTATTAGTTTTTGCCAGCGGTTGCGAAGGAAGCGGTTCAGGAAAAGCAAAAGTCGGCGAACCTGAATCTTCACCATCCAATACAGCCGAGCAAGACACCGTTAAGGAGCCGGCAAAAGGTTCCGAAGTTGAAACGTCAACTCCGGCCACAACGGATAACGATTCCACTGAAAATGAAGCTATCATAAATGAAGAGACTGTTCTTGAAGAGGCTGAAACAATCATAGAGATCGAAACGGCGTTTCCTGAAACTGATGAGACCGCCGCAACTGATGAACCCGCAGACGAACCGGCAGCAGAAACAGAATTGGCAACTGAAACAGAAAACGATACTTCAGACGACACCACTAATGAAGATTTAGCTGCTACAGAACCATCTGATTCAGAAACAGCTCAACCAGAGGAATCTGCAGAAGAGATCGCCACCGAAACAGACTCTTCAGATGAAACATCTCTTGCAGATAACAGTGCCGATAATATCGAAGATAACGAAGCTGACATTTTGCCTGAAGCTGAATCCGAAGAACCAGCTGATCCTGTTACAACAGAAGAACTCCTTGCCGACTCTGAGCCGGATGGTACCATTGATGACCCAACTACTGATACAGAAGAGGAGCAGGCCTCACTTACAGATGAAGCGGAAATTCTTCTTGGTGATTCCACAATTGAAGTAATCACTGAAGACGGCAGCAACTGGTTTCAGGTACCCGAACAGGAACTTGCAAACAACCCTGAATATACCGAACTGATTGAAGATCTGAATAACCTGGTAGCACGAGCCGAAGAGATAATAGCCCGTATCGACAGATTACAAAACCCTAAAGCGAAAGAGGCTCAGCTGAAACAACTGGAACGGGTAAAAGATGCAATTGCAGAGATACGAAACAAGATTGGTTACAGCGACGAGCAAAGCGGAATTTATGCCGCACAAGCAAATCAACGACTCAATGTTTCTATCTCTGATGTTGGCGAGAACGGTTACTACTCACTAAGTGTAATTGCAAAAAACGTTTATGGATCATTACCTGAAGATTATCAATTCTTCAACCTTACTGTATATGATGAGTCAGGTAACAGTGTGGGCGGAATTCTTATACCAGCATCAGAAGACACCTATCAGAAAGGTACCGCTCTTGTACACCTTAAAGCCGGTTCAAACAATTTGACTCTTGAATGGACAAATGATTATTATGAAGAGGGTATGTACGATACCAATATTCAGATAAAAGGTATTCTGTTAAACAAAACCTCTGCAAGCGATCGTCAACTGTTAGATCAACACCTGAAAGCCGATGTACGCACTGCATTTCAATATGCTGCTATTGACGACGGCTTTTACTGGACCCGGGACGGAGCCTTTACCTATCAACCAGGTGGAGCAATAGCGTTTGACTTTCCGAACCTTGAAAAAGGGAAATACAAGGTTATACTCTGGGTTAAAAATCACGGAGAACTGACATCTAAATTCAAAAAGTTTGAACTGGAAGTCAGCTCCTCTACCGGAGAAAATGATCTGGTCTCGATTAACGCTAGCGACAGGATGTTCAAAGCCGGAAATTCAAATATCAACCTTGCCGGAGGAAACACGCGAATCTACATAACGTGGATCAATGACGGCGATGAAGATGTCATAATGGAACTAAAACAGATTCAGTTAAAAAAACTTGGTGCCTACGAAGGTTCTGCATTAAGTGCCTACCTGCTAGGTACAAGCGAGGGCAACCGGTTGTTGGTTATCATACTTCTTATTTTCTTTGCCTCAATAGGCGCCGGTCTTTCTGTTTACCATAAAAGACAAACGGCTAAAGCTTAATTGTAAATCTTCCTTGAATTACGATGTAGAAGAGATCCCCCATCTCTTCTACATCTCCCCTTTCGAGTACCATTACGGGTCTATGATAAAATGACTTTCTTTTTTCTACTTATTATTACAGACTGATTAATAAACGATCGTCAAAATATCCAAAGACATAAAAGCAGGAGCATTATGTTTCAGACCTTACAGATTGATACCGTCAAATTACTGTTCATTAACATTCCAGAATTTGTGACTAATAACTTTCCGAGTCTGGCCCCGGGGTTTCGGACATCCGGCCCACACTATTTTCCAGCTGACGAGCCTGCTCTTTCAATCTTCACCGAAAATGAGATTACAACAATTAATAACTTCAAGGCGATGAAAAAACAGATTGAGTGGATCTGTGGACGGATCTGTGTTAAAAAGCTCATATCCACAACCTGCGAAACAGACGCGATTCGTGTTACTGTCTGCTATGAACCCGATGGCGCCCCTCTGCTTGAATCAGATCACAATATATCCTTTTCAATATCCCACTCAGGAAACTTTGCCGGTTGCGCCCTGAATGCAATAAACTCGGCTGTAGGGCTCGACATAGAAAAGATGGAACCGATTAACAGCAGCACCATTAACCACATACTCTCGGTCTCGTTCTCTGACAGGGAGCGGAAACAGGCTCTAAACAGTTCTGAAATTTATACAACATGGACAATGAAAGAGGCATACCTGAAATACATACGCCGGGGTTTTCACGAAACAATAAAGGATGTCGAGTATCTGAACGATACACTCTATTACAGAGGAAGCCCCCTCGACCTTAGGAAACAGAGCATCGCTCTTGACAATGAACATCTGTTTTCACTAATCTGGTAAATCATGAAAACAGAAGAGATTATAAACGATTCACGCACCATTTTACTTTCGGACGGAACTTTTGGAAGCGGTTCGGTTATCTGCTGGATGGAACGCGAACAACGACTTCATAACAACTACACACTTTTAGCTGCACAAAAAGCAGCGTCTATATTAAAACGGGATCTGGTTATAATTTTCATTCTTCATCACTATGGTGGTGAAAGGGAAGAACGCCATTACCGCTTCATGCTTGACGGGCTGACCGAAACTGTTAAACAGGCCAACAGGCTGTTACTGCCAATGACAATTCTTACAGGCGAACCAGTTCGGACAATCACCCAATACTGCACCGAACATAATGCCGCGGCTCTGTTTACTGACTTTAACCCCCTGCGACATATCCGTACTATAAAAAAACGACTCGCTCAAGAGCTTACAATTCCAATATATGAAACAGATGCGCGCAACATTATCCCATGTCGTAGCGTAAGCCCGAAACAGGAGTATTCGGCACACACCCTGCGACTTAAACATAACCGCATTATCGACAATTATGTTGCACCTGTACCACGCTTAAAAAAAGGCAACGCCTCCAATCCAAATCCGCTCCCCGACACCGAAACACTGATACGAACACTTTCAGTCAGCAGCCGTGGATCAAGCAGTCATCCATTCGTTCCCGGTACTACTGAAGCAAAACGAAGGTTGAAGATCTTTTTAACAGAAAAAATTGGCAACTATGCCACAGACGATCGTGACCCTAACCGCGATGTTCTCTCGGAACTTTCGCCATACATCCACTTTGGGCAGATCTCCGTTCACCACATTGTAAACGAACTGATAAAATCTCAAATTAGCACGGAAGGCAGCGAAAAATTTTACGACCAACTGGTAATTCGCCGCGAACTTTCAGAAAACTTTATCTATTATAACAGCAACTACGACTCACTCAAGGGCATTCCCGACTGGGGAAAACGGACACTTGATTTTCACCGGGGTGATCTGCGTGAATACAACTACAGCTTTGACCGTTTCGAAAACGGCGAAACCGACGACGAACTCTGGAACGCTGCTCAAAGGCAGATGGTACAAACAGGCAAGATGCACTGCTATTTACGAATGTACTGGGCTAAAAAGATTCTGGAGTGGAGCGCTTCACCCGAAGAGGCCTTCAATACCGCAATCACCCTCAACGACCGCTACTCCCTTGACGGCGAAGACCCCAACGGCTACGCTGGAGTGGCCTGGAGCATTGGGGGCCTGCACGACCGCCCCTGGTCCGAACGCCCTGTCTTTGGCTACATTCGCTTCATGAACCTGGCCGGCTGCAAACGAAAATTCAATGTGAATCAGTTTGTTAAGCGGTTTATGTGAGATAACATAGCTCCACTATGTTTTTAAGAAAAAAGGATGCGAGCAAATGCCTCACCCCCCTTAATACATTTCTTGTATTGAAAGTTTGTCACGAGTTGAAATACTCCAATTTTCAATTCGGCCTCCTTTTTTCTTACCACTACGATCTTGTTTTACTTTAATATAATTATAATATCTTATCGAGTAGTAAACGTAAGATGTCGGTATATATGGAAATGTTTCACAGCAAATTACTGGCCAGTTCGGCAAGGAAGCTTCGTTCACCTTTTACCAGATTGATATGTGCGAATATATCCTGGCCCATCATTTTATCGGTAAGATATGACAAGCCATTCGATTTCATATCCAGATACGGAGTATCGATCTGTTCTATATCACCGGTAAAGATCATCTTGGTGCCCTCTCCGGCGCGGGTTATGATTGTTTTAACCTCATGGGGTGTAAGATTCTGAGCCTCATCCACTATGAAGTATACATTTGAAAGGCTTCTTCCCCTTATATAGGCTAAAGGAGTTATGATGAGCTTCTCGTTCTTCACCATCTCTTCAATCTTCTGATAATCTTTGCTGGTTGGGCTGAACCTGTTTTTTATTACATCCAGATTATCGAACAGTGGCTGCATATAGGGGCCGATTTTTTCTTTAGCATCACCCGGAAGATACCCTATATCCCTGTTTGAAAGCGGAACTATCGGGCGTGCCAGAAAGATCTGGGTAAACCTTTTTCTCTGATAAATTGCCGCGGCCAGGGCCAAAAGGGTTTTGCCAGTGCCTGCTTTTCCCGTAACAGAAACCAGCTGCACATCTTCACGAAGAAGCGCATCAAAGGCGAAAGTCTGTTCCGCGTTTCGCGGTTCAATACCATAGATCCTCTGTTTTTGCACACGGTTAAAAAGCTGATTCGGATGGTCATAATGAACTAACGCGCTCGATCTGTTGCCCTTTAAAATATAATACTGATTCGGAGACGGAGACGGCTCAATCGAAACGGATTCGGACGAAATACCTTCATCGCCCTCATATATTTTTGAAATCAAATCATCGTCAAAGTTTTCAACAGTATGTATCCCCTTATAAAGCTCATCAATATTCTGAACCTTGTCACTTTCATAATCAGCCGCCATTACTCCCATCGATTTTGCTTTCATGCGAAGATTAATATCCTTTGTTACCAGAATAACCTGTCGCTCGGCCTGTGTTAAGGAAATATGCTCTGCTATGGCAAGAATGCGATGATCTGGAGTATTCTCGGGAAAAGAGTTTTTCATCTGAACCGAGAACTCCTTACCAGTTTCGATACTCAGTTTACCAAGCCCCTCACCAAGAGGAACTCCCCCGTTAAACAACTGATCGCCAGAAAGCCGGTCAAGCTCACGGGTAAATTCCCGAGCGTGAAAATTAATCAGATCGTCCCCCTTCTTGAACCGGTCCAGCTCTTCAAGCACGGTAATTGGAATAACAATATCGTTCTCCTCAAAATTATAGATCGAATTGTAATCGTGCAAAAGCACGTTGGTATCCAGAACAAATGATTTTTCCTTTTTTTCTGCCATAATCATAAACCCTCAATCATTATCATCAAGACGCTTTGTAAAACCTCATTTCAGTAACCACAAAGATTCGCCCACATTACATATGGATTCTTTAAGCAAGCACTTCTATCAAAGTAATTTTTTAAAGTTCCATCCACTTATATTTCGTATCCTGAATATACGATTATCACCTCTCGACGTAAAGAACTTATGCAATTCTCCAGTAATTAATTTATGACCTGTATACACAAACAACCCGGAATCAAATTGTTCGAACCAGAATTCAGACCTTCTCATCTACAATCTCATCCGGAATATCGGTAATCAACTTTACAAGCTCATTGAAGATAAAGTCAACATCCATAACCGCACGAATCTCGCCCGAAACCTCTTTAAGAGGTATTGCGGCCGTGATTATCAGACGCTTGGTATACTTTGAAAAAAAGAGGTCTGAATAATATGCCTTGCCTTTTTCGAGCACTTCACAAAACCAGACATGATTCTTAAAATCCTTATTCATAAGATTTCTAAAGAGAGCCTTCTCTCCATGCTGCGTGTGAACCTGTGTCAAACGGAATCCATCGGGTTTGGTAATCGCCAGCATCTGGATTGACCCTTCTTTCTTTACGATTCTTTCAAGAAACTCTTCAATCGCCTCTACATCAAAGGACTCAAGCTCAGGCGCCGAAGCAATTTTTTCCGATATTTTACGGGCAATACGAACTGCTTCATTACGCGCATTATCAAATTCCGACTCAAACAGCGATGGAATATAGTGACGTGCCTGAATCATCAGCTCTTCGGCCGAAATACTGGTTGTGCGCCCCTGCTCGTACTGCTGCAAGACCCAATGATTAATATGTTTAATACCCGGGTGACGTTTTGAAACCAACTCACGCTCACCAGTAATAATGGATGGAATATTCTCATTAAGCCACTGGGCAATACCGGCTAATCCCGATTTATCAGTAACCATAACACGAATAGGGCGATTAAGCAGGGAGCCTGTATCAAAAATATTGTAGATCTCCTGATTCTTAAGTATTCCATCAGCATGAATGCCGGCACGAGTAGTATTAAAATCGGCACCAACAAAAGGAAAATTCGTTGGAATCTCGGCCTTGACAGTATGCTCAAAATAATGGGCGATCTCTGTTATAACTGTTGTGTCAATTGAATCATCACCTGTTAAACTGATATACTCGATAACTGCTGCCTCAAGCGGAGGATTTCCAGTTCGTTCTCCATATCCCAGAAGTGATGCGTTCACCGCCGAACAGCCATACAACCAGGCTGTCGCAGCATTAACATGCACCTTGTGAAAATCATTGTGTCCGTGCCACTCAAGCCACTCTGAGGGGTAGCCCAGCTCAGAATAAAAAGCATGAACCATCTTCGGAACACTTCGAGGCAACACCGCGCCAGGATAAGTGACACCATAACCCATGGTATCACACAGACGAATCTTTACCGGCATTTTTGCATCTTCAGCCATTTTAAGAAGCTTTTCAGCAAACGGAATACAAAATCCGTACAAATCGGCCCTGGTTACATCCTCAAAATGACATCGGGGAATAATCCCCTCTTCAAGCGAAGCGCTTACTATTTCAAGGTAATCGTTCATCGTCTTCTCACGATTTCGCTTCAGTTTTAAAAAAATATGGTAATCAGATACAGAAGTCAGAATTCCCGTCTCTTTTAGATTATAAGACTTAACCAATGCAAAATCCTTCTTGTCAGCACGTATCCAACTGGTAACTTCAGGAAACTCAAAACCCTTTTCAAGACAAAGCTCCACAGCTTGCCGATCACGATCACTGTAAATGAAAAACTCTGACTGGCGAATAAGCCCCTTCTTACCTCCTAATTTATGAAGCAAAGTAAAAATATCAGCAATTTGCTTTGGCGTATAAGGTGGACGAGACTGCTGTCCATCCCTGAAAGTTGTATCGGTTATCCACAGCTTTGGTGCCGGATTCGTCATTACCGTTGTAGAGTCGAATATAATTCGGGGAATACGGGTAAACGGAAACTGGTCACGGTACAAGACTGGTTCATCAGGTTCGGTAAAAAAATACTTCTTATGATCTTTTATCATATTAGCCTCCTTAAGGACATGTAGTTGACAAATATAGCTTATTTTTGTCAATTCTTTGATCATAAAAATCAATTTTTTACTCTTCTTGTATTTTAAAAATCATATTTCTAACATAATGCTGTTAGTTTTGCGCAAACTTAAATTTAATTGTCTAAAAAAACTAAAAATAATTCTTTTTTTGTTATTATGCTAGACATAAACAGAGTGCCAATATCTTATGTCTTTAAATGCAAAAGCATTATGCATAAGCACATGGTTACTGATAATTCACACGCTTTCCTCTCCCAGTTTAGTACTTCGAGCAAAAGGCATACCAATTTGAAGACCTACAAGCATATCCTTATTGTATTTAAAATTATATTATTGGAGTCCTCAAATGGAACAAGGTACTGTTAAGTGGTTCAACGAAAGTAAAGGTTTTGGTTTTATTCAGAAAGATAGCGGAGATGACATCTTCGTACATCATACTGGAATCAATTCAGAAGGTTTTAAAACTCTAGCTGAAGGCGCACGTGTAGAATTTACTGTTGAAAACAGCGAAAAAGGCGAAAGAGCATCTTCGGTTACTGAACTTTAAAAATTGACAAACCTATCAGGCTGTTGCCGTTTTATCAAACAGCCTTTATTCAAAATAGAGCCGCGTGCAACTGCATGCGGCTTTTTATATTTTACTTGCATGAAAACCAAAAGATCAAATAAAAGCTTTACAAATAACCCCCTCTTTATTGTCATCTCCATGGTTATATTTAATCACATCTTCTCTGGAGCCCTATCTTGCATGACTCTGGACATCACCTTTGCCGATCATTTTATTATTCCTGCAGGATACTCCACCATAGAAGGTGACGGATTCCAAAAGCAGTTTGCCGACGAGTCTAACCGACCAGCTTTTGGAATCCGATAATTCATTATGGCACAAGTTACGAATCAGATCATAAAAAGGAGTAAACAACAATGCAATATTCAGACGAAGTAGAACAGATGTGCGTTGTAAAACAGGGTCCAAACAATGGCCCATCACCGATACCACAAGAAGGAAAATGGACTCAGTCCCGCGAAATTAAGGACATTTGTGGCCTTTCACACGGAGTAGGCTGGTGCGCTCCTCAGCAGGGAGCATGCAAACTGACTCTGAATGTCAAAGAAGGAATCATTCAGGAAGCTCTTATCGAAACCCTGGGCTGTACCGGAATGACCCACTCTGCTGCTATGGCCTCCGAAATTCTTCCGGGCAAAACAATTCTTGAAGCTCTTAATACCGACCTGGTATGTGACGCAATCAACACCGCAATGCGGGAAATTTTTCTTCAACTGGCCTATGGCCGTACCCAGACTGCATTTTCTGAAGGCGGACTTCCAATAGGCGCCGGTCTTGAAGATCTTGGGAAAGGACTTCGCTCTGTTACTGGTACAGTTTTTGGTACAGTTGCCAAAGGCCCTCGCTATCTTGAAGTTGCCGAAGGGTATGTAACAAAACTTGCTCTTGATGCAAACGATGAAATCATCGGTTACTCTTTTGTTCATCTTGGACGCATGATGGAAATGATTACAAAGGGCGAAGAGGCTGGCGAAGCACTAAAAAAGGCAAGTGGAACTTACGGACGTTTTACTGAAGCAGTAAAGACTATTGATCCAAGACACGAATAGAGAGGAGATTAAAAATAATGGCACTTTTCGAAAGTTATAACAGAAGAATTAATCAAATCACTCCTGTTCTTGAAAAATACGGAATGAAGTCCATCGAAGAGGCTCAGGAAGTATGTAAAGAGAAAGGGCTTGATGTATATCAGATAGTAAAAGACACACAGCCTATTGCGTTCGAGAACGCGTGTTGGGCTTACATTCTTGGCGCGGCTATTGCCATAAATAAAGGTCAAAAAACCGCTCCTGAAATCGCAGAAACTCTTGGTGAAGGGCTTCAAGCGTTTTGTATACCCGGTTCAGTAGCCGACGACCGCCAGGTTGGAATCGGACATGGAAACCTTGCTGCGATGTTGCTCCGTGAAGAGACAAAATGTTTCGCACTGCTTGCCGGACATGAATCTTTCGCAGCGGCTGAAGGCGCCATCAAGGTTGCAAACTTTGCCAACAAAGCTCGTAAAGATCCCTTACGTGTAATTCTGAACGGACTTGGAAAGGACGCAGCCTATCTAATTTCAAGAATCAACGGGTTTACACATGTTCAGACAAAATTCGACTATAAAACAAGCGAACTTACCGTTGTAAAAGAGACCTCTTACTCTAACGGAGATCTGGCAGAAGTCAAATGTTACGGAGCCGACGATGTTCGCGAAGGTGTTGCGATAATGCATCATGAAGGCGTTGATGTCTCAATCACCGGTAACTCGACCAACCCGACCCGTTTTCAGCACCCGGTAGCAGGTACCTACAAAAAAGAGGCTTTGCTTAAGGGGCGTAAATACTTCTCGGTTGCTTCGGGCGGAGGCACAGGACGTACACTTCACCCCGACAACATGGCTGCTGGTCCGGCCTCGTATGGACTTACCGATACAATGGGTCGCATGCATGGAGACGCCCAGTTTGCGGGATCTTCTTCTGTACCAGCGCACGTAGAGATGATGGGGCTTATCGGAATGGGTAATAATCCAATGGTAGGAGCATCGGTCGCAGTGGCTGTTGCCGTTGAACAGGCCATGTCAAAACAATAAGAATATCCACACCCGGTACTTGTAAAAACCACCTGGTGATATTTTAACCGTTTTAATCAGTATCCAGCAATTGACTAAAAAATCATAAAAAAGGAGAGCTTAGGCTCTCCTTTTTTTTCTCCGCGATTTTCATCTCCGTCCCTATTTCATACCGCAGTTTTCCCGTATTCTACTCCTCAAACTACTCGAAAACGTCACCGTCCCCGTTTTATCCCTGTTTTATCCCTGTTTTTTGGTATTTTACTCGTCACTGCCTTTCAAAACACCACCGTCCCCAATTTCTTACTAAAAAATATCTTGAACAAACCGGCCATGCTGTCACAAAAGGTACATTAGAGTTTCCAATTCTGGATAGTTGCTTTAATATCATCTAAGATACATCAAACAAGAGAACCAATACAATGAACACAACAGAGTCAACCAAAACAGTATCAACACTTTCCCCACGGGTTAATCATGCACTAGAGCTTTTTGATAGGGGTTATGCCTGTTCACAATCAATTGTATTGGCTTTTGCTGACATTTTTAATCTGAACGAGCGCCATGCTGCGCTCATCTCTTCGAACTTTGGCGGGGGCATGGGTCGTTTGCGCCGCACCTGCGGTGCCCTTACCGGAGCCTATATGGTTTTAGGTCTAAAATTTGGAAACTCGTCTCCCGACGATATGGAGACAAAACTGAACGGTTACCGCACAGTGCGCAAACTAACGGAACAGTTCGAAGCCATTCACTCCACAAGCATCTGCAAAGATCTCATAACCAACCATGCGACACAAGAACAGATAAAAGAGAGAAAACACCATAAATTTATCTGCCGCAAGGTTATCGAAGACTCGGCACGACTTCTAGAAGCACTCCTGAATGAAAATGAAAACCAAAACACATAACCATGCACTCATTCTTGCCGGAGGGACAGGTTCTCGCACCGGCGTCGGGATTCCGAAACAGATGTTTCTCATTAATGGAATTCCTTTAATCATCTACACCATCCAGGTCTTTCAAAACTGCGAAGAAATTAATTCAATAACAGTGGTCTCTCATCCTGACTACTGTTCACAAATAACCGAATATGCCAAACAGTACTCTATCGACAAATTAATCTCTGTAATTGAAGGTGGTGAAAACCGCCAAAGCTCATCGCGAATCGGAGTTGAATCTCTTAATGCAGGCAATAACGATATCGTTCTTATACATGATGCCGCGCGCCCTTTTGTTACTGAAAAAATTATCTTATCTGCAACTGCCACTGCCACCGAGCATGGTGCAGCCGCAGCCACTGTACCATCCACCGACACCGTATACATAACTGAAAACAACAGGCTTGTTTCAATACCCAAGAGGCAGACGCTACGCAATGCACAGACACCTCAGGCCTTCCGCCATAGTATAATCACGCATGCACACCAAAACGCACTGAAAGAAGGCATATCTGATGCAAGCGATGATACAATACTTGTTTTAAAGGCCGGTTACAATGTGGTTCTGCTTGAGGGCTCAATCAGCAACATTAAAATCACATCTGCAGAAGATCTTGTTTTGGCTGAAAGGATTCTCGCAAATAAAAAACTATAAGGATCTATACGATAGGGTCATTATCGTTGTTTTTGAATTCTTTGAGGTTATAAAAGAGGGATTGTTTACTCTTACTATGTTGCTTGTTTTCGTTGCTTATTTCACGGTACTCTTCATTAAATATTTTCACAAAAAGATCAATTCGTTCCTGCTTGTCCTTAAACTGAACTGCAACCTCACGACCCTCAACCCTAACCACCTCTCCCTTTAATAGCATCTTGCGACTTTTAAAGGGGAAAAGAATCTTGATTTCATCCTTGCGATATAGAACTGAATCACGCAAAAAGCATATTCCGCCGGGACTGACATTCATCACCTCGACTGAAAACACGTTTTCATCATTCGTTAGCTTATACTGAACATAAAATGCCTCGGTGTCCAGACGGTCCGAATCCCGTTTATCAAATGCTCGTGACATGTCAGCCTCTGTTTATTAGAGCAATTTCGGTACAACAATCTTTACGTGGACAATTAACACAGTCCTTCCATATCTTCTCTGGAAAATAACTTTTGTCAACAGGTTCAAAGTTTAATTTGGTAAAAAATTCCGGAACATAAGTTAAGGCAAATATTCGTGCCTGTTGAGATTTTACTCGCAACAGATCAACAACATAAGAGACCAGAGCTTTACCAACCCCAGTCTTTGCATATTTATCCGCAACAACAAGTGAACGAATCTCATAGAGGTGATTATCATAATCGTGGAATGATACAACACCCGCCGCCACGCCATCTATACGCGCAATAAAAAAACAGTGCTGCTCCCGCATAATTTCATCATGATTACGCTGAAGCACAATACCCTTTTGCACATGAGGCTCGAGCAGCTTTATAATATCATCTATGTCTGACTCGATAATTTTATCTATTTGAACCATTTCTTCACATCAGCGTTTTAAGATAAGAGCACTATGAAACAGTTTATTGTCACGGTAATAATTAATTTTATTCAAATTAGACTCGGCTTGATTCCGGGTTTTATAAGGACCGGCATATATGCGAAAAAAGCCTTCCTGACGTGCGAGAATTACTGTATGCCCTTTATTACTTAAATAGTCCGCTATCTCCTGAGATTGTTTTGCCGAAAACTTGTTGCCAATCCGTATTACAAAGGGATATTCCTGCTTGGGAAAAGAGGTAATACCCGGTTGAGACGCACCGCTTTTCTCATCGGTTTGAACAGCGGTACTGTCTGCAGACAGATCGCCACCAACGTTATTCTCACCAACAATATCGTTAACTTTGTTTCCAATGTCACTCATAGCCTGACGTGTTACAGGATCAACTATTTCTTTATCCGCCCCGGCATTAAATTTCATACCAACCACAAGACCGGATGTAAACGAAATAATACAGAGCGCTAGTACCATAACAAGAAAACGTGTTGCCCTGTTCTTCTTCCGAATCCCCTCTTTTTGATGATTGCGGGTCATTCGTGAGAAATATTCGGGATCACGTGACACAAAATCAGGCATACTATGCTGATGCACATTTCCTGAATAAAAATCTATATTCTGCATACATTATCACCTGTTTTCCGCAATTTTCACTCACCAATTTTAACATTTGGTGAGGGGTCCTATTATATTTTCGGAAAAAACAGAAAAACAGTTAGCATTTTCTTATTTCAGACTGAAAGATTATGATCAGGAAAAGGAATTTTTTGAAACATTTAACCAGAAAGACATTTGATTATATTTAGTCTGACTTTTTGAACTTTCTATGCAGAAATTCAGGGATTTTGAACCACCAAAATTCAATCTTTGCAATAAGAGGACTTCAGTCGTTTAACTTCGGAGGGACGCAAATCACGAAACATCCCCCGATTAAGACGTCCCAGAACAAGCGGCCCCACAGAGATGCGAATCAACCGTTTTACTTTATAATCAAATTTCTTAAACGAAACCCTGATCTGCCGTTTTTTCCCTTCACTTATCGTCATATAGACCGAGTGGCGCTCTTCACCGATAAATTCTATCGAGCAGGGACCAGTTTTAAACTCTCGTAACCGAAGCCCCTTTTCGATCTTCAGCTTATCAGCCTCTTCAAGAGGTCTATCCAATGAAACAATGTACTTTTTCTTACACTCACTTGAAGGGTGCATCAAGGCATGAGACAAAGAACCATCGTTCGTAAGCAACAAAAGCCCCTCTGTATCCTTATCAAGCCTACCAACAGGGAAGACCCCGGCACTCCAGTACTTTTCGTGAACAAGATCGACAATGGTTGGTCGCCCTAATGGATCACCTACACTGGTAATGTAACCCTTAGGCTTATTAAGCATAACATAATAAAGAATCCCTGAAGGCACGACCGGTTTTCCCTTATATGTTACCATGTCACTATCAACATCAACCTTAGTCGCAAGTGTTACCGGTTCACCATTTATACGAACATGCCCCGACTCGATTAGAACTTCTACTTTGCGTCGAGAACCAAGACCACAACTGGCCAAAAACTTATTAAGACGAACCCTATCACCCATTATTCTGCATCCACTTCAAAAGACTCCGGCTTCTTTTCATCTTCAGTCTCGCTCGAAATCTTTTTGAAACGATACTTATATTTTTCTGTCTCTTTCTCTATAAGAATTTCAACTCCGCGAGATACAAGCGTTAAGTCTTCGCCGAAAGTGGCTCCGTCTGAAAACACCAGAAGATTTTTATCCATATCAAGAGTGTAATCCCCCTTTTTCACCACCCCTCCACGAGCCGACCGATAGGTCTGATCTTCATAAAGAATTAGTGAATGGCTGGTAAAGTTCCCCGATGCTGTGACACTCCACCACTTTCCGGTTAACTCCTTAACTATCCGCTCGATATTTTCCTGTGCGACCTGTTTCTTATAATCGTCGATGGAAAAGCCATCTCCCTCTTTAATAATCCTGATATTTGTACCGAATGTCCAACCTGCGATTCCCGAAGGCAGTTTTACATAATACCAGTACTCACTTTTTCGGGCAATTGTCGATTTTTCAGCCGATTGATCCATAACCTGCACAGTATCACCCTTCATTATATAGTGAGTTCGACTTGAATAAATCTGTGGTTGAAAACGTATAGCAGCATAGTCATTCAAAGAGATTGCAAAACTATCCTTTTCTTCGATGAAATCTTTTTTAACAGACTCTTCGTTACCACCAGCACATCCGGCAAGAAGCACCGTTAATACCAGGCATAAAATTTTCTTCATATATATTTCCTCTCAGTTTTCAATGTCAGGGGTGTTTTAAAAAACCTGAATGCCTTTAACACTTATTTTCTAATGACCATTGGTCAACATAATTTTAGTACGAACAAAGAGAGAAAAATTACAACAGGTCGATTAACCCCGTATAAGTTTGACAAACCATATTATGGATTGTTCAATGACTTAATTAACTGTAAATTTATTAAAAAAAATGATTTATTATGTACAAATTACTTTTTTTTTCCGATATTTTAGAATACGATTTAATAATAATCGTTTTAAAAACCTAATTCTATGAAAATAGCTGGGGATAGACAACATTCTATTTGTAATCAGCCCGGAAAATTGACTTATTGAACAAATAGCCTATGGGCAATACGCTATTATCTTAATAACAGCAAACTTCAAGGTGTATAATGGCTAGAAAATATAATATCTCAATAAGTTTCAAGCTTATTGTTCTTATGTCCCTTTTGATCACGCTATCGCTGGGTGGCATGATCTATTTAGCTACTTACTATTTCAAAAATGACAATATTGTTCGCGCGGAAGAGATCACTCTTGACCGGGCATCTCTTATTTCCCTTAAAGTCAAGACTGACTTTGAATCAATAATTGAAAACTCGGCCCTGCGTCTTGAAAAGGCAATTTCCACTAAAAGCGAAACTCCAATATTTAAAGACAATGACCTGCTGTACATCGGACAAATACACCAAACATTATCTGAAAAACCGGAAATCAAGTACGAAATATCAAATACACAATCCCTTCTTTCCATGGGATTAGACAAGGTGAATTCTGCTGATATTATCGCAGCCGAAGAGGATCCAATTCGTGGAGGATTTAATACCGAAATCAAGGTTTTTAACGGCTCTCTCTATTTTAACAATCCTGTTATCGGAATTATTGCCCCCTACAAGGTCACCGCGCCTGGAAACGCCTCATCAATCATGTTAATATTCATATCAATGAACCGTTTTCTGGACGCAGTGAAATCAGATACCATTTATCAAAGTTTTATTGTTAACGGGTCGGGCGAACTGATCGCTCATTACGATTCAAGCCTTGTTGCAGCTAAAGCCAATTTCAAAAATATGCCCCTTGTAGAGAAAATGCTTGGAAGCACCGCCGACAACGGAAAAATTGCCTACACAGATTCCAATAAAAATGCATTCATTGGTTCTTTTCGCAAAACTGGTTTTTCAGATATAGGTGTAGTCACCTTTGTCGAAGAAGCTCGTGCCTTCGCCGCTGTATACAAGATCCAGAGGCGTAACATTATTATAACAATCATTATAATAAATATAGCAATCATTCTACTTTATATATTTTCAAAATCACTGACCCGTCCAATACGAGCACTTTCTGCTGCAGCCAACCAGATAAAAAATGGTGACTTTGCCATTACACTAAAACCAACAACGCGGGACGAAATTGGTTATCTTACCGAATCATTTGGAGAAATGGCTCTTGGACTTTCTGAACGCGAAAAACTCAAGAGTGCCTTAGGGAAATTTGCCAATCCAGAAATTGCCGAACAGGCTATGAAAGGTGAAATTCAACTCGGTGGCGAGCGAAAATATGCTGCTATATTTTTCTCGGACATACGGAATTTTACTTCTATTTCGGAAAAACTTGAACCGGAAGCCGTTGTAGATTTCTTAAACCAATATATGAGCCGTATGGTTCACTGCGTAAACGATGCCCATGGAATGGTCGACAAATTTATTGGAGATGCGATAATGGCTCTTTGGGGTGTTCCTTTTTCGCATGGTAATGATACTGAAAATGCTATCGACTGTGCTTTAAACATGCGTAAAATTCTGCTGGTATTTAACCAGAACCGCGGAGGCGACAAAAACCCACTAATTAAAATTGGTTGCGGAATTAACGTCGGCCCGATGGTAGCCGGACAAATAGGATCTGATGAAAAAATGGAGTATACTGTTATCGGCGACACGGTCAACCTTGCATCTCGTATCGAGGCTCTTAACAAGCCCTTCGGAACCGATATTTTAATTTCAGAGGATGCTTACCAGAAAGTTAATCAGACATACAGACTAGCCCCCATGCGAAAAATATTGGTAAAAGGGAAAAAAAAGCCACAGCAGATTTATGCAGTACTTTCACGCAAAGACGATACAACAGGAATTAAATCTATTGAAGAACTTCGTAAAGTAGTCGGGATCGAACATGTGGATATTCCAGAATCCGATTTTTTAGAAGAAGAGACTAAATATCAAATCCTGGATGAAACCGGGGTAAAACCTAAACAAAATCACGAAAAACTATTTCACAAGAAAGAAGTGCTTTATGAAATACTTGATTAAAGAATATTCTCTTCCAATAATAAATCTGATTGCGATAACTATCGCATCTTTTCTTCTCTATCTTGACTATACCTCAATGTTGCAACACTCAGCAACAATGCAAATAGGGACTATTACCTTTAAGCAGAAGGTGGCCGAACGTCGTTATTCAAAACAGGTAATCTGGGAGGGTCTGCGTAATAACTCACCAGTCTACAATTTCGACGCAATACGCACTGAAAAAGGATCGTTAGCTGTTATCAATTTAAGTGACGGCTCTTCAATCGAACTTGAAGAAGAGTCAATGATAATTATTCAACAATCGGATCAGGGGCTGGATATCGACTTCGAAAAGGGTGCAATTAACGCTCAAAAAAGCGATACGGAAAACTCTTTGAATATCCACTCGGGTGACACGGTTGTTGCTCTTAATGACGGAGGTGTTAATCTTAACCGGGACCAATCCGGATCTGAACTGAATCTTAACGTCTCTTCCGGAACAGCGCAGCTTATGACCGGTGGGCAAACCTCGCAAATTAACTCGACCCAGGCAGTTAATGTATCAGCCGGTGCTGCTGAAATTAATGATAAACAGATCAACCTTATTTCACCGGCCGCGGCCAAAACCCTGGTTTCTACTGAACCTGTCACGGTTGTCTTTCGCTGGAGCAGCAGCAAAGATAATTCTCAGACTCTGCATATCTCTCGTGATAAAAACTTCAAAAACCTGTCGTTTTCCATCACAGCCTCTGAGGGTACAGCTTCCGCTGAACTGGCCGAAGGTATCTATTACTGGAGAGTCGCTCAGAACGAATCACGTAGCGAGGTTCGCCGAATTGCTGTAGTTCGAGAAGTTAGCCCTGTAATACTACGTCCATTGAACGGACAGCAGTTTACATTCCGGCAAACACCGCCCGATATAACTTTCAAATGGAACGGTGCATCTACAGCTACTCGCTATACCGTTGAAATCTCAAGAATTAAATCCATGAGTTCGCTATACAAGTCGGTTAACAGCCACGAAACCTTCATTTCGGTTTCAGGACTTGAGCCTGGCACATATTACTGTCGTATTCGTGCACACTACAACCTTGCCGACGGTAGTCGCGTTATCACAAGCCCTACCAGCTCATTTTCTTTGACAAAAAGTCCAGGCCTTAACAAACCAAAACTCTTCACCCCTCTGAATATTACACAGAATACCCAAAAAAAACAGACTCTGTTCAACTGGCAGAGCGTATCCGAAGCAAAACGATACCGTATCACCGTAAAAAAATCTACACAAACCCTTTTCACAACGCTTAACAGCACAAACTATTTTACTTATTCACAATCACTGGATCCGGGAAAATACTCATGGAATATTATAGCAATTGCTGCCGATGGCACTGAATCTCCAAGTAGTGATACCGGAACCTTCAAAGTTTCATCAGTCGGTAAAATTACAACCCGGACTCCTTCTAGTTCAAGCCGTTTTAAAACTGGTGACTCAATAAATTTTTCATGGAATGACACAAATAACAGTAATAAATATCTTATTCTAATCTCGAAAGATCCTCTTTTTACGACATCATACAAGGAACGTCAGATTTCGTCACAGTTTACGACCTTTTCTGACCTTGGTGCAGGCAGTTACTATTGGAAAGTATTTTTACTGAACGAAGAGGGCCGAAGAGTTGTTTCGAGCAACTCCGCAGACTTTACCGTAAGCGGCTCAGTTAACAAACCGACTGCGATTTCACCTGTTAATACTAAATATCCGTTTGGAACAACTTCTGTATCATTTCAGTGGCGACCGGTTCCCGATGCTACACATTACGAAATAGAGATTTATCAGGACTCTTTTCCAAAATCACGACTGATCAAACGCGCGACAACCATGTCTAACTCATATACCTACAACATCTCTTCCGTAGAACCCGGTGATTTTTACTGGAGAGTCAGGTCCATACAGAAAAGTGGTTCAGTAATATTATCAACCAGTGACTTTACCAAAGAGGTTTTCTCTAAAGAACCCCAAAAAGAGCCTGAAAAAAAGAAACATGAAATTGAAATTATTTCTCCATCAAAGATTTACATTGAATAATAAAATGAATATGAAACCGGAACCGGCTGCAAAATGACTTTTAATCTACCAAAAATTATTTTCAGGTTATTTCTGATAATAGGTTTACTTATGCTTACGCAATCTCTCTTTTGCAGGCCCAATATCGAAAAAACACCCCGTATTAAATGGCGTGCCATTTCAGTAGCCTCCTCATACCGTATCGAGATAATACAAAGTGGATCGCAAATTATTAATACAAAAACGCGCGTAAACTATTACGATGCTCCCCTTACCCACGGTGTTTACTATTATCGCATTACAGCATACGACAATAAAAATGAGGAACTCGCCAGAAGCGGATGGGAGCCTCTGGTTATTCAAAGCTGGAGTCTTATAAGCCAGCAATACTATTATATCGGAATTGGTGCAGGTTTCGAATACATTACTCCGTATTGGAATGATATAATCGGGAACAGTAATAGCTGGAACATCTATGCGGGCTACGATCTTGCGTATCCCGGAATAGAACTAGAGGCAATATTTGATATGCAATCATATCCTCACATTCCTAAGCATGACAAGGTAGAGACCAGTTTGAGATTCTATTCGCTTCACACCGGCATCTTCTATTTCGCACGACTCTCCGATTATTTTACCGCCGGAGTACGTATAACACCAGGATTAACATACACGACAATGAAAATAAAGGACATTGAAGACACCTGGAATGAAACATCGTTCAGCCTTTCCATGATTCTGGGATTGGGCTTACGTTTAAACATAAGTTACGGATTTATCGAACATGGAGTAGAGTATAAACACATTTTACTAAATGGAGAAGACTTCAGATTATTCCGCCCCTATCTTAGAGGCGGAACACGCTTTTAAAACTAACTCCAAGAAACTTAGAGACTACGCCTATAAAAAACTATACTTATAATTCGCAACATTATAGTTTTAAAATTCTATGACTTCAATTGCTCGGCAATAAGACCAGTAACCTTCTGCAACAACTCATCAGTATTTTCTGGATTTTTTCCGCCTGCCTGAGCCATATCTTTCCGGCCACCGCCTCCACCGCCAACGATTGGAGCTGCTGCCTTAATTATGGCGCCGCAATCAATACCAGCCTGAACAGCGGACTTTGTTGCAGCGCACAGAAGTATAACCTTACCACCTGCAACAGATGCAGCAAAAACAACTGAATCAGCACACTTCTGCCGAATTAGATCGGCACTATTTCGCAGTGTATCATTATCTGCATCATCAAACCGTTGAACAATTACTGAAACATCTCCAATCTTAACAGCATCAGCAATAATATCATCAATGCCCGATGCAAGATCAGCTTTTTTTAAACCTGCTATCTCTTTTCGTAGCTGTGCGTTTTCCTCAACAAGGGTTGAAATCTTTTCAATAACATTTATCTCATTCGCTCCCGAAACCTGAACGATACTGTTTTTCAAATCTTCAAGATAATGCACGCGATCAAGAACCCCTTTAAGAGTTATACCCTCTATTCGCCGTATTCCGGCTCCCGGGGACGACTCTTTCATTACCTTAAATATTCCTATCTCAGAAGTTCTGCTTACATGAGTTCCACCGCATAGCTCCATACTGAAATCACCGGAAGCCACAACCCTCACTGTTGAACCATATTTTTCACCAAATTCAGCCATTGCGCCAAGAGCAAGGGCCTCTTTGATCGGCATTTCTAAAGTTGTAACCTCAAGGTTTTCCCATATCTTTCTGTTAACAAGATTTTCAACATCAACAAGTTGTTTATCACTCATGGCCTCAAAATGGGTAAAGTCAAATCGCATACGCTCGGCCTCAACAAAGGAGCCCGACTGTTTCACATGATCTCCAAGAACCTGCCTGAGCGCTGCCTGTAACAGATGTGTAACAGTATGGTTCGCCTTAATTAAGGCTCGGCGAATCTGATCAATACCGGCATGGACCGCTTCTTTGCAACGACAGTTGCCAGAGACTATTTTAACATGATGAATAATCACTCCACCACTTTTCTTTGTATCATAAACCTCAGCTCGAAAAGTTTCTCCTTCAATATATCCATGGTCTCCAACCTGGCCACCCGATTCACCGTAAAACGGAGTTTTATCAAGCAGAATATATCCCTCTTCACCTTCACTAAGTTCATTCACAATTTCATCAGACGAAGCAAGAGCTGTAATCACCGAATCTGTCGTATAGTCACTGTAACCTGCAAACACAGTATCTACGACTTTTCCAGTCAATTCACCCATCAGCCTTTCATGAGAACCATCAGCAGCCTTCCAACTCTCTTTACCTCGCTGACGCTGTTTTTCCATCTCATTATGAAAGGCTTCCATATCTACAGAAACGCCCTCCTCTTGCGCCATTTCAGTAGTCATCTCTATTGGAAAACCAAATGTATCATACAACTGAAAAGCATCACTACCCGACAGAACAGATTTATTTTTCTTTGCGAGTGCTATCAGCTGCTCAATCTTTTGCATTCCGTTTTCCAGTGTCTCAAGAAAACGGCGCTCTTCACCTTCAAGAACTTTTTTAACATTTTTCGAAGCAGATATAATTTCCGGATAGAACTCACCAAAGATATCAACAACTACATCCACAACACTGTAAATAAAGGGCTCATCAACTCCCAGTGTACGGGCAAAACGCAGTGCCCTACGCAAAATTCTTCGCAATACATATCCCCGTCCCTCGTTAGATGGATAGGCTCCATCTGCCATAGCAAAGGTCAGTGCTCGAGCATGTTCCACAATTACATTAACAGGCAGTCTGTTTTTTCCGGTATATTCTATTTTTAAAGACGAACAGACAAATTCTATCATCTGTTTGAATTCATCTGTTTCATAAATAGAGGAGACATTCTGAGTAATCGTCGCAAGTCGTTCGAGTCCCATTCCAGTGTCGATACCCGTTTTAGGTAAAGGTAAAAGATTTCCAGACGTGTCCTGATTAAATTGGTTAAAAACCAAATTCCAGTACTCCATGAATCGATCACAATCACAGCCGGGCTTGCAATCCGCAGAACCACAGCCATTTTCCTCTCCCTTGTCGATATAAAGTTCTGAACAGGGCCCACAGGCACCAGAATCTCCGGCTGGTCCCCAAAAATTATCTTCTTTCCCCAGCCGGACTATCCGTTCAGCGGGAACACCAACCTCTTTATTCCATATATCAAAAGCCTCATCATCATCCTGATAGACTGACACCCAAATCTTCCATTCATCTAATTTCAGAACATCAACAGAATACTCCCAGGCCATCTGAATTGCTTCGCGCTTAAAATAGTCTCCGAATGAAAAATTACCAAGCATCTCGAAAAATGTACAGTGCCGCTTAGTTCGCCCAACATTTTTCAGGTCACTGGTGCGCAAACACTTCTGAATTGATGTTGCGCAAGTATAATCCGCTTCCACAGTTCCCGAAAAAAGAGGTTTAAACTGTACCATTCCGGCTGTAGTAAAAAGCAGAGTCGGATCATCTTTCGGAATGAGAGGACTGGAATGAACATGACGATGATTTCTTGAAGTAAAATACTCAATAAATGAAACACGAAGATCCTTTACACGCACAATTATTACCTCGTTAACTTTTCAAATTTGTATCCGGCACTCTTCATCGATTCAATAACCCTGTACACTTCTGCACTCGAAAAACCTCTGCTTGAAAGTGCATAAACCAGCTTCGCATAGCTGTTTTTCTTATTGCGTACAGATTCATATTTTTTACAGGCAAAGGCAAACACAGCATCACTGTTTTTAAAGAGTAATGCCTCTTCATCAAGAATCCGGTTAATAGTGTCATTATCGACACCAGTTTGTTTCAATCTATTTTGTGCATATATTCTGCCAACAACTTTTCTGTTCACAAGATTAAACAGATACCGCCGTGCATACGCAGCATCATCTATATAATTCATCTGTTTCAAAAACACAATAGCAGTATTTATTGCATCGACTGAAAACTCTTTTTTAACAAGATAATCGCGAATTTGCTTTTCGGAATGGGGATTTGCAATGTATCTGAGGGCTCTTTCCCGGCACAGATAGTTCTCTGAAACACACCGAAGCCTTTCCATCTCGTCCTCAGAGAGCTGATCTCCGGACGAATAACGTGCCGAGTATTCTATGGATATGGGCAGAGTTATTGTCGTTCCTGATTCGAAATAGAGACGCATAGTATTTCTGGAAAATATTATACGGTTTACACAATCCATTGTTTTTTATTTTACACGAAAATCCTGGATAACCTGAATCAGAAAGCTGATAAATGCAGCAATAACATAAAGAAACAGAAGTCCGAAAACAATAAAGAGCATATATTTTCGGAAAGCGTACAGAAGAGATACAAGTACAATTATAAAAATTCCAAGCTTTATACCATGGAGTTGTGTTAATAGCACTGCCTGAGGTTTAGAAAATCGCATAGTTGTAATCATAAGTAATGCAATTATTACAAACGCAGGAACAAACAGATACAGATAATCATTGATGCAGATAGGGGAATCGGCCAACTTGTAAGCATTTGCAGTTATCGGAACAAGTGCTATTGCAATTCCGGCAATCGGAGAGGGTAAACCACTAAAGTGAGCAGTATCATGTGTAACATTGAACCTTGCTAGACGATAGGCTCCGCAAACAGGAAAGATGGTGGCTAAAAATGCGCCAGCAGGTATAGGAATCTTATTTACCACAATTACCATCTCGGTGAAATAGGCACTATATGCAAGATATCCCGGAGCAACTCCGAAGGTAATACAATCAGCAAGAGAATCAAGCTCTGCGCCTATTTTGCTTTCTACCTTTAAAATACGGGCAACCTGACCGTCAAAACCATCGAAAAGAGCCGCAAAAAGAATCAAAAACCCGGAAAGAACAAATTCGCCTTTAGAAGCATATACTATTGATAGAAATCCGAAAACAAGATTTCCCATTGTCAGCGTATTCGGAACCCAAGCTAAATTCATGAACTACTCCGGAATAAGATTTTTTAAAATGCCGCGAGAGGGATTTGAACCCTCACAGGCATAAGCCCACCAGACCCTGAACCTGGCGCGTCTACCAATTCCGCCATCGCGGCTTTTAAAAATTAACTGTAGAGTAGACGTTATATATGTCAAGATGTTTCATATATAACGCTTCATTCTTAAAGCAGAAGTAAAGCTCTAACGCACTCGACACGATACCGGACACATCCCTAACAGACTACCAAAAGCTCAGGAAAAATTAGATCATCACGAAACACTATACACCGATAAGGACTCAATAATGTAAGTGCATTCTCGCCCGCCTAAATGAAGCGTAACCTCTTCACCAATTGTTTTCCCGCGCAGGGTTGAAGCAACATCAGATCGGTAAGAGAGTATTCCTTTTTCAAAATCGACATCCCAGGGTCCAAGAATTGTAATTACAACTGTTTGATCATCACTACTGTTTCGCAGAGTTACAACCGAGCCAATATCTACTTTATCTTTATCAACATCATCCAAATCTATTATTTCAGCAATCTTTAACTCTGAATCCAATTTCGAAATAGATTTCTTTAAAATGGACTGCTGCTCTAAAAGAGCGTTATAATCAACATTTTCACGCGAATCACCTGAAACATCAACTGTACTCGCCAACCCTTTTTGCAACTGAACCATTTCGACATTTCTCATATGGTTCAGTTCTTTTTTCTTTCGATCAAGACCAGGGCCTGTAACAAATATCTTCTCTTCTTCATTCTCGTCTGAAACAACTGCTCCCGACTTCTCGGCCTTGAAATCAGGAAATCTGGATCTAATAGCCTTTTCAAACTTGTCCAGCTCACTATCATCAATATGCTCAGTATTTGCTGCAATGTCATACAATTTTCCAAGGAACGACTCATCACTTTCTTCAACAATCTCATGCAAAAGTTGCTGCTCATTTTCAAACAGTATCTCATAAGCCATGTTTTTCAGTCGGTTACCCTTAGTTTCAGACTTATCAATTGAGTTATATGCCCTAAATAAGGAAAGAATCACACCACTTTTAGAATAATCGAGCCACTCATAAGTCCAGTTTTTAAGCAGTATATTCCGGGCAACCCATAAAAACACTTCAGCATTCTCTTTTGACGCAGCAGTAATTCGTACAATAAACTCATTAATAACACCATACTCCTTCTCCAGAATCAGAAGATTAAAGATATACTTATGAATACGAACTGGTACTTCAAAAAGAATTGTACTAAGTACTTGCACCCAGTTACTTCTATGTTCGCGAATGAGGTTAACAAAGTCTTTTTTATTATCATAAGAACTGATTTTCATGCTTATAAGCGGCAAATCATTAGACTCCACAATGTACGATACAACCTGCTGTTTTACAGGTTCCAGATCATAATTACCGGGAGCAAACTTTTCAAGATCAGAAAGAATAAAATAAGATAGTATCAGCTTCGTATCAGACTTGCTGGAAGCCGCTTTCGTAAAATAGTCAATTATATAGAGGACCTGTTCGCTTCCTTCTTTTACATCTACATTATTGGCAAACTCGTATGCTATATCAAGAGACTGACTGAAGGAATCAGAATTGGTAAATTTTTTCAACAGTTCATCAGCATATGAGATTGGTTTCTCACGCAACACAAGCTGGTCCTTTTTATTTGGAGCAAATCCAATGGAAGGATCTTTTTTCAATAAACCACGCACCTTGGTCCACCAGCGTGACCAGTTTTTGGTAGAAACATACAAAGGAATTAGATCTCGTTTAAGCTCAGGAACAGAAATTGTATCATCATACGATTTTAAAACAACCTTAATAAACTCTACAACATCATCTTTGAACAGAGCTTGCATTTTTTCAGGTTCAAGATATTGTTTTACATAAAGGTGATCATTATTCAATGCAACCAGAGACTGAAGAGCCATATTAACCGACATACGATGTTCTGGCTTATCGTCAAAGTTAATGATTACATTTTCTTCATCTATTGACACGATCTTGCCCAGTCCCCATGTACGATGAAAAACATAACTATCTGCATCAAAAATAATATTGTTTTCAAAAGCTTTTATTGCGGTCAATACCGGAGTATTCGTGTTGTCAAGATGAGACAGTTTAATAAAACGATTAAGCTGTGAGTGTTCTTTGTACTGAAGCTTGTAAAGTGCTATCAGTGCATAGCGAAACTCATTATCTTTTGGAGCATATTGCAGAGCTTTTTTTAGGAAAAAAATCGCCGATGAAATATCGACACCCTTATGCTTTTCATACAACATCTTAAGCAATGCTATGGAAATATCCTTTCGTTGAAGATCAGCCAGCATTCTGTCAATCCGCTCGAAATAGGGAATATCATCCCAGCATTTTTCAACAACCCTAGGCCATATATCATTTATTCCCCGCACATCAGCATTCTTGATATACCCTTCAAGAGCCATTTTTAAATACTGAGTACTTTTTGTCTGATCTTCCTCTTCAAGGGACTGTGACAATTTACGGGCAATATCCGCATCAAAACGATTTATTTTTATCAATTCTTCCCAAACTGGTACAGCCTCTTTACGCCGCTTTAATTTTTCAAGGCTTAACGCCAGCGCCTTAAGAGCGGCTGTATTTTCACCATATTCCAGAACCTTTTCTGAAAGATGTTCAACTACAGCCCACTTCTGCAGATCATTAAAGGTCTTTACAAGATACAAAAGATTGTTTTTCCCATCAATTATATTAGAATGAAAAGCAATTAAACCACTAATGTACAGTGATGTAACCGAAGAGGGGGTCTCTTCAAGATGATCTTCACACATCTTGTAAATTTCATCTGAAGCATTCCCCTGTACAGACTCATTAAAAAAAGCCTCCAGAACTTTAAATCGGGAAATCCCCACACTTGATGCTCCCATTCTGCCGAAAGATTCCTCTTTCAACAGGGATTCTAAACGATCAATAAATTGTTCCATAATTCCCCTCCCTTTTTTTGGATCATTAATAACGAAAATATCCGCCTGTTTCAGGCGGATACTTTATATGGTAACTCAGTTAGTATCGCAAACTGCTATGGTGCAGTATCGCCCGCTCCGGCTCCCGCTCCAGTATCCGGCACAGAACCTTCCGTATCTTTAGAACTCTCAAAGGAATCTTCCAAACCAGCACCATCAAAATTGACCTCATAAGTCTGTGTCAGAACTTTAAGTTGATCAAAGAAAAAGAAAGTATTCCGTACTTGTTCACTCGGATCAGCACGTAGAACAAATTTTTCTACAGTCAAAATCTTTGTTGCAGGGTATGAATCAACCTCTTGCGGTACATACTCCGGTATTTCTACAGATAATGGCTTCCAACCAACAAAAGCGACAGATCCGAACTTTAATATATGGGTACTGCCATGAAAGTCTTTTACCCACGCTTCAAGGTAGTAGCGATTACCACGACCATGTACCCAGATTGAAAGCCCTTTAGCACGTCCCGGAAGAGCAATTGGTTTTGGTGGTGTAAGTTTAACACTATTATGTCCAGGATATTTGAATCTAAAATTCACTCCCAAAACTTTTTCTTTTTTAGTTCCCTTGTCATTGGCCTGCCATTCCTGTGGTTTCATATCAGACGGAGCGCCATTAACAATCTTAACTTCTAAAACAGGAACCGGGTTTTTCTTGGCTTTCTCATCACCGGCACCCTTTGTGTAGGGTTTAGGCTCAGTCTCCACTGTCCATTCTGGAGAACTTTCAAAATCCTCCACAACAAGAGCCTTAATCTCATCCACTGAAATATCTGGTGGAACATTTGTTATCAACTGAGAATAGACAGTTGTTATACAAAGTCCACAAAGAAAGAGGGAAGATATTATTATTAAAATTTTAAAATAAAGCCGTTTCATTTTTCCTCCATTTGTCACTGCAAGGCAAAATCAATAATTCATTTTAAAGAGAAAGGGCGTTTAGCCCTCTATCTTACCAGTTGTCTTTAATATCAGGATCTCCAGTAAACTCTGAAAGATCAGTTACTATACGGAAGTTATCCATGTAAAAGTAAAATGTTCCAGGAACTTCAAACTTATCACTTTCAACAAAGAAGGAGACAAAATGAAGATTTTTATCCATCATGGCATACTTGGCCGACTGAGGCAACCATCCGGGAACAATAACACTCATCTCTTTCCATCCCCAGAAATCAAGGCGACCAACTTTTAATTTATGAATTTTTCCTCTGTAATCACGTAATTTTATATAGAGAGTATGACGGAATTTACGTCCAAGAACCCAAACCCGAACCTCTTTAGCTTTTCCACGTACAATATATTCATTTGGCGGGAAAACTTCAACACGGTCAAAACCTCTATCCGCGAAGTATGTTTTTACACCAAGTACATATTCATCCTTATGGGTAACACCATTTTCGTCGGTAAGCTCTACTTTAACATCTTCGACTGTACCGTCTTCTTTTACTTCATTGGGTTTACCAGGCATTTTTCTAATCTTCGTATCGCCAAGAGGACATGTTGACATCGCACGCCAATCTTCGCTATCTTCGAAGTCATTCATCCAATCTACTACAAGGCCATCTAGTCTCTTTTTCTCAGCGCCACGTGCTGCCGGTGCCGGAATGTCATCCGCCGGGGCGTCCTGCGCAATCAGACCTATATTAAAATCCCCGACTAGGACTATCAGAAAACCTGCGAGGATAGTTAACAATAATGTTTTTACCTCCCTTTTCATCCCATCAACTCCTTTGAACAATATGATTTGAACTAACATAATCAGAAGATAACAGCAAAGCTTTATAGTTATCTATGTTTATAATCGGCAATCTGACACGAAAAATAAACTCAAAATTGAAATATTTCCATGGTTAAGACGCTTCAATAAAAAAATATATCACGGACGGGCTTAATGTCAAGTATTAATCCCTAAAGCAAGCCAACTGTCTGATTTTATTAAACAGGATTTTCTGTTTGTTTCAGATTTTGGAATACAGAAGCAATACACAGCATTTATTCAAGACAGAAAATAGACGAAGATATGCGACATAATACAATATAATCATTAATAAGCAATTGCTAGCTCTGCATTTGTCCTTTATTTCCAATAAAACAGAGAGACCCAAAAGCCTCTCTGTTTATAATACAAAAACTGTTAAAACAGGTTATTATGCGTCTTTAGCAAGTGATCCGTAAAGTTCTCCAACAAACCCAAGCATTATGCTCATAGAGAACAGAGTACCCAAAAGTCCAACTATTGCAGCCAAAGCGCCATGAATTTTTCCAAATATAGTGACAAGAAGAATCAATGCCACCATTACAATAATATAAAGGACAACTGCACCAAAGAAAATTGTCCACTTCTTACCATATGTAAGATCATTACTCTTTTTTATTGCATCAATCGGATTGTAATTTTTATCGGCAACAAGAAGAGTCGCCAAAGACCAGGCAATAAAAATAACATATCCTGGAATTATAAAAAACAGAAATCCGATCATTACGCCAAGGTTAACAAAACCCATTGAAAGAAAAACCTCGCCCATATTCTTGCGAAACTTGGCATCAAAAATTTCAGTAAACGAGATTTCTTCATCGCGCGACATTTTTGTTGGTAACCCAAAAAATAGACCAATTGTAGTCCCAACATTCAGATAAGGAATCCATATAGTAAGACCCCATAAAAATACATTAACTAAAAGCGGGCCAACATACTTGACTCCCTTTTTAATACTGTTTTGAACCAGAGAACTGACAGTTAATTCCATTGCACTCTCCCCTTACTGTTTTATTTTTGGCTCTTCAAAATCAAGTATACCATAGCTGACGACAGGCTTATCGGTAACTCATAAATCCCTTTATCGACAAAGGCATCAGATAGAATTATATAATGATTTTGAAATTTAACCATATCTAAAAAAATAACAGGGTATTATGCAGATGTAAAGTTTTTTTCAGTTTACTTGCGATTATTAAAGTATTTTTTGTATTTTTCTTTTATATACACTACCGATTCTTATATATACGAAAGAGACCCGCAAGTATACCCAGTACTGTCAACTCTTCCGGTATGATAGGCTGATAGTTCTCATTTGCTGGAAGAAGCATAATTGTACCATCTTTACGATGCAGAGTTTTAAGGGTTGCCTCATCACCGATCAAAGCAGCAATAATTTCTCCATGCATGGCTGTGTTCTGCTTTCGCATAACCGCGATATCTCCATCGAATATTCCTTCATCGATCATACTGTCTCCACGGACACGTAAACCGAAGTATTGCCCTGAAGAGAATGCCGGTCCTGGTAGACTCAGGTACTCTTCAATGTTTTCTTCAGCAAGCAGAGGTGCACCGGCGGCAATTGTTCCTAAAAGCGGAACCTTAATTATATTATCATCAGTGGATTCATGACACTCAGTCAAAAGTTCTATTGCACGCGACTTATTCTGAGTACAACGAAGATACCCCTTCTTTTCGATAGCTTTCAGGTGATCATAGGCGCCCTTAACTGTAATTTCGAAGCGATTGCCTATTTCTCTGATTGTGGGTGGGAAACCCGACCTGCCAATCTCATTCTTTATGAAATCAAATATTTCACGCTGACGTGAAGTTAACTCTTTACCCATAAAACCTCCGAATTACAACCTACATTCGTATAGCAAACATCGGTATAGATGTCAAGTGAAAAAGAGCTGTTTCACCTGACTTGCTCACTCCCATATAATGCTTTACAAATACTTTTTTAACACTCTTTATGCCACTAGAACCTTTGATTCACCAGCTACTGAAGCTCCAAGGCTGGCGTCTATTTTTTTAAAAACAAGATATAATTCAGGATGCCTGATGATTAAAAATCTCTCTGAGGCTTACAGTCTTCTTCAAATTAAACCGGGTGCCACTGACGAGCAGATAGCTTCTGCATTTAAAAAAATGGCTATGTTGTATCATCCCGACCGTAATCGAGACAACGACCAGTGGGCTAATGAGAAAATGTCGGGCATTAACAGCGCCTACAACTTTATCATGAGCTCACGCTTTACTGCAACCGAAGAGCCTTTGACGGCTAAGCAACCAAAACCACGACGACCAGAAAAACCCACCGATTACTTTGCGGATAAAATTGTTCGCGAACAGCTTATTAAATCATTTGTAACCGTACGCGAAGAGACTAAAGAACACATTTATCGCTACTACCAGTATCAACTGTATAACATCGCCCGTCGCGACAATATCATGAACCGCTCCACATTTAAAGACGTTGTAAACCGAATAAAAAAATCGTATCACACTGTTCAATCATTAAGTAAAAGCACCAAAGACGAGGAGTTACTTCACCACTTCTCTGTTTTTAATAAAATGATATTTAATTTTTATAAATCTTCGGAGTGTTTAAATATTCTGGACTCGTATAAAAACGTTCTGGAGGTGGAGGCCTATAACCAGTATCATATTGGTGATAAATACCTTCATGAAGCAGAAATAGAGCTGTTCTATAACCGGCATAACCGAAGCAAATTTTTTCAAGCTGAATGTGTCGAAAACGCAATGAACGCCAAACTGATATTTATTCAAACTCTGAAAAGTTTTCCAAAATCATCGTGGGCAGTCGAAACTGAAATTAAACTCGATTTTACCGATGCCCTGCTTGCCTATGTTCAACTTTTTTTTAACGATTAATATGCAACCTGATTGATAAGCCAATTATTTGAGAATACAAAAAATTATTCTGCGATATGCATTCATTTTTTACCCCTGAAAACAACTCTTTCATAGGAAAAACCGGTTTGCCAGCTCAAGTGGACAACCAAAAAGAGAGGAGCCGAAACCCCTCTCTATAATTTCCTAAAGCAATTAAAAGTCGCTACTCTACAGACCACTCAACCCTGTCTTTTTTATCGACGTCTTCGTTCCAGTACTCATCGTCCCAGTCGATTTCCCATCTCTGCTGAATATCCCAAAGATCGCTCCAGCAACGATAATGCTCGAGTGTCTCGTTAGTACTGCCAGCATCCTGAATTCCGTATGCACCATAATTTCGCGTAACAGTCTCTTTTTCGACAATATCTCCATTAAGTTCGTAGACTATTCTGTAATTTAGATTTGAATCGGCCACAGTTTTATTATATCGAACCTTCTCTGTAAGAATAGTATCAGTGTATTGGTAGTTGGTCACATACTTCACACTATTATCACCGATAGTATCCCACGCCCCGTCTGCTCCCGGAGTATAATACTCTGTCTCTTTAACCGGATTATCATTAGCATCCAGATCGATAGAGGTATAAGCTGAAACAATATAGTCCTCATCCGTAATATCCGGATTAGCATCGGCAATCATAAGTTCACCATAAACAAAACCGTTTCCAGCAGCCTCGCCTCCGCTCAGCTCTCCGGAAACATCAATCGTTCCAGTAAGCTCTTTATCGATTGTACCGTTTATGATTATATCACCATCGTTATAATTATTAAACTCAAAAACTATATTTATTGTATTATCATAGGTAGCAACCAGTATCTTTGCATCACCGCCAAAAGCTCCATTCAAGGTTACAGATGCACTTGAAAGCTTAACGTTTTTAATAATATCACGAACTTTCTCTGTCATATTCGCAATAAACTCTTTTTCATCCTCACCAAGATCGACAATATCCTTAATAGGATCACCTTCATGATCAAACTTTCCACCGGCATAAACAAAATAACCACCATCCACTACGTTTGCAGTAACGGTAAACTCGAACACAAGGTTCTTGGAAGCGACAGCCGGCCTTAAATAGCGGGTCATGGATGCAGTAGAGTCACCGTTATAGGTATACTCCTCATACATCTCCCGGTTGCTTTCCTTGTCAAAAAAATCCACCCTGAACAGACGACCTTCAGCATCGTATTCGAATTCACGGCGAAGTCTCAATTTAGCTAAATCGGTATGTTTATACTTAGATTCAATAACCAGTTTACCCTGATCATATTCATATACATAGTGCGCGCGCGGATATTTACCGGCATTGTCCCAATAATAGGTTGATGTGATAAGATTTCCATCAGCATCATAGCTGTTATCAGTATAACCAAAGTCAGTATCTGTTCCATAACCACGATATTTCACTTTGCGATCTGGTTTTCCAGCACTGTTGTTTTCATAAAGATAGTAGTACTCCTGATTTCCTTCAAGCTGATAGAGGAGTGTGTTTCCTGCTCCGTCTTTAAAATCAACCGGATTACGTCCTGAATAGGTATACTGGTAAGGGCCATCCGAATATTCATTAGTTTCTAAAAGATTCATTTTATCATCAAATGATTCAGTATATTCCCCATCATAGCTGTAATCATTATCAGCAATAGTTACATTATACGATACATCTTCGTCATCGTCTTCAGTAAACCAGTCACCATCAGAACCTGAGCCATTATATTTCACACAGGTTGTCAAGGTATCCTGATCGTAGATATACAGTTTATAATAATCAATTGAATCGTCCCATGTGAACCACTGTTCATCACTCCCTTTAGCAGAGCGGAATACTTCCAGTTTTCTTTTATTGTTACAGTCTTTAGAAGAGCTAATATATGATTTTACAGTATAATCAGCATTATAAAAGACCTTTCTTTTAGCTCCGAATTTTGGCAAAGAGAAGCTGACTGTCAAAGAATCACGCTTCCCCTTCTTATAGGCATAGGCTCGAATCTGAGTAAAAAAATCGATTGTTAACTCAGTTCCGTCAACAGCCGTATTACTTGTCTTTGGATCAGTACCATCTATAGTATAAAGAATGGTCGCTCCTTTAGTATGTGATGAGAGTACAACATCGTAGTTTGTGCCACGCAAAAGGGTGAAATTCGGGGCATCAACCTTATCTGTTGTCTCATCGTCATAACAGCCATCGCATCCGACCAGCATTCCAAAGCCAATAATAACTAGAAGAATATACTTTACATATTTACTCATAAAACCTCCGCATTTACTCAAAACAGGCATTTAACTGTTTTGAGTAAAATTTTTTATATCCTGATTCCTTACCGATTATAAACATCTTAAAGATCATTATATTACCAATTTTAGATGCTTTGTCAACACTATTTGAATTAGATTTAAACTATTTTTACATATTCAATCTTTAACCCGCACGTACGGGCTAAAGATTAATCTTTAGTAATATATGAGGAATTCCAGCTCACCTATTTTATCTAAGCACCCAGATCAAAAAACGAGATCTCTACACGCCGGTTTTTTTGACGCCCCTCTTCTGTATCATTACTCTCTATATTTTCAGATGTGCCAAGACCGTTAGTACGTATACGGTCGGCGGCTATGCCATTACGGATAAGGTAGCGAGCAACTGCACGGGCACGATTCAGTGAAAGCCGTCTGTTCACCTCTTCAGTTCCGACACTGTCTGTATGACCATTAATAATAATACCCTTACTGGGATTATTCTTCATGTATAAAGCAAGCTGTTCAAGAAACCTGTACGATGAAGGTCTTATGTAGGCCGAACCGGTATCAAACTGAAGATCATGCGCAACAAGGGTGCCGCTCTCAGGTATTTTTACCGCTGGCTTTTCAACTTTTTTAACAACGGTCTTCCCGGTTTCTGTCCAAAGGGAATCAGCACCATAAAGATAACTTCTATCAGCATTAACATGTGTTACAGTATAAAACGGCAGCTCCGTGGTAAAATAGGGGGGTGTAATTTCATTGCGAAAAGTATTAACCGAAACGACATTGCGTTCAACCGTAACGGTCGGGACAGGTTTGAGCTCTAGTTTTCCGGTATAGATATCAATCCCTCCAAGACCCGGGCGTCCATTACTGGAGAAAAAGAGTTGATTCCCATCCAGAGGTACATATACCGAAGCCTCATCGCCAGAACTGTTAACACCCTCTACGGGGCGGGCCTTCTGCCAGCCATCACGTGAGTATTCTGAATAATAGATATCAAGACCATTACCCTCAACACGATTAGTAACAAAAAAAAGTGTTGTTACTCCCTGAATAAAACAGGGATAGGCATTAACAGAACCACGGTTTAATTCGCTGTCAAAACTCCACTCACTCCAGCCTGAGTCATACCTGCTCTCTGCAATAACTGCACCGTCACCATCGCGAAACGAGGCCAAAGCTCTTTTCCCGTTTTTACTGATTGTTATGCTGATCAGAGATTCGGAGTCAGTGTCAGGAGGAAGCAAAACAGGTAGAGCAACTTTTCCATCGGCCAGATAACGGAAACCGATCTTATTTAAAAGCCGGTTATAGGTAATAACAGTTCCGTTTGAGGCATCCACGCCAAGGGCACTCTCATTTTCTGCAATGATTTTCAAACCCGAAACAGCACCTTTTGTTTTAAGGGCTCGACTGTAGAGGCGTCGTTTACGATTTAAGAATTCTCTGTCTTCATCGCTATGTTTGTATTTTTTTAAATATAGAGCTGTTCTTTCTATTGCCTCTTTATACCGAGAAGAGGAGGCCAGAGCAATTATTCGGGTATATTCTATCTCTCTATTCTCCTTTTTGCTACCATGCCCAGTCGCAAGATATATGGAACATTCACGTGCGGCAGACTCAAACTCCTCAACAGACATTAAAAACATGATGAGCAACCGATGATGCTCAGGATTCTCGGGTTCCTTAGCCATTTTTAACCGAAGTATTGTTGCATCGGCCAGATACGACTCTTCAGAATGACCGGGGACTTCGTATACACCTGCACTCAAAATTGTCAGGTTAAACACAATTAGCAATGCGATTATTTTTAAAAACATAGTTCCATCCCCATCCAGAAAAACAGAGGTATGTCATTCACCTCTCGGTGTGACCGATTTTTATAATCCGCAACCTGATTTTCTCTGTTCAAATAAACATTCCACATTTCAGCATAGAACCTCAGCGACTCTGAAGCATAATAGTTGACCTTAAAATCGAGCCGGTGATGCATTGGATATCGGGCACCATTTTCTTTTCCATACAGAGTTTGTGTACCCAGCCCCTCTATCTCGCGAGTTCCACTGACTTCAGTATATGGAAGCGAACTGTAGGCATTAAAGAGCAAAGCCGGAACCCATGGCCCAAAACGTGCGGCCGCCATTATTCTTAAAATATGTGTTTGGCTATACTCCGATTCGATCTCCTTTGCATTGTCACCCAGAAGGTCAACAAACAGATTATCATCTCTGTTACGTGTTGTTGTCTGAAAGGTATAGGCAAGCGAAGAGTTATATCTGCGTAAAAATTTCCGGGACAGGCTCAGCTCGAATCCCATTGTGTCCCCATCGTCTTCAAGAGCAAACTTATGCAGTTGCGCCGCCTTTCTGAACGAATCGTCATTAACAGTTACAAGCGTTCCGCCAGGATACAGATTTTGATAGATGCTGTAAAACAGTTCACCCCTCATCTTCACCTGCAGAAAATCTGAGCTCTGAAGCCCAACTGCATATGTATCTGTAATTGTATCTTCTAGATGAGTCGGGGTGAGCAATTCGCTGTTTTCAGAATCTGAATCAACAGCACCCAGATAATAGAGCATATCAGGATGTGCTATAAAACGCCCCGCTTTTGCATAAATGGCCGTAGTTTTCCTCAGAACAACACCGGCCTCACTCTGATATCCGTAATTCGTGCTATCCTGAACACCGAAATAATCAAAGTTTGCTCCAACAGTAAACCAGAAGCGGTCAAATTGGCCTGAGACATCGGCGAAAAGTCGCACACCATTGCCCTCGATGGCAAATTCGGTTGTCTGTGTTTCAGCCTCTGCCGAGAGAATGTCCGGTGTTGCGAGTCCACTGAACGAAATATTGCTTTTAGCGCCATTCATATATGAAGTATACTCATAACCTCCGGTTACTGCAAAACGACCAATTCCCGCCGTTAAGGCCTGATACAGTCTATACTCGACCGGATCGAAAATTACGGATGCACCATCTTCTTTGTCATTGTTCAGATCCCTGGCGACCTGATATCGTGATATGGATGTAGTCAGAAAAAGATTTCGCGCTATACGATAATCCCACTGAAAAGCGAAAAGATTATATCCACTTTCTGAAATAAAATCATCCCACTTAAATGTCTCACTCGCACCGTTAGCAATAAGACGAAAGCGATGAGACCTGTTAAGAACATAGGTTGTCTTGAAATAAAAGTCCTGAAGCATGTAGTTATTGTCTGCGATATCAAGAAGAATATCTGTAGTGCTTCGCCTGCCCACAGCAACTAAAGACCATCGTGGATCAACAACGCCGGAAACCGCCATTGTTGGTAGCAGAGGAACAAAACCATCAAGAATTACCGAACCACGCAAACCGGTGTGTGTAGGTTCGACAGTTCGTATATCAATTACATTTCCGGCGTGATCGCCCATGCTAACAGGGGCATCCCCCTTGTGCAAAATAACATGATCTATTACCGGATCGCTGATTGCCGAAATAACAGGAACAAAACCGACAGCAAAATGGTAAGGATTGTTGATTGGAATTCCATCTATATAATACTTATTCAAGAGAGGGTTAGTACTTCGTATAATCGGAATTGTTGATACCGAAGAACCACCACCTACCCCCGGAAGAGTCTGTAGCAGATGCAGGCTGTCACCCACACCGCGCATGGGATAAGTGATGATCTGATTCTGTGTTATACCCTGTCGAGTGTTATAAGGCTCATCAGTTTCGCGATAAACCAGCGGTTCGCTTGTATTCATTTTTCTGTCAATTTTTAGTGTAACATGAAAATCTGTCTTAACACGAATACCGTAACGGTGATGCCCCCAGGTTCCATTTGAAAAATGAAGAGTGTAATCCCCTGGGTCTACATTCTCAAAACGAAAACTACCATCAGAAGAGGTCTCGGACGTATAGTAGTTATCCTCAAGCCCGACAACAAGACCAGAAACGGGTCGCCCTGACATATCAGTCACACGCCCGGAAACTGTACCGGCAGCCATTGGAAAAAATACAAAAAGAAAAAAAACAGTTAAAAGATATCGCATAGCGGTCATTCCCTAAAAACTACTTTCAATATAAAATCACACTCCTGTGGTTCTTCACGATGCTCTACGGGCCGAAACCGGGACGCACGTGCCACTTTTTCCAGATAGTCATCAAGACCTGCGCCTGCATATTTTAAAACATTATATCGAATAACCCGGCCACTCCTATCAACCGTTATGCGAACCAGAGAGCTTCCCGTTATTGGTGCATGAATTTCGACCATGCCGAAATCTATTTCTGCAAATTCGATGACTGCAGGCTGATTTAATTCAATATTCAGGAAAAAATGCTCTTTCCGTAATTCGTGCGAATAGAAGTGGTTACTGTATTCATAATTCAACAGCTCACTATCACCGGCAACAGTATCCCGCGTCTGATACTGCCGGGAACTGCAGGACGCAGCAAACACAGAAAAGGTACACATCAAGACCAACAGCTTTCTCATTACAATCTGCTCCTGTTAGCGGTTATGCTTAAAATTATAACGCTGATACATTACCGCGATCCCGGCATAAAAACCGGTGTGACGTACTCCGCAGTCTACCCATCCATCATCTATTCGCACATTATGTGATATCTGATCAATTGCTCCACGCACTATAGCAAGAACCGCCAGATTATAAGGCTCAAAGTGAACCCCAATACCCAGGGTACCTCCGGCTGTTACAGATTTTTCCCGTTCATAATCACCAGAAGACATGTCAGACTCAAAACCGGTAATTCGGTAATTTCCAAGATAGGCATTAAAATAGAGAGCCGGCTCGAAATCAAAACGGGGAAAAAAAGTGTGGAATTTTGTTAAACCGACGGTAAAGCCGTGTCCACTCAACTCGGTTTTCAGATAATCGCTGGAATATGAGAGATAGCGATAACCAAGATGAATATATGTAAACGACGGATTACCGTAATCAGACAAACGTAACCCCGATCTGATATCAAATGTTCGTAGAGTATACTCAATAGACTCATTACGAAAGTATTCTTCGAAATCTATTTTCTGATCTTCTACTGAAGTAGAATAGAATTGAAAATCGGCCATAAGGGGACCTCGGAAATAACCGGCTCCGAGAGAATAATCGGAAAGCGAACTAATTTTAGCATCAGGATCCGGTTTTGTGTCGGCACTGCCTTTTGGCTCGTAATTGTATGGAACCCGACCCATTATAGAAAAGCCGACAGGACTATATGTTCCCATAGCAAAAACACCACGCTCAATTTCAGCCGCGAGGGATACCGTATACAAAAACATAAAAATTGTTAAAAAGAGAGTGAAACAGACCTGGCGTACCTGCATTGAGCTATCCTCCCGAATAATCATATCACAACATCGAAAAAATTTTTTTTGTCAACCACTATCTTTCTTCCACAAACGCTTTCTGTCTTAAGAGAATCAAATCCGCATACACATCTAAAATCTTTATTAAATCATCAACGGAATCCAATCAGCTCACAAAATATCCTGGGTTCCGATTTATTGAAAACTTCAGACCTTAATTTACCGGTTGACACCTGAAGCAATATTTTAAAAATGTTCACTTATGCTAACTTATCCTGAAAATCAGAAAGAATAACAGATGAAAAGAAACATTATATCCATAGTCCTATCGCTCGTCATACTGATACCGGCTCTTATAACATCATATATAACATTTACCAGCATTCGCTCAGAGATAAAGCTGAATCTGTTTGGGAAAATCACCACTGCCGAGGTCATAGCTACACGTATTCGCCCGATAACAGCCGAGAAAATTATCTATGAGCTACAATACGCATTTTTTATTGACGACCAGAAATACCCTCTCCCTACCGATGATAATGAAGATAATGATGATGAAAATTGGGCCTCTTTACCTAAGCAGCAGTGGGAAAGTGCGAAAGAGAGCGGAAAGGTTGAAATTCTTTTCCTCCCTGCTGACCCTACTAATAATCACCCTGTCTTTTCAGACGGATCGTTTTTTTACGAAATGGCTATTACATTAATTGTTCTGCTTGTTATTTCAATTGGATGCGGACTTTCTATAAACCATCAATTAAAAATTATAAACTCACGCGTCCACACCGACAAACAACGCCAGTAGAAAACCTTCGTCACTCCGGATCTAAAACATTTTCAATTGGAACAACTTTTTCATAAAGATCGACCATTGCGTTGACCAAGTGAACCTCTGAAAACCTCTTCAAATCGGCCGGTGTCAGCTTCTCTTCAATTGCCAGCCCCTGTTCAAGTAAAAAAGAGGTCTTTGTGCCCCGTAGCATGGCGGTTTCGGGAATAATTAAACGACTTCCAAATTCATTAAAAACTAAATTTGATGATGAAGCATCACTTATTATTCCGTTCACAATGATCATGATATCATCACAATCCCCTCTTTGTGCGAAAAGCTCATTTATCAAGGTTCGGTCCCGATATTTATAACGGTATGAGATGTGAGCACATTCGACAATTTTCAGCGATCTTACCGGTTTGTGTTCGTAGGGTTCAATCTCTACAGATTCGACCTCTGAGGTATAAGTTATTCGCACCTTATATAGTCCTTGGCAAAACCCGGGGGAAAGAGTAATATAATCTTCCAGATTCAAACCATTCTGAGCTCCAAAGAGTTCAAACCGGGCCATGTTACACCGCTGGTTATGGTAATGCATGTTGAACAGAACACCATCCTTCAACTTAATGGCCTCGGACAATCTGCAAACAGACATATTACTGCACCCTTCCCCGCAAATTAATTTAGATAGATCTTTTCAACAAGTTCACGATACTCTTTTGCGGCATCACTGTAAACCGTAATTCCACCACCGCTTTTATAGATAAAGCCTTCTGCTTTTTGTTCTACAAAGCGTATCAATACTGTAGAATCAAATGATTGGCCATTATAAAAACCCGCTATCCCTGTATAAAAACCACGATCATAGCCTTCAACCTGCTTAATTATTTCGACTGTCTTTCTTTTAGGTGCACCCGTAACCGAGCCAGCCGGCAACAATTCGAATAACAAAGTGCCTATTTTTTCATGCCAGTCATCCTGAAGAGTACCACTGATCTGAGAACTGACCTGTAAAAGTTCACGTGAAGCTGCTTGAATATGATCCACATAGCGATATCGATCCACACCGACACCCTCCGCAACTCGGGAGAGGTCATTCCGTAAAAGATCAACTATTGTGAGGTGTTCTGCACTCTCCTTCGGATCATTTAGAATTTTTACCTCTGCATCATCAACACTATAACTATTACTAGCATCAATCGTTCCTTTCATGGGACAGGTCATAATTCGATTATTATAGATTCGCACAAAAGTTTCCGGTGAGAAACAGACAAATTTATCCGGAAACAGGATTCGATATGGGGATGTAGCGTTATAATAAATATCAGATAGTGTGCTATCACATGTTATTTCTGTCGGGAAGGTCAGATTAAGCAGATAGCTGCACCCCTGATACTGTTCACTCTGCACACTATTAAAAGCAGAGAGATATCGTTCAAAGGTAACAAGTTTTTTCGAAAGAACACTGGGTCTTATTGGAGAGACTCTCAGAGGTTCCCTCCCCAATTCACGAAAACTGAACAGTACCGGACAAAAGGCCTTGCCATTCAATGGAAAAAGATATCCGTATTCAGCAAAAGCTGATACAAGACAGAAAAAGGGTGTACGGGCTTTACCATAACCATTCATTGCCTCTGCAAGAGCAGCGACGTCCGGATAATAAAAGTTTGCAGATCTGTTCATAGGCTCACAGCAAGGCGAAATTGGCTACAGCTTCTCTCCGCTTATGTAGGGTGAAATATGCATGTCAACTATACCCTCTATATGTTTCGGAGGAAACGAAAGCAGAACATCTACAACCTGCGGATGTAATTGACGGCCGGAAACATCACGAATAATATTATAAGCATACTCAGCGGTTCGTTGCGGATGATAGGCGCGGGCAGAAGTAACGGCATCATAGGTATCAGCAACTGCAATAACATGAGACAGAAAGGGAATCTCGTCCTTTGCAAGCTGCATTGGGTATCCATTACCATCATAGCGCTCATGATGACAGGCCGCAATAAAGGCAATTTCACGGAGGGCGGCCGAATAACCTATTATCTCAAAGGTTTTAGCGCTATGTGCGCGAATAATTCTCCACTCCTCTTCGGTAAGAGAGTCCTGTTTGTTCAGAATTTCAATAGGAATAGTCACCTTACCGGCATCGTGCAGAAGGCCAGCTATTTCAACCTTTAACAGATCTTCATGAGACATGTTCATCTTCTCGCATAAAACCTTGGCCAGCACCGAAACCCGGGTAGAGTGGCCGCGAGTATACTCGTTTTTAGAATCAATGACATCGGCAAAAAGTTTCAGAATATAATAGAGGCTTTCCATATTAGAGGACTGCCAGAAATTGATATCTCTATCGCGAAAAGGGACATCTACATACTTTTTTTTAAGAGGAGCAAAGGCTTTGTGCGGTTTTTCAGAAGCACTGACTCTGGAATTTTCTATTAATTCGAGGACGACATCAACTATTTCTGGATTAAAATGGGTACCACGTTGTTCGGTAATAATGCGAACTGCCTCGGTTTTTTTGCGAGGATCACGATCAGCACGGGGAGTCTGTATGGAATCGAACATATCAAGCACACTCAGGATCTGAACCGGAAGAGGAATCTCTTCGGCTTTAAGGCCATCAGGATATCCGCTACCGTCCCACCACTCATGGTGCCAACGAATCCATGACGCAAGCGAAGTCATGCCTGGCAGGGAGGCAATTATGCGACTACCTGTTACTGAATGATTTTTGACCTGGTCATATTCAACCTGTGTTAAAGACTCTCGTTTATTCAAAAGATCCACAGAAACGGTTATTTTGCCAATATCATGCAACAAAGCTGCAAAATAGAGTTTTTGCAGCGTATCGGCATCCATCCCCATCTTTTCACCAACAAAAACAGCACCCTCCGCAACACGAACGGCATGCTGGTGAGTTTCATAATCCTCAAGATCGAATTCAATGATTGTCCCCATTGACTCAAGAATTTCATTTAAAAGCAGGGAGTTGTCATAACCATCACTCATCGGGGTTTACCGTTCCTTACGGTCTTAAAGTACCTATTGCCACAACATAGCAGGATATTTATGTATGTCAAGAAAAGCCTGTCTTAAAAACCAAAAAGAGAATCAATAAACTAGAGGAATTTTCCTTTGATACCAGTGCGGTAGGCGGCAAGCTTTTAGCATCAATCCGGTAAGTCTTGCCTTTCTTATCGCCTGCAGGAATGAATAATGGAGTAACAACAATACAATTAATAGAGAACTTTAAAAAGTTCGAAATTCAAGAGATACACCTGATTAAAAAAATCTGAGATGTAAAGTTTTGACAAACAGGAAACGGATAATGTAACACAACATTACCCGTTTCCTGTTTTTAAAAATATCTGAGTATGATATAGAAATAGGCCATAATAAGAGTTAATAACGTAAAAGGAATTCCATATATCATGTAACGTCCAAAACTGAGGTTGATCTTATTACGTTTTGCAAAGTTCATCATGATTACATTAGCACTTGCTCCAACCAGAGTGCCATTTCCGCCCAGACAGGAACCTAAGGCAAGACTCCACCACATAGGAGTAATTGCATCTGCACCAACCTGAGTGCCAATATACTTCACAGTTGGAATAAAAGTTGCAACAAGAGGAATATTATCGAGAATTCCCGAAGTTATACCGGTAAAAAAGAGTAAAGTAATACTAGTATATTTAATATCACCACCTGTTTTAACAAGAATGTATTGAGCAATTTTTTTAATAACGCCGGTATAATCAAGTGCTCCCACCATTATAAATAGACCAATAAAGAATAAAATAGTTGTCCATTCAACGTGGGTTATCAGTTCATCTGCATCAGTTTTGGTCCAAAGTATTAAAACTGACGCTCCTAAAAGTGCTACCGCCGAAGCTTCAACATGCAATAATCCATGAAACATAAAACCACAAATAACCAGCCCAAGCACTATCAGAGATTTGATTAATAATGGCTTGTCCCGAATTAGTTTTTTTTCAGACATTGCCATTAATCGTTTTTTTGCACTCTCTTCTACAATCAGTTTTTTTCTGAATATTAGCACGAAGAAAAAAACAAGCACAAAGAGTTGAATGATAATAATGGGTGCTAGATTTTGCAGAAAATCCAAAAATGTGAGTGAAGCAGCTGATCCAATCATTATATTTGGTGGGTCGCCAATTAAGGTTGCAGTACCTCCAACATTTGAGGCAATTATTTCGACTATCAAATATGGTATTGGAGAGATTCCAAGCTGGGCTGTTAATAGAAGGGAGATAGGAGAAATTAATAATATAGTAGTTACATTATCCAAAAATGCTGAAAATATAGCTGTAATGAAAAAGAGGATAACCATTATAACAATTGGATTAGCTTTTGCTTTTTTTGCGGAAAAAACAGTAATCCACTCAAAAACACCACTTTTTTCAGCAATCTTGACAATCAGCATCATACCAATCAATAACAAAATTACATTCATATCAATATGGCGAATGGCTTTTTCAAATGGAATGATACTCAAGGTTAACATTAAAGCTGATCCTAAAAGGACCAGTACAGTTTTATTTATTTTTTCACTTAAAATTGCCACATAAACCAAGAGAAAAATCGTTATTGCAATAAGCATATGATTTGTCATAATCAAGTCCTTTATATTATTTATGGTCGCAGCATTGTATTTAGTATTGTTGCCGGCGTGATGACTCCTTTATAAAGTCCATCTTTATCAATAACAATTAGCTGTTCCCGTTTATGTTTTGAAATTAGAAATAGTACTTCAAGGTAAGAGACATTATCTTGAATAAAAAATTCAGTAGACGACTTCATGTAATTCTTAATAATCATCTGGCTTTCGTTTTCCCAAAAATTTTCAAGTGGACTGAACTCGGTAATAAATGAAAAATCCTGAAGGTAAAAAACATAATCCGGCAAAGATGCCCTGAACAAGTCCGTAATACGGATAATACCCTTCACCATGTTTTTGCTGTCAATAACGGGAAGAGTCGCCAGTCGATTTTTTTTCATTACATCAACGGCATCTTTAACAGTTTGATTTTCATCTACCGCCGGAATAATAGTAGATATCTCATATGCATTTAGGTGACCTGAAAGCGATTCTGAAAATGAGTGTAATTTTTCACTTAATTGCTCATAGGTATTAATTTCTGGTAAAATAGATTTATGAGAAGCAAGAAATCGTGTTAACCGCGCTAATACAGCTACATAGAATTCTTCATGTGTTATGTTTGTGATTACCGAAAAAACATAATTAATGTCAACATCCTGCTCATCATTTTTTATTGTCAGAGGTTTTTGCAATTTAATAAATGCTATCTTAAGTAGAGAAACATCTTCAACACGGCAATGAGGTAAAGCTATACCATGTCCAAGATAAGTACTTGATATAGCCTCTCTCTGGGTGAGACCTGTATAAATCTTCTCTTCATCGCACTTCATCTCGAATGAAAAAATTTTTGACAGGAATCTAAAAAGTTGATCCTGATTATCAAAGCTCTTGTCAAAAGATGTTAAATGTTCACTAAAGAAAGAATCAATATGCATTGTATGCTCCTTAGACTATTTATTCATGTATTTCAAAATATCGTTGATTGCAATAATGCCTTGAGGCCGATTTTTACTATCGACAACAGGCATAAATGAAGTTTTTTTGTTATTCATACGATAATAGACGTCAAGTAAATCGTCATTAATTGAAGCGCTCTCAACCTGTTTAACAAAATATGAAACGTTCCTGTTTTTCAGTTTTAGTTGCTTTGATCTAATAGCTTTAATGTTATTTAGGTTTGAATAGAAGTAAATCATTTCTGTGACAGCTGAGGCTTCAATCTTCCCAATTAACGATCCTTCATTGTTAATCACATACACTTGTTGAATTAATCGGTTTTCGGTGAAAAGTGTAATAAGCTCTTGTATAGACTGATTCTCTTTTATTGTTAAAGTATCTTTTATTTTATCTTTTGTTGCTGTGAAGGTGGATTCCATATATAACCGCATAAATATCTCCATATTTGTATTATTTAATATTATAAAACTGACGTTTTAATTAAAAAATAGATTATTATAATGAGAAAATGGTGTTGATTTGGAGGTATTATCCTTGAGGAGGAGCCCGATGATTATTACTAGCTAAAACCAGTAATTCAATATTTTGAATACAACATCTCGAGTGAAAGTCTTGAAGTTGTATAGTAATTGTAAGTACAGGGGATGAGTTATAAAGAGCAGTTGTCTGGTTTTTTTGAAGTCTTAATAAAAAAGGATGTTCTTCTTCATCCTGCGTGAACTCATTAAACACCTCGAACAATTCAAACGGAACAGGTCTTTGAACGCATTTATGCAATACAAACTTATTCTTTGTTTGATAGTCAAAGAGTGCTTCTAGGTTAATAGTTTCAGAAGCTATAGATAGAATTATAAGAGAAAAAAGTATAATTCGTAACTTGTTAAAAAATTTGTTCATATGTCCACTAGTTTCCTACTTCTTAATTCGTCAATAAAAAAGATCCATAGCAAAAAAAAATATCCGTTCAGCTAGTACGTCTTTTATAAAGGTGTACTGATCAAAACCCCATATTAAAAGTGGATTTATTAATTTTAAAGTCCCTAAATAAGACTTCAGGAGTCCTCTCTCGTACTAAAGTTTTACTCTAATCTCCTCTAAACCGACCGGATACGCATAAAATCGCTTTCCTTTACACACTCGCGACATATATTAAAAAGCATGTCACTGCTAAATATCAGCGAGCAGGATGCTTTTTAAAAAACTTTAAATCTATTACCATAAAACAGGAGAGCGACTCATGAAAAAAACCAGATTCATTTTATTAGCGTTATTCTCTTTTTTACTGATTTTCACTGGATGCAAAGCAAAACAGGAACAACAAAATATCTCTTCAAGAGCAAAATACAGAAACGCGGATTTACCAATTGAAGAGCGTATAGACGACCTGCTAAGCTACATGACACTCGAAGAGAAGGTTGCACAGATGGCACAGGCGGCAAATTATGCGGCCTCTCCGATGGACGTGACCAACTATTCTTTGGGATCAATTCTAAGCGGAGGCAGCGACGGACCACTTTCCGGGTCCAAACCGGAAAACTGGCTGGAATTCTGCAACGACTATCAGAAAGCTGCACTCGAATCACGTCTGGGAATTCCTATCCTGTATGGAATCGACGCCGTACACGGACATGCAAAGGCTATAGGTGCAACGGTTTTTCCTCACAACATTGGTCTGGGCGCCGCAAATGACACGGCTCTTATGGAAAAAATCGGTCGAATAACCGCAACCGAAATGGCTGCATCCGGAATTCACTGGAATTTCTCTCCCTGTGTGGCTGTAGCTCGCGACATTCGCTGGGGACGGACCTACGAGAGCTTCGGTGAAACACCGGACATTGTGTCGCCTTTAGGAGCTGCCTACGTAAAGGGGTTGCAAGCTGGAGGGCTTAACAGTCGCGACTCTGTTGCGGCCTGTGTGAAGCACTACTTTGGAGATGGAGCCGCCGAATGGGGAACAGGAATGTTAGGCGGAATCGACCAGGGTGACTCCACGGCTACAGATGAAGAGCTGAGATCGATACATCTGGCACCCTATATAGAGGCCGTCAAAGAGAACCCGGCAACAATCATGATCTCGTTTTCCGGAATTCGCGGTGAGGAGATGCATGGAAGCAAAAAGTGGATTGATGTACTACGGAAAGAACTTGGTTTTGACGGTCTTATTGTTTCCGACTGGGCCGGGCACAAACAGCTGAAAGGCACCAACCTTTTAGCACAGAGCATCAATGCCGGAATAGACATGATAATGATCCCGGACACCTATGAATCCTTTATTTCAGAGGTAAGTCAAAACGTTAAAGATGGAATAATCAGTGAAGAACGCATTAACACCTCTGTACGACGAATACTTAAACTGAAGTTTGAGATGGGTCTTTTCGAAAATCCACTTGCTGACGACTCACTATTGTCATCTGTTGGAACAGATGCTTCCATGGAGACCGCCCGTGAGGCCGTCCGCAAAAGCCTTGTACTACTTAAAAATGAGAAAGCGGCACTCCCTCTATCCACCGAGGACCCGGTTGCAATTGTTGGAACCAAGTCCAAAGACATGGGTGTTATGTGCGGAGGATGGACTATTTATTGGGGTGGTTACAGCATCTATGAGGAATTAGCTGGAGGACTGGAAAACAATTCTCAAAGAATTAAATCACAACAGATGTTTGTTAAAGGCACAACCATTCTTGAAGCGTTAACCGCACGACTGGGAGAAAGCAAGATCAGCTATTCCGATAATGGCGAAGACACAGGTGTGGCAAAGAAATCGATCGTTGTAATCGGTGAAGTTCCGTATGTTGAATTCATGGGGGACAGCAATGATCTTCGTGTATCCGAAGAGGATGTTGCTCGCGTGAAAAATGCAAGCAGCAAGGGAACACAGGTTATCGCAGTGATTATAAGCGGACGCCCGCTTATAATTGACGAGATCGCACCCTATTGCGACGCCATAGTGGCAGCGTGGCTACCGGGCTCGATGGCTGGTCCCGGTATTACCGATGTTCTTTACGGTGATCACGACTTTACAGGAAAACTTTCATTTACATGGCCGCGCAGTATGAAGGATGTTCCGGTTAAAAAAAACACAAAGGGTTTGTATCCTCGTGGATACGGGCTTCAGATGAACAGCAATTAATATTTTAAGGGAGGCGCACTATAGTGTCTCCCTTAAACTTATTATAGGGAACTTCGAAAAATTACCAAAGAATTTTGAAAACCAGGTACTGATGAGCTTTGAACAATTAGCAAATAATAATTCAAAGTTCATCAGTCAACATCATTTAAACTCTTTTTCTGATCGCCCAGCATCACTTTGAAAAAACTATATAATACCGGATTGTTCACAATCTGATTGAAAAGTTAATTTTTTGAGCTCATCACGGCTTATTCTCAAAAAAGTAATTTGGGTCTTTAAAAAACTTGACCACCGGTATGATCTGATCGATAAACTATCAACCAGCACAAACAATCTGCAAAACTTCCCTATAATTTTAAAAATTGTAATTCTGGCGTACAAACACCGGAATGGAGAGAATCTTGAAAAGAGTTTTGGCCGTAGCAATGATAATCCTGTTTTCCTGCACTGCTCAGCCCCCACCTCAACAACCGACTGAAGAGACAACTGCAATTAAGTCTCAGCCTAAAACTACAATTAAGACTAGTGTCAAAATTGCGGTAATCAATCCCGCGAAAGATTCATCCAAAATTTCTATGGTTACACCGGTTTTAGCGCTTCTGCCCAAAACTGATAAAATTAGCACGAAAGTTTTCCATTACAGCGACCGCGACGGTTTTATTCTGTTCAGCCCTGATATAGTAATTATTACAGGCCAGTCTACTCCCTGGGAAGAATACGAAATCTCTGATTTCTACTATATAAAAGAGTACCTTGAAAACAAGAAAGTCCCCGCCTTAGGAATTTGCGGAGGTCACCAGCTTTTTGCATTATTATGGGGAGGATCGGTTGATCTGATTAATGTAGAAAGTTGTAATAAGTCGGAAGGGTATTCCGGCTGCTTTAAGCTAAAGGGATTTGTACCAGTTACTATTACCGAAACAGACTCTGATCTTTTCAAAGGGTATCCTCTGAAAACAAAATTTTATGTATCACACTGCGAAGAGATAAAGCAAATGCCGGAAGATTTTATCGTAATTGCGACACACAGCCTGGTGAAGGTGTATGCGATAAAGCATGTTCGGCTACCTGTTTACGGTGTTCAGTTTCACCCCGAACTACCAGCAAACAACCCCTCTCAGGGGCACGCGGTAATAGATAATTTTCTGAAAGCTGCTAACTCCCATTTAGGAATTACAGAAATCGTTCCGCTTGCATCTGTCGTTTTTCTTAATCCCTAAAAAGGCAAATGCCAGGAATTAAAAAAAATGTGGAACAAGCCCAAAAACGCTACTCCCTTCGTAGCAGATGCGATCTTCTAGAAGGGAACATCGTTTAAGTGCCTATTAAGAATAACGCAAAGACCAAATACAAGAATTACAAATACTAATTAATTACCGGACAACATAAAAAAAATCTACAGGAGTGTATACCGAAATTCATAACTTAAACTCAAAATAGCACTACTCGTTACTAATTTTTTCTATCAATGAATTGACCTTAGACAGCTCCTTTTCAAGAACTTCCTTATAAACGAATAGTTCTGAAAGCTGCTCTTCAGGGCTCAGTATTGAACTGTTATCAGAGCAACAACCACCGGCATGATGCTCCTTTGTGCCACCACAGCACTCTCCACTTGTTTTTCCTGTTTCACTACAACATGACATATCTTTTCTCCTTCTTGGCACAAATAATTCTAAAATGAATATTGGCCACTAATATCACCAATTTGATCATATTACAACCAAAACTAATAGCCAAACCTGCTTTTGCAACAGTTTTATCAGGACCACTAGTTATTAATTAAAAAGCTTTCACCTGAAAAATGAATCAAATTCAAAATAATAAGCCAAAACAGGGAATAGTCAAGAATAAATTACAACTTCCTTTTTGAATATAAGATCTTCTACAAGCAAATTCAATTATCTACAAATATTAGCCACAAGTTGCCCAAAGCAGGTCTAATAAAAAGTCCGTTACGGCTAATAATCGATCACTAACATTGCTAAAAATTGAGCGCCGACTTAATGTCCGCACCTTTTTTATTTGCAATAACAAACCGGTTGTTGTAGTTTTGTATTAATGAATAGGATTTAAATCAGAATTTTAACTGCGCACCCGCCATTATCATAGGGCCACCGTTCACATCTGCTCCAAGCGAACTGATAAAAGATGTTGTCGAACTGCTGTCGAACTCCTTGTGATAGAAATCAAACGAACTCTTTGTAAAAAGCAGATGAGCAAATTCAAGCACCTTCAGCCCACCCAAAGAATAGAGAGCCATTGACCGCTCTTTGTCAGATTCAGCAGTAAAGGCAAAATAGAATGCCGCAGATTCGGCTGCATAATAGCTCCAGCCAGAAACTCTATCACCTCGATAGAAATGACCTCCTCCCGGAATGAAAAGTGAATGTACATAGGGAGTCGCGGCATGGAAAAAACCAGGCGGAAGAACAGAGTCTTTGCGATACTGTATTGCCAGGTGGTCAAGATACGAGACGGTAAAGGTTAATGGGATCATCGTCCATAAAAACTGCTGTCGACGAAGCACTTTGTCAGACTTGTCTGAATCCTGTACCCACGGAAAAAAGTTTCCATCAAAACGGGTCTTCACGGGCACATACAACAGTGCTGTCAGATACAACGATGCGGTATAAATCATATTTACAGATGAAGGATGCGGGCTCTCGAAACCCATGTAACGGGTATTGATATACGAGCCATAACCGGGCAAAAGAACATTGCCAAGAGGATTCACAATAATCAGTGATTCAAGATACTGCTTAACCGGCTCACGACGTTTGGAATAGTTTTCAGCAGCGCCGTACCTTCTTTTAATATTCGCCTTTATTATTTTATTGCACTGTTTCAACGGCTCATCAGTATTTGCATACAGAGTTATACTGTCCTGTTGATCTATCGCATTACGAATAACGACATACGACTCATAACGGCCGGCGGTCTCGACCATGATGCGCGAGCCGTTACCGGTACGATACTCACTGCCGGTTTGAAGTCCACTGTAGGTTCCAGCATTTATTACAGACCAGTTATCACCAATTTCTATCTGTTTATAAAAAATGGGCATCTCTTTATGAAGCTTAATCAATTCGCGTTGAAGCAGATAGGGAATGTTTCGTAAAATCTTGCTCTCTACCCTTATTCGACGAGCATACCCAGAAAGCAGCTGATTGTGAGGCTCTATAATCAACTCTCCATACGATACAACCCCAGCCTGATGAATCGAAAAGAGAATTGTAGCATCGGCACCGGCCTGCTGCGAGATGGAAAAATAGCGATCGGGAACAACATCACTCAAGGTGATTGATGATCCGGCCCTGATCAATGTATTAGTTTCTACAAGCTCTAGACGCCCGAAGCTTTTAACTGTAGTTCTAATAATTCTTTCAGACTCTATTATAAGGGAGTTGATGGAGTCTGAACGTGATTGAACAGAAAAAAGGGCAACTGAAGGAACGGCCCATAACTGAGAAAAGGAGATCAGCATAATAGTTGCTGTAATAAATATCCGAAGTTTCATAGCTTCCTCTCAAAACCAAAACCCGCTATCAAAGAGCCATTAGGGTCGGTCGATACGATGGGAACCAGCGAAACGCTGCTATCTGAAAGGGTTCCATTCTGTATGTTAAACTTAAGAGTGCTGCAGTGGTAAACCTCGAAGGCCCTAACCAGAAGCGCGGCACCTGCCGCAATGTATCCATAGGTTTTATCGGATGACGAGCGAGAATACGAAGAACCGTCATAACGCTCTTCGTCTAAAAGATAATAGAGCGAAGTAAAAAGCAGGGTATTATCAAGATGAAAGAAGAGATACCCCCATCCGCGGTATCCCTTGTAAAAATGGCCGCCCCCGCTTCCAAGAATGGAAAAGTAGAGTGCGCTGTAGTCACTTCCCATGTAGGGATCCACAGTATTATAGGCAGCCGCGCTCTGTGCGGCACGCGCGCCTGCCGAGTCGGCGTACATGGATGCCCCAGCACCCAAAAAATAGTAGAGCCCGAAGTAAAACGAACTCTTCTGAAATTTACTGATGTTTTTTTTATCTTCACGAAGAACCGTTGGCCGATTAAGCAGCCCCTGAATCCCGATATACATATAGGGAGCATTGTTAAGAGCCCATAGGCCAAGACCCTCGTAGTCTGAAGAGGAGTAGTAGGTCGCCGGTGCCGCAATGGGAGAGAGTATCCCTATTAAAGGTGTGGCAAGTGCGGTAAATAGTGTCTCTTCTAAAGTTACAGGGCGGAATACAATCTCCTTTTTTCTTCCATAATAGAACTCTTCAAGAAAGGCAGCCTCGTCTTTGAATGTCCGTAATACAAAATAATTGCCATCCTGCACAAAGCCATCAGGAACAAGAGTTCTATTTTTCACCGCCAGCGAACTCTCTCGCGAAAAACGGACGGTAGCACGGCTTTCATCTTTTATATGGTAAAGATCATACCTTTTTTCCTTTAACGGGAAATCATCATACTCAAGAACCCCATTTCTGATCTTCACCCGAACAGGAAATGAGTATTCACTGTATAACTCCGCTAAAAAGCGACCAGTGTGCTCTTCCATGCAATAACTGAGCTCTCTGGCCGAATATTCTACATTTTTAAACGATATTGTAACTGTATAACGGGCTACAACGTTTCCGTTAAACGGAACATCATAGCTGAGCGCATAAAGATCAACTATTACGGAATCGCCCCGATCAAGAACCGACCCTCGAACCACAATGTCAATGCCACTTGTGCGGGCAAAACGCATTAGAGCCGAATCTTCCAGAAGATTGTTATCTCTTAGCTGAGGCATTAAAGATTCAGGCTTGACAGGATCAAAATCCCCACCGATACGCACCAGATTAGTAAAATGAGTCTCGAAGAGCGATACAAGAAGAGAAGAACGCGCACTGTCGGAGTGAAGACCGGTAGACACAATTAGTGGCGAAGCCATGCCCGCTGCCGGAAATAGAAAAATGATCATCGCCAGTGACAAGATACGAAATTGGTGTAAACCGCCTGTAAACAGATACATGGAACATCCATCGAATTAATAATTTTAGCAGGGAACTGCCTGATAACCATAGAAAAGCAGTATGTCTGCCTGAGTCTATTCGAACACATAACACAAAGGCAACGCAGGATACAATACTTTTTTCTTTCACAACAACCACTCCCATTTACTTGCCCAAAGCAACAAATATGGGTATACTTACATGAATCAAGGGAACGTAAACGGTTCGTAGCAAACCCTCGGTTATAAGATACACCCATACATATAAACTGGTTTATTCCTAATTATAACTATAGAGGCTTAATATTATTAATGAAAAGTAACATTACAATACTAATTGTTGAAGATGACGCACTAACTGCCGCAGACCTACAAAGCAAACTGCAAAAGCTCGGTTATGGAGTTATTGCTATCGCTAATAGTTCGCTCTCAGCTGTATCCTACGTCAAAGATTTTGATCCCGACATCATTATAATGGATATCCAGCTTAAGGGCAACACCGATGGCATTGAAACTGCAGGTTATATCGCTGATCAGTTTAACATACCTGTTATTTTTCTGACCTCTTTCTCAGATGAGGAGATAAAGCATCGTGCGCGCACAACACGCCCCTATGGCTACATGGTAAAGCCGCTGGATATACGTGTGCTTCAATCCAACATTGACTCTGCACTGTATCGGCACAGCATTGAACAGGAGAACCAGGCACTGATAAACCTGAAAAATGCTGCTGAGAAGGCAAACTACTCTAAATCGAAATTTTTAGCCAATATGAGCCATGAACTGCGCACACCTCTGAACTCTATTTTAGGATTCGCAAAACTGATGAAAATGGGGTACGACCCAGAGGAGTATGACAATCAGTTGAAACACATAGTTTCGAGCGGAGAACACCTGCTTTCTCTGATTAATGAGATACTTGACTATATGAAGATTCACGCCGGTAAAATTAAATTTAACCTGGTACATATGAACCCCGAACCGATTGTTGCCGATTGTGTAAAACTGGTAGAGCATTGTGCAAACGAAAACGGCATTACGGTATCCTGTGAACTGCCCGACTTCCCGATAACAATCTTTGCCGATAAAATGAGATTTAAACAGATACTGCTAAATCTGTTATCAAACGCAGTCAAATTCACGCCACCCGGAGGAAAGGTAGATATTCGTCTGTTAGAAAAAAAGGGCCACTGCTATTTAGAAGTGCAGGACAACGGATCGGGCATCGCTAAAAACGAGCAGCAACTGATCTTCGAGACCTTCGAGCAGATCTCACTGGACTCATCCTGTGACTCGGTAGGTAGCGGTTTGGGTCTGGCCATTACACGTATTCTGGTCGAAACCCACGGTGGAATGATCGAGCTTGAGAGCGAACCTGGCAAAGGATCGCTTTTCAGGGTAGTACTGGCAGCCCTTCACGATAAAAGCCCCACTAAAACTGAGGAGATCAACGTTAAAAGCGAATACCCCTTTGTTCCGGTAGATGGAAACATTCTTATTGTTGAAGACAATAACGGCAACCGCGACTTTCTGATTAAGTATTTCGAAAAAATGGATCAAGAGGTAATTTCTGTTTGTGACGGTTATGAGTGCCTGGGTCTTTTTGACACAAACAGAGCATCTAATATCTCCTTAATTCTTATGGACATTCGAATGCGTGGCCTTAGCGGAATAGATACAGCACGCGAACTGAAAAAACGCGGCATAAAAACACCAATAATAGCCGTCAGCGCCTTTATTACCGAAGAACTGTACAATGAGAACAGCAAAAACCTTTTTGCCAGTCATCTTTCAAAACCGGTTAATATTAATGATCTTAACCATGCAATCTCGGATCTTTTTACAGAAAAAAGCTAAAACTTTCAATAAAACTTAAGAAAGCCCAATAAAGAGAAAAGCGGAGACTATTGCGATCGATTGCACTTTACTTATTACTTATCAGCAATATAAACCTCCTAACGAACATGCTTATACCCGAAAACTTAACTTATTCCGTTTTTCTCAAACGGACTGTCTGTAACAATCATCCGGCGAACTACTCAAATCCTATGATCTTTTAACATTCTGGATGAACTTCTTATAATGATCTGATTTTTAATCGGTCTTTATTACGTTTTTGGCACTGCCCTGTCAGGAGTAAAAAAAAGAGTTGAATTATTTCGTTTTCTTTATATATCTCTTTAGAACCTTTATGAGGGATTTTACAAATCAAAAAAACAGAGATTTTTTGAAGCACCGTAATCAACATTAAATCAAGGAGACACAAAAATGAAAAAACTACTACTTTTATTATTGGCATCTTCATTGCTGCTAACATTCACAGCATGCGAAGAGGATGAAGAAGCACCAAGCCGCGGCACCGACCCTTTTAACTATTTTATTGACTATCAGTCACCCATTTTCGCAAACAAATTTTCTTCACCTGTAAAAAATAAATCAGATCGCTATTCTTACATTTCAGTAAAAACTTTTGATAATCCGGCTATTTCCACGAGTACCTATCGCAGCGTTTCTTCAATAGTTAAATCAGAGACCGGTCAAGATGATATCACATATACATACAACAGTGATGGTCTACTCAGTAAACGCAAAGCAGATAGGCAAGAGACCACTTTCACCTTCAGTGACAGTTTTGCATTTGAAATCTCTAGTGGTGGTACTGGAAGCTATAATGAGAATTTCATGCTAACCGCATTAAACTTTGAGGATACAGAGTATGATGAAGATATAACCAATAATTATACATATGATGACAAAAACAGAATTACCAAACAAGTTCAAAAAAGAACATTCGGTAGTGACTCAGATGAGTATACATACGAATATAGCTATCAAGATGGCTTTTTAAAGGAATACAAACAAACTAACATTGATGCTGATGGTACTAATGTTAAAGAAGAAAGAGTATATGATTTTGCACGTGTAGAAAAAAGACCTATTAAATGCACAATTACCGAAGAAACTGGAACCAGCACAATCGAGTATGAATACAATGACGAAGGCTATGTATCCAAGGCAACTCTAAGTGGCACCGACCTTGACCAGACAGAAGAGTATACCTGGAGTGAAAACGGCTTTCTTGATAAAGTTGTATACAAAGATAACAAAGAAAGTACATCAGTAACCTATGATTACACATATGACCAGGGTATTCTGTTAAGCATAGACAAAGACAGCAGCGAATACATAACTTACGAAATTAGTGAGAAATAACTTCAATTTATAAAATGTACTTTTAACCTGAAAAAGCCGCTGTTTAGCGGCTTTTTCTTTTTTTAAGTAATAATTTCTGAAAACCAGTGTTTAATATTAGGGAACTGTATAATTCCCTGATAATTGCAAGCCGTACTGTCGTTATTCCGAGTTAAATAGCTTCTTTAAACTAAAACTGCTCAAAACCCTCTTCAGAGAGGATATCCTCTATGCTACCATCACCGGCTTTCCCGCTTTGTTGGCCTGAACTATTATTCCGCCCTGAACTGTTTTGCTGATTTGATGAATTCTGAACCGGTTTTTGCGAGCTGTTTTGCCTTAATCCGCCAGCACGACCGCCGCCCTGGCTTAAATGAATTTCGCGGTGGTTGCGCTCGTAACTGCTGGTTTTTACCTCATCCTTAATCTTAAACCTGCCCATCATTATCAGAAGTTCCTGTGCCTGGCTGGCCATCTCTTCAGACGCAGATGCCGTCTCTTCGACTAGCCCTGCATTCTGCTGTGTCATATTATCCAACTCGGTTACAGCGACATTTATCTGACTGATTCCCTGTTTCTGCTCGTCTGAAGCAGCCGCAATCTCGGAGACTGTTTTAGTAACCAAAGCAATAGAACCGATAATCTCACCGATTATATCACCACTCCTGTTAGCTAATGAAGTTCCTGCGTCTACCTTACCCACCGTCTCTTTTATCAATACACTTATCTCTTTTGCGGCATTACCGGAACGCTGTGCAAGATTACGAACCTCACCTGCAACAACGGCAAAACCCCGTCCCTGTTCACCGGCGCGCGCGGCCTCGACCGCCGCATTCAGAGCCAGCAGGTTTGTCTGAAATGCGATCTCATCTATCACTGAAATAATTTCCTCGATTCGTTTGCTCGATTCATTAACTTCATTTATTGCCTCAACGGCTTTACCTATAACATCCCCGCCATTTTCAGCAAGAACCGAAGTCTCTTGTGTCTGTTTATTGGCATTACGCGAATTATCGGCATTCTGTACTATGGTAGCGGTCGACTGCTCGATTGTGGATGCTATCTCTTCTAAAGAAGAGGCCTGTTCAGACGTGCGCTGCGACAGGTTTTCATTTCCGGCAGATATCTCCTGAACTGCCTGAACAAGATTCTGCGCAGCGACAATAATGTTGCTTATCGTACTCTCAAGGTCTTCCGACATCGCACCCATCGCACGGGCAAGATCACCTATTTCATCACCGCGCCGTAAATAGCTCTTGTCCATCTGCTGTGTCAAATTACCCTTTGATACAATTTCAGCAAAATTCACACCGTATTTAAGAGGTTTTGATATCGAACGGGAAAACAGAATTGTAATCAACACGGCACCGATTACAACAATTACCGAAATAATGGAAATAATAATAATCAGATTATTAACCGGTTCCAGAATTTCCGTCTCATCAACTTCAGCAATAATCGCCCAGTCAAAGTCAGAGGCGAAAATATCATTAATACCCACCGGACCATACACACTGTACACATCCATTCCACGGTAATCGACAATGCGTTCCTTTCCACTCTGATTTTTAAGAGCCTTTTCAGTTGCTACCGTTTTTACTTCACGTTTAAGCACAGTATCTTCCGGGTCAAGTTTGGAGTCACTCCTCATCAGGTTGTCGTGCCCCACACAGTAAACCTCGCCGGTTTTACCCATTCCTTGCGCTTCGCCAACAAGGTGATTTATCTCTTCATTGTTGACCTGAAGAACAATAACTCCTACCCTCTCGCCATTCGCAATTATCGGTGCACCGCTGAACATCGTCGGCTTTCCTCCCCGGGGAGCGTAAGGCGACATATCAACAACTACGGACTCATTACTGTTTCGGGCAAGATCCCATACCCGCGATAGATACGAATCTTTATATTCTCCGTGTTTTAGATTGGTACCAAGGTCGCTGTTTTTTTCATGACTATACATAACGTGGCCATGTGGATAACAGACAATGTAGACATCGTAGTACCCAAAAATATCTACATATTTAGCCAACTGAGCATCAATTTCGCGGTAAATATCATCATATGACCGTGTTAAACCCGCTCCTGTACTGGACATATCGAAATCCTGATCCCCCTGAATATTCATTTCCTTATGATAACGTACAAGTGCAAAAATGGATTCGGCAACATCCCGACTCTGCGAAATTACCTGGGTCTGATTCTTCATCCCGACAAAATACTTTTTTAACTCATTATTCTTTTCACCATGAATTGCCTCTAATTTGTTAAAGGCCTCATTTGACAAAGCATTTGAAGCCTGAATCACAGCAGCTACGGTTATTACCAGCGCCGTTCCAACAATAATAGCACCGGTAATTGTAATCAGCTTGGTTCCTAATTTCATCTTTTTAAACATATAACACTCCTAAAACGCAAAATTTTGCGCACCAAAACAAACCTGGTATTATCCAGTTATACTAAATAGCAGGCAGATATGACAATAGAGTTCTGATACTGTAGAAAGAACAGAGAAACCCGTTTCAAAGACGGACCGGATGACAAATTCACCCGCATATTATTAATACCCATAAAAAATGGGGATTTCAACTTTTTACAAGAAATCAGATGCGAAGTAATAGGGACGGTGACGTTAAAGACAACAAACAGGTAATAAGTAATAGCAAATAATTGAGAAAGGGGGACGGTGACGTTTTCGGTGATTTGTGAGCAAAAAGAGGGATAAAATGGGGACGTTGACGTTTTTGTGGGCTTTATTGGGGACGGAGGATGTTTTCGAAGCAATAGAGACGGTGATTGTTCAACTATGTTGACATATAGAATTGCCCGGATGACCAGCCCTTGCAATTCGGATTATCTTCCCCCTGATCAGAGCGAAGCCTTCTCATTCCAAAAGGCCGGGTTTGCTAGCTTCGCTGGGCAAACAAAAAAAAGGGCCTTTCGGCCCTTTTGTATATTAACGAATTAAACTGCTTTATTAAGCCTGTGCAAGCTGCTCTGGTGTAACGATTGCACCGAATTTTTCTTTAAGAGCAAGTAAACCTTTTTTCTGATCTTCATAGATCTCGAAAATTCTTGACGGAACTTTTTCCTCTTTTGCCCAGGCGTCTTTCTGCAGGTCAAGACGAGCAAGCATGTTATCAACATAGAAAGAGAAATGCTTAACATAAAGTTCTTCTGAATATGGTTTGTCAATACCGGCAAACAGCTTCTTTAGATCTTCATAAAGCGGAATCTGGCCAATTGGAGTTTCGATAGTCTTAACATCTCCATTCGCACAAAGCTCTAACCATCCAAGCCATACCTTAACATCTTTTTTCTCACCAAGAAGCTTCTTGCCTTCTCCACCACGTGAACCTTCGGTCAAGAAATAGTTCAAACCAGCCATAATAGGTTTTTCAGAAAGCTCGCTGTTGTTAAAAAACTTAAACTGAGCATCCATGTAATCGCCAAGTGCACCAGGAATAAAAGGAGCATTTGCCCATGGCTGACGGTTAACACCTGTAGCACCAACCTCAGTAGCAGTAGCAGCAGAAACGATAGAGGCACCGATAGCTACACCCTCATCCATCGATTTAGCAACCCAAACCGGAGGCATGGTATCAGAATCACGACCAGAGTAGGTTACAACTTTAACGTGAACACCATTTGGATCTTCAGCATCTTTTTCATTATAGTTGTCAATTGCGGTATTCTTAAGGGTACATCTTGAGTTTGGATGAGACATAGGAACATCTTTCATGTCCGGAGTCCACTCTCCTTGAAAGTTAACACCCTTTGCAGGAATAGGATCTCCATCACCAACCCAACGAGGCTTCTTGTTCTCATCTACCAGTACATTCGAGAAGATAACTTCAGTACCTTCTTCACGAAGACGCTTCATAAGATAAGGATCACCCTCGTAATTTACATCCGCAACAATACCAAAAATACCTTTTTCAGGGTTTACCGCACGAATGGTACCCTTGTTATCGATCCACATCTGAGCAAGGTCATCACCAATAAAATCGGTACCTACCATTGCAGTTGTAGTTTTTCCACAACCGGATGGTGCTGCACCTGCAAAATAGGTTTTACGTCCGTTTGGTCCGGTAAGTCCTGTAATGAACATATGCTCTGAAAGCTCTTTGCCGAGTTTCTTATATACTGCCCAGTCACTGGCAAAACGGTGATTACCCTTTTTAAGAAGCAGGGTATTACCGGCATAAGTACAGAAAGTGGAGTAAGTTGTCTGCCAGCTTCGGTCCATATAAATTCGTGCATTAGGAACATCTTCAGGACGGTTAGTTCCCTGTGAGTGACAGTTTGTAAAGAATACTCCTGCACGCTTGACTTCAGCATCAAAATCAGAGAATCCGTTTCGATACAAAAGTTCACACGATGTCTGAACATAAGTCGAAGATGTAATCATTATCGCAGGAATAGTTGCCGACGCGCCAACCGGACCACGGTTAATAAAAGCAACATACATTGTAAGTCCTTTCATTATACCAGTCATATTCTGCTCAATATATTTATGAGACTCAGCACGAAGCTCGGTTTTAGCAATTGAACTTGTCTTTTCGCCTTCATTAACGATGTAAAATGTCTGTTTCACAAGACGTCCCTGATCCTGCGGAAGATCAAAGTGAATTGTATGGTCTTTAATAGCAAGAGGAGATTCTTCACCAGTCTCGATACTGCGCTTTTTTACATGAAGATAATCTTCTTTCGAGTCACTGATAATGAAAACAGAATCGGGATCACACATGGAGACTGCATTTGCAATACGAATAACCGCTTCTTCAGTCTTTATTTTGCTGATTTTTGCAAAGTTTGCATCATCCATCTTCTTTTTAAATAGTGCATTCGCTTCATCCATCGATTTAATCCCGCCAACTGCCGAGATAATATCGACTCCTTTCTTCAGTTCTAACATATTTTACTCCTGTATAGGGTATTTTTAAAACCACCGTTCCGGTTATATTAATGTTCGTGGCTTTATCTTAAACGAAAGGATAGGGGTAGATTGTCAAGAAAAAAACAGTATCGCGGACAGAGCTCGGCCAAAGCCGTCTGATTGATTCAGAAAAGCGAATACACAAACGAAGATATAAAAGCTGTTATGAAACAGTAAAGAGCCGCCAATACTGGCAGCTCTTTATGCATCCCCGAGGGGGTTCGAACCCCTGTTGCCGAGATGAAAACCCGGTGTCCTAGACCACTAAACGACGGGGACATTGCAAATACCCTTTCGGGATTTGAGGCGCCGGGGGATCGAACCCCGGACCCACTGCTTAAAAGGCAGTTGCTCTACCGACTGAGCTAGCGCCTCAACGTCTGTACCATTTACTAAGAGAGCATATTTGTGTCAAATAATTTTCATTTAATAAAATTGTTTTTTACTTTTTTGTGAAAACTTTCGCATGATAAGCAACCATTCTGCATTCTGATTGCTCAAAAAACCACAGATACTCGGGAGCGATACACTTAATGAATAGTATCTGAACCACCGGGAAAATAGTTTTTACGAGCCCACTCAAGATCACGACGCTCTTCAGCGGTAAGCGACTCTAAACCCGACTGCGCTATTTTTTCAAGCATACGATCAATAATCGCCTTGGCGCGAATACGCTTGTCAATCTCATCCCGTTTTTTTTCAACTCTTTTCTTTTTAAAAAATTCTGAAACCGCATTTATTCTGTGTGGCTGCCGTGACGAAAATGGAGCCGGGTTTGAAACCTGGGAACCGAAGCGCATAAGCAGGAAACCGACAACCAGTCCTCCAAAATGGGCAATATGACTGATCCTTCCACCAACACCGCGAATAGAGTTAATTGTTCCAAAAAACTCCATCAAACCGAAAATAAGAACAAAATACTTCATTTTTATAGGAATAATACCCCAAATATATATCTGCCGTTCAGGCCAGATCATTCCATAAGCAAGAAGAAGAGCGTATATGGCACCCGAAGCACCCAGCGTAACAACAAACGGATTGCCATTCTTTGCATAAAGCAGGTAATTGACTATCGCGATACAGATACCAGCGCCTACACCAGAAAGTATAAAATAGCGAATAAAACGTTTTTCCCCCCACAAACGTTCCAGCTCTGAACCGAACATCCAGAGGGCAAGGCCATTAAATAAAATATGCAGGAATCCGCCGTGAAGGAACATATAGGTAAGAGGTTGCCAGATATAAAACTTACCAAACACACCAGCATGACTGATTCCAAAAAGACTATTAAACCAACTGACTAAATCAGCTGATATGAACCCCATGGCAAGCTGAAGCAGAAATATAGAACCCATTATAATCAGCAACAGCTTTACCTGAGGAGTTATGGGCCCGCCAAGACTGAATCCGACTCTTTTTTGATACATAGTTACCTTTATACACCATTATAAACAACCAAGCGCTTAAAAAGCCCTCATTTAAGATTCAAAGTTTATAAGATACTTATTAAATTTTACTCATTTTTACTATTTTATCCATTGGATAAAAATTTCGGATAACATCAACCTTTTTTGTTTCAAAAAAAATGAATAAACTCATGAAAACTGCTTCTGTATGCGTTCAAATTCAGAAGAATTTTTCACAAAAACATCAAAGATATTAGGATCAAACCTGAAAAACTCCTCCTGCATTATAGTAACCGCCTGGGAGTGAGAATACTCACCCTTGTATGGACGTTTAGTTGTCAGAGCATCATAGATATCTCCTATGGTAACAATTCGCGCCGACAAAGGAATATCCTCCCCACTTTTTCCAGAAGGGTAGCCCTTTCCATCCCAACGCTCATGGTGATACAGGGCAACATCTTTGGACATATTCAGGTATGAATCGCCTCCCAGACCACGTGAGGCTTCATTCAGGGCACTATAACCAATGCTGGTATGTGTCTTCATCATCTCAAATTCTTCAGTCGTTAATGGTGCAGGCTTAAGCAGAATTGCATCTGGAATACCTACCTTGCCAACATCATGAAGAATAGAGGAGTCGTAGATGTTCTTTAAAAACTCATTATTAATTTCCGGATATCCGCCTGTATACTTTAAAAGCTGTGAAAGCAGAAGAGAGTAGTTACGCATGCGCTCTAAATGTTCTCCGGTTTCATTATCTCTTGTTTCGGCAAGCTTGCTTAAAGCAAAGATGGTAGTTTTCTGCGTTTTCATTATCTCGGAGGTTCGGATTTTTACCATCTTCTCAAGATGACGACTGTGAATTGAAAGCTCACTAAGCAGCCTACCCCGCTCAATGCTGAATGATATCTGACCTGCAATTGCTGTCAAAAACCGGGAATCCTCGACCGTATAAAAATTCTGATTTATTGAGGCGAGTACCAAAAAACCGTGAACAAGGTCATCAGTTATTAAGGGGGTAATGATTGCAGAGGTAAAGCCTTCCGGCAAAACTTTATAAAAATCGGCCGGATAATCCTTACCTGCAAAAAAGGAGTGGAGATCAGCCAAAATAATTACTTCTCGGTTCTTTTTTATATTATCCAGAACATCTTCTGAAAGAACTATCTCGTCGCCGACACAAAGGTTCTCAGGACGATCTGAATCAGACAAACGCACAGAGATTACACCTTTGTCATCATGAAGGTCAAAAAGAGTTATACGGTTGAATTCTATAATGTGACGTAGCGAAACCGTAAGCATCTGAAAAATCTCATCAATACCCTTACCTTTGTTTAGCATGGAAACAACTTCATTAATGTGTTCCATTTTTAAGATAGTGTTGGTTCGGTCGTCATGAAGTTTTTTACGCTCTAAAGCACGATTAACAGAATGAAGGAGCATGGAAAAGTCAGAAATTGGTTTTCTTAAGAAATCGTAGGCTCCGGTTTTTAAAGCCAGCAAAACGTCGTCATCCTGCTCATGGGCGGTTAATATCATTCGAGGAATATTCGGAAACGATTCCGCCATCTTTTTTAACAGAAAACGGCCGTCTGCAACAGGCATCTGTAAATCGGTGATGACAAGATCGAATGGGAAACGGTGCAGTATGTCGAAGGCCTCCTGACCATTTGAGGCTTCAAGAACATGAAAGCCTTTTAATGATAAAAATTTCACAAGTGTAAAGCGCACCGACCTCTCATCATCGACAACAAGAACTCTGGCACTCTCCATGCCGGTAATTTGTTCATTATACGCAACCAACGGTTCTGTCATAAGATAATCTCTCTTTAGGCACTTCGAAGCAAAACGTCAGGTTTCTTTCGGAAAACCCTCATAACATACAGGCTATAACTGTAGTTCCCAAACACCCGCGATCAAAAGGTAAAACCTTGTAAAATCCACAGTAACCAATAACCGTTTACAATAAAACCTTTTTTACAGCAAAAAAGGCTCCTCCACCACATAGAACTACCGAAAACAAAACCAGAGCGGCCATTTTAGAGTGTGATTTACCCTCGCGAACCATATTCAGTTGTTCTGTTATCTCTTTATCAAATTCCACGAGCGTCGGATTTTCACTAATTATCATATATTTACTATCAAGAATTTCGGCCAGTTCGGGAGCGCTGGTTTTTTCTCCAATACCGGTAATGAAAAGATCCCATCCACCCTCTTTTTTATGTCTTACGGCCTCTGAAAAGAGATCTGAATCTAAACCGACAGGGTACAAGCTGTATGCGGGAGGCTCATTTAGTCCATCGGTCATGAAAAATATTATTTTCCTTCTTTGGGGATCAGTCTGTGTAGTTATAAAGTTACTCATCTGCACTACCGCGTTGGTGATATCAGTATATTCACCCACAGCCTGTATAGAGTCCAAGGCATAACCGACATCAAAAATATCTGCGTTACCAGATAACCGCTTTTTTTCATAAAACTGCCCGTCAAACGAAAGAAGATAGACTGTATCCTGAGGCTGAGCTATCCGGTCAAAAATTCGTTTTGCTATGAAATCCTTAATCGCAGGAAGATTTTTTTTGATACTGCGACTCTGATCGACCACAACAACAAAGTCGACCCCACCTTTGGCTCCAAGCGGTAAAGATACCAGCAGAATAAAGGTGACAAGAAATCCATAAAAAACTTTGCTCATAATACTCTCCACTTGCAATATGTAATATGTAATTATTCGGAATCTTCAGTAACTTTATCTGTATACAGGTGATACAATAGGGGAACTCAGACATATAAGACAATATGATTTCCGAAGATGAAAGATTCATCATTGTCACATCGATTAAACGAAATTGCAAGTGATTAATCCGAATGGACGGTAAATTAATTATTGTAAAAATATTAAATTGTGATACTACCGTATTATCTATTCACTGGTTTAATCAGTTTTTACTATTATGTCTCAAAAAAAAGGAGATTACAATGAAACAATTTATTAAAAAACCGAGTACTATTATCTTAGTACTATTTACTGCTGGTGTTGCTCTCTTTATTTCATCATGCGACTTTATCGAAGAAACTGCTGACAAAGCAAAAGAACTTACATCAAAAGATATTACGGCAAAATGTGAAGGTGATATTACATTAGGGGGTTATGGTATATCTTTCTGTGACGATTACACGGTTGAAACAGCAGTTTCTGCTGAAAAAGATTGTTCATCATCAGTTACCGACACAGAGTACACCGATGGAGTAGGATGCTCAGACGAAGTTATGGACAATGCAGTAGCAACATGTACAGTAACTGCCGAAAGTGGTGTAAAATTTGTAAAATACTTTGGATTTAAAGATGGCGAATTGGGTCTTGGTGATTATGACGATGTTGTTGGTCTTCTTGAAAAAGCATGTACAGAGAACCCATTATACGACAAGGCTGAATTTGCAATGTTAGTAGAAAAACCAACTGAGTAAATAATTAGTAATTTATCCGTAAAACTCTGGTCTCAGATTTGATTGCTGAACAGTCTCATTATCGTCAGAGTTTATCGAACTAAAATTTAAGCTACAGATGTAAAATAACTTACAAAGAGCGCTGGTTCAACACCGGTGCTCTTTTTTTGCCTTTTCAATTTCTTCTACATTATATTCAACCCTATTGTGATCACACTCTAATTTTAGTCATGTTTCTATTTTACATCTTAAAACCCATTACACCTTTATGAAAAGGAGTACTTGGAAGACTCTACCTTGAAAACAGCCCTCAAAAAGTTAAACTTAAAAAAATAGAAAAAAATTCGCCTTTTTTTGTAAAAAACAGGTTATAATAGAAAAGAGGCGAAAGCTTTTCGATGAAACCGGCTTATTCTGATACCAATGATAAAACTACCTGAAAACTCTGTTTTTAGGTAAGACCAAATTAATAAATTTGACAGTTTAGAGTCATATAAAATAGGTTTAACACTCTTACCGGCAGCCCCGGTAACCTACAGGCAACTCTGCAGCTTACAAACATAAAGCAGGTACTACCGACCGTTTTTATATGGCGACCACCATTAATAAGTTGAAAACCTGTAATTTTTTAACTTTTACTGGTGAAATTTCAAAGGAGCAACATAGTACGCAATGACCAGCAATTTAAATTCGAACCAACAAAATGCCGTAAAAACTACCGAAGGCCCTCTTCTGATACTCGCGGGAGCAGGTTCGGGAAAGACCCGGGTAATAACCTGCCGTATTGCTCATCTTATTCGGGAAAAGGGAGTCGCGCCCTATTCAATCTTTGCAGTTACCTTTACCAACAAGGCGGCAGCCGAAATGAAAGAGCGCGTTGCCGAACTGATAGGCCCCAGTGGAGACCAGGTTTTTGTTAAAACTTTTCACTCGGCTGCTGTGTACATTTTACGCAGATGGGGAAATGCCATCAACATCCCCTCCTCCTTTTCGATCTATGACTCGTCTGACCAGGAGTCGGTAATTAAGGAATTACTAAAAAAACGGAACGTCGATCCAAAAAAAATCAAACCCTCTTTCATCGCCAACCAGATATCAGGTGTGAAAGACAAGGCCGAACTGCTTGAAGGAACCGATATCTCTAAAATATTACCTGATCATGCCCAGTTCAATTTCCATGAACTTTATGATGAATACCAGGCCGAACTACGAGCCCGTAACGCCCTGGACTTTAACGACCTTCTTATTATGACCTACCGTCTTTTAAAGGACAGCCCCGAAACTCTGGAACACCTTCAAAATAAATGGCGCTACTTCATGGTCGACGAGTATCAGGATACCAATCGAGCACAATACCTGATAGCCAAGCTACTGGCCGCTCGTTCGCGCAATATTTGTGTAGTTGGTGACGATGACCAGTCTATTTACTCCTGGCGTGGTGCTGACATCCGCAACATTCTTTCATTCGAGGACGACTATCCGGAAGCAGTACTGATTACACTTAACGAGAACTACCGCTCGACCTCTCCAATTCTTGAAGCCGCACACGAGGTAATACTCAATAACTCTGAACGAAAAGACAAGAAACTGACATCCATTCGGGGTGATGGCGAACTGCCTGTTTTTTGCACCGTAAACAACGAGTACGGAGAAGCTGAATTTGTTATAAACACTATCTCCACATTAAAGAGCCAGGAGAACTTCAGAAATAGGGACTTCGCTATTTTTTACCGGACAAATGCTCAATCCCGTATCTTTGAAGACTTCTTACGACGATCTAACCTGCCCTATCGCCTAGTTGGGGGTCAAAAGTTTTACGAACGAAAAGAGATCAAGGACGTAATGTCATATCTGCGTTTTACGGCCAATACACTAGACACAGTCTCATTATTAAGGATAATAAATACACCGGCACGCGGTCTAGGTGCCAAGACCATAGAACTTTTACGTAACACCGCCTATCTTAACCGGATGAGTGAGTGGGAAACTATTGACAAGGATATTCCTCTTGGGAAAAAACAGCCAAAAGGAATTTTACAGTTTCAAAAACTGATGCGGAAACTGTTATCATTGAAAGAAAAAATCAAAGAGAGGAAGGCAAAGCTGTCTGACCTTGCTCACTGTGCAATTGAGGACAGCGGCTACCTTGCATCGCTTGAAACCAACGATACTCCTGAAAACAAAATGCGAATTGAGAACATCAAGGAATTCGTTAACTCGGTATATGACTATGAACAGCGAGCCGAGATCCCCTCTCTGGAAGAGTTTTTACAAGAAGTCTCACTTTTAACTTCTGAGGAAAACCCCCTGGCAGACGAATCCTTGGACCCTGACAACTGTATCACCATGATGACTGTTCACAATGCAAAAGGTCTGGAATTTCCGGTTGTATTTCTTACCGGTCTTGAAGAGGGAATTTTCCCGCACTGGAACTCATCTGAAACCGAAGAGGGAGTCGAAGAGGAACGCCGACTAGCCTATGTAGGTATTACTCGAGCCATGGACCAGATTTTTTTAACGGCTGCCCAGTTTCGCCGCAGCTATTCAGGGGAGCTTTCATATAAAGAAAGTTCCCGCTTTTTGGATGAGATACCGGCTCATCTGCTGTTAACAAAAGAGTACACAGAAAACGGTTCGGCCATGTACCGTCAAAACAGCACTAAATCATTCTCTTCGGGCAAAACCGATTTTTCATCATACAAAAAGCCTGCGTCACCTTCTGCTCGATCAAAAATTGACAATTACAGAAACAACAAGTTAGCTGACCAGTCACTTTCGACACAGTCATCATCAAGTGCCTTTTCTCAACGACAACGAGTACGTCACCCCAAGTTTGGCGAAGGCACAATCATTGCAATTACTGGCAGCGGTGACAATGTTAAACTGACTATAAATTTTTCCAGTGTCGGGCTAAAATCTTTCTTAGAAAAGTATACCCCACTTGAAACAGTGTAGGCAAAAATGACAAGTGCAGAAATAACTGAAAAATTGATTGTCGCAAAAGAGGCTTATTACAGCAGCGATTCTCCAATTATGAGTGATGCGGAATTTGACGCATTAGAGAATAAACTACGGGAGCTTGACCCGGCCAACCCCTATTTTACCGTTGTCGGAACTTCTGCTTCAAGCAGCTCTAAAATTACCCATACAGTACCAATGCTATCAATGCAGAAGGCAAAATCAATTGAAGAGGTAGTTAAATGGATCACTCGCCTTTCTTTGCCGGATAGTAACTCTTTTTGTATTCAGCCGAAGATTGACGGCCTTTCGGCTACCTGTTGCTACGAAAATGGCAAGCTGCTCTATGTTGCCACACGCGGCGACGGAATAACCGGACAGGATATTACACACGTTGCCTCTTATATACCGGATATTTTAGAAAGCGTTAAATTTACAACCAGACGAATTGAAGTCAGAGGAGAGCTGTACCTGCCGAAAGATACCGAATATGACACAGGCGGACGCCCTCTGCGTAATAACTGTGTCGGTTTAATAAATCGCAAAGAGAACCGCGATAACCTGCACCATGTTCGTTTTGCCGCATTTCAAATAAACGGCGACGAACTAATAGCAACCGAAACTGCCGCAATAGAACTTCTAACAGCAAACGGATTCCACACCGTTTCCACTGAAAAAGCTGTCGACCCAGAGAAGATAGAGACCTACTTTAATCACTACCTGAACGAGTTACGCTCTAAATGGAAATACGAGACTGATGGACTTGTGATCTGTGTTAATGACCGCTCACTCTTTGCCGAAATTGATTCACGCTGGGTAGTTGACCATCACCACCATTATGCTATCGCTTTAAAACCACCTGCCGAGGCAAAAGAGACCAGCCTTACGCGTGTGGAGTGGCAAATAAGCCGACAAGGTAACGCAATACCGGTTGCTGTATTTGCACCTGTATTTCTCGGTGGTGCCCGAATTGAACGGGCATCTCTCGCGAACTATGAAGCAATTAAACGGATGAATATCTGTATCGGAGATACGCTGCTAATAGAACGGGCTAACGATGTAATTCCATATGTGCGAAAAAACCTCAGTGCCGGTAGCCCTTCGCGAAATACCGTCACGATAAAAACTTGCCCCTCATGTGAAACTGAACTTGTTGAAAAGGGAGTACACCTGCGCTGCGAGAATACAGACTGTCCTGAAACAACAATTCAAAAAATCCTCTTCTGGGTCAAAGAGAGCGGAATGGAACAGATTGCTGAAGCAACTGTCCGCACACTGTATTCAAAGGGAATAGTCTCGTCCATACAGGATCTCTATTCTATAACAGAAAAAGATCTTATCGGAGTAGAGGGTTTTGCTACAAAAAAAATTAGCTCTTTCTTAAAAGAGGTATCAGCATCACGCAGAATGACAGCCCGTGATTTCATTGCGAAACTGGGAATACCCCTTGTTCAAAAAAAGGCTCTGGCCAAATTACAAATTTTCTTTATAGAAGACTTTCTTTCGTTTGAAGACACGACCTATATTATTGGCAATAACATTATATCCTGGAAACAGGATGCGGCCAACATGCTTTTGTTTAATGAACTGCGTGAAGCTCTTGACATAGAAGACGAAGAAAATGTCTTAAATCGGAAAAAAGTCTGTATGACCGGCAAAGGCCCTCTTCCCCGTAAAGAACTTATTACCAGGATTGAAAATATGGGTTATGAGTTTTCTGACACAATTACAGCACAGACCGATATTCTTCTGTGCGAAGATCCACAGGGATCGAGCTCTAAGCTGAAAAAAGCAGAAAAAAACGGCACCACATTAATCAGCTACGAAGACTTTTTCCAGGACTAGGTGCTGTTTCTGTAAACAGGAAAATATTCTTGATTTTTTATATTACATTAGAGTTTAATGTTAAGTTCTAATAGTTATTTTGTATTACAAGGAGCTTATTATGGGCGAAAAAACTGTTACAATATCGGATATCGCCCAGATTGCCGGTGTTTCGAAATCCACCGTTTCAAGAGCGCTTAACGATAGCCCTCTTATCAGTGACAAAGTTAAAGAAAATATCCACGAAATTGCGAAAAACCATGACTTCGAGTTTAACACAGCTGCCCGCAACCTGAGTCGCCAAAAAACAGACACTCTTGCATTTCTCTTTCCTCACTATGAAGGAACCGACCACTATACAAAACAGCCTTTCCCCATGGAACTGTTGAGGGGAATTATCTTTGCGACAAGTAAGTATGGTTATAATCTGCTTTTAAGCGAATCAAACTTCGAGTCGTGGAAAGATTCACATAAATATGTTAACTCTAAACAGGCGGACGGCCTTATCATAATCTCTCCAGATCCGCACGACAGCACAATTATTGAGCTGGTAGAACATGGAATCAAATTTGTTACATGGGGCATTCCTGAAAATAACGGATATTGCACAGTTAACAGCAATAACCTGGATGGCGGCTTGATTGCTACCGAGCATCTGATTAAAACCGGACGTAAAAAAATAGGTTTTATTGGAACAGAAGAGAAAAACTTTGAAACGATAATGCGCTTTCTTGGTTGTGATCATGCCGCACAAAAGCACAACCTTAATATTAGCTCTTCATGTATTACCTATGGTTCAGACCTGCAATCTTCAGGCTATGACAACATGAAAATAATCCTTGAACAGGAACCCGATATTGACGGAGTAGTATGTTGTAGCGACCTTTTGGCTCTTGGAGCCGTTGAAGCCCTGTCAGACAGCGGTCGAAGTGTCCCCGAAGAGGTCTCGGTCGTCGGCTTTGGGGACTATCCAGTTGCACAGATGGTTTCACCGGCCATTACAACCATCAAACAGGATATCTGGAAAGCAGGCGAACAGATGGTGGAAAACCTTGACCACTATCTAAAAACCGGAGAGATAAACAACTCCATCACCCCTGTAGAGCTGATTATCCGCGAAACTGCTTAAAAACAGCAATTGGCTGATTATTACTAATAAGCCAATTGCACTTCAAGCCTACTCTTATTTAATTGAATTCAACGCTTGTAAACGTTTCAAAACCGGAGGATGTGAATAATGAAAGAATACATATAACGGATGAGGCGTTAAGTTGCTAAGATTTTTTACTGAAAGTTTTTTTAACGCTGAAGCCAAAGCCTCAGTACTGTAGGTGCTGCCCGCAAAATAATCAGCCTGATATTCATTCTTCCGTGAAAAGATATTCATTCCAATACCAAGCACAAGATTTATTGGTGTAAACAGAATGCCAAAGGTTATCAGGGCTATATGAAAACTGTGATGCGACACTCCCAGGGCTTCTGAAAGCTGTGGACTTTGAGCAAAAACTGAAAAGATATAGAAGATAAGCCCCGTTTGAACAATGCCGATAAGAAGCGATACAAGAACATGTTTTTTTCGATAATGCCCTATTTCATGAGCAAGCACCGCAACGATCTCATCGACACTCATCTCCTTGATTAGCGTATCAAAAAGTACTATCCGTTTTTTGATTCCAAACCCGGAAAAATAGGCATTCGCCTTTGTTGAACGGCGTGAACCATCAATTTCGAAAATATTATCAAGTTTGAAACCAGCCTTTGCACTGTATTGCTCAATAGCCTGTCGCAACTCTCCATCAGGTAGCGGAGTCTGCTTATTAAATATAGGAACTATCAGAGTTGAATAAAACATTGTAATAAATACAGAGAAAACGGTAACCAGTATCCAGGCATATATCCAGAAATTACCAGCCGTTAGCATGTAGATATAAATAATAAGAGAAAGCAGCCCTCCCCCGATAAGGGCAGTCAGAATGTAACCTTTAATTTTATCCCAAACGAAGAGCTTTGCATCCATTTTATTAAAACCAAACTTCTCTTCTATTACAAATATTGAATAGATTTGAAAGGGAATAGATAATATATCAGAAACAACATAGATGATACCAAAAAAGATAAGTGCGACTAGAACCGGATGAGCTGTATACGAACGGCCAATATTATCAATAATCGCAAAACCATCGAGGAACAGAACAGCCATAATCAAAACGAAACTAAATGTACTCTTTATAAAACCAAGTTTTGAACGGCTCTTTTCATACTGCTGGGACTGTTTGTACTTCTCTTCATCATAAACGGATTGCAATTCTTCTGGAAGATCAGGCTTCATATTCCTATAGTTAAGATAGTCAAGAAGTTGTTCTAACAAGAAATCAAAGACAAGAAAAGCAACAACGACAAAGAAAATGAAGCGTGGTTCGATTGCCAGAAGTGGCCCTGTTGAAGAGGTGACTGAAGCGCTTAACATGGTACTTGCAAAAAAGATAAATATTATAATCATTATTATTGATAGTTTTTTCATAAGTTCATCCTTTTGTGAATTTTCAGCTGTAGTTACCCTGCCATTGATCAATTACAGAAGTAATGTCGTCTATTAATTTTTTTCCATTCACATGCATTTTACGAGCTTTCATCGTATTCACTATCTTTACAAAGGCCTGCCGCACCTGATTACCTAAAAAATTGACTATTGAAAGCTCTCCTTTTTCCCATATCTCTTTGTGCATAACAACGTCAACAATACAGGTGTCTCCGTAAAAAGAGACGGAATGGCAGCCATTTGATTCGACAAAATCGCCCAGACTGCCGCCAACGCCCAGATATATTTTAAGTTTAGTTATCTCATCGGTATAAGCTCTGCTTTGCATTTTTTTTAGCTGAGAGCGAAGTGTAGCCGTGATATCACCGAATGCCTCCAGAGCATCTTCGCCTTCAAATTGAACAGATAAAACAAATATATTCATCTTTTTCCACCCGCAGACTCTTTCTGATATTTTTGCAACATATATCATTTTCCCACTAAAAGAATAGTTGTACAGGGTTTGAAAGTTTCAAGAACATTTTTATCTATCTCGAACATAGTTATACACAATCTTTATCATTCAGAACCTTATAAACTATTTGTGCTATCTCGAAACGACGATATGGCTTCAATAAAAATCCGCTAAGCCCGGAATCCATCATTCTTGATACATCACTTTCATGTGCAAACCCAGAACTCAGGATAACCGGCATCGCAGGATTAATCTGGCGAATGAGATTGAAACACTCTTCTCCGTTTAATTCCGGCATGATCATATCAAGTAAAACCAGATCCACATCCTGACTATATTCCTTATATAATTCAAGAGCCTCTTTGCCATTTTCTGCAACAATGACTGAATAGCCAAGATCTTCAAGAATATGAACAGCTGTATTTCGAACAAACGATTCGTCATCGGCCAATAAAATTGTTCCCTTACCTGACGGACTGTCAGGACCGTTATCATCACAAACCTGCGCAGCAGTTTCTGAAAGAGGTAAAAGAATTGTAAACACAGACCCAGCTCTTTTAGAACTGCTGACTGTAATCGCCCCCTTGTGTTCTGTTACAATTCCATACGCTGCAGCCAATCCAAGACCAGTACCGGTACCAATATTTTTGGTGGTAAAAAACGGTTCAAAGATCTTATCAATAACAGAATCATCAATTCCCACACCGGTATCAGAGACTGCAATTGAAATATAATCTCCAGATGTAATAGAAAACCCGATCTTTGAACACTCCTCTTTGTTTAAAGTTATATTGGAGGTAGCTATGGTCAGATGTCCGCCACCAGGCATAGCGTCTCTGGCGTTAATACCAAGATTCAAAATTAAATTCTGTATTTGCCCAGGGTCTCCTGCTATAGAGAAACTGGTCGCACTTAGATTTTTCTGAAGGACGATACGTCTATCAATACTTCGTTTTAAAATTTCAATAGTGTCTTCAATGATTTTATGGCAATTAATCGGAGACGAGAGAACCTTACCTTTACGGCTAAAAGCAAGAAGCTTTTCAGTTAAATCAGAAGCATGAGTTGTAGTATCAATTATCAATCTGGTGTATTCAGCAACCAATTCCCTGTTACCTGGTTCAAGCTGCATTAGTTCGGCTGCTCCAAGAATTCCTCCCAGCATATTGTTAAAATCGTGAGCAATTCCTCCAGCAAGCTGGCCAATCGCATCCATCTTCTGCGCATGGCGAAGCTGCTCCTCCTTTTCTTTAAGTTGAACCTGAGATTTTTTTCGTTCAGTGATGTCGTGTATAAACGAAAGTATATAACTGTTTTCACTTATCTTGACTTTTTTAATTAGTATTTCACACCAAAACAATACTTCATTTTTATTCATCAATTCGGACTCGAAACGCTGCATCCCCTCTTTCTTTGCTTTTTCATAACGATAAATAATACTCTCTTCGGTATGGGGCGGATTACCACTCACCATTTCATATAGCTGCATACTCTTAAACTCTTTACGATTATAACCGAACATTGAAAATGCGCTATCATTAACGTCCAGGATATTCAGAGTTTCACAGTCATGGATCACAATACCATCATTATGACTATTAAGTATACGCTGAAACCATCCTTCACTTTCACGCTTCGCAGCATTCGCTGCAACTCTCTCACTTACATCAAGAATCAAACCTTCAATATACTTTCCGTCATTTACCGCAACACCATGATTCCACACTGAAATAACTGAGCCGTCTTTTCTGCCTATTTTGTACTCAAGCTCGAACGGTTTTTTTTCTGAAATAGCACGTCTGATTTCACTTTCGATTATACTGCATCTCATGGGATCATTGTATGCAATATTGGCAAGTAAAGAAGTTTTACTTACTTTATCGGCACTGTAACCGGTAATATGTTCAGCGCCATTACTAACAAACTCGAAGGGGAATCCGGGTTCTACCCTACTGCGGTAGACCATTCCGGGAATATTGAAAAAAAGTGCTGTTAAAGAATTCTGTACCTCAACGAGAGACTGTTCTGCCTGTCGGCGAGACTTAAGATTAATGAAGAAAAGTATACAGATGATGAATAACACAACAATAATTATCGATGTCTGAATAATCTGAAATGCATAGTCTCCAAGTTGTTTCTTTTTACGAAACAGAAAAGTGGTTTTTTCAGAAGCACTGCTCTCAGGGAGTCCAAACCTACGCAATTGCCGGTAATCAATTACCGGTATTGAACTATTTTCGGTAATAACCGGCAACTCGGCAATTCTTACCCCTGATAATAGTTTTTTACTTAACTGTGCCGCCAAGCGCCCCTGTTCTAATGAACTGACAACATCTCCTCCGAAAACAGAGTATTGCGCTTGAAAATAGAAATCCCACAGTGCAAAAACCGGCACCAAGGTCTCTTCATTAAGCATTTTAAGAAAGTCATTAAAGTCTATATATTCACCCTCTTCACCCTGCATGTAAATAATTGATAGCACCATCGAATTATCATCGAGCAATATAACACGATTTCTGATTTCATCATACGACATATCTTTCCAAATCGAAAACTTTAGATCAGAATTCTTAACTATTTCATTTTCGAACCGGAGTAACTCGGCTTCACCGGTTGCAGTAGAATCAACAATTACTATAATATTATCTCTTTCCGGAAAAAGGGAGCGCATTAATTCAAGAGTACCATGGATGTTAGTATTCTCGGCAATACCCGTTAACAGCGGATCCTCTTTCAACAGTGCAGGAGAATAGTTATTTATTCCACAGAAAACGGCGGGAACTCCTTTAAAAAAGCGTTCCCTGAGCTGATGGAAAAGAGTCAGGGCATTGTTGTCTGAAATAATAACGAGGTCATATTCAATATCACTGTATTTTTGTTCGAAATAGGAAATGAAAAGCGGGGTCATCTGTGAAAGTGGATATCGCTTGGTGTCCAGATACTCAATTGTAAAAGCTACTCCGGATGAAGTTAATGGAAAAACCGACTGAATTCCTTTTTGTACCCCCTCTGTCCAGACATAAGATGGATGATAGGAGTGAAGAATAAATACTTTTTTAGTTTCAGCTGCCATCGCAGAGTTAAACAGACAGAAGCCAAGCAAGAAAAACCAGATCAGCATTAAATGTCTCTTATAGCGAAATACCACATAAACCTCTCAGCTGAAACATTAATTCTAAGAACAGGGTTGAATACTATTTTACAAAAGATAATAGTATTCAATATTATTGCAACAGATAATTGAATGTTAATAAACCAATAAGTTGACATTACCTATAATAGGAATTACATTAACAGGGCTATTTCTCATAATCTGTGTCATCAAATCACAAACGGGGAATAAAATGGGACATAAGAACAAAATCCTGATTGCCGTAGCAAACGAAAAACAGCATAATCAAATCCTTACAATTCTTGAAGAGAGCTACTCTCTATTAAATTGCGTTTCACCTTCTGATCTTATTAAAACGGCAGCAGACCTAATACTCATTGATACCAAATTCTTAGTGGAAACCAGTCCCGACATTATGGAGACACTCCAGCAAAATATGAAATTTAGAAACACTCCAGTAATAATCATCATTGAGGAGAAGGATAATATATATGCTCATCTTAATTCTTCAAACAGATACATTGATTTTATTCAATTACCGATAAATAACGCTATTTTAAAGAACCGTGTTAAGAATTATTTAATCCTCTATAATTATAAAATTCAGATAGCAAACCTGTTAAAAGCAAGTCCGGATATAAATGCCATTACCGGATTACCTGGAAATAACAGTATTATGCACCATGTGAAGACATCTTTACAAAACTCTGGAAATGACACCATGCTCTACTGCAATATTAATAATTTTCAAGAATACAATACAACCTACGGATATTCCGCAGGAGACAAAATTTTACAATTCACATCAAAACTGCTTAAAAACAGCACGTTGAGTGCAGATGCGTTCGAAAGCTTTATTGGACACGCATACAAAGATATATTCATTATAATTACTAATAGCAAAAAAGCCGTTACCGTTGCTGATTATATTATTACACGTTTTGATGAAGGAATACTGGAGCATTACTCTAAAGATGACATTATGGAATCAAAAGTTACCGCAATGAACAGAGAAGGAGACATGAAAGAATCCCCTCTAATGACAATCACCATTGCCGGAGTTGATCTTGAAAGATTTGAAGAGAATCAACATCTACTTGCTTATAAGAGCTGCTTTGCAATATGTGAACGGGCTAAGCAGGAAGGATATAGTTGTATTTTTTTTGATAGAAGAGAAAAGCCTTAAACCAGAGCTTTTTCCATCAATTCACAACCTCAAATACAATTATTTAAGATTCACACATATTTTGAAAATTTTTTTACTAGTTTTTAAATTACTGAATATGTTTTTTTGTATAAAATACTATAAAATCACATAACCTGTGATTTTATAGTATTTTTGATTGCAATTAACATGTTTTTTTTCACATTGACTTCAGAATCAAAATCAACTTTTGGAGGAACTCCATGGAAAACCTTTCTGCATTAAAAAAGATGTACGAAAATCTGCAATCAGAAAGTCTTAACCTGAATATTGAGCGCGGCCAACCCGCTGACGAAAACTTTGATGTTTCCAACCCCATGCTAACAATTGTCACAGAAAAAGATGTTATCACTCCTTCCGGTATTTCAATTAGAAATTATCCTGGCGGACCTGCAGGCCTACCGGAAATCAGAGAGTTATGCAGTACACTTCTTGGAATCAAACCCGAAGAGACTATAGTTGGCAATAATTCCAGTCTTGCTCTTTTGGTTAACACATTAATGTGGGCTTTGCTAAAAGGTATGAACGGCAACTCTAAGCCATGGGTTCACCAAAAACCAAAAATTATAATTACTGTTCCCGGTTATGACCGACATTTTACACTGCTTGAGGCAATGGGAATCGAAATGATTTCTGTACCAATGGAAGGAGACGGCCCTTCATTTTCAAAAATAAAAGATTTAGTGGAATCTGATCCGACTATTAAAGGTCTTATTTTTGTTCCTACCTACAGCAACCCGACTGGAGAAACAATCTCTGATGATAAAATGATGGCTCTTGCTTCCATGAAAACAGCAGCAGAAGATTTTACCATCTTCGCCGATGATGCATACACAGTTCACCATTTAACCGATAATTATGATGAAGCTAAAAATATTATCTGTGCGTGTGAAGAAGCCGGCAACCCCGACAGAGCATATATTTTTGGTTCAACAAGTAAAATCACCTTCAGTGGGGGCGGTATCGGCTTTATGGGTTCCAGTGCTTCCAATATTAAATATATCAGTAAACTCTTTGGAACACAATCTATTGGCCCGAATAAGATTGAACAATATCGCCATTATAAATTCTTCTCTGAATTTCCAGGCGGCGTTGAGGGCCTAATGCAGAAACATGCCGAAATTTTACAGCCGAAATTTGATTCTGCTCAGATGATACTCAATGAAGAGCTTAAGGGAGAGGACATCGCTGAATGGACAAATCCCAATGGCGGCTACTTTATCAGTCTTGATACCAAATATCCTGTTGCAAAAAGAGTTGTTGAACTTGCGAAAGGTGCCGGTGTTGCACTTACTCCGGCTGGAGCTACATTTCCAAAAGGAGAGGATCCGAATAATTCTAACATTAGAATCGCCCCGACTCGCCCATCAGTAGATGAAGTTAAAAAAGCCATGAAAGTTCTTTGTACATGTATTAAACTTGCAAGTGCTGAATATTTGGAGAAATAATTTCAGTTGTGCGTTCACTTCTAACATAAGTGAACGCACTTTTCCCTTCTATTCTTTGTACTGCTCTATTGTTTTTCTTGTTTTAAGTCTGTTTTTCTATGACGGGGGGTTTTTGTACTTAACATGCCAAATCTGACCATTTTCGAGTAGAATATGATCCAAATTATAATAGAATTTTGCATAGTTATGTACTATTTCCTTTTTGTCGCCTATTTGTTCAAAGAATAGATCCAGAGCAAGCGAAACAATAAAAGAAACAGAAATACGACAAAAATCCCTGAAATTCAAAGCCAGGCGATACACATCATTTTCAAATACAACATTTTTTTGACAATACCCTTCACCATCAGGCTGATATTCCACTAATTGAGTTGCTTCAATTTTTTGTAATCTCTTGCAATTGGATGCGAAAAGATTTTTCAAACAGATACAAATAAATTCTGACCTACTTAATCCTCTCTCACCCGACATGGCTTCAATTCGTTCTAAATCCGTTTCTCTAAAATTTACAGAAGTTCTCATCATCAACACCTCTATAAATGAGAACGAAAAAAACCAAGAAATTGTAAAAATTTTTTCAATTATCATATTATAAGACAGGATCATTTAGTCAATCCACCCCATATTTATGAATCTAGCTTATCATAAGGAACTTAATTTAATTATCTTTAAACAAATGTAACAATTTATTCCAGGGATAAAATGACATTCCTATTACGAAGCAAAAAACAACCAAAATACGTATTCCGAGAATTATTTCAAATACGATAAGCCAGCTCCAGCTAAAAGTTAATATAAAATAGCGTAGAGGTAATTTATTGTTTCCTTTTGCCTTCGGTGATCCTTTTTTTTATTTAAATGGAGACGGTGTTGTTTCTTTATTGACATGATTCAGGAACTTTAGAATATTCTGTTAGCGCTAACATTATTGGAGGTTAATATGTATAGATGGATCCAGACAGCAATCATAATGCTTGTTGTATTTATTTTGTGCAATTGCACTCGCCCTGAGGAGGATTTCCAGGTTTCAGTTACATTTTCATCAGAACTTTCACCAAAAAGTATTCAATGGTGGCTGGATCCCTGGGATGAATCCGAAATACGCTACAAATGGAGCAGTCAGGATGTACTCCTTATGACTAAGCAGGGAAAAGCTACCAAGCCGATTATACAGGTGAAGCCAGAAAATGAATATCAGGACGTACTGGGTTTTGGTTCTTCACTCGAAGACACAACAGTGCACGCCATTCTCAAAAATAAAAGTAACGAGGAGGCTAAAGATGTGCTGCGTTCTCTTATTGACCCTAAATCCGGATTGGGACTGAATCTATGGCGTGTAACAATAGGTACCTCCGATTTTTCTGATGGACGCAGTGTTGCTCCTCATCCTAAAGGCTTTTATTCATATCAGGATGATATGAACAGTGAATTCTCTATCGAGAACGACAGAGAACTAGGCATCCTGAAAGTAGTGAAAATGGCTCGTGAAGTAGGCAGGGAGAGCGGAAATGAACTGACCATTTTTGCATCAGCCTGGAGCCCTCCAGCATGGATGAAAACTTCTAATGCTCTTATTGGTGGCACATTAAAAGAGGGCTATGAAGATGAACTTGCCCGTTATCTTGTGAAATTTATAAAGGCCTATGAGGCAGAAGGCATTCCCATTTATGCACTAACAGTTCAAAATGAACCTAATTTCCTTCCCAACAACTATCCCGGCATGTTGCTTTCAATGGAACAAGAGCGTGATGTTGCTGCAGCTTTAAAGGATGAACTTGTAAAAAACAATTTAAAAACAAAGATCTGGATTAATGACCACAATTATGACACCTGGGGAAAGGCTCGCGACATTTTATGGTCTCTTGACGAAATGGGTCAAAAAAAGGTTGTTGATGGAGTCGCCTTTCATCACTATGCAGGTAGCGTATCGAACTTGAGCAAACTAAAAGAAATCTTTCCCGCTATGAACATACATTTCTCTGAGGGATCGAAGTGGGGAACTAAAGGTGCTGATGAGATTGCAATACTCTTTCGCAATTATTCCTCCAGTTATGTTGCATGGGTAACGATGAGCACACAAGAGCTTGATGAGCACAATCAAGGACCGTACAATGTGCTAGGGAAATTCACTCCAACCTATCTCATACAAAAAAAAGGCAACTCCAAGGAATGGATAAAGACTGCCGACTATTACCTGCTAGGACAGTTTAGCCGTCATGTGAAGCCAGGTGCGAAGAGAATATACAGTAGCTACGGAAATTTACGGACTGTAACTACCGTTGCTTTCCGTAATCCTGACAATACTTTAGTTCTTATCGCAGTAAATCAGGGACGCGAAGTACAGGAATTTACTATTCAATGCCATGATTACCAGATAGCAGCAGCAATTCCCGAAAAGACAGTCGCAACCTATGTTTGGGACTCAACTATAAAAAAGAGTGGATTAGAAGTTATGAACCCTCCTTTCTATGAGACATTACAAAAAGGACCTGTTCTTGCATCTGCAATTATAGAAGCGGAAGAGTTCGATAAAATGAAAGGGGTCCAGATCGAGGGAAATGGTATAGGCTACTTTGATGGAGGCGACTGGATTGCCTATTCGAAAGTGAACTTTGGGGACGGAGGTTATTCGGCAATCCGTTTTTACCTTGCGGTTGATACTAGCTATGCAGGTAAAAAAATTGAAATTCACCTTGATGGTGAAAATGGTAAACTTCTGGGAACGCATACAGTTCAATCTACCGGGGGATGGTTTAACTACTCTGAACAAAGTTCATCTATTAACGGTACAGATTTAAAGGGAATCCATACTCTTTACATAAAGGGTGCTGGTGGAGACGGCATTGCCAATATAGACTACTTTTTGTTTGAATAATTGGTTACTTATTATTAAAATGATGCTTTCAAACACTAATCAATGTAAACGGAAAAGCACTTCGCAAATCAATGTAAACGGAAGAAGTACTCCACATGATAGGCCGTCTGAAATTTCAGACGGCCTATATTAAAAACACATATGAACGAGGAAATAGGAGGCGACTTAAAAGCTGTCCTCAAGAATATGTGTCTGGATAGATCTTTTTTCTATAACCAGCGATACCATATAAGACCCTATACTGAGAGTGAATTCTTTTTCATCTTCAGTAGTATTCATCACAACAATAACGAGTGAATCATCAGTATTACGAAACGCTATTGTTAGAAGTTTATCATCAGAGCAAGAACTGTAAATCCTCACTGCACCTGGAAAAATAAATCTGCTAAAATGTGCAAGATAATAATAAGATGAATTGTAGTGAATTTTGTTCTGTTTTGTATCAACAATAATTGATACGTCACAGAAGTTATTTACATGGTTTGGTCCACCATGCTCGTTCAAATACATATTCCAGTCACACCAGGCACAGGTCCAATGGTTTAAGTCATTGATGATGTTAAGTCCGTACTTTTCACCTGTCCACCATTCACCCAAAAAGGGCTTATCTTTGTTGCCAAGCGGATTACAACCTTCGGTAAAAACAAGGTTGGTGCCATAATTATTATGTGTATAATCAAGTATTGAGTTATCCAAAACGTTGTCCTGATCGCTATGGCTGTACCAGTGAAATCCAACTCCCCATACCCATTTAATGGCTTCAGGATCAGCAAACATAACATCAACGCGATCTTTCATGATATCTTTGTTGTGATCCCAAACAATAATCTTTTTTTTGCCAAGCCCCTCCCTCTGCAGAAGCGGCCCCAGTACCTTCACAAAATCACGCTCTTCTTCGGGCGAATATACACAGTTATCCCATGGGGTAACAGCCTGAGGCTCATTTTGTATCGATACCCCCCAGATACTAATACCTTCCTTCTGATACTCCTCAAGATATTTCACAAAACACATTGCCCAACGCTCATAATATTCAGGCTTCAGACTGCCCCCCCTGTTCATCTGACCGTTCGTCTTCATAAAAGGAGGTGGAGACCATGGTGATGCGAAAATCCTGATATTGTTATGAGACGTTTTAAGGGCGTCCCTGATAAGTGGTATAAGAGACTTTGTATCCCGTTCTATGGTAAAAGTTTTCAACTCTATATCTTCTGGATCTTCAACATAACTATAGTTTCCCAATGAAAAATCGCAACTTTGAATATGAGTTCGACAGAAGGTATAATTGATTCCTTTCTGAGGGTGAAAGTAAGCATCAATAGCCTCCTGCCGTACTTCAGGAGTAAGTTTGTCTAAACTTGTTGATCCTGCTTCAGTAAAAGAACCTCCAAAACCTATAATCTTCTGATAAGTTTTTAATATGTCAATTTCAACAAGAGATCCCGTGATACTGCTGTTGAATGTATTTGCTGTTTCTTGATATAAGCGTTTGCCACTTTCTTTTGCTGATATAATTATTTTATGTTTCATTGCATTTCCTGACTTTTTGTTGTAATTCATACTATCTACCTGCTTATTCCTTAACAGCGCCACTGGCAATACCCTTAATAATATATTTCTGAAATACTAAATAGAACATAATTGCAGGAATTGAAGTGAGTATCAATCCGGCAAGCGCTAATGTCCAATCCGAATTATATAATCCGAAAAACTGATTAATACCCAGAACTAATGTAAAGTCTTTTGAACTGGTTAGCATAAGCAGTGGCAACAGCAGATCATTCCATATCCACAGTACGTCAATAATCGCGACAGTGGCAGCTATCGGTTTAAGAAGCGGCATTGCAATGTAACGAAACACCTGAAACTCATTACATCCATCGATGGCGGCCGCTTCTTCCAATTCTTTTGGGATTGATTTTGAGAATCCTGTAAAAAGGAATATCGCCAGATTTACTCCCAGTCCAATATTAATAATTGAAAGCCCCCACAATGAATTACGAACACCAACAATTTTTGAAATTTGTGTCAATGAAATCATAATTGAGTGAAAAGGAATCAGCATCGAGAGTGTAAACAAAAGGTAGAGCACTTTACTGAGTCTTGACTGTGTTCTTGCTATTTTATATCCCGCAAGCGCACTAAAGAAAACAATACCAGTTACAGAGAGAACAGTTACAATAAGTGTATTGAAAAATCTTGAAACATATTTAAGCTTTTGAATCGTAATTATATAATTATCGAATGTAAACTCTTTGGGAAATGCAAGAAACGACACAAGCATTTCTGAACGGGTTTTAAACGAATTAAGTAATACGGTATAAACCGGAAACAGAATGATACATGTTATTACCGCAAGCAGCATTAATACAAATATATTTGTCTTGCTTTTCATTTTAACTGTTCTCCGTGCGCATAACGCGGAATTGTATAAGTGTGATTATAAGTACAATTAAAAAGAGTATTACAGCTTTTGCATTTCCATAACCGAACCGGAAATTTCCAGCAAATGCTTCATTGTAAATATTGAGCGTAATAACCTGTGTCGATCGTCCCGGTCCTCCGCCCGTAAGCCCAAGAAACTGGTCGAATGCCTTAAAAGATCCATTTAGTGTAAGAAACACATTAATCGTAATAGCATATGTAATGTTTATAAAGGTCTGCAAGTTGCTCGCTCCATCAATTATTGCAGCTTCTTTTAAAACTACCGGAACATTTTGCAGAGCCGCAAGATATATTATCATAGTATATCCGACTCCTACCCACACTGACACTATTGTTACCGCCCAGAATGCCAGCGTTGCGTCACCAAGCCAGCTTTCACCAAATATGCCGATACCTGTTATTGCAGAAATTTCTGGAAAAACTTTTGTGTAAATAAACTTCCATATAAACGCGCTGGTGATAAGGCTTATCATGTTAGGTATAAATACAAGAGTTCTCCAAATTGATTGTCTTTTCATGCTGTCAATAAGGACTGCAATAGTAAGCCCCAAAGCATTTTGAATCAATACCATAGTAATTACATAACGAAATGACAGACTTAATGTACCGATAAAATTTCTATCAAAAAATGCCTCAACATAATTGTCAAATCCAACAAAAGAGAAATCTTTGTACAAAGCATTCCAGTCAGTAAAACTGTAGATAAACGCGCTGATTGCCGGTAGAACCATAAAGACAAAATACAGTATAAATGCCGGGAGAGAAAATAGAACAAGAGTTTTTGTTTTATGTAGTTTCATCTGTTACCTGTTTTGTTGCTGTTTTCGTGTGTCATGTATCATTCCTGAGTATCTGCTTGTAATTGGCAGTTTATACGCATAAGTTTATTTAGCTAAAATGAAACCCGCATCCCTGTATATGCCTGCGCAAATGGAATATACAGGGATAATAATCTCATCAGTTAATATACACCCGGGTATGACACCTTAATAAATTTTACCTGTTAACCTTGTTGTATGTCTCCCACTCCTTATCGAGAGCGGAAAGAACTTCATCTTTTGTTTTCTTTTTTGAATAGTACTCCTGCAGAAGTATACCAGATTCGTCTTTTACACTTTGCGGGATTTTCTTTTCTGTATAAGAGCGTCTTTCTTCTATATATTTTATAGAGTCTTCAACCCATGGATATACATCGAAGTTTTGAGTCTTTGCAACAGGATTGAACTTAAGCTCTTCATAGAATTGATTAGCAACTTCTGCAGATATCAGGTACTCAAGGAATGCTTTTGCAAGAGCTTTGTTTTCACTTTTTTTGGAAATAACGAGTGTAGTTGTAATAGCCTGCATGATTTGGGTAAGTTCTTTGTTTTCGTTAACCGGGATCGCGGCAACACCAAACTTCATGTCTTTATTGACATCAAGAATTGTTTCGGCAAACCATGGCCCCATTATCCACATACCATAGTTTCCTGTAGCAAACTCTGCACAACCGCTTGTTCCACCAAACTCAAAGGCTTTGACATTACCATTAGCATGAACAATATCGATAACGCCAAAAAAATCGTTTTTGATATCACTGAAAGAAGACTTACCTGCATTCATCTTGTCAATAAAGCCGTTTTTACTATCTACTGAGCCTACGATAAGCGGAAGAAACAGCTGTGGTATCCATGACTCCTGGTACGAAATAAGAAAGGGGGTCTTTCCCGCATCCTTGATTTTTTGGCTGACTTCTTTCAATTCAGAAAGCGTATCAGCGGGTTTGATACCAAGCTCATCAAAAAGCTGCTTGTTATACAACATTGCCCAGTTCATACTTTCAAGTGGAAGACCGTAAAGATTGCCGTCAAACGTTACACTGGCTTTAGAGCCATCATAAAGTACGTCAATCAGCGTAGTTTCGTTTAACGGTTCAATAAATCCGCCTTCGACAAATTCCGGCAGTTCATTGCTTGCGTGAAGCTGAAACAGGTCAAAAACATCTTCGGCAGCTAGCTTAGACTTTATGATCTGCCCATACTGATCAGAAGGATAATAATACAAGTATTGAAATACTTGTATTATTATCCGTATTGTATTTCTCAACGAACATCTGCGCATACTTCTGATAAATATCGTTGAGTCGCGGTTGAGAAACAAAAATTTTGAGCTCAGCATTTTTGTCTGCTGAACCGCCCTTCTTGCACGATACAAGGCTTGCCACAAAGAGCATAGCCACAAACACTAACACAATTTTTTTCATTATTTTACTCCTTAAATTAAATTTTTTCTTATGCGTCATAAATGAACTTTTCTTTTCTGAAAGACCCTCCTTTTGCTCTATGATAGCGCTAACATTTTATTTAAAAAAAAAGCAGCTCATTCAATTGCCCTGCTTGACATTGATGGCTCTAACGTATTCTCAAAGAGAATACGCTCCAAATTTCTGTTCGGATCCTTGATTCTTTTCAGTAATAATTCTGCCAGCTTATGACCTATTTTAATGACTGGCTGAACGATGGTCGTCAGTCTGGGCGTAGTAAGTTCATGCAGTTGAATGCCATCAAATCCTACCACAGATAAATCATCAGGTATTTTTACTCCATATTCTCGCGCTATTTCAATAAATGCGTGTGCCTGTTCATCGTTAGAGCAAACAATGGCTGTGTAATTTATATTCTCAAATATTTTAGGGCATTCTTTAAGAATATCTTTCCTGTTGTTTGGAGTCCACAGAACATTTTCGGGATTCACAGCAATACCATGTACCTCCATAGTTTCAATAAATGCTTCATACCGCCACCTGCCGAAAGGTTCGGGAGTAGAAAGTCCCATAAAGGCAATCTCTCGGTGTCCCAAATCCAACAGGTGCTCTACCGCAAGTCGAATGCCTCCCTGATTGTCTGTATCAACATAATCTACCGGGGCTTCAGTCTGGCCGAAAAGCACAGAAGGGACATTTATATTATCGAAATAGTGCTCAGATTCACCGGCCGCAAGACTCATAGCAATAATTCCGTCACAGCGAAATGTTACTTTCGATCCAGTGCTAACCATAAGTGCATAACCATTTTTACTCAGACATTCAATGATTCCAGCCTGCAGCAGCATAAAGTAATGGTCAGTAAAATCCAAACCAGTAAATATCTGAATAATACCGGTTTTATTTGTTGCCAAAGAACGCGCACCATGATGTGGTACATAATTAAGATCCTGTGCCACTTTTTTTATTCTTGCGAGCAACTCCGGTTTCACTAACTCGGGGGTATTTAAGGCACGTGAGACGGTCATAACCGAAATACCCATTTTATCAGCAATATCTTTTAATCGCGTCATATATTTCTATCCCTCATGTTAGCGCTAACAGTAACAACCGTTTGCATTTTGTCAAATATTAATCATAAAAAGGTAGAAAATTTGTTAAAATGGGGACGGAGTTGTTATCCCACGCTATATGCGACATAATCAAAACTTATATCACAGATCAGCACGAATACTTCACAGAAGTTATCAAAGCCAACTCTGTAATGTGATAAAACTAAAAATCACCAGGGTAGAAACTTTATTTACCTAAACTGATGGTGTTGACAAATATGCCCCTTGAATCCGGTGTTTCCCAATGACTGATACATATTATTACGACAGCCTCCTATATACCATTACGCATCATAGGTAAGACCTTCACACTTGGAAAGCAAAGCATCAATATCATCATAAGTAATCTCGGAACTGTCAATATACGCAAATTTAACAATAGGATGATCAAGGAAAAAGTCCTGAATTTCCACTTTCGAAATATCTTCATTATCTTTCTTCCAGCCAGAAAGCCATTTAGGCATCATCTCCATGATATACCCCTTTGTCTGATCGTTCTCCCAAAACTCACGCAGAAACGTATACTCATTAAACATAAGTGGTACTTTCTGGCTCGATATAAACTCGAGTTCCGTTTCAAGACGTATGTCCCGAGACGATGAACCGATATATACGTTATATATACCACTTTCAGCTATCCACAACATCTTAAGCGGATCAAAGTACGAAAAATCATCTTTAGTCAAAGTAAAAGATACAATCGCAGACTCACCGGCATTAAGTGCAATCTTTCGAAAAGCCTTCAATTCACGTACAGACCGCGATACCTTCGAATTAGAAGCACCAAGATATAACTGCACAACCTCTTTGCCAAAACATTCACCACTGTTACGCACACGCACATTCACGGTCAACCTGTCAACAGATAGCTCCTGGTAATCAAAACTGGTATATGATAGACCATGTCCAAACGGGAAAAGTACATCAAGTTTTCGTGCATCATAATAACGATACCCTACATAAAAGCGCTCTCCATACAGCACTTCACCAAACTCTCCCGGAAAATTAAAAAACGCCGGAGTATCTTCAAGACGCAGCGGAAAGGTCTCAGCAAGTTTACCCGAAGGATTAGCATTACCAAACACCGCATCCACAATAGCTCCTGCACCGGCTTGCCCAATAAGCCAGCATTCAAGCACAGCAGTTACTCTTTCGATCCATGGCATGCAAACGGCACTACCATTTGTCAACACTACGGTGACGTTCTTCTGTACCTCACAAACCTTTTCAATAAGCCTGTTTTGCGAAACTGGCATATCAAGGTGAGTACGGTCAATACCCTCTGATTCATAACTCAACGGAAGTCCGGCACATATAATAACTGCATCCGCATTCCTGGCGGCAGCAACGGCCTCATCAATCAGTCCCAGTTCATCATCATTCTCAAGACTGTACCCTTGAGCATAGGTAAAAGAATATTGAGTTCCATACTCCTGGCTCAAAACGTCCCAAATAGTATCAAGCTGAGTCGGCTTTACCTCAGAACTCCCATTGCCCTGATACCGGGGGCACTGTGCGAATTCACCCAGTACGGCAATCGTAGTAAAACGCTCACTATCAAACGGAAGTAGCCTATCATCGTTCTTTAACAGAGTAATACACTCCGCTGCAATTTCACGGGCTTTTACATGGTGCGCAGCATAGTCAACTTTAAGTTTCTTCCGGCCTTTGTCTGTAGCCATAAGAGCAAATGCAACAACGGCCTCAGCATTTTTTGTAACCACCTCTTCATCAAGCGTGCCGTTTTCAACAGCCTCTTCTATTGTCTTATCATTAAACGACCCTTTGTTAGGCATTTCGATATTAAGCCCGGCTCCAAGTGCTTTCACACGATCTATAACTGAGATCCAGTCAGATATAACAATACCCTCGAAACCCCACTCATTAAGAACCTTTTTCAAAATATATTCGTTCTGGGAACCGTATTCTCCCATAACACGATTATAGCACGCCATAATCGTCCATGGTTGTGCTTTTTTTACGGCAATTTCGAACGGTTTCAGATATATTTCATGAAAGGTACGCATATCAACATCAGAATTATTCCACATCCGTTTTGTTTCAACATTGTTCGCGGCATAGTGTTTTAGGCTGGTACCAACCCCCTGACTCTGCACGCCCTCAATATAGGCTGCCCCAATATTACCGGAAAGCAGCGGATCTTCAGAGAAAAACTCAAAATTACGCCCCGCAAGTGCAGAGCGTTTAATATTAACTCCGGGACCCAAAAGCACACCGATACTCTGTTCGTTCGATTCAGCGCCAAGAACTCTTCCGTAGTTTTCTACAAGCTCGAGATCCCAGCTGGCAGCTAGAGCCGAAGCAGTCGGATAGCAGGTAGCCGGCAACTGGTCTCCATAGCCGGGAAGATGAGTCTCAGGCGCCCTGCGTAAACCATGCGGTCCGTCTGAAAGCCATATACCAGGCACATTTAGTCGCCTAACCGGTTGCGTACTCCACTCATCAAGTCCCGAACACAACGAAGACTTCTCTTTAAGGGTCATTTTCTGTACAATCGATGCGGCTCTACCCCGATATTCTTTCATAAATCACCTTTACTTAATTTAAATGTTAGCGCTAACAATGATCACTTTTATCCTCACTGTGATATAGTCAAGAAATATTTGCGGAAAAAAGGGGACGGAGGTATTGCAGAAGAAATGGAGAAAAGGGGACGGTGGTGTTGTTAATTCCCACTTTAATCTAATTTCAATTCCCGCGCTTTTTTAACACAAATATGAAGTGTAAGCAGCTATTAATCCCGCCCTATTTTGAACCCGAATTGTTGTATTAAAGAAGTTT
>JAQIBV010000023.1 GCA_027858855.1 Spirochaetota bacterium | reverse complement strand
TGGGCAACAACCACTGGAGGCTATACCTTCGCCAATGCCGGCGTTCAGGGTGATAGCGGCGCAGGAACAAACCAGCATCCGGTAACCACCATAAACTGGCGCGATTCAATGGTATGGTGTAACGCACTTACAGAGTACTATAACGCCAATAACGGAACAGATGCCGATCTTGATTGTGTTTATTATACGGACAGCGGATCTACAACACCTATCAGGGCAGCGACAGATTCAACGACGATAACATGGGATCTTGGCAGTGTATATAGCGGAACAGAGGATGAACCGTATGTAAAATCCACAGCGAAAGGCTTTCGCCTTCCGGGAAGCATGGAGTGGGAGTGCGCCGCGAGATATCGCGGGAGCGACACAACGAACTCAATATTAAATACTGGCGTGTATTGGACAAAAGGCAATTCAGCCAGCGGAGCGACCGATTATGCCTATACAACCGCAGACAATCCGCTTGATACTGCCGGAGAAAGCGGACCATCGCGTACAGTTGCGTGGTACTCTATCAACAGCGGTTTAGTTACAAAGCCAGTTGCCGGTAAAACAGCGAATGCGCTTGGTATGCGCGACATGAGCGGTAATGTGTGGGAGTGGTGTTTTGACTGGTATCCTGAACACAGCGGGTCTAGCCGCGTGCTACGGGGTGGCAGCTGGGATAACAATGCCTACACCCTGCAAGTGGGCTATGTGTACGACTCCAACCCGTATATCGAGGACGACTACATAGGCTTTCGCTTTGTGAGGACCCAGTGAAGGGCAGTGAATAATGAATAATGAAAAATTGTTGAAAAAATCTGCTCTATGGAGCAGATTTTTTTTGGGAAGGTTCAACGAAAGATAATCCGTTAAAAGAAAAAAGTTATTTCTTGGCTCTGGATATTGTTAAACTCTGTCGTGAGATAAGCAAAAATACGAAAGAGTATGTACTAATAAATCAACTTTTGAAATCGGGCACTTCGATTGGGGCAAATATCCGCGAGGCTGAATTCGCGCAATCAAAAGCGGGTCTAACCGCGTGAAACGGGGTGGTAGCAGGAACAATTCTGCCAACAACATGCAGGTTGGCAACTGGAACAACAACAACCCGTATAATGAGAACAACAACATAGGCCTCCGCTTCTCGAGTACAGGCGCGCTCATCGGTATTGAATTATTTACGGATAATTCAACAGTGTCAGCGCAAGTCCAGATACCGTGACCCGCATCTGATGCATTACAGATCAAACATTCAACACTTTCTCACCTCCGGTAGGATTTATCCGAAGGCGGTGAGAATTTTATTGTTTTTTCTTGTTAAAACAAAGGCGGCCAGGACGGCCGATTCTCCAGAGTTGAGTAAAAAGCCAGGCACACTGCTTGCACATAACGCCCAAGTGTTGCTTACGTTTTCGTCGGCTTTAGCGGTAGCGCGATTGTTGCTCTTTTTGTAGTAATCGTGACAAGAAAATGTGGCGTAGCGCCGTAGGCTGGCAGTGTTTTGAAAAAACACGTAGCCGAAGGGAATCGAACGATAGTTCGACGCTAGCCCGGAGCCCGTTGGGGCGGAGCAGCCGACGCTTTGTTAGATGACGTTGTGACACATCACAGTTGATCCCATTTTGGTATAGAACCACAATCTACTTTACTAAAAGCTTCATCAAAATCACTTAAAATTTCTTTTTTTGTTTTATCTTTCCAAAACTGTGCAAATTGATAAGACGTTTCCATTTCATTTATTTCTTTTGTAAAAGCATAAAGCGCGAGCTGGTTAATAGAAACACCTTGTTGATCGGCAACTTTTTCAATTTTATGTTTAAGTTCATTTGGAATTCTTAATGTTAAAACACTAGCTTTCTTTTTCATAATTATTTTCTCTCCATTTTTTTACAAATTCGGTCGGAGTTATTACTGTTAAATCATTAAAAATCAGTTCATTTGAGATATTGAAGTCTTTTACATTGCTTGTAATTAAATATTCAGCATTACTACTTATACAAAGTTCAACGAAAATATTATCTTTTTCATCACGTAAATTTGGTCTAAATAAATAATAAGTGCTTATTGGCTTGCAAATATAAGATAGAAAGCGAAGAATTTTCCCAATATCTTCTAAATCAAGTTTTAGATCTTTTAGTTTTTCAGGGCGTTTTAAAACATCTTCATATTCAGAGAATACTTTTAACGAAAGAGCCAAAGAAATATCTTGGTTTCTAATTAATTGTAAAATAAAATGAGACGCCCCACTTTTTCCACGTAAAGCCTGATATAATACATTTGTATCTAGTACAATCATCATAAATATTAGATAGCATATCTGCTATCAATCGTCAAGTCATTTTTGTGTAGAAGAATGAAGAATTAATATTAAAACTTGAAAATTGTGAGATTTCAAAGCAATGTCATCTAACGTTCCGAGAATGTCCGAAGTTGCACGGTCCCGAAGGGATTTGGCGAACCACTTGCGGCTCTTCTCCCTGCAATTCTACCATAGCAAGTTGTTTGACAAAAGTGCAATTTTGGTCGGAGCGAAGCGGAGCCGGACATTCTCTGTTAGGTGTAGTTGAGGTTGTCATCGTACAATACCTTCTGGTAACTTATCAGTGAAATATTCAATAGGAAAGTCAACCTGAATAAACAATGATTCATACCCCTGGAAGTTAATATCCTTACTACTATTATAGAGTATACTTGAGTGCAACGTATTGTTTTTATATATAATTAATTTGCATTGTGGTGTTGTGTAATGATATTTTTCAAGGTCAACAATATAGGCACTATCGCAAAGCTGCTTAATTTTTGATTGATCATTTAAAATGAATATACCAGGATAAGATCCTGGTTCATTAACTATATTTACAATAGTGTAGTAGTTATTATCAAATTCAAGAAGTTGAAAAGGGAAAATAAGTTTGTTGGTTTTATCTTTACATGAAACCATAAAAATAGAGATTAAAACGATTATTAAAATTAACTTATTCTTTTTCATTTATTGTCCTCAATTACACCTAACTTAAGATTATACGCCATATGGCGTATAAACGGATGAATGAGAATATTATACGCAGTATTACTTCTCAACCCTAATATTCCTCACATCAAAATTAATTACAATAACAAAAAAGTCTAACAGAGCTAAAACATATGAATAAGCACATTCCTATATCTTTTTAAAACAAGGTGGTATACCGTTTGGTGCAGCTTCTGAAGTACAGCTGGCAAGAGTTCCGCAGTGACTACCCCTTTTTTCTGAAGATTTTGGGGCTAATACTAAAAGACATCATTAAAAAAACATCTTTATAAAGATTTTTTTGCCATTCGCGATGCCGTTTAACAGATTCGATACGTTTGTCTCTGGAAAAGTTAAGAAATCGGGCTGTTTCAACTGGTCCAAGCTCTGACAATAGAGCAGTAATACCTTTTTCAAGAACTTCATTTTCATTCATATATTTTGCTTGTTTCATTTTAAACTCTCCACTTTACAAAAAGATACAGGATTATAACGATTTATTAAAGTAACATATTTTTCACACTTTTTGATAAGTTTCTCATCACAGCTAATAAAATCTGATTTAAAAAATTCAGCATAAGCTACATGAGCTGCATCAGCAAGGCCAAACTTGAAACTGACTAACTCTTCTGCACGTGCTTTAAGTTTTTTTGCGTCAATTGAGATAGTATTTCCATATTTTTCAAGTAAACCAAAAATTTCAATTTGTTCATATTTATCTGAAATTTGTTGAATTTAAAATTGATGAACTTTTGACTTCATCAATTGATATACATTACCTCTAACATTTGTTAAAAATAGGATTTACAGCATCAGTTTCTAGCCAATACTTGCTTTGTAAAAAATTTTATTCTTGAAAAGCGAATATGTTAAGTATCATTTATGTGTACTATATTTAGAATCCGGAGGTTTAATTGAAAAACAATAATCGTTTATTTTTGATGTGCGGTGCGGCTTTTTCTGGAAAAACCACCTTATCAAAAAAATTGGCTGAAATAATAAATTATTCAAGAATTTCTTTTGACGAGATTAATGAAAAAAAAGGTTTTCTTCCCGGAGATGACATCCCACAGATTGAGTGGGCAAAAACCAGTGAAGAGGCAATCTTGCAGCTTAAAAATGAGCTGAAAAGAAACAATAATGTTATTGTTGATGATACATTCTGTTTTAAGTTTTTGCGCGATAATTTTAAGTCTGTGGCTGATCAATATGGATATCAGACTGTAATTATTTTTATCGATATATCTGAAGAAGAAGTGCGGAAGCGAATTACAGAAAACAGAATCAAAAAAAACAGAAGTGATATATCGGATGCCGTTTTGGAAAGCCATTTAAAAGTTTTCGAAAAACCGGGTAGTGATGAGAAAGTAATGACTTTTAATTCAGAAAAAGATGAAATAAATAACTGGCTTAACAAATTCTGCAGTGAGTATTTAAACACATAAGGCACAAGCTGATAGCTGAAAGCTGAAGTTATTGTATTGCGATAATATATATTTGTTCTTGAAATTGCATATAACTAAATCATATCTGGATTATTTCGCATATGTTTTAATTGTAACTGTTTCGTTAATGATTAAGAGCAGTTACAATTATGTCTATGATTTGTATTGTATTTTATTATCAATTGCTTTTCTTATTTTTCGACGGAGAATGAGTTTAATGTTTTTATATATAAAAGCAGTGCAATATGCACAACATTTATATATGCGATTAAAGTGTAGAATATGTACCATCATATTCAAGACACTCACTTTCGAATTCTTCTAAATCCCAATAGTAATCACCTTCACTGAAATAGTATTCTATCACTGTGCCTTCTGGATATTTGGTGACGCATTTTGCTAAAGCATCATCAGTATTACAACTTCCTTTTGTGTACCCACTTTCAATAATTTCATCAATAGCTTTTTCGTCTGATGATATTGCTTCAAAACAAATGCCATCGACAGCGAAAAAGTATGTCTCATCCTTGTCTTCGTCGTCGTCACATGCAAAAATAAACAAAAAGGGTAAAAGCAGGATAATTAAAAGTCTTTTCATAAATTCTCCATAAGTTGTTTTTGCAAAAAATAGTTGGTATTAAGTATTTTGTCAAACAAATAAATTGTTAGTCATGAAAAGTTGGCTATTTAATACAAATGGTGTTTTTCCTTAACATATAGATATAAATGCTTATAAAATTTAATTTTATACCGGTGTTCTTTTAAATAGATATTAATTGGTTGATCATTATCTACCTAAATAAGGGGAATAAGTGTTTTAATTTTTTAATAGAATTTCACGCTGGTTAGTTCCCTTCCATAAATCTTTTAAGGTACTGTCCAGTTACAGAATTTTCGTTTTTGCATATAGCTTCCGGTGTTCCCTGGGCGACAAGTTCACCACCGTTTTTGCCACCTTCGGGGCCTAGGTCGATAATCCAGTCGGCGTTGGCGACTATCTGTAAATTGTGTTCTATTACAATTACAGAATTTCCATTATCAACCAGCGACTGTAGTATGCCAAGAAGCCGATTAATGTCTTTCAGATGAAGACCAGAGGTCGGCTCGTCCAGCACATAGATATGGCCCCGGTTTTTAAACTCCTTAGCCAGTTTTAGGCGCTGCAGCTCGCCTCCCGATAAGGTCGACATCGACTGACCTAGCTGTATATAGTCGAGTCCTACTCTGATAAGCATGTCAAGGCCGTGCTTTATAACCGGATCTTCAAAATAGTCGCGGGCGTCAAGTGCGGTCATACAGAGTATATCGTAGATGTTTTTCCCCTTGTACTCAAGCTGAAGAACCGAATCGATATAGCGCTTGCCGTTACAGGCCTTGCAGGTTGTAGTCATCTCTTCAAGAAAGCTCATATCAATTTTGATCTGACCCTGACCATTGCATTCCGGGCAACCACCTTTTGAGTTAAAGCTAAAGAGCCCCGGGGCACTGCTGGTCGCTGATGCAAACTCGGATCGTATCGCATCAAAGATCTTTGTATACGACATCGCAGTCGAACGGCTGCTTCTGAATGGGGATCCCTGATCTACACAAATCGCATCGGGATAGTTACTCATAAAATGGTTATGAATAAGAGTACTCTTGCCGCTGCCGGCGGGCCCGGTTACTGCAACAAGTACACAAGATGGAATACTGACAGAGATATTTTTAAGATTATTTTTAGAAGCGTTTCTGATAATAAAGGCTTCAGAGTTGCTGACTCGTTTTTTACCAATAGTAATCTGTTTTTCAAGCTCTGTTGCTGTAGTGCTTTTTTGTTTTAAAAAATTCTCTCTTGATCCTGCGAAGATAAGCTCGCCTCCTTTTGAACCTGCGCCGGGACCAATCTCTACAATAGAATCAGCAGAGAGTATAACCTCCGGATCATGTTCTACAACCAGTACGCTGTTTTCTCTGTCACGAAGCCGTTTTAACATTGCTATGACAGCGTCTACGTCTTTGGGGTGCAGGCCTGAAGTCGGCTCATCAAGAATATAGATCATGTTGATAAGGTCGCAGTCAAGCTGACGAGCCATCTTGACACGCTGAGACTCGCCACCCGAAAGTGTACCGACAGATCGGTTCAAATGAAGATAGCCGGCCCCGATTTCGATTAGATTACGGGTAGCCCCAGCAATGCGGGATGTTATCGGTTGTGCCTCAGGAAATTTAATACTACTTATAAAATTATAGAGTTCAGGCATCTCCATATGAACCAGCTCGTTAAGGGTTATTCCGTACACAGAAACATCTTGTGCACGCTTGTTAAGGCGTGAACCTTTGCAATCAGAACAGGTCTGCTGGCTTATGTAGTCTTCAAAACCGGCCGGGTTGGCCGTTCCGCGTTCGTGGCGCTCACGGATCTTGGTTATGACTCCTGTATACTTCGATTCATACTCTTCGCCCATGCGATCAGATTTAAATTTTGTTTCTTGCGAGTAGAGCAGCATGTGAAGCTCTTCATCCGTAAAATCTTTTATTGGTTTATCGGGATCAAAAAATCCGCACATCGTTAATGCCTTCCAGAACCACTTTCCGACTGCAAACATCGAATGTTTTATCGCTCCATCTCTTACAGAAAGATTAAAATCAACAAGCCTGCTAACATCAGGTACCGATTCAAGACCCAGGCCGCGGCAGGTCGTGCACATGCCCTCTACATCGTTAAACGAGAAAGAGCTGGCCGGGTAGTAGTTTTTGTTATCATCAAAACGGGAATAGAGCAGTCGAATATACGAATAGATGTCAGTCGCCGTTCCCACTGTTGATCGGGGGTTTGTTCCCATTGGGCGCTGATTGATAACAATTGGAGTCGAAATATTAAAGATGCCGTCTGCATCGGGGCGTGACGTTTTGGACATACGGTTTCTGGCATACGAGCTGAATGTTTCAAGAAGCTGTCGTCTTGATTCGGCATAGATAGTATCATAAACCAGTGAATATTTTCCGCTTCCTGATACCCCGGTGAAAACCACTAACTGGTTTCGCGGTATGGATACAGAGAGGTTTTTAAGATTGTGAACACGTGAGTTGACAACCTCAATGTTATGACGTGAGTAGGTAGCTTCGTTCTGATTCTTAACTTGCGGTTCTGTTGATTGTACTGGCATTGTTCCACCTCTTTTAAAAATAATGGAACAGTTAAGACAATGAAAGATTTCTGATTACAAGGGTACAACGGGAATACAGATTTCGAAAACATGTTTGCCTTCTGGATGTTCGGCTGGATCCTGAAGCATGGTCTCGTAGGGCAGGCCATCACCGCACATGTATCCGCTTTCGGGCAGCCAGTCCCTGTAGATAATGTTCCAGGCCAATGGATATTTATCAGAACTCAACTCGAGGCGCGCTACTGCATACTCTCCGCGTGGTAAAACCATCCGACCGACTTCCCCTGATATTTCGGTTCCCGCAGGAATATCTACTCCCACACTTAAACGAAGTTTTTCGGGATCCGTAATGGCCGGGTCATCATGATAGATGCAGTAATTGCGCGTATCCTCCGTAATCACTTTGCGCGGCACAGCCCAGCGAAAAAGCTTTTCGAAAAGCGAGCAGAAAAGCGGCTCGTTATTAACATAGGGCCCTATATGACGAATGTAGGCTATCTCCCTTTCAGGGTACGACTCAATCCGTATGCGAGAAAATTCCTCCCCCTTTAACGTGATCTTCCATTCAAAACTGTTCATGCTTCTATTATAGAGGGATGATATATGAATGTCTTTCGGAGGGGTGCTTTCGATATGATAGTTCTTGCCCTGGACTATGCTAATCCTGCTATTTTGTACTTCTCCCGAGCGCCACTGACTGGGGGTGCATGAAAAAAAATCCTTAAACAGACGTGAGTATGATGCTGAACTGGAAAAACCACAGGCATATGCGACATCGGTTATCGATTTCTTTGAATCGTTTGCCAGCATAATTGCCGAGCGTTCTACCCTGACACGTTGAACAAACCTGCCAAAGGTCTCTCCAACAATATTAGAAAAGATTCTGTGAAAGTGAAATTCCGAAAACCCGGAAAAACGAGCAACCTGATCAAGAGTAAGCTCCTGATCCAGGTTGGTATCGATAAAATCAATTGCACGGTTTATTCGTGCTATGTAGCGAATACGGTTGTCTGTCTGGTTCAAAGAATATCCCCTGTTGTTATGATAACAGAGGGTATTAAAATACAGTAAATGCGTAAAGCAAATTGTAAAAATTTTTTAATTGTTAAAAAGGCGGTAGAGTGCAATATCGAAACAACACCGTCCCCATTAATTCATTAATTGAAAGTAGGAAATATACCGTGAAAGCAGAACGCCTTTTTACAATTCTTAACATACTTCTTAACAAGAGAAAGATCCCGGCTCCCCAACTTGCGCGACACTGCAATGTCTCCGTAAGAACAATTTACCGGGATATCGACACATTGTCACTGGCGGGAATTCCCGTTTATACAACAACGGGGCGTGACGGCGGTATCGAATTGGTTGAGGGATTTACTATAGAGCGGCAGCTTCTGGAAACCGATGAAGTGCAGAAAATACTGGCATCTCTTGAGGGGCTACAAACTGCCATACATGACAAAAAAAGTGCGGCCATTATTGAAAAACTGAGACTCCTCCTCTTTCAGTCAAAACAAAAAGGAATACACGTTCATCCCAATCATGTATTTATCGATTTTTCTCCTCCATTTAAGGAAAAAAGCTGTATCGAAATTATTGAACAGAGTATCCGTGAATCGACGACACTTACTATCACATACTATGATTCCATGAACCATCATACAGAACGCATCATCGAGCCACTCGCGCTTGTATACCATTGGAGTGCATGGTATCTGTACACCTATTGTCATCTGCGAAACGATTTCAGGCTTTTCAGACTCTCAAGAATCCGTTCGGTATCTCCTTGCACTGCTCCGCGCAAATCTCCCCGTGTTGATCTGAGTACAAAACCCTGGAATAAAGAGTGGGAGCAGGATACATTTGAAGAGGTAGTCATACACACAGCTTCATATAACAAACTTCGACTTTGCGAGCTCTTCAGCTGGGCCGAGATTACCGAGCGTGATCATGACAGAATCGAAATTCGGGTCAGTATGCCGGTTAATGAGTGGAGCCTCTCTGTATTGATGAGTATACCCGGCTGGTGGACGGTAATTACACCGGAAAAACTAAGAATAATGGTAAAAAATCGGGCTCAGGAAATTTTTTTGCAAAACCCTGACACCGGATGTCAGGGTTAATAGGTTATACTTCTGCCATATTCAATGACAGGAGAGAAATATGAATACAAAAATTGCGGCGTGCGGACTCAATTGTAGCGAATGCCCGGCCTTTATTGCAACACATAGTGATGACAACGAATTACGCATCACAACCGCGCGGGAGTGGAGCAGTGCCTATAATGCTACTATCACAGCGGAAATGGTAAACTGCGCTGGTTGTTTTTCAGAAAGCGGACCTCTGTTTGGCCATTGTATGGAGTGTGAAATCAGACAATGCGCGCGTGATGCTTCATTATCAGGATGTGCCGTCTGTACGGATTATCCCTGCGGGAAGCTTACAGAATTCTTTACACATGCGCCAGATGCTCAGAAAAACTGTGACGAGCTGCGAAACAAAAGTTATAATTAAGAGTACATGTTGAGTGATAATACAGGAGGTTATAGATGAAAGAGTACAAATTTTGCCAGAGCTGCGGTATGCCGCTGAAAAGGGATCCGCAGCACGGGGCTACTGAAAAAAACGGAGCAAAAAGCAAAAAATATTGCTCTTATTGTTATTCAGATGGCTCTTTTACCAGTCCCGACATAGACACACCTGAAAAGATGCAGCAGTTCTGTATCAAGACAATGAAAGAGCAGGGAGTGCCCCGGCCGGTTGCATGGCTGTTTACCCGCGGCATTCCGCGTCTTGAACGATGGAAACATGTCTGAAAGAATCACTGTATACAAACAGAATAGCTGGTTATGCGCTCTGCATAACCAGCACCAAATCAGATACAACTCAATGAACTTCTCCAACAGGCAGATCAATCGCACAGCGATGTTGGTGTACACCTATGCCACGATATAAAGAGTACAAGTCAATTCTCTCCAACAGGAACGCGATGAACATATACCGCGGCTGCACACACGGCTGTATATACTGTGATTCCAGAAGTGAGGTCTATGGAATGATCTATAATTTTGAAGATATTGAAATAAAGACAAATGCAGTTGAAATGCTTGATAGGACACTACTAAAGAAAAGAAAAAAATGCATGATCACTACCGGCGGCATGACCGACCCCTACATCCCCCTGGAAAAAGAGCTTGAGAATACAAGACGGTGTCTGGAAGTGATAGAAAAGCATGGATATGGAGTTTGTGTACTTACCAAATCAGATTTAATATTGCGGGATATTGATATATTAAAAAGAATACATCAAAGCTCAAAATGTGTCGTACAAATGACCCTGACAACATACGATGAAGATTTGTGCGGAATATTGGAACCCAATGTCTGCACAACCAAAAGACGTTTTGAAGTTCTCATGAAGATGTGTGAAGCAGGTATCCCTACTGTTGTTTGGCTGACACCCATACTGCCTTATATTAATGACAGCGAAAAAAACATTACAGGAATTCTAAGATACTGCAAACAGGCCCGTGTAACGGGCTTGCTGACGTTTGGAATAGGAATGACTTTACGATATGGAAATAGAGAGTACTATTATAAAAAACTTGATGAGTATTTTCCAAATCTTAAGAAACAGTATATGAGAAAATATGGCTCTTCATACGGTATAAAAAGCCCAAACAGTCTCTCTCTCACAAAACATATTAGAAGCTTCTGTGCGGATAATAATATACTCCATGGTGAAAAGGCCATTTTTGACTACTGTTCTCACTTTCCTGAAGAAAACCAACAAAGGTCTCTTTTTGGTGATGATTAAAAGATAGCTCTGTCATTTCTGTTTCATCAGCGGGGGTTATATGCCTAGTTGCGGCTAGATTATATTTAAAACGAATATGTTTTTACGCCTTCATGTACAGCAATATCCATTAATTTTTATCAAGGGTGACAAGCAGAGAGTTTGTTCTACGCGCAAGAGTCAGATAAAACATATCATAGGCCTGATGCTTCTTGATAACTGTTTATATCTGCCCAGGATATTAAAACCTTAAAGTTTATTAATTGACGTAATGGCATAATAGGATAGTTTAAGAGTCGCAAATAAACTGATAACTCTTTTTGGGCAGAATATACAGGTAATTTAATGAAAAAATCAATACTGGTAATCGGTGGTGGGTTGCTTCAGCTTCCGTTAATTAAAAAGGGCAAAGAGATGGGCCTTCTGGTTATTGTGACCGATTACAATCCTGATGTTCTGGGATTACAGTATGCTGATATTCCGCTTGTTATGAGTACCCGTGATGTTGAGGGTTCAGTGCGTATTGCGAAAAGACAGCATGAGCTGACACCTATCAGCGGAGTTGTTACCTGCGGTACGGATGCTTCAATGACAGTGGCTGCCGTTGCGAATGCTTTGGGTCTTCCCGGTATAAAGTTTGAAGACGCGGAAGCTGCAACAAACAAGATAAAGATGCGAACCAGGTTTAAAAATCAGGGTGTACCTTCGCCGGACTTTTGCTCTGTCTGGTCGCTTATAGAAGCTAAGACCGCATGTAAAAAGCTAGGGCTTCCACTGGTAATTAAACCTTCTGATAACATGGGCGCGCGTGGCGTCCGTTTTATTGATGATATGAATGATATCTCTGATGCTTTTCATGCTGCTAAAAATGCCTCACCATCCGGCGAGCTTATAATGGAAAAATACATGATAGGGCCCGAACTTTCTATAGATGCGGTTGTTTTTGATGGTGAGGTTACCTTTACCGGTATTGCTGACCGTATTATAGAAGACCTTCCCTATTTTATTGAGAAGGGTCACACCATGCCCTCTCATCTTGACCCGGATGTTATAGAAGAGGCGCGACGGGTTATGAAGCTTGGCATAAAGGCTTTGGGAATAAATCATGGATTTGCCAAGGGTGATATTAAGGTGACTCCTGATGGAGTAAAGATCGGTGAGCTTGCCGCACGTCTTTCGGGCGGGTTTATGTCGACACATACATTCCCCTATGCCACTGGTGTCGATCTCATGAAGGCCGCTATTGAAATTTCGTTGGGGCAGGAACCTGGTAATCTGGAGCCGGTTTTAAACAAGGTATCTATTGAGAGGGCAATTATTACAGAGCCTGGGATTATTAAGTCTATCGATAATCTGGTTGAAGCGGGTGCAATTAAGGGTGTGAATGATATAGTTTTGAATGTGTCGCCCGGCGACAGGGTTGTAAAACCCAGATCCAATGTTGAAAAGGCGGGGCATATTATTGCCACAGCCGACACGCTTGAAGAGGCGGAGGCAATAGTACAGAAGGCTCGTAATACTCTGACTATTAAGATCGCAGCCGAGAACGAAGTTTCTATTGAAATAATACGTGCCCGTGCTCGCGAAAAATTTGGAAAAATTTGCCTTTGCTGCAAGGATTGTAATGGTGAGCAGTGTACATCCTCTATTCCAGGTATGGGCGCTGTGGGTACAGGCGAATCGTTCAGACGTAACATCCGTTCCCTATCAGAGTATAAAATTGTTACAAGGCTTATTCATGATGTTCATGATCCTGATATGTCAATTACCCTGTATGGAAAAAAAATGCAGATGCCTGTTTTGGTATCACCTATAACCGGTACAGTGACCAACATGAATGGTGCAATTGAAGAGTTGCAGTATAATCGTGCAGTAGTTGGTGGTGCTAGGAGAAGCGGAGTACTTGCCATGGTTGGTGACGGAGCCTCTCCTGAAAAGTATCGAGTGGGGTTGCAGGCTATACGTGAAGCAGAAGGCGGGATACCGATTTTCAAACCAAGAAAAGAGATTTCGCAGTTAACTAACCGTATTCGTGAAGCAGAAGAGGCCGGCGCTGTTGCTATTGGTATGGATATTGATGCTATTGTGTTAAAGACCATGACTTTACGTGATCAGACAACAACGGCAAGAGGTGTAGAGAACCTGAGTCAGGTTATTTCTCTGACAAAGTTACCCTTTATTTTAAAAGGGATTATGTCGGTACGTGATGCAGAGGACGCCGTTGCCGCAGAAGCCGATACAATAATTGTTTCGAATCATGGCGGACGTGTTCTTGATCAGATGCCCGGGGTGATGGATGTATTGCCTGAAATTTGCAGAGCTGTAAAGGGGAAGATTACAATAATTGCCGATGGAGGCTTTCGTAGCGGGGTGGATGTCTTTAAGGCATTGGCATTTGGAGCCGATGCTGTCTCCATAGGGCGACCAGTCTGTGTTGCCGCTGTTGGAATGGAAGAGTACGGTGTTGAGTTTTATCTAAATCAGGTAAAGGAAGAGCTTCGCAAGTGTATGATACTGTCCGGTTGTCAGACAACCGGAGATATAAATGAAAATAGTATCATGAAGCTTAAAGTTTAGTTTTTTTCCACGTATCACGAACGATTGTATTCTCACGATCGGGGCCGACAGAAATTATAGACATTGGAACGCCTACTGCTTTTTCAAGAAAAGCTATGTAATCACGTGTATTCTGCGGCAGTTCGTCGTAGGTTTTGCATTTAGAGATGTCCTCTGTCCAGCCATCCAGCTCTTCATATACTGGTTTAATGTCGTCAAGCAGATACGACGGAAACATGTCGATCTTTTTGCCCTTGTATTCATATCCGACTGCTACTTTTATCTTTTCGAAGCCTGAAAGAACATCAATCTTGGTTAGGGTAATATCTGTCAGACCACAGATGCGCGCGGTCTGTTTCATCAGTTCCACATCAAACCAGCCGCAACGTCTTGGACGTCCGGTTGTCGATCCATACTCTCCCCCTTTGTCACGCAGAAGGTTACCATCGTCTCCAAAATCTTCGGTTGGAAACGGGCCTTCGCCAACACGGGTTATATAGGCCTTTGAAATACCGATAACTTTATCAATTACAGAATGGTTAAGACCTGAACCAAGCAGGGCTCCACCGATTGTCGGGTTGGAAGAGGTAACGAAGGGGTAGGTTCCGTGATCAATATCCAGCCCAAAACCCTGAGCACCTTCAAGAATGATGGTTTTGTTTTTTTTTGCCTCTTCATTGAGGTAGTATCCGGTGTTTATAATCATTTTTTGAATTCGTTTTTTAAAGGCCAGAATGATCTCCATGATCTCTTCTATAGAAAATGGATCCTTTTTATGCATCTTAACCAATTGCAGGTTTTTTACCTCAAGGGTTTGACGCACTTTTTTTTCAAGAGTCTTGGAGTCAAGAAAGATGTCACCCACTCGGATTCCGGTACGCAGGCATTTATCCGCATAACAGGGGCCAATACCTCGGCCTGTGGTACCAATTTTGTTGCTGCGAAGTTCTTCGAGTGCACCGTCAAGAGCTTTGTGGTAGGGTAAAATCAGGTGAGCAGCGTCGGAAATCAGCAGGCGATAGCTTATATCAATAGACTGAGATATCAGATTGTCCATTTCCGATACAAGCTGTATTGGGTCAAGAACTACTCCGTTGCCCAGAACACAAATTTTTCCGGGATGAAGGATTCCTGATGGAATAAGATGAAAAATATGTTTCTGTCCGTTTGCGACTACAGTATGTCCGGCGTTGGCTCCTCCCTGATAACGGACAATGATATCCGCTTTCTGAGAAAAGAAGTCAATCATCTTTGCCTTTCCTTCATCACCCCATTGCGCACCAATAACAACTGAACAGCTCATATAATCCTCTTTTTGAATCGGAATTTACGCTAAAATGTTAATCACTGATTTTTCTAAAGAATCCATATCTACAAAAAATCAAATAGCTCTGTAGTCAAGAATAAAGTTCAAATCGTCAGGCACTATTCTGTCACAGCGTAGGGCTGGAATTAATTTCGATTTTTATAGTATGGTTCGGGCTCTGTTTTTTTAGCAGATTAGTCAAATTGCCTTTTATAAAGTGAGGTCTATCATTGGAGTAAGCTCCTTTTCGTTCTGATTCTGGTTTTCTGTTCGTTCTGATGCTAACGAAATGGCTTTCAGAATGTCTTCTTCTGTGTATAAATCATCGAGGCAGATCGGGTTTGCGCGACCCTCTCCAGGGTAAAAGATGGCTAGAAAGGGAATCGAACGGCTGCCTATAGCCTGTAACAGAGCTTCTCCCTCTGTTGAAGCAGCACTGATGTCGGCTATCAGGAAACTGACTCTGTTTTTTTCCGCTGCAGAGCGGACGCTCTCTTTGTTAAATACTGTCAGTTCGACATATTTACAGTTTGAGCACCAATCAGCTGTGAATTTGACTGCTGTAATTGTGCCTGAATCAAGCTTCTGTTTAAGAAAGGCGTGGCTGTAGGGTTCTGAAGGAATATTTGTTTCTGCAGGTTTAGCAAAAAGGTATGACAGGTAGATACCTGTCGTCAGAAGAACAAGCAGAACTGTAAATGATATAGATCGGCTTTTGTTAGAGCGTACAGATGAACCAAAGATTCCCAGCTGCCATAATCCCATCGATACAAACCAGATTAGTATAAGACCGCTGATAAGTGAAATGCTGTTTAACAAAGAAAGAAAATAGATGGTACTACCGGCCAGAATGAAGCCAAAGATGCGTTCACTGTATAGTGTCCAGGTTCCACCTTTCGGAATGAGCGAGATCAGTTTCGGGAAAAGAGTGATGACAAAGAACGGCAGAGCAAGCCCGATTCCGATGCTTAAAAACACTGCATAGATAACGAGGGTGGGCTGTGTAAGAGTCCAGGCTAGAGTGGCACCCAAAAATGGCCCACTGCAGGGTGTTGATAGCAGGGTAGCCAGAAATCCGTTAAACAATGGAGTTGTATAATCGCCGGATACACGGTTTGAGATAGAAGATAAAAACGGTGGTGGCGTGAAGGTAAAGACTCCAAACAGAGAAAGAGCCATTGCAAAGATAATGACAGCCATTACCATTATAAAGGTCTGATTTTGGAAAAGACTACCCCAGCTGTGGCCAGCAAATGCTGCGAGTGAAGCCAAAAGAAAGAATGTGAGCAGAATACCGGTAGAGTACAAAACAGAGCTTACAATAATTTGTGCATGAGTTTTGCCACTGCTTTTTATCAGGTGCATCAGTTTCAGGGAGACAACGGGAAGCACACAGGGCATGATGTTTAAAAAAAGACCAGCGATGAGTCCTGTGATAATGGCTCCCAGTAAAGATTTAACTGATGACTGGTTAATATATTCGGGTTTGTCTATTTCAGGAGGTAGTGTTTTAATGTCTGCAATCTCATCGGTTTTGTCTGTAATATCTGTTTTAGACAGAATAAATGAGTCCGGCACAGCTGTAACTGCAGCAGTCGCCGATTCGGTAAGAGCAACTTTATTTATTTCAGAAGCCTGAGTACAGCTGTCATCATCACAGAAAAGGGCCTCTACTGAAACCGAGAGCGTGTTCGCGTTGTTCTTTAAATGATCAGGAATCAGAACATAAAAAAGAGCTCTGTTTTTATAAATGTTAACCCAGTCTCCAAGCGGGGGCTGGTATTTTACAAAGGCTTGGCTTGCAAGAACTGTTTCAACTGCTCTTCCCTCATGCAAAAGGGAAATTTGGATCGCCTTTCCGGTGCCAGGCCCCTTGGGGTTTGCATAAATGTAGCCATTATTATCAATTTGCAGTTCAATAATTATATAACAGTCGCCGGAAACATAGGCGGCTGTTTCCGGAGTTGTAACTGTAACATTTGCATGAAGAATAGTGCTTTGAATGGCAAAATAAATTAGAATAAAAAGACAGAGTTTTTTAATCATTATGCATATTTCTCCATGAATAGAGTTTTGCGTCAGTTCGCTTTGAAGATAGCACTTTTTATTGGTTTACAGACAGCTTAAAAGTTTCAGCTTTTTAAGCTTATAAGAATTTTTCGTGTTATTCGTGTTATTATTCTGTTAAGAATAAGCAACAAGGGCGAGTTCCTCTGCTCATTTACAAGCTGACTCTTGCAGCGCACACCTGATATGTTATACTGGTTGAAACGCTATTTAATAGAGATTAATAGAGACTATCGATATTAACAGATGATCACATTTCAAATGATAATCAAGTTAATTTTGAGTTTTAGCATATGTTTGGGATTCTTCTGATAAAGCAAAGATTAAGAAAGCATATCGCAATTGTTTTTCAAAACGTTCGCGAACTTTTTATTGACCTACTGATAGATGAAAGCTATTGCCTTGAGTTAGGAGTTCATCAACTGCTTGAAGGAATTGCTAACAAATGGAGCTCATTTATACAAAATCAGCTGAATCAGATTATGAAACTGTGCGACAGGTAGCTTTTAACCATTTTGAAATATCACAGAAGTATCTGGCTGTTCTTAAACGGGAAAAGGCAATACTGCTTAATGGTGAGCCCACCTGGCTAGACAGATCATTAATCTGTGGCGATACAGTTACCTTTCGTTTAAATGAATCTGAACAGCTCTTTGAAGAACCTGAAAAGATGAAGCTTGCGATCCTGTATGAAGATGAGCTATTTCTGGCGGTAAACAAGCCACCCTTTATGCCTGTGCACACATCGGCACGTCATATCAGCGGAACCCTTTCCAATGGAGTTGCCGCTATCTTTGCCGAACGCGGTATTAAACATAAAGTACGAATTGTTAACAGACTTGATCGTAATACATCGGGTGTTTGCCTGATAGCGAAAAATCGTTATGGCCAGGAGTGTTTGGCTCGTCAGCAGAGGTTGGGGCAGTTTTATAAGGAGTATCGCGGTATTGTTGAGGGTTTACCCGATCCGCCTGCCGGAACGGTGTGTGCAGCTATAGCGCGTGCTAACGATGACACTATCCGGCGTGTTATCAGTAAATCCGGTAAAGAATCTGTCACAGACTACAGGGTTGTCTCGCATCGCGAAGAGTTCAGTGACACTATTTTTGTATTGCATACAGGCCGAACCCACCAGATTCGTGTTCATATGGCCTCTATCGGCCACCCTATTGCGGGAGATGAGCTGTATGGCAATGTTCACCATATTATGCTGCGACAAGCACTCTATTGTAGCTGCCTTCGATTTACGCATCCGTTAACAGCAGAAAATATAGAAATTTGTATTCCTATGCCAAATGATATTCAGAAGTTTTACTCTTCATTTAAAGAATTACAGCTCTTTTAAGGGCTCTCGCTCTGTTGATAGATATTAATTAACTTTAAGAAAGCAGCTTCTCTAAAAATAGGGAATGCTGTGTTGCTACTTTTTGATGTAGATGTTCAGGTGAAAGATCGGGTGCTTCAAAATCTGAAGAGCTATTACTTCCTACAAGTTGATGAATCAGTTTCGAGGCTTTCTCTTTATCCGCATCAAATGTGCCGGTATTTATAAGGGCGATTCTCTTTTCATTATCGGCTAATGCGGAGTGGTACGGGGATGGGTTAAGCGCAACTACATGCGCCCCTGCCAAAGCCGCCTCGTACAGTGATAGTCCGAAGTGTGAAAGAAATAGTTTTGAGCGAAATAGCAGATCGTGAAAGGAGTAGCTTCGATCGGTTTTTCCGTTTATGGTGCAGCTTGTACCGTTAAACCAGGCAATGGTGTATGATTTCTGTAATTGTTCAAAGCTTATCGGATAGTCACGACTGTTGAATCCTGTGTAAACAAGAAGGTCGATATTTTTTTCTGGGATTGAATCAAGAATACAGACAGCTTGGTGGAAATGATAACCATACAGAAAAGGAAATGAGCCGTTAGTCGGCAGCAGCACTTCTGTGTCTGAAGGAAGAAGTTTGATCGATTGTTTATAAAGAGATGTAAAACCAGCGTCGTCTATGGTTGTAATAGTTCCAAACTGATGGCTTAGCTTTTGGGCGCCTGTTTCATCGGAGTCCCGCATGTCGTGTATCAGATGACGGGCAGCAGGAAGATTTCTCGAAGTAAATGGACGCAAAGAGTCCGGAAAGTTATCGGGAAAAAGGTCGCTGTAAAGATGAACAGAGTAGTTAGCTTTAAGAAGAAGGTTTAACAGAGTTGTCATTCGCCAGAAATGACCGGAGCCATAGTCTGAACCGCAGCGTGTGGTAATTACAAAATCAACCATTTTCGAAGTGGGTCATGGGGCGTTGCTTAATGGCGCTGTTAATATGTACCATTTCGGGATACAGTCGAAGATAATTGAATATCTGATGAAGTGAAAAAAACGACTGTTCGGTATAGAGAGCAGAGTACAGTTCAGAAGCAAGTTGAAAATCTTCTTCGGTGTCGATGGTCAGACGAAGGTCAGGAATGTTGTTATAGATATAGACCGGTTTTCGGCTTATGGTGAAGAGTTGAGGGTTTTCCTTTATATAGGGAGTTACGTGTTCAAGGTGGTGAGTGTGGTTTGCATTATGGTAACACTTGTTGAGAGCCTCACGTTTGATAAGTTCGACTGCTGTTCCTAATGGAATATTAGTGATAGAAGAGAGGTCGGCGCTGCTTTCGATGGCGTGCTGAACGGCCATCGATGCATAGTCAACGTCAGTAAAGGGGTTATCCCCGGTTATTCTGATAATGTAGTCACATGGAAACAGTTGTGATGCCATGTAATAACGTTCAAGAACATTAGATTCCGAACCAGCAAATGTAGTTGCACCACTGTCTTCGGTAAGTTTGATTATATCCTGGTTTTTCTTTGCGTCTCCCGTAGCAACAATTACATGAGAGATTCCTTCGATGGCTTGTGCCCGTTCAATAATATGAGTAAGCACCGCTTTCCCGCTCAGTTCTTTGAAACACTTCTCAAAGAGTCGCTTTGAATTCTGTCGAGCCTGAATAATAGCTACAATATTAGTTTGGGAATCGGAATTAGTCATTAAAAAATCCTTGCAGAGGCAACATTGAAGATTGCCGATTTCTTTAATCGGTGCGTTTTTCAGTCAGAGATTGAAGGTAAACCACTCGTCACAGGTCTTGCAATCGGGTTTCGATGGAAATTTATTTGCATAGTTTTCCAGAAACATGGGTTTACGTTCATCCCATATTTCCTGAATCGGCATATTTCTGACAGATAATGAGGAAAATTTGGCAGAAGGATCCTGTTTGCAGAAGGGAACATCTCCGTTGCTGAGGATTACCAGGTCGCGCTGCAGATGCCAACAGGGGATCCGTTTAAGCGGGGTAAGGTCGTAATAACGACGATCTTCAAGAGCACCGCAATAGGTGTTCTGTTTTTGTAAAATAATCTGAACGTTCTTCGTTTCCCAGAAGTCATAGAAGCTGTCAAGAAAGGGCTCTGTTTCGTTTATTTTCATGATCTGGATGTAGAGTCTGTCTTTTAGAATATCCTGAAGGGCGACAATGTTCTGTTCAACTACAGAAAAATTATCCGTTCCATGAATAGCTGTATAGGTTTCTTTTGAATGACCGTTACACTCCACAATAACACGTAGTTTAGAGACATCATGGTTTTGAATAAACTGTATGAAGTTCGAGTCAAGGGCTATACCGTCTGATTCCAGAAGCAGAAGTGAGATTGACGGTTCTTTTAGAGCTTTTTCAAACAGTGAATAAAAGGCGCTGTGTTTCAGAGGTTCACCCCACCCACCAAGAGTAAGAGCGAACGGTGTATTATATGAAGAGGCGCCCTTCAGTATTGAATCAAAAAGCTCAGGTGACATCTCTGTGCGATCGGGGTTGGTCAACTGTTGTGCCGAATAGATCGTTGTCGAATTAACCATAGGCGAAATCTCAACTTCGATATAAGAGGGCGAGGTGTAAAGAACCTGTGGAGAAGAATTAATTATCTGTTGAATCTCTGAATAGAGCGGAATTTTAGCGGCAGCAGAAAATATGTTTTGCATGATGATCCGTTCCCGTTCGTCTCCATTTAAAAATGCAAGGCGAAGCGGCCTAATATCTGGATCCTTGTAAAAGAGTTCGACATCGAACTGGTTAATGTTATCTTTAATGACCTTTTCCACGGGTAAAACTTTGGCTTCGTCTTCGGGTTCTGGTAAAGATTTTATAAGTTCGCACGATATAATGTCACAACAGAAACCATCAGGAATGTTTTCAGAGTAGGTGTATTCAGCAGCATATTTTGTATGAACAGCAAGCATTTCGTCGATTATTGTCATGTCGGCAAAAGGGGCGTCTGCATTAATTCGTATGTAATTGTCGTATTCAAACCTGTTATTTAAATTCTTCCAGTTTGTGGTTTCATTACTCTCTCTTGTGAAACAGTTTTCAAAAGTTGTCAGATTACCGGAGTATGATGAGGGTACAGATATGATTACAGGAGTTCCTGAGAAGGATTCTTCGAATTTTTGCTGAAGAATAGCCGGGATTGCAGAGTTGTTAAATAGAAGATCCTGGTCGTTAAGATCATCTTTCAGGTACAGAAGAAAGGCGTTATTCATTTTTTCTCCAAAGATGCGCGATATTTATCAAAACCATCGACATATACGCTGATGTGAGATTTTTCACGTTCAGACTTTACCCATTCCTGAAACTGTTTCATCCGCGCCTCCTGAGAAATCATCTGAAATATACGGTTCCGTATTTCTTCAAACGGCATGTATCGTCGGCCGTAAAATTTGACGATGTGGTAACCAAATGATGATTTGAAAACCTGGGATATCTCTCCCCGCTTTTTCATGTTATAGACAACATAGGCGAAACGCTGATCTAGTTGTCCAGGAGATATCCAGTCTATAAATCCGTCGGCTCGTGCAGAAGCCTTGTCTTCAGAGTGTTGCCGTGCTAATCGAGCGAACGATTCACCAGAAAGAGCTTTTTCTCGCAACTGTGAAATCTGCTCATTGGCGGCCTTTTCGGCAGAGAATGAATCGCCCTTGGGAGTGATTAGAATATGCTGAAATCTCAGTTGCAGAAGTTGGCTTTTATTTTTGTTGTACCAAGCCTTGGCTTCAGCTTCGGTCGGTGGAGTGTAGGTCATTGCATAGACCATGATCTGTTCAATAATAAGCTGATTTTTCAGCTCTTCACGGTAAGCCTCATAGGGGATGTTCTCGTTTTTTTCTACAGCTTTTTTGAATTGCTCCAGGTTTTTAGAGCCTGTATATTCCATTAACTCTTTAATTTTGCTATCAACCTTTTCCTCACTCACAAGAATGTATTCACGATTGGCTGCCTGGTGAAGCAGTTTTTCATTTATAAAGGAGTCAAGTGTTGAAAAGGTCAGGTTTTTACGGTCTTTTTTAGAGACGTTTTTTCTTTTTTTGTTCAACTCAACGCGTTTTGACAGCTCGCTGTAAAGAATCGGGTCATCATTTACAAGAGCAATTACTTTATCTACAGTGTACCATTCATCACTGGCATCCGCAATGGCTGATGCGACAGGGATGGTTGTAAGTATCAGTATCAGGGCAATTTTTATTAATTTCATATATCTCTTCGGTATTTAATAATAGTATTTGTTACGTCTGATTTTTTCAGAATTTATGATAGGTTGTTAATAAACCGTGACAAAAATGCTGTATGTCCTGATCAGGGTTAGAGTGTAAACTTTCCTGAACAAGGATTTTTTTATTATCTATTTTATTAGCTGTTATGTCTGAAATAGCGCAAGTTTTTTTTAAAAAAGCCTCTTAAGATTTATCTTGACTAATGAAAGATAGAGGTTAGGTTTAGTAAAAGAGGGGAAATGGTAATGAACTATGATGTTAAAATGGATAATGGAGTCTCTTCTGTTTGTTTGAAAGGTTCTCTTTCGAACGACATGATTGACGAAATTAAAGATGTTTTAACTGCCGCAATCTCGGATTCAGATTCAGGTCTGGTTGTTAATCTGGTTGATGTATCGTTTTTGTGCAGTGCAGCATTTGGCATGTTCTTTTCCCTTCATACGTTTGCCCTGCGAAGTAATAAAAAAATCTGCTTCTGTTGTGTTCAGAAAGATATTGAAAAATTGTTTACAATAACCGGAGTTCAACGATACATGAATATCGTAAAGAGTCATGATGAAGCGCTCTCTTTTCTGCATCAATAGTTTTAACACCCACAAAACAATCAGGAAACACTATGAAACTTATAGCATGTCTGGGAAATCCCGGTCGAAAATACCATTTGAACCGTCATAATTGCGGTTTTTTGAGCGGATATTATATGGCACAGAAGCATAATGTGCAAATAACCAAAAAAGAGAGTCTTTCATTAACTGCACGTCTTAAAATTCTAAATGAGGATGTTCTTCTTTTATTACCGCAAACCTTCATGAATAATAGCGGTGAGGCCGTTGCTGTTGCGTTACACTATTATGGATTGAATAAAAACGATCTTATTGTTATACACGACGAGTTAGAGCTCTCTTTTGGAGATATACGTGAAAAACGGGGAGGCGGTCATAAAGGACATAACGGAATACGGTCAATTATCAGTAGTATTGGAACTGCTGACTTTGTACGTATTCGTTTCGGTATCGGTCGACCTCCACATGAAGAGATGTCAGTGGCATCGTATGTTCTATCAGATTTTAATGATGACGAGACATCAAGCCTTGAAGAGTGCTATGAGAAGGTGATAGCACTGATTGAAAAAGTCTGTGTGACTGAATGAATTTTGTAACTCTATAAAATTTTTATATTAAGAATATGATTTTATTCTACAGTACTACTTTGGAAAAACAAAGTGGTGCTGGGCTGCTTGCACAGGTAACATAGTTGAAAAGATTCTAATAGTTGTTATTTTAAGTAAAAAGACAATGAAAACCAGTTCTTTGGAGGAAGTATGAAATGTGCGGTTTTACTTGCTGAAGGTTTTGAAGAGATTGAAACAGTAACATCGGTTAATATGCTGCGTAGGGCACAGATGTCGGTTGATATAGTATCGATCGGCGGAGGAATGGTAAAGGGAGCACGGGGAATAACAATTCAGAGTGATTTGTTGATTGATAATGCCAACACTTCTACTTATGATTGTGTTGTTTGTCCGGGTGGCCTTCCAGGTAGTGATAATCTGATGAACGATGACCGTGTTATCGGATTTGTTCGTCATCTGTATGATAGAAGGAGTGTTGTTGCGGCAATATGTGCAGCCCCACGCGTTCTTTTTCGAGCACGGTTATTAAAAGACAAAAGAGCTACCTGTTCTCCGGGAACGGAAAAGCTGTTTGATGACACTGTCACTTTTACTGGGGAATCGTGCACTGTTGATGGCAACATTGTGACTGCTGATGCTGCTGGTTCTGCAATGCTATTTTCACTTGAAATCATTGCCCTTCTGGCCGGTCGTGACAAGTCAGAAGCTTTACGAAAAGCAGTCAGGTATCAGTTATAGCAGGTCTGCATCCAAGCCCGAAGGGGCGGGGATGGCTAAAAAATGTTATTGACTGAATGTTGATTTATTATAGTGGTAAGACTCTTGCTGATTGTAACGTACTGTTGCTTTTTGATGAGAAGAAACTGTTCTTGAGACAAGCATGAGGATTATATGGATTACCGTCTTGTTAAACAATTTTTAAATGATGCGATTGATAACTTCTTTAACTTTTTTTATAAGCTGGTGGATTTTGGAAAAGTAATTATAGATGTCTTCTGGGCCTTCATGGACATTTGGTATAACTTTTTCATGTTCTTTTTAAACATCCTGTTGTATTTCTACTATCTTTTGCTCTTTTTCATTGACCGAATGACAATGTCTTCGGCGCCTATCTTCTTCTGGCGTAAGGCCGGAACAGCGACACGACAGGACTTTCAGCGTGCTTACAACCGTAACCTTGTTATTCCTGTTTCCGGAGTATATGGAAAACGATCCTCTGGTTCATCGGTTGCATCGGCTGTCTCGTCCGGGGTTTCAGGTGCTGCAGCTTCGTCTGTTGCTGCCGGTAAGTATTCGGCTCGCCCGAATTTTATTTTCCGGTTTCTGGCATTTCTTGGACGTATGATAGTAGCCTTCTTTGTGGCAATTGGTTCTATGTTTGCAGCGATTGGACGATTCTTCACTTCGCGTCTTGTTCCTGTCAAAGAGAAGCCAGTTGGTCGTAAGAACCTGGTTGAAGACTATTTAAAGCAATACGATTCGCGAAAAATGCGATAACGTTAGTTTAACAGATGAAACTTTTTTCAAAGAACCGGTCTTTGCTGGTGGATATGCTGCTATCCTTAACCGGCTTTTGTCTGGTTCTTTTTATTATGGCTCATCTTTTTATGGACGCATCCATTTTACTTGGACCGGATGCATTTAATGAAATGGCTCTTCTTCTGGAAAAGTTCTATTTTGCTCAGGTGGGTACTCCTCTTGTCATTGTCGGACTACTAACTCATATCACCGTGGCCTTACTTAAACAGCGCCATAAACTTGATTCGTTTTCACAGGCTTTTCGGCATATTCATTACCCTGAAACTGCACTCTGGCTTGTTCAGCTCTTCTCTGGTCTATTGCTTATTTTTTTCGCATTACTGCATGTTGCGGTTATTGTTCTTGCTCGCGTTACTGAAATTAACATTATCTCTACCTCTGTACGAATTGCCGATATCAAATTTCAGATATTTTATCATATTCTTATGACTCTGACCATGATTCATCTGGCTTGTGGGGTTTACCGTTTGTATGCCAAATGGATAGGGCATGGTCGTCGACGGTTTGTGCCGGTAGTAGTTTTAATTTTTGTTCTTTACTGGGGAGTAAGTACTATGGCGTTGCAGCGGTATATTGCATATGCGCCCGAGCTTAAAAAGCTTCATGATTACATTCACAGGTATAAAGATGATCGCGAGAACAAGGCTCTGCGCGAGAAAATTCTCAATATTAGCCACGAGCAGAATATTACTCTGAATAAAACACTTCTAAAAAAGATAAAAATCCAGGACGAGACCATTCTACATTCGTTAATTCTTGACCAATAAATCCGATAATAGAATAGAGTTACTCTTGTCATAAGTAGAGATGATAAGAGCAATGACTCTGTGTTGGAAAATTATTTCCCCGCATTAGGTGAGGAAAGAAGATCAGAGTAATAAGGAGTAATTAAATAATGAAAAAATATAGCTTAATTTGTATTATACTGGTCTCGTATATGACTGTCCTGATGGCTCAAACCGTTAGCGAGGAACGAAAAGACGGAACAAAGGTGATTTTTGATAAGAAAAAAGGCATTAAAACCTTTCATTACAGTGATGGACGAAAACAGACTGTTGATCTGAATGGAAAAACTCCTTTTGGAATTGCAATTGATGATGTCAAAGTTCAGCTTCAATCAGAACCGATCGTGGTTGATCTGATTTTCAGTGCAGCACGTTCTGATGAGATATTGACGGCCGAGGCAGATAAGTTTTTTTCGGCGTTGGCTTCATCTTTAAAGCAAAAGAAGTATAATGGAAAAAGCCCGTTAACAGTAATAGTCTCTTATTGCCGTTATGGAGAATACGGGTTCTGCCTGGACAAGGGCAATAGCATAACGGTTATTATAATGCAGAAGGGTAAAGTGCTTAAACAGGTATCAATTGATACTGTCGAGTTGCGGGATAAGTCAAAAAGCAGCGAGTTTATCAGTAAAATAGCAGCACTTTACTGATAAACCTTAAAAAACTGTTTAGGGCTGTATCGAGTATCTATTTTATTCGACCGATCCGTTTGAATCTGATTTTGAAGAATTTATTCGGATCAGTTGATAGCCATCTGAAAATCAGCTTGCCGGTAACGTTTTCTATCGGCAAAAAGCCCCAAACACGACTGTCAGAGCTGTTGTTGCGGTTATCACCCATTACAAATAGACGGTTTTCCGGTACAGTCTCTTCAAAGACCACATCAAGCCCACCGAATTTGGAGTGCTGAATCATATGTTTAACTCCAAAAAGATCCTCTTCGTAAAAGATGTACTCGTCACTCTCTTCGATTTCCCGTTTTTCTATGGTCTGACCATTTATTTTAAGTGTATCGCCCTCTATAAAGATTTTATCCCCGGGAAGACCAATGACACGCTTTGTAAAGTCAATGCTCTCGTCAACTGGGTACAGAAACGCAATAATATCACCACGTTTTGGAATGCCCCACCGTAGTGGATGTATCTTTGAAAAGGGTAGTTTCAGGCTGTAGGCCAGCTTGTTAGAGAAAAATTTGTCCCCTTCAAGAATTGTCGGGTTCATGGAACCTGTTGGAACAGAGTAGTTGCCCAAAACAAATAGTCGTATGAGGATGAGGAAAATTACAAAAATAACATTACTGCGAAATTCTTTGCCCTTTACATACACTAATAACTCAGAGAATTTGGTTTTTATGATGTCAGGGGTTTTACTTTTTATATCCATTTCAGTGAATCCTGTTCTAAAATTTTATATTGTTCCTATAAGTAATGATGCTATTAAATCGTCAATAATAAATAAAAGCTATGCTAATAATGTGTTTTGTTGTTTTGGATTTTAAATCAGGACATCACGGGGTTTACTGCCCTGCTGAGGACCAACATAACCGAGTTCTTCCATCCGTTCGATAATTCGGGCAGCGCGATTGTAACCGATACTTAGCCGACGCTGGAGGTATGAGGCTGAAGCCTTTTGAGTCACTTCTATAATTTTCATTGCTTCAACAAACATTTCGTCCTGTTCGGCATCACTCTCCGCGGTATCTACAGCTTCCCGTTTGTCGACCTCCTCTTCGATGTCGATATAGTGAGGGTTCCCATATTTTTGTGCATGCCGTACAAGTTCGATAATTTCATCTTCAGATATGTAGGCGCCCTGAATACGAACCGGAAAAGAGCTGGTTGGAGACTGATAGAGCATGTCACCCTTGCCAAGCAGGGTTTCGGCCCCATTCTGATCTAGAATAGTTCGTGAGTCAGTTTTCTGGGCAACCTGAAAGGCTATTCGAGCAGGGAAGTTCGCCTTGATGATACCGGTAATGACATCGACTGATGGGCGCTGAGTTGCCAGTACAAGATGAATCCCTACGGCTCGCGCCTTCTGGGCTATTCGGGTAATGTAGTTTTCGACCTCTTTCGGTGCGACCATCATCAGGTCGGCAAGTTCGTCCACGATTATAACAATATAGGGTAACTTTTCCCGTTCAGACCGTCCTTTGTACGACTCGACCTTCTGATTATACCGTTCGATATCACGGGTATGAATTTCAGACAAGAGACGGTAACGCCGCTCCATCTCGTAAATTGCCCACTTAAGAGCTTTTGGCGCAATATCGGGTTCTGTTATTACCGGTGTAAGTTGGTGTGGAAGACCATTGTACAGTTGAAGCTCTACCATCTTCGGGTCGACCATTATAAATCTTACCCGGTCTGGATCATAATTGAAAACCAGACTTGAGATCAGAGTGTTTACACATACCGATTTACCGGATCCGGTGGCCCCTGCTATCAGAAGGTGCGGTTGCGTCTTGAGGTCAAGCATTACGGTTTTCCCCAAAATATCTTTACCGATACCGACTTTTAGCTGCATGTCGGCTTTTTGATAGGTTGAGTCATTGAATATGTCTCCGATGGTTACCATTTCGCGTGAACGGTTCGGAATTTCGACACCAACTGCCGATTTTCCAGGAATTGGAGCTACGATACGAACGCGTGAAGCCGCCAGAGCCATAGCGATATCATCTGAAAGATTGGAAACCCGGTTAACTTTGACTCCTGCTGCAATCTGGATCTCGTATAGAGTAATAACTGGTCCTCGGTTAACGCGGGCAACCTTGGATTCAATTCCGAAATCCTGAAGAGTCTTTACCAGAAGTTCAGAATTTCGTTCAATCTCCTTCTTCCAGATATGAGAATCAATCTCTTTTGATATCCCGAAGTAGTAGGATGGAATAATGTACTCATCATTGATGCCATAGGTGAAGAATTTATTATGGTAATCGGTGCCTTCAGTTTCATCTTCTTTTTCTACTCGCAGGTTTTGAGCAGATAGTGTTCTGCTCTGTACATGATTTGATTCGGGTTCAGGTTCGGTTTTTTTTATTACGACATCAGCAGGAGGCGGTTCACTATAACTGCGGGCAATATTTGCGGACTCTTCAAGAATGCTACTATCCTCTTCAAAGAATTCGTTCTCATTAGATAGTTCAGGTTCGTTATCGACTTGAAAATCATCCTGCAGTTGTGTGTTAAAGTGGTCTGCAGCAGATGTCTGGTTATCAGCATTGGCGCTTTCTTCTACGAACTCTTTATCAGAGGCGGTAATTTCCAGGGCATCAAAAATCTTGAAATTATCACGTTTGTTTGTAAAACCCATGTTATCTACAACTTCAATTCTATCATCAGAGAAGTCGTTAAAAGGTTTAGTCATATCAAGAGCATGCTCGTCAAAAAAGGCGTCTTTCATAAAGATACGGGTATCATTCGCCGGAATTTTTATTTCATTTATGTCCATATTGAAATCCGGATCGGTTTTGAACTCATCAAGAAAGGCCTGTGATGTTTCAAGAGCAGGTTCACCGGGAAATGGAGATTGAACAGGTGCAGAGGGGGGCTCTGGAAGTGGCGACGCTTCTCTTCTCAAAATGGTCTCTCGTGTTATCCAGGGCATTTTTGCGTCTCTGCTAATTCTTATCTGACTATGCAGTGGTATGTGCACATATGAAGCTTGAAGACTCTGTTTCACAGAAGAAGATTGTCTTTTAGGAGTTGAATTCTCTTTTGCAGGTGAGCTTTTTAAAAAAGTGAACATGTGAACTCCTCTGGTCTTTAGCAGTAAAAGAATGCCGGAAAAATAGAGACATACAGTATTAATGGTTATCGATAAAACAAGAGTTACTCTTGAGCCCGCAATCTTGGTGAAAAAGGCTCCAAGATAGTATCCGATATAGCCACCAGAAAATTGGGGAATACTGTTTGGTGAAATCAGGGCAATGGTGATTGCAAGAGAGAAGAAGAGCAGTAGCATAGAAAATGAGGCCTGAAAATAGTTTTCATTATCAATTACATCAAGAAAATATAAACCGGTTATACAGAAGAGAGGCAGTGTTAGCAGGGCTGCATATCCGAAAGAAGAGCGTAAGAAGTCGGCGACCCACGCTCCGAAAGGTCCACAAAAATTGCTGACGGCGGCATTTATAGCCATAACTTCGACATCATCGACTGCATATGTCAAAAGAGTGGGTATCAGAAAAAGAGCTGTTCCGAAAGAAACAAGAGCACATATGTTTGAAAAAATATTCCTAGAATTCACGGTTTTCTCCGGAGAACGGTGACAAAAGATTTATTCGGGTACAGTTCGGGATTTCCCGAAGATATTCAGAGCATAAAGAGGGATTTAAACCAGGAGATGAACCGTTACTCCGCAAAGGCCAGCAGCAATAGTATAAAAACCGAATACCGATAGACCGGTCTTTTTAATTATTACAAAAAGCAGGCTTAAAGAGAGTAGAGCGACAACAAAACAGACAAAAGCTCCTGCAAGAAGCGGTATATAAAATGAACTTCCAAGCCCTTGTGATGCCACTTTGCCTGTTTCAAGTAATCCGGCGCCGGCAATAACCGGTATTGACATCAGAAATGAAAACCTGGCCGCTTTTTCCGGCTCGATACCAAGAATCATGCCCCCGCTGATTGTCATTCCTGCCCGTGAAATACCCGGAATTACTGCAACGGCCTGACAGCAGCCTATCATCAGGGCAGTAATAAATCCCATCTCTTCTAATTGTCGGTCTGATGAGCTTATTCTTTTAGTATATAATAGAACAAGACCGTTAAGAATAAGCATGATAGAAACTGGTAAAAGAGACGAGAGACGCGTTTCAATAAAGCTGTGAAACATGATACCGAAGATGGCTGCAGGAATCGAAGCGAGAACAATGTAAATTGCTATTAATAATGATCCGTTCCTGAAGTCCCGCCTGATCAGAGCCAGAATTGATTCAGTTGCGAGAGTGTAGATATCCTTTCTGAAATAGATAAGAACCGCAGCAAGGGAGGCCAGATGAAGAGCTACATTGATGAAGAGCGTCTTGTTTGAAGCTACTGCGTTTATCGACTGATTGAACCAGGGGATGTTCTGCATCAGGACAAGGTGCCCAGAAGAGGAGATTGGTAAAAATTCTGCGACACCCTGAACTATGCCGAGAGCTAAAAAGGTGACAAACAGGTTTTTCATGGTAATCCCCCTCGCTATTGTTGAGCCGGTTACTTATATTTCGATAACTGTTAAATCAATTATAGGATTGCTGCGTGTTTGTTTATAAATCATATTTTTAAGACTCCTGCGGACATTAAGAGATATATTGTCGGCTGAGGTCGGTTTAGCCAAAACTTTATCGAGCCTGTATTCTGTCTCTTCCTGCAGGCGCTGAATAAAGCGTGGATCCACGGCCGGTGAAAACCCTCGTGTTTTGATTACCGGTTTGTGTACCAGAAGATTCTCTGCAAGTACAACCGAAATATAAATAATTCCATCTGAAGAGATTGTCTGGCGATCTTTGATTGTGTCTCCAGAGATATCACCTATATAGTTACCTTCGGTGTAGACATTCCTGATCGGAAGGTGACCGGTTTTGGTAAATGAACGATGATTCATCTCCAGAATATCTCCGTTTTCGGCAACAATGATTCCCGAAGACTTAATTTCCATGTCAAGAGCAAGTGCTGCGTGAGCCTTAAGGTGTTTATGCTCACCATGAATTGGAAGGAAAAATTTAGGTTTAACCAGACCCATCATCAGTTTCAGCTCTTCCTGTGACGCGTGACCCGATACGTGAATATCTTTCGATTTTTCGTAGTGAACAATAGTGTCCTGCTTTAACAGAGAGTTGATAACAACTCCGATGTCACGTTCGTTTCCGGGAATTACAGAAGCCGTAATAATTACTGTGTCACCCGTACAGCTTTTAAAGTGCTTGTGGGTGCCGTTGGAGATCCGTGTAAGAGCCGACATCGGTTCGCCCTGGGTTCCTGTACAGATGATAGTCTGTTTTTTTAGGGGTATGGTGTTTACTTCTCGTAACTCAGCGATAAGTGAATCACTGAAATTGAGAAAGCCGAGGCTGCGTGCGATTTCTATATTTTTTTGCATTGTTAAACCGGAAATAATTACCTTCCGGTTATATTTTTGCGCTGCATTTAGTATCTGTTGAATTCGTGAAATGTTGGAAGCAAATGTTGCAACAATTATTCGTGCTTTTGCAGATGCAAAAATTTCGAAGAGCTTGTTATTAAGGACTTTTTCGGTGCCGGTATAGCCCGGACGTTCGGCATTCGTTGAGTCGGACATTAGCAGAAGAACTCCTTCTTTGCCAATTTCGGCAAACCGGGCTATGTCGGTGCGACGCCCGTCTTCGGGGGTGTGGTCTATCTTGAAGTCACCTGAGTGAACAATCGTTCCTGCTTTTGAACGGATTGCAAGCCCCATTCCACCGACGATGGAGTGGTTAACCGGGATGCTTTCAACTTCAAAACAGCCAATAGTATTTTTATCTCCACCATCAATGACGTGAAATTCCGGCTCTTTGCCGACCGGTCGTTCTTCGAGCCTTTTTTTGATGAAACCCAGAGTTAATTGTGAACCGTAAACGGGAACCATGAACTTTTTCAGAAAGAAGGGTACAGCCCCGATGTGATCTTCATGGCCGTGGGTAATAACCAGCCCTTTGATTTTTTCCCGGTTTTTTTCAAGATACGAAAAGTCGGGGATAATAAAGTCGATTCCTGGCATTTCGGGGGTTGGAAACATTATTCCGCAGTCGACAACAAGAATGGTATCTTCGCATTCAAAGACTGTCATGTTACGGCCAATCGCATCCAGTCCGCCAATCGGAATGATTTTTACTGATTTAAGGGAATGTGCTGATTTTGATTTTGTGTTTTTTGTACTTTTTTTCATATACCTGTGTGCCCGAATCCTCCGGAACCACGGCCTGTTTCTGTTAACGACGATTCGCTGCAAAAATTAGCGCGGTAAACTCTGGATACAATCATCTGGGCTATTCTCATGTGATTGAAAATAGTGAAGGGCTCTTTGCCAAGGTTAGTCACAATGATTTTGAGTTCTCCCCGATAGTCACTGTCAATAGTGCCGGGAGAATTCAGTAGTGTTATACCATGTTTAAGAGCAAGACCGCTGCGCGGTCGTATTTGTACTTCGTACCCATCTGGTATTTCCAGATAAAGGCCAGTATTAACGAGAGCAGTTTCTCCGGCGGCGATAGTGATCTCATTTTCAATGAATGAGAAGATATCGGCTCCGGCTGATCCTGTACTCTGATATTCCGGCTCTTTGGCTCCTTCAGATCTTTTTAATTTTATATTAATCATACTTTTTGTTCTGTTTTAAGTTTGTTTTTTATAAATAGAATATAGATGAGAAAAATCAATACTCTATCTACTGCAATATAAATAAACATGTCAATTGGAAGTTTTTATAAAGCGGTTTTCCTTTTTTATCACATAAAGTGATAATGCACACGGGCAAGTTCCTTGTCGAGGTCTTGAGTATCAGAACTTACCACAGTATTTACTTACATAAAGTTGTCAATCAAACTCTTGTTTCGCAGCTTAAACGCAAAAACCAGATAGTTTTGCAATATTGATTTGATTTTGATAAAAAACCGGATAATATAATAGGGTGAGGTTCATAAAGCGTAAAATTGAGCATTAATTTGATTAATTTTTGTCAGCTCTTAAAAGCGGTTTGAGGAGAAGGGCTTATGGGTTAATTATTAATTTCATGTGTGGTTCGCAAAGCGTAAAATTGAGCATTAATTTGATTATTTTTGTCAGCTCTTAAAAGCGATTTCAGGAGAATGGCTTATAGGTTAATTACTAATTTCATGTGTGGTTCATAAAGAGTAAAATTGAGAATTAATTTGATTATGTTTCCCCCCGCCGCAGGCGGGGGGAAACATAATCAAACTTTAGATAAAGAGTAATTTCTGGAACAAAGATGATTAAAAGAGTTAACTATATATTATTTATCACATTGGTGTTTGTGCTCATCGGTTGTTCTTCAGATGATTCGGGATCTTCAAAAGTGAATCCGGCTGTTCAGTTGGCGAATCTTCCAGAGAGCGTTATAGAGTATTTCCCTTTAAAAAAAAGCGAAGAAGCTTTGTTGAGCTGCTTTTTCGACAGTCAACAGCTACCTGATGGGTGGTCTGTTTTATCCGGAGATCCTGAAATTTTGGATTATCCGGCTTTTGAAGGCGATTACTCGCTTCGTCTTGCAACTAAGCCGCTTCTGAATGGTAAAATCAGCGGTGTACGGTATGAAGCAGACCTGTCACCCGGTGATTATGCGATCTCGTTCTATTACCGCACCGATATCAACCCCGAAAGCGGATATTCTTTCATATTTGAGATTGATGGTGAACAGATAATCAAAGCGGCTGACTATTCAAATCTTTGGAAAAGTAGAACTATAGAATTTAGCTCTACAGGATCGGTTGCTCTATCCTGGTATGTGCAAAACAGCTCAAACGATTCTTCGATAGGCTTTGAAAACAGTGCCTGGATAGACTGTGTGTCTTTAGTGGCGAACGAAGCGGTTGGTGCGGGTATAGTTCCCTCTGGGCCGCAGCGTGCGGTGGTGAATGATACTGTCATTGAATACCAAGCTTTTGCATTGCGTGCGGATAATTCTGTAATATCGGGCCAGCAGTTTACCTATGATCTCGTCTCTTCAGGTGGGGATGGGGCTATGGATGAAAACAGATTTACGGGCACAGTTCCTGGTAAGGTTGCTGTCCGGGCTCAGGTGGAAGGGTTGGAAGTTACATCGGCTTTGATTGAAGTTCTGGATACTGATAACAAAGGAGATAGTTTTGTTTATAATGACATAGAGTATGGTGGAGCAGGTGAGACTGGCCTTGGTTCGCCTGTGGTGAAAAGTGACGCAAATATCGATATTGTCCAGCCGCAATTTAAAGAATTTGAAGCAGATGCATTTTTCACCATGCATGGGTCATCGAGTTATACTGGAAATCAGAAGTATCTTATGGTTCGGATTGAAAAAGAGGGGACGGTGTATGATACCTTCTTGAGCGGAGAATTCAATGAGCGTATCTGGTTGCCCTTTGGCAAGGGGGACTATGATGTTACGGTGTACCGCTGTACTGTTCAGGCCTCAACTGTCGAAGAGCAGTATGATGGAGACATACTTGTATATTCGTGGGACTCGAAGGATGGTCTGCTGTATCGGTTCAAAGTTTATAACAGTCGGAATGAGACAGGGGCATTTCTTTATCCGTCGGGATATATTCAGTCTGACTCGGTAGATATATACAACCTGTTACAACGCGAGAGCTGGTATTTGCGGGATGAGCCGCTGCGACAGATTGTGCGACTTCATGATTATGTTGTAGCGCAACTGGTTTATGACATGGACTCCCTAACTCCCGCGCGTCGAAAAAAACAGGATGCGCTTTCAGTGCTTGCAACCAGTTCTGCAGTTTGTGAGGGTTACACCAGTTTATATTCGGCGCTTTTGCGCTGTGCAGGTTTTAGAACCAGGGCTGTTGCCGGTTATGGATACAGTTCTGCAGATTCAAAGGGTGAAGCACACGCCTGGTGCAATGTGAGCTATAATGGAAGTTGGTATCTGACTGATGCTACATGGAATGATGACCCGAAATACGGTGATGACTCTAAATTTGTACTGCGTAATTACCTGATGCTTGAAACTCTAAGTGGAAATAATTATGATCATGAACCCCTTGATGAACGACCGTCCCGTAACAATATAGATGGACAAATAATCGAGCAAAAAATCGACATTTCGGTACAATAGAGGAATGTAGATGATTACTTTAAGTATAGAGGTTTTCTTGTTGAAATCAAAAAAAGGTCTGGTTAAGAGGGTAATAGTTGCTTTTGTAACGAATTAAAATTTATAAAACCCAGTGGCAGATTTATAGATGTGATTTTTGTTTAGATAGAATAATAAAATTTATTATAAGTAATATAAGTAATATATTTAATGGGTTTAGAAAGATTTTAATTACGAGTTAACGGGGCTTCGTCTTATTAAAAAAGATTATTGACGATAGAGTCGTGAACAAAACTAATGTTAAACTCTATTTGATTAGGTTTTATCAAGGAACTTGCGAAGTTCCCTAAAGTTAAATCTGAACTTCATGTTAGCAATTAACGAATATTCTTCCGGAGGGAGTAATGAGCGACAATATGCAGGCTGCACAACCATTCGAGACAAAAATGAGGGACATCTCAAATTATCTTAAAGAGCGTGTTCTGGATCCGGCTCAGCAGGAGAAGCAGGCAATTATTGCTTCTGCGCATGAAGAGAGTAATCGGATAATTGAAAAGGCTCGGGAAGAGGCTGCAAAAATTAAGGCGGATGCTCAGGAAAGTGCCATACGTGAAAAGAATTCTTTGAATTCAGCGTTACGCATTGCATCAAAACAATCAATTGATACTTTAAAGATCGCTCTTGAAAAATCAGTATTGAAACAGGTTGTTGAAAAACCGGTTTCACAGGTAATAAGTTCAGGAGAGCTGGTTAAAGAGTTTATATCAGATGTCGTGAAGACTGCCGGCGATGAGACTCTTGAGGTAAGGCTTTCAGACTCTTTGCGTGGAAAAATAGCAGACTATGTTAGAAGTGAAATTATCGCAAAATTTTCAGCAAAAGTTACATTATCTGATGAAAGTGTGCCATCCGGTTTTGCTGTTATCCTTTCAGACAGTCAACTGATGTACGACTTCTCTGAAGAGTCGTTAACCGAGCTGCTTTCTTCTTTTGTACGAAGTGAACTGCGGACATATCTTTTTGAAAAAAAGTAGGCGGTAAATGAAACTAAACTACTATATTATTGCCTCTTTGCCAGAGCTCAGCTGGGAAGGAGACATACGCGATACTCTCGAGCAGTATTTTGAAGAGAATGGATTCATGTTTGAACCCTTCAAAGATGGAATAGATAAAATCCTTCTCTATAATGAATTACGAACACTTGAAATGATACTGCAGAATAATGTGGCGGAGGAGTTTGCACCTTCGTTGATTACAAAAGAAGACGCTGCTGCCTTTCTTGAATTGCCACGCCTTAACCGACCGGAAGAGTATCCTGAATATATTGAAGAATTTTTTGTTAAATATCCTGATTCTGAATCACGCCTGTCCCACTTTGATGAGCTGTATCTGGCCTATTTCACTGAAATGTATGATAGTAAAATTCCTTTTTTTCGTTACTATGCCGATACGGCACTTATTGTGCGCACAATCATTATGGCAATGCGTCTTGACCGAAAGGGAGAGCTTTCGGAGGAGACTCTAATTGGTAAAGAAGAGATTGTTTCGACAATACTGGCGAATAAAAATTCTGCAGATTATGGCCTGTCATCAGTATTTCCGGAAGTTACTCATTTAACAGCTTTATTTGAAAAAGATATAATGGAGCGTGATAAGGCGGTTGATCTGTTTCTTCTGAACCTGCTTTCTGAGTATCGTGCCGATGATATTTTTGGAGATCATGCTATTTATGTATTTATCATATCACTGTTTTTCCGAGATCGCTGGGCTCTTTTAGATGGCGATATTGCGGAAAGTTTAGTAGAGGAAATAATTAACGGGTAAAAGAGGAGAATCATCCATGGCATCAGAAAAAACTACAGGTATTATCGTTGCGGCTCAGGGAAACCTGCTGACAGTGAAGTTTACCGGTGTTATACGTCAAAATGAACTGGTTTTCGTTAAGACGGGCGGACAGAGTCTTAAGGGTGAAGTCATTGAAATAAATGGGAATTTGGCAAAGGTGCAGGTGTTTGAACCGACACGAGGTGTTCGTTATGGTGATACAGTTGAGTTCGATGAAGAACTTCTTTCGGTAGAGCTTGGACCTGGACTGTTACAAAGTGTTTATGACGGCCTTCAGAATCCTTTGGAGGATGTCGCACAGGAGGCCGGTTATTTTCTTCCACGGGGCTTGTATCTTTCTCCCCTTGACAGAGAAAAAAAATGGGCTTTTACACCTTCCGCCGAAGTTGGAGATACGGTTGAGCGTGCCTCGTATTTAGGTTCGGTTCCGGAAGGAGTTATTGAACATAAAATTATGGTTCCCTTTAGGTTCGAAGGCAAAGGCACTATTACCGAAATGAAAAGTGCGGGAGACTACACCATTGAAGAAGAGATCGCAAAGATAAAAGATGAAAACGGAAAGGTTCACTCTGTGACCATGTCTCAAAAATGGCCTTCCAAATTTCCCCTGCGTTTTGGTAAAAGAAAATATCCTGATAAACCGATGACGACTGGATGTCGAATTATTGACGGACCGTTTCCTGTTGCTAAGGGTGGAACCTTCTGTACGCCGGGACCATTTGGTGCTGGTAAAACTGTTCTGCAGCACCAGATTTCGAAGAATGCTGAAGCACAGGTTGTAATTGTTGTTGCCTGCGGCGAGCGCGCAGGAGAGGTCGTGGAAATTTTACGCGAGTTTCCACTTCTTGATGATCCGCAAACAGGAAAGAAACTGATGGATCGAACCTGTATTATCTGTAACACCTCATCCATGCCGGTTGCTGCGCGTGAATCTTCGGTCTATGTTGGTGCTACAATCGGTGAATATTACCGACAGATGGGTCTTGATACTCTGCTTCTGGCTGACTCTACTTCAAGATGGGCACAGGCTTTGCGCGAAATGAGTGGTCGTCTGGAAGAGATACCAGGGGAAGAGGCGTTTCCTGCCTATCTTGCATCGCGTATTGCAGAGTTTTATGAGCGTGCCGGACTGGTTCAAAACAGTTCAGGTGATATCGGATCCTTAACAATGGGGGGGGCTGTTTCACCTGCCGGTGGTAACTTTGAAGAGCCTGTTACTCAGGCTACGCTTGCGGTTGTGGGCTGTTTTATGGGACTGTCAAGGTCTCGTTCTGATGCCCGTCGCTATCCAGCTATTGATCCTCTTATTTCCTGGTCAAAGTATTTTGACCGTTTTCGTGAAACCGGAGATGAAGAATTAAAGACCATGGTGCAAATAATTCACATGGCACAACAGATTCTTATAGAATCGGATGAGATTGGTAAAAAGATGTCGGTTGTTGGAGAAGAGGGAATTTCTCTTGATGATATTGTTTTATTTCTGAAGGGAGAATTTTACGACTCGGTTTTGCTTCAGCAGAATGCATTCGACAAGGTTGATACAACCTGTGATGTTCATCGCCAGCTTGAGCTTGCAGAAGTGGTTGGAGAGGTTCTTGATAAAAAATTCAGCTTTGATACACGTGATGATGCTCGCTCCTACTTTGTTGATCTGACAAATGAGATTATACAATGGAACTATACAGCTAAAGGTGACTCTTCATTCAAACAGCAAAAGGGCGCTATTTTAGAGCGAATTAGGGAAGATAAATAATGGGGACAGAGGTTACCAATGATTAAAGCATATAATAAAATTGAACGGATAAAAGGGTCAATTGCTCAGGTTAAAGCTGAAGGTGTTTTTCTTGGCGAGTTGGCACAGATAAAGATGAAGAATGGGGGATCAACTCTGGCTGAAGTTATTTCTTTTGATGATGACAGGGTTAACCTTCAGATTTACCAGGGAACAATGGGTGTCTCTACCGGAGATCAGACCCGTTTTCTTGGAAAGCCGATGCAGGTTCGTTTCGGTGACTCTTTGTTGGGGCGTGTGTTTAACGGTTCGGGTGATCCTATTGACGATGGCCCTGAAGTAATGGAGGAGAGTGTCGATATTGGTGGTCCCTCCTTTAATCCAGCACGTCGTATTATTCCGCGTCGAATGGTTAAAACCAATATACCGATGATTGATATGTTTAACACTCTTGTTATTTCGCAGAAGATCCCGATCTTCTCTATTCCTGGTGAACCTTATAACGAGCTTCTGGCTCGTATTGCAAGTCAGACTGATGCCGATATAATTATTCTGGGCGGAATGGGTCTTAAATATGATGATTATGAATTTTTTCATCAGTATTTTACCAATTCTGGCGCAATGGAAAAAACCTGTATGTTTGTTCACACTGCGTCTGACCCGGTTGTTGAGTGCTTACTGGTTCCTGATATGGCGCTGGCTGTTGCTGAGGAGTTCGCCATTCAGGATAAGGATGTGCTTGTTTTGCTTACAGATATGACTGCGTTTGCAGATGCCGGTAAAGAGATTTCGATATCTATGGAGATGGTTCCTTCAAACCGAGGATATCCTGGCTCACTCTATTCGGATCTTGCAGCACGCTACGAGAAGGCGGTTGATATTGATGGCTCGGGTTCAATCACATTGATAGCAGTAACCACTATGCCCGGCGATGATGTAACACACCCGGTTCCCGACAACACAGGATACATCACCGAAGGACAGTTTTATCTGCATAATGGAGTTATCGATCCGTTTGGTTCTTTATCCCGATTGAAGCAGCAGGTTATGGGAAAGGTAACTCGGGAAGATCATGGAGACCTAGCCAATGCAATGATTCGTCTGTATGCTGATGCCAAGAAAGCGCGTGATCGGGAGTCTATGGGTTTTCGTCTGAGTGAATGGGATCAGAAATTAATAAAATTTTCTGTAATGTTTGAAGATAAAATGATGGATCTGAGTGTTAACCTGGACATTGAAGATCAGTTGGTCTTGGGATGGGAAATTCTTGCGGATTGTTTTGAATATAATGAAACTGGAATTAAAAATGAATGGATTCAAAAGTATGGAAAGTGGTCCAAATAGGAGCATTCTATGGCAGAGATAAAACTCAACAAGACAGAGCTGAAAATACAGAAAACATTGATGGATCAGCTGGAAAAATATCTGCCGACTCTGCAGCTTAAGAAGCAGCAGCTTCAGGTAGAGGTTAACAATGTTCGTCTGTTTATGGAAAATCTTGAAGAACAGATGGAAAAGATGAAGAAGTCGTTGTCGACATGGTCTCTTCTGCTATCGCAAAAAGAGCCAGTTGATATTAAGAAGTATCTTAAAGTTCAGGATGTGCTTTCGTCTCTTGAAAATATAGCAGGTGTAGAGGTTCCCTTTTTCGACAGAGTTGTTTTTGAAGAAAAGGATTCTTCAAGTTTTGCTACACCAATTTGGTTTGATCGTGCAGTAGCAGACCTGAAAGAGTTGATTGATCTTCGAGAAAAGATGAAAATAACGAGTTTGAGGCAGAGCCTTCTTGAAGAGGAGTTGCGACAGACAAATATTAAAGTTAACCTTTTTGAAAAACGACTGATACCGCAATGTAAGAAAAACATTAAAAGGATAAAAATCTTTCTGGGAGACCAAGAGATTGCATCCATTTGTAACGCTAAAATAGCGAAGGATAAACTGAAGCGTAAAGAAGAAGAATCAGTTGCGGAGGCGGTATAAGTGATACTTGATATGCGGAAGGTTCTCTTCGTAGGGCCAGATTCGGAACGAGATAGTTTTCTGAAGAAAATGCAAAAGGCCGGCATTTTGCAGATAGAGACATATACTGGGTCGCAATTTGCAGCAGCAGAAAATATTGTTGATGAGACCGTGACCGACCGAATTGCTCATAGTTGGAAAATTCTGAAAGCTTACCGTGACCAGTCGGAAGTACAGCTTCATCATGAGAAAAAGGCTACTGATGTTGAAATTGGAACTATTGTTTCAGAAGTCCTCGAATGTGACAGGCAGTTGTCACAGCTTCGCGAGGAAGAGAAGGATATCAACCAGAAGGTTGAATTGTTAGAGCCGTTGGGTGATTTTGATATCGAAGTGATACGGAAAGTTGAAAATATCTCTTCTACGGTCATTCAGTTCTGGGAAACTACCGAAAAAAATTATCCAACTCTGGAGTTCCCCGAAAAGAGCCATGTAATTACAGTTAAAACTGAAAAAACCAAAGTCTATTTTATAACTATAGGTCGGAAAAGAATTTCACCTGACAGGGCTTCCGAAATTGTAATGGATGAATCTTTGAAAGATTTACTTTACTCATTGGTCAGGATTCAGCGAGAAGCGACAGAAATTGAAAACCGATTGGTCGATTATTCTATATATATGGAAGATATATATTTTTACTATCTGTCCGAATTGAATGAGCTAAACTATAAAAAAGCGTTGGGAGCAATGGTTAATCCGATGGACGGAATGCTCTTCGCCTTGCAGGGGTGGACGGCTCGTGAGAGTCTGAATACCCTGCATGAACTTGCTCTTGATTGTGGGGTACAGCTGCTTGAAATCGAGCCTGATAAGGGTGAGAAAGTTCCTACAAATCTGAAAAATAGCGGACTTGCCGAAATGGGGCAGGATCTTGTAATGTTTTATGATACCCCTTCAAGCAGAGAATGGGATCCAAGTACCTGGGTTTTCCTTTCTTTTATTGTCTTTTTTGCCATGATAATGGGTGATGGTGGTTATGGCTTAACACTGTTTGCACTTCTTCTGGGTATGCGTCTAAAGTTTCGAAAAGCAAAACGTTCGACCCTGCGTTTTATGAATATGGGAATGGTGCTTACATTTGCAACATTTGTGTATGGTGCTCTGTTTGATAATATTTTTGGGGTTAACCTTCTGATTTCGCATCAGATTCCGTTTCCAGGATTTATTCAGCCGGCCGTTGACTGGATTAACTCGTTTAAGGCGATGGAGGGTGCAGCTAGGAACTCGGCTTTGATGCGAGTCTCTATACTGATCGGTCTTGGACACATTTCGCTTTCGCTTGTTTTAAAAACATTGCGTGATTTTACTAATAAGAAGTTTATATCCCCTCTTTCTAACATTGCATGGATAATTATTATGTGGACATTCTACTTCTGGTACTCTGCCGGGGGAGACACATCAGGTATGTTTCAAACCAGATATGGCATGATTATGGCTGGTGGCCTTGCTGTTGTTTTCCTTACAAGTTCCGGTTCTCTTAATCCATTGAAGATTGTCGGTGGAGGCCTGCTGGGTGTTTATAACGGAGTGCAGTTTTTTTCCGATGTTCTCAGTTACATTCGTATTTTTGCGCTTGGGCTTTCGGGATCTCTTATAGCAATTGTTTTTAACGACCTGGCTATGGGAGTAATGGGTATGAATGCTCCGGCTCCTATTGCAGTAGTGTTGGGAGTATTGATTCTTGTTTTTGGTCATCTTTTGAACATAGGGCTCTGTCTAATGGGTGCAGTTATTCATGGACTGAGACTTAATTTTCTGGAATATTATAGGTGGTCGTTTGACGGTGATGGTCGACCGTTTAAGCCTTTTGAAGATCTTTTATTGCGTGGTGGAGTCATCAAAAGCTAGTAATGCGTTTAACAGGTATCTGTCTGAAAGCTGATTTGGTTTTAACAGATGTTTGAAGAAAATAAAATAAAGGGTACAGCTCTTTAATAAATGAGGAGAATATACATGTCTGAATTAATTACAGCGCAATTTGTCGGAGCCATTCTGGCTCTTGGTCTTGGAGCTATTGGCAGTTCAATCGGATGTGGTATTGCCGGTATGACATCACACGGCGTTATGGCAAAAACTGATGAAAACCATGGGATTTTCCTGGGTCTTTCAGCGATGCCTGCTTCACAAACAATTTATGGGTTTGTATTAATGATTCTTTTGCAGAATTCAACTGTTTTGCCACAGCAGGCGTTTGGTATTGGTCTTTGTGCCGGTCTTGCATTTATGACAAGTGCCATTTATCAGGGAAAGGCCTGCAGTTCGGCGATTCTGGGTGTTTCTAAAAATCCGGGGATAAGTGGAAAGGTGTTTATGGCTCCTGGTATTGTAGAGTCTTTTGCTCTTTTTGCTCTTGTTGGTGGAATAGTTCTTATACAGGGGTAAATTTATGATTCACGCTGTTTGTTTTCTGAGCGTATTAGCCAGATAACAAACAGCTCTTCTTCACAGCCTAATCTGGGATGAACATGGCGTGGGTTATTGCCTTGTCCAGAGCATAGATATCCTCCCGGTGTTCACTCAGAGCTGGATCCCGCAGAATATTCCGTTTTACTACTCCAAGTATCTCCTTTATTTGTAAAAGATCGGATTTGCGAATAATCTGCCGATCGTCTATCAACTGCTTAATGTAGTTGAATTTATACCTGCGAAAATAGACCTTTGAAAAAAAACCAATGCCGTAGATGTTCAATATGCGATCGAGTGGATATTTTGATGACTTATTTGAAAAGTCGTTAAATTCATCAGTATCAACGGCACGTTGCAACTCTATAGGAGGAGTGTTTGCAGTTTCAACCGGGGCTGCTAATTCAACTTCAAGAGATTTGTTGTCTTCATTCAATTCAGGGATGTCGGAGTGCCATCTGAAGCCACGCTCAACACCCAGTTCAATCATCCTTTTTTCTTGCCATTCATGAGAATAGGATGTGAACTCCTTTTCGATCATCTTTTCGTATTCACCCAGAATTATCGTTTTGTTTAAGATCTGACCAATTTCGGTATTGTTGATCGTCTGCATCTGGGGAAACAGGTCTTTAATAATCGATGCTGCGCCCATGCTTTTGTGGTGCTGTTTTTCATACAGAATGATTAGCTGCTTTTCAAAAAAGTTTTTAAGGTTACGGATAACACTCAGTTCTGTTACGACAAAGCCCTCTATTTTGTCGATATTTCGGACTTTGTCTTCAGCAATGATGTCAATATGAAGAATTTTGTGAGTATCAAGCAGAATTGATAGAACCTGTGCTATGACATCTTTTGAAACACCCATTTGAGCCGAAAGAATGTTCTTCAACTCGTCAGAATGAATAATAGCCTGATTATTGTTGGCGTGGTTTCTGGTTTCGATTTGTCGGAATACAGATTCAATAATATCCTGGGATAGTTTCATAGCGTCTCCAAATCAAATTTTATTATTTAGTAAGGCTCCTGTATTGTTTTCTTTAAATAGGATCTTCGAAAAACTACTGTTTTCCAGGAGGTAATCCCGTTTAAGAGTAATCATTTCTTAGCAATTGTCATATTTACCTATTGTTATAGTGAACAATCTCGGATTGTTGTCAATTCAAAACATTTGCTTATTAGGATTCCCATTGTTATGAGTAATGAGCGGGTTTTCATCGTCATTTTTTATCTTGCGAAAAATGAGTTATCTTTCAATTGTGAGCAGATATTCGATTGGAGAAAAATATAATGAGTAATGAATTATTATGGGGGCTGTTTTTAATCTTTGATCTCTTTTTTGCACTAATGACATTTAAGATTTTTGGTAAAAAAGGATTGTATGCTCTGATTGTGGCAAATATTATTCTTTGCAATATTCAGGTTACGAAAACAATACAGTTATTCGGATTTGTTGTGACTTTGGGTAATGTACTGTATGGATCCATATTCCTTGCGACTGATCTTTTATCAGAATTTTTCGGAAAGAAAGAGGCGCGTCGAGGAGTTATACTCGGTTTCTTTTTTATGGTATTTATGACAGTTGTTATGCAGTTCGCGCTCTATTTTGTTCCTACACAGGATGGCAGAGCCGTTCACGAGGCACTCGCAACAATTTTTTCTGTAATGCCTCGCATTGCTATAGGATCGTTAGCTGCGTATCTGTTATCACAGCTTCATGATGTCTGGGCCTTTAATTACTGGAAAAATAAGACTGCAGGTAAAAAACTCTGGTTGCGTAATAATCTATCGACTCTTGTTTCTCAGGCCATAGATTCGTTAATATTCTGCCTTATTGCTTTTTGGGGAATGGAGCAGAGTATACTTATTGAAATAATTATTACCACATATGTAATGAAGGTTTTTGTAGCAGTTGCCGATACTCCTTTTATATACCTTGCGAAAAAAATCTATGTTAAGGGTTCGGATGAATGAAAAAATACAGTGCAAAATTGAAATTCTGGGGTGTGCGTGGTTCAATACCTGTTCCCGGAAACAGATTTGCACGTTATGGCGGCAATACTTCCTGCGTTGAACTACGCTGTGGTGAAACCTTTCTGATCCTGGATGCCGGAACCGGCATCCGTCCTCTGGGGCTCAGTTATTTAAAAGAGTTTGGTTCGAATCCGGTGCATTTAAACATTCTGATTTCTCATTCGCATTGGGATCATCTTCAGGGCTTTCCATTTTTATCTCATATATATATTCCTGGTAATTCTGTTACTTTTTATGGAGGGCATACTGTTAATACACTGGAAAAACTTGTGATGACTCAACTATCGGAGGAGTTCCACCCTAAGCAGTTATATGAGCTTTCAGCTGATATAAACTTTGTAGAGCTCAAGCGTAATGATTTTCAGATAAATGATGTCAAAATTTTGTTTACACATCTTTTGCATCCCGGACTGTCACTGGGCTACAGAATTTCGTATAAGGGGTATGTGTTTGCGTATGTAACGGATAATGAGATACTTGCTGATGAGAAGATGGCACATCATAACTGGGAGAATATCGGGTCGCTTATTTATGGTGCTGATGTTGTTATACATGATGCTCAGTATACTGATGAGGAGTATAAGAACAAACTGGGCTGGGGACACTCTTCAATAGAAAATGTTGTCAAAATTTGTAATAAATTCCGCGTAAAGAAGCTGTTCACCTTTCACCACGACCCATTACATACTGATCGGGATGTAGGTAAAATGGTGGCACGCGCCCGAAAATTGGCAAATAAAGATCTTAAGGTTTTTGGTGCGCGTGAGGGCCAGGAACTCTTTTTCAAATAACCAATTATTCCTGCATCTCTTCAGTCAGCTCTTCTGCAGAAATTTCGTCCACTTCAAAAAATTCCGGAACCAGTTGTTCAAAATGCCTGTTTGTATCAAAGTAGTTCTTGGTTTTAACCAAATACAGCTGTCTGTTATGTTCAATTAGAAGATAATCATTTATTAATCTTTTTATTGGGTACAAAGGCTTTTCGGAAATCTGGCTCTTAAAGTTAATGCCGGTTATATGAAAATCGTCAGCATCTACATAAAAAACGGTCTCGCCACTTATTGAGATATCTTTTAATGAGGTAAACTCTTTTACAGGTTCTGGTGTTTGGCTTGTAAACGGGTAACGATAAATTATCCATGCCCCTGTTTTCCCCCCAATATAGTAAACAGAGTCATCTAAAAGCGCATAAAAAAATGAGTTTGTCTTTTTATTGTGAAACAGACTCTTTTTTGTACTAAGCGAAAAAAGTGAAAGGTGATATGATCCGGCATTTCCGATGTTTACTGCCAGATGATCTGCTTTTATTGAGAGAGAAACTCTGAATTGCTCCTTTGTAAATGGCGGTGGAAAGGTCAATTCAGGAAAGATGTTTGTTGTCTCACCTGTAACGGTGTCAGCTGAATATATTCGTCGTTTGAAGAAGTAGTAGAGCGTATTGTTATAAACGTAAAATGCGTCGATTGTTGTCTCTTCATCGTCAGAGAGTTCGATAGTCTTAAGGCGTGCAATGTTTTGTTCACCGGTCTGTTCATCTTTGGAAAAAATAAAAAATTCAGCCTTATATCCGTCTGAAGTGCAGAGAGTCTGTGTTTGAGGATCATAATAGGCGTAAAGAATGTCGTCGCTCCAGGGTTCTTTATATCCGTCTGAAGTGATAATGGTTGTAACGGCATTGCTTTTCAGGATTATACAGTTATGACCAGCCAGATAGGTATCGGCGATTTCTACTTCTACAGCTTTGAGTGTCGAAAAGTAGTTCTCCTCAATAATAATGCGAGCTTCAGGATCCTGATTTGTGTTATACTCAATGATAGCGTTTTGAAACAGCTCCTCCGGTGTTTTTGTGCATGAAAATAGTAGAAGAAGCAGAAAAAGAGGAGCTATGTTTTTCATTGGTCGGTTCCTTTTGTTTTGTTTGACTTACCCTTAATTTTCTCTATAGATTTTGCAAGAAAATCTTTTGCATAAAGTTCTATAGATTTTGCTGTAGCTGAGGACTTAGCCTTCAAGCTGTATCGGGAAGTTGTGATATATATTCCGGATTTACATTTCTCATCACGTAAAAGTCGTGAAAAAGTATTGATATCATTTTCATTGATTTCGTGAGTAGATCGTACAAAGAAAATCAGAATCGGTGGTTCGTTGATCCTTTTGGTGTGGTACACCTTGTAATAGGCCTGGTTTTTATTTAAAAAGGTTTTACTGATAATGTTGTAGTTCAATCGGGCAATAATTTCACTTAGAAGTGGCTGTAGTGCATCGAAAGAGGATGTGAAGATCTGTCGCATGTAAACGTCATCAAGAAGAGCCTTGTATTCTTCAAGTTTGGTTTCTGTGCTGCGGAAGTTAGGCTGTTCGGATTGAATTTTTTCCCAGTGATGTACCGCTTCTTGAACTTTGTTGTCCATTTCATATGACTCGGCAAGCAGGTAACGAAACTCGACTGACTCTTCCTCGCGCGGTTTAAGAGAGCTAAGGCCGGTTTCAAGTATCGAAATTGCCTGATCGTAGTTGGCCGTTTCAAAATAGATTTCGCCAATACGCATAAGGCTCTTGCGAAAAAGTTTTTTATCAGATTTTGCACGCTCGAAGGATATAATGGAGTTGTCGTAATCTTTTTTTCCTTTTAAAATTAGACCCAGGTAGTAGTGCGCCTCCTCCGGCTTGTAGGGCTTTTCGATAGCTTTAAGCAGGTAGTTTTCTGCATTGTTATAGTCGGCAACCTGGTAACTGGATACACCAAGAGGAAGATAACAGTCATCAAGGCTGGGATCCGAGTTTATAGCTCTTGTGAGGGTGTCCTTGGCGTCTTTGTAGCGCCCCTGTTTGTAATAGCTCTGCCCAAGACGATGGTTGGCGTTAATATCATCAGGATTGAATGTCAGAATAGTTTTGTACTCGTCGATCTCTTTTTTCCAAGCTTTGGTGCTGTTATAAAGTTCAGCTAGTTCGTAGTGAATCTTAAGTTCGTTAACATATCTGCTGAAATCCGGAGTCTGAAGAATTGCATTAAATTCAGAAATAGCGAGAACAAACTGTCCCTGCTGGTGCAGCATCTGTGCGCGAAGATAACGAGCAGGAACATAGTCTTTTTTCTTGTTCAGGATCGTCTTGATAATTTCGGCGGCATCTTTGTCATTTCCGTTGTTAATGAGCTCTTCGGCGCGTTTTACTCGTGCTGGTAAGCGCATGATTTTATAATAGTAGATGAAAGAGGAGATTAGTGACACAACAATCAGGAAAAGTGTAATATTTACAATGTTCATTATAAATGTCTCTTATTTGTTGAATATATCAAAATCGTCCAAAGAATCAAGATTGTCAATAAGCTCAAAGGATTCGTCTGATTCAGGAACGGACTCGTTAATAGTATCGGCCGGGGGCGGCGAAGATTTGAGTGATTCAGCTTTTTCAGGGTCAGCATCTTCCATATTTTTGCGTATAGACTCTTTCCAGCGTTCGTAAATCTGAAGAAAGTCGTATTTCATTTTTTTTCGTGTATTTGAGTCCAGGTTCATCTTTTCAAAGAAATAGACCATGGCGTCCATAAAGAATGCGTCACGATCTCGCTCTTCAAGAGGTTTAACCTCTTTCAGCGAGAGCTTGCTCTTTTCGCACATTGCACCAATACTCATCCTGATCATGCCCCGGATGATGGATATTGATTTAGAAACTTTTGTTGAGGTGTATGTAGCCAGGGCCTTAACAAGAATTTCCTGGTCAGGATAGCCCATGTGATTTGACATTTTTTAGTAACCTTTGAAAGAATAAGCGAATTTAAACATATAAAAAATATATATTAGCACCATATTTGAACATATTAATAGTTCAAGAAAAAAAAATTAAAGAGGATTTTTAAAAGGTTAATGTTTGAAACAGTCCGCCTCTGTGGACTGTTTCAAACAGTTTAGCCAGAAAAGGTCTGTTCTGTTACAGCGATGCTCCAAATACGACTGAAGCAGCCCATCCTTTGTCTGGATAGTATATGATAGGAAATTCAAGCCTGGCTGGGCCGAGGGAGAAGCCAAAACCGTAGATAAGTTTATATCGAAGTATCGGACCTGAGCCTTTGGTTTTATAGTCGGTGAGTTTCATTTCAGCAGGATCATCAGTTTCCTGAAGAACATGCTGACTGTTGTATGCTCTAATTGTGGTGTCGCTATCGGCATAAATTTCGGATGAACCCAGGCTGAGGTCTATCCCTGTACCGACAATTATATTGAAAAAATTGAACGCCTCAGCCGAAGTAACCAGGTCGAGTGGGATTACAAAGTTGCTGTTGTTTAATACAAAAGATGCATTTGTTGTAGACTCGGTATAATATCCATTTTCTTCGTCGGCATTTTCTTCAATTGGGTCGGGCGTAAATGTTAAAGAGCTGCTGCTGTAGTAGAGTCCGGAGCCGATAGTTAACGCACGGATCCTGAAAAGTGGCATTTGAACCGGTAGTTCAAAAAGCTTGTAGCGCGCACCCAGGCCAAATAGAAATGAGTTGAATTGAACATCCTTAATAAGATCGTTAGAGTCGGCGTAACCGAATTTCACATTCAGCAGAATACCTTTGTGTTTAACAAAAGGTATTTGGTCGGCATTAACCGTTATATCTGTTGTAAATCCGCCTACAGCAAAGCTTGAGCCCTTGTCGTCGCCCTGTCTGATATTATTGGCGAAATTTTCAAGATGAAACGGATTTTCAATCCCTCCACCAACACCAAAGCCTATAGACGCAATTCTGGCATCAAAACCGGTATAAAGAGCGCCGCTGAGAGCAACACCTGTTCCGGCGCTGTGAGTAGCGTCCGCAAGGTTTTTCTGATTACCTGATAAGAGTATTATTGAGTCTTTATTTAGCTCTTCGGCAATTTGGTGTACCTGACTATTTATGATTTCAGAAGCTTCGGTCGTTGCGTAGGTTCCTTCCTGTACAACTATTGTTCCAGCCAGCATATGGTCGGTGAATAAAAGAACCGATAACAGGAAAAATGTTTTTTTCATAGTGAGCTCCATTTTTTTAAGGAAAATCTTGTCAGAGAATCAGTATGACTTTCGACTGCTTCTGAAAGTTTTTGTTTTATAAGCACAATACTTCTACTATTTTGTAGAAGATACCCAAATAAGCGCTATTGGTCAAAAAGAAGTAAGAAAAGCACCGGAATAAGAACCGGTGCTTTTGTTTCGAATTAAGAATTAATAACAATCTGATTGTTTTTAGAAGTAATTTTCACTGCACTTCCAGGCAATATTTCGCGTGATAATATTTTTACCGAGAGAGGATTGAGCAATTCGCGCTGTATGGCGCGTTTGAGAGGCCGTGCGCCATATTGCGGGTCCCATCCCTTGGTGGCCAGTTCTGCAAGAGCTTCCTTGGTAATTTCTAGTTCAATGTTTTGCTGCTTCTTCAGGCGCTGTGCTAAAAATACAAGTTGAAGCTTCACTATACCCAGAATATGTTCTTTGCTTAACGGATTAAAAATTATAGTCTCGTCGACCCGGTTAATAAACTCAGGTTTAAAATGACGTTTGAGCTCCATAAAAACATTCTCATTACGTGTCTCTATCGGAATAGATTCATCAGCAATGTAGGATGAGCCTATGTTTGATGTCATTACGATAATGGTGTTGCGAAAATCAATTGTCCGTCCCTTTGAGTCTGTCAGGCGACCGTCATCAAGAATTTGCAAAAATATGTTAAAAACATCCGGATGCGCCTTTTCGATTTCGTCGAACAGGATTACCGAATAGGGATGGCGGCGCACTGATTCGGTTAACTGACCGCCTTCGTCGTAACCAACATATCCTGGAGGGGCTCCAATAAGTCGAGCGACGGCATGCTTTTCCATGTATTCGCTCATATCGATGCGAATGATCGCCTTTTCATCATTGAACAAAAATTCAGCAACGGCTTTTGCGGTTTCAGTTTTACCTACACCGGTTGGCCCCAGAAAAATGAAGGTGCCAATTGGTTTGTCGGGGTCCTGAATTCCCGATCGAGAACGACGGACCGAATCGGCAATGGCTGTGATGGCTTGATGCTGTCCTACGACCCGTTTTTCAAGCAGAGTTTCCATCTTAAGAAGTTTCTGAGTTTCTCCCTCGAGCATCTTGGATACGGGAATACCGGTCCAGCGTGCAACAACCGAGGCAATCTCCTCTTCACCAACCTCTTCTTTTAGCAATTTCTTCTGTGATTGAATTTCTGATAAAGCCATCTGCTGAACCTGCAGATATTTTTCCAGTTCAACAATTTTTCCATAACGGATCTCGGCGACACGGTTAAGGTCTCCGGCTCTTTCGGCCTGCTGTTCCTCATTTCTCAGGTGCTCGATCTCTTCTTTCGCACGGCGCACACCCGAGATGACCTCTTTTTCGTTCTGCCATTGCGCCATTAGCGTGCTCTTCTTTTCGTTCAGGTTTGCCAGCTCCTGTTCGATTTTATCCAGATGCTCTTTTGATGTAGCATCTTTCTCTTTTTTAACAGCTTCCCGCTCGATAACAAGCTGTCGTATGCGTCGTTCGATTTCGTCGATTTCAATTGGCATTGAATCGATTTCCATTTTGATGAGTGAAGCCGATTCATCGATCAGGTCTACGGCTTTGTCGGGAAGAAAGCGGTTGGTGATGTACCGGTCAGAAAGAATTGCTGCAGCAACGACAGCTGCATCAGAAATACGCACGCCGTGGTGAACCTCGTAGCGTTCTTTAAGTCCGCGTAAAATTGCAATAGTATCTTCAACTGACGGCTCTGAGGTTAAAACAGGCTGAAAACGGCGTTCAAGAGCCTTGTCTTTTTCAATGTATTTCTTGTATTCATCAAGCGTTGTGGCGCCGATACATTGCAGTTCTCCACGGGCAAGAGCCGGTTTCAGCATGTTAGAGGCGTCTATTGACCCTTCGGCGGCTCCCGCTCCAACAAGGGTGTGAAGCTCGTCAATAAACAGGATAACCTCTCCGGCAGAGCCCTCTACCTCTTCAATAACAGATTTCAGCCGTTCTTCGAATTCGCCACGGTATTTTGCTCCGGCAATCAGAGCTCCCATATCCAGAGATACCACTCTCTTATCGCGCAGGTTTTCAGGAATGTCGCCACTTACGATGCGCTGGGCGAGTCCTTCGATAATTGCAGTTTTACCGACTCCTGGTTCACCAATGAGTACCGGGTTGTTTTTTGTGCGACGTGTAAGTACCTGCATTATACGTCGGATTTCATCATCGCGACCAATAACCGGGTCAAGTTTATTTTGTCGAGCCAGGCGTGTAAGGTCGCGCGCGAATTTTTCCAGAGCGTTGTATTTGTCTTCGGCGTGTTCATCATTAACGCTTTTGTTTCCGCGAATTTCAGAGAGAACACGCAGTACATTTTCGTAATTGAATCCGTTAGCATGAAGAATTTTGTGCGATGCCGTGTTTTTGGTCAGGGTTAAGGCCAGAACCAGGTGTTCGCTGCTTAAAAATTTATCCTGTAACTTCTGAGCCTCGTTCCATGCGGTGTTCATTACTTCGCTAAAAGTTTGCGAGAGTGAACCTCCGCCAGGACCAGCGCCTGTAACACGGGGCAGTTTTTGTATTGCATCGCGGCATTCAGATGCGATTATGTCGACAGGAACTCCGACTTTTTGACAGATTGAAATAAATATAGAGCCGGACTGCTCAGTCAGTGCGGCAAGCAGGTGAAGCGGTTGCACTTCATGGTGGTCAGATTTGGTCGCGTTTTCCTGAGCCAGTGCAATCAGTTCCTGGGCTTTTATAGTAAGCTTGTCCATTCTCATAGTTGTCCTCCGTTTTGGCACTCACTCGTTAAGAGTGCTAACAAAATATAGTGATAGTTCCTCTTTTCGTCAATGCTTTTTTACTGATAAATCGTAAATAGGGTAGTCTGGTCTATAATAATTTAGGATTATAGCCGATAAATAAAGAAGAAAGTATTTAAAATCTCATCCTCAATACATCAAGGTTAATCTAAATATGATCCATCCGGAAAACAGGTATAAATTAGTTTGGGAAGTGTATATCCTTATGCTGACCATAATAGTTGCCATTCAGGCACCTCTGATGATAATTTTCAGAATAAAGCCGCAGGGTTTTCTGTTTGGCTTCGATATTCTGATAAGCGTTTCGTTTATGGTGGATATTATTCTTAATTTTCATACAAAGATTATTGAAAAAAAACGGCTTATTGTAGATAAAAAAGGTGTTGCAAAGGCCTATTTAAAGGGGTGGTTCTGGATTGATCTTGTAGCAACAATTCCTTTTGATATTTTCTATGTAACAATACAGTTTGGCGCCTTGTCGCGGCTGCTGCGGCTCTTCCGTCTGGCTCGCCTTCTTCGACTGTTTCGGCTTATTCGCGTAGCTCAGACCATGAAACGTATTAATAGTACAAATATGTTTAATTCCAGTGTTCTGCGACTGCTTTTTATGGTGTTCTGGATAGCTTTTGCGGCTCACTTTATTGCAGCCGGATGGGTGGTTATGGTTGGCAATCCGCATAATCTGGATAATCTAACCCGATATATAAGAGCTTTTTACTGGACGATTACTACGTTGACGACTATCGGCTACGGAGATATTACCCCGGTTACAAATCTTCAGACTATCTATGTAATAATTATTGAGATTCTTGGTGCCGGTATGTATGGTTTTATTATTGGTAATATCGCCAACCTTATTGCAAATATTGATATTGCCAAGGCTCAGTATAAGGAAAAACTTGAGAAGATAAATACATTCATGAAATACCGTAATCTGCCCGCGGCTCTACAGACCAGAATTAATGAATATTACAGTTACTTGTGGGAGAGTCGTCGCGGTTATGATGAAAGTTCAGTTTTGAATGACCTGCCTGTATCACTACAGACGCAGGTTTCACTTTATATTAATAAGGATATAATAGCTAAAGTTCCTATCTTTAAAGGGGCAACCGAAGCGTTTATTAAGGAAATTATTCTTAATCTTGAACCGGTTGTTTTTACCCCGGGTGATACTATTGTTTATAAGGGGGACATGGGGTATGACATGTTTTTTATCAGTAAAGGATCGGTGGATGTCGTCTCTGAAGATGAGTCAGTGGTGTACGCGACACTTTCGGGCGGGCAGTTTTTTGGTGAAATTGCTCTGCTTTTCTCATCGCCTCGAACAGCTACCATCAAGGCGCGTGAATACTGTGATATGTACCGTTTAAAGAAAGATATTTTTGATGATGTTCTTGAAAGATATCCGCGTTTTGAAAAACAGATTAAAGAGCTTGCTGATAAGCGAAAAGCTGAAATTATGCACGATCAGAATGATGATTCGTCCTCAACGGGTACATCGGATAGTGCTAAAGAGGTTGTCGTTCCGGATTCTATTACGGGTATCCATGCGAAACAGAGCGGATCCGGAGTAGAGTTGAGTTGGATAATATCCGAAACGGATGTACCATGTCATTTTGAGATAATTCGAAAAGAGAGCGATAACCGCTGGAAGATACTCGATTCTACCGTTGTAGAAAGACATTTTACAGATCAGGAACCTGGTGTTGGTGTTGAAAATATTTATAAGGTTCGTGCTGTGAATGTCGGTGGTCCTGGTCCATGGAGTAGTTCGATCAGGGTTTATCTGGCAGATGCTGAAGAATAATCAGGGTTTTAAAAAATACTCTGCTCGACAGTGATTCCATGATCCTTCAAAAATGCCTCCGTTTTACTGCATACGGGGGCCGTCGTTCGAAGAGTCAGGGTGACACCAGGTTTTTTTTCCCATATTTTGTGAGCCATCTCTAAAATATTCTCTCCATCCTTCATTATAATTCGGCTTTTAATAATTTTTACGATTGCAATGTGATTAGTGGAAATCTGTTGCAGAACCGTTTTAGGTGAAAGTTCAAATTGTATCGGATCAATGTTTTGCATAATAAGCAAAAATGGTATAGCTATTCTTAAAGCGCAACCATTTTTGCTTCTTTTCGAGTCTGCGATAAAAATTCTCAATAAGTAAAATATGCCTGAGCTTTTTGAGCGTTAGTAAAGAAGTGTCCTAAACAAATGTGATTATCCGGCGGAGCTGGAAATTGCAAACCCACACAATCGCTATATCATAATTTGAACTTAAATACTCTTCTTCCAATGTTTTTTTTCATCTGATCATTTTTCCCGCCGAAGACGGGGAGGTCGGTCAGAATTAGGATGTCTGATTTAAGCGTCATACGGTATGAAGGTTTTGTGATTATTTTTTACGTGGAACTTTTTCTCGGTTTTTCGGGTCTGAATGTAGTAGTGTTCGGTTGAAAACCTGTCAATAATTGCAGATATGTTGATAAATATGATGACTCTTCTGAAAATACCATGAGGTAACTTCGAAAAATTATCATACAATAAAAAATTGATTTATTGACGTCTTCAATAATCAAATGAATGATTAACATATTTATGGAGCTTAATATATGAAAAAAAGTCTATTGCTATTGTTGTTTCTGATTCAGGGTCTTGCTCTTCAGGCTGAAATAGTTCTGGATTATGAAACATATTCATCTTATGTAAAAAATAATCTTCCGGAAATTGTTAAGAGCAGATTGAATGAAGAGATAGCTAAAAGATCAGTACAGAAAGCACGTGGAGTTTCGGATGTTAAAATGAATGGCTCGATCAATTATTTTAATAATGATCTTTCAGATTCGACCGGGACTAATTCGGGTATAACCGGAGAGGCCGGATTATCGAAAAGATTTATAACTACGGGTACTGAACTCTATGGCTCAACGGGATATACTCGTTCGGTAATTAACCGTGATAATAGCGAGGTTTTACATCAGCCCTCCGTGACACTTGGCGTGCGTCAGCCTCTTCTGTACAATTTTCTGGGAAGCGTCGATAAGTATGCCGAAGAGGATGCGAAAATCAGCTATGAGATAGAAAAAGTTCAGACAATGATTACAAGTAATGCCCTGTTTCGTTATTATACTCTACTTTATAATCAGTGGATTATGTATTCGAAGATCAGTGCAATCAATCAGAAGGGTATTGCAAATGCGTGGACTATTTACAATCAGATGATCAGTAAACAAAAATCGGGTCTTGCGGAAAATGATGAAGTACAGAAAGCTTACTCTTCACTGCTCTCTTTCAGGCAAAAGAAAGAACAGAGTCTGATTGATGAAATGAAGATAAAAGAGGAGATCGCAGTTCAGGTTGGTGCTGATAGCATTCGGCCGGTAGTTGCACATTTTGATACAGAATATAACCGCATAAAGAAACATGATTTTGAGTATCGTCCCTTTAATTCTACAGTCTCGGCTCAGAGGGTAGATCTGCTTGTTAGCCGGTTGAAGCTGAGTCGTGATACTGCTGCAAACAAATTGCGACCGAGTGTGGATGCTGTGGCATCAATTACACAGTGGGGTAATGATGAGAATTTCTCGGGCTTGGTTAGTTATGATAAAACCGACTACAAAGTTGGCGTAGAGGTAACCCACTCGTTTGGCAACAATAGCGCTGAAGCTACATATGAGATAGCAGCTTTAGAACTGCTGAAAATGCAGGAGGATCTGCGTGCTGCCGTGCTGAATTATGAGACAGAGATAAGATCCATACAGGTTGAAGCTCAGAAAACTAAAAATATTATATTAAATAAAGAGAAAAACATCCGGGCTCTTCGTTCACAACTGTTGACAGAGAATCGTAAGTATCAGGCTGCACGTCTTGATTTGAGCTATATCATTAACACTAGAAATAATATCGCATCTGAAGAGATATCCCTGTTGCAGCAGAAGATGAATCTGATGGCACTCTATTACAGTTATGCAGGTTTAATTGAATAGAGCGTGATTTTTGGGTAGTGTTGCAACATAAGTCTTTTTGTCATTGATATTGTCAGAAGTTATTGCTATATTTAGAAGGAGACTATTTCAGGGAAAATAAGACTATGGCTTCTAAAAAAAGCAGTTCTGTAAAAAACATGAAGATAGTAAACATTATGGAGTTTCGAGAGCGGAAGCTGCGTGATTTTTACGAGGAAGATGCGCACGATGTCGAAGACCTCTTCATGGAGTCGATGCTTCAACTTGCTTTGGAATTTGAAGAAGAGAAGAGTAGCCAAAGCGAACGTTTACTTAAACTTCTGAATCGTTCTGTACTTGAAGAGGGTCTTTCGTCTGATGCTAGCAAAAATGAAGACAATAACTGCAATGATAGCGATAAATTGATTAAACTGTTATTAATGTTAATGCCCGGATATGATCCGGATAAAGAGTACTCTTCAGAGGATATAGACTCTTTTCTTTCGAATGGGGAGTTTCCTACCTGATTTATCTCTATATTCCTGTATTTATTGAGAGGAAAGTATGAACCCGTCAAAAATAGTATGTGTTGGGCTTAATTACAGGAAACATGCAACTGAACTTGGTATGCCCCTGCCTTCTGAGCCCATTATATTTATGAAACCTCCCAGCTCTATAATCAGAAATGGTGATGGAATTGTTTATCCGAACAGTGTCGAGAGGGTGGATTATGAGGCAGAGCTTGGAGTCATAATCTCGAGAAACTGTAAAAACATTGAAATTAGTGAAGCTCTTGAATATGTGTATGGATACTGCTGTGTTAATGACGTGACAGCACGCGATGTGCAGAGCCGCGAAATTCAGTGGACACGGGCCAAATCGTTCGACACCTTTTGCCCTGTAGGTCAGATTGTGATTAAAGAGGAGATTACTCCTGATAATCTGCGAATCTGCTCGTATTTAAATGATGAGATTAAACAGAACTCTAATACTTCGGATATGATCTTTTCTGTTTCACAGTGCATCTCGTTTATTTCTAAAACCATGACTCTTCTGCCCGGAGACCTGATTTCAACCGGCACCCCCGAGGGAATCGGACCAATGAAGCGTGGAGACAGTGTACGTGTAGAGATTGAAGGCTTTCCGGTTTTGATGAATAGCGTGAAGTGATTTGCGCAATTATTTGTGTTTACAAAAAAATAGCGCCTCTGATAGTGGCACTAAGAACTATTTAGGATTACAGATCTTCTGATAATGCCAAAATTATCCTGCCGTCTGGTCTCCCCGGTTTTATTTCAATGTTCAGGGCCCCTTTCACCAGCAGAAGAAAATTAAGCAGAATAAAGCACTCAGGCTGCCAGAAGAGCACGCGAGAGTTGCGAAGCTGTTCCATAGTTTTAATAACGGGTATTTTAATAAACTAATGGTTACTTTTATTTAAAACAGTATTTTTCGTTAATTTGAAATGACAGAACTGGTTTAAAACTGTAACCAATGAGGAAACGTTAACAAGGGAACTTTTGAAATCTCATTAAGATAATCAGCAATTGACTATAATTTGCCCTAATTTGGGTTTTGAAGGTCACCTGATTAAAGCGAGTTTTTAGAAATACCCGTAATTTAGAAGTTTCCTTGCAATAGAAATGGAGAGCACTTTTTGCAGTTTCATTCTGAAGAAGTTTTGGGAAAAGCCCGAATATAAGAGTCAGCATAAATGTCTGACCTACATTTGGAGAAACAATGATACAATTTGATTCAATCGGCCTTGGGCCACAAATCATGGATGCAATTAGTAAACTGGGTTTTGTTACACCGACACCTGTACAAGAGAAGGTTATTCCTTTTGTACTTGAGAGCAGTCGGGATTTGATAGCACTTGCTCAGACTGGAACAGGGAAAACAGCTGCTTTTGGCCTTCCCATTCTTGAAAAAGTAGATAAGGCTAAAAATGTGCAGGCACTTATACTTGCACCAACACGCGAGCTTTGTATTCAGATTTCGAAGGATATGCTTTCATATGCGAAATACAGACCTGAAATAAATATTGTGCCGGTGTATGGCGGCGCCAAAATAGAAACACAGATAAGTGAGTTGCGAAGGGGCGCACAAATAGTTGTTGGAACACCTGGGCGACTGAACGATATGTTACGCCGTAAGTATCTTGATGTTTCTTCAATTCAGTGGCTGGTTCTGGATGAGGCCGACGAGATGCTGACGATGGGTTTCCGGGAAGAGTTGGAATCGATTCTAAGAACAACACCTGAAAACAAACAGACGCTTCTTTTCTCGGCCACAATGCCAGAGTCATTAAAAGATAATTTTATGAAAAACCCGGAAGAGATTGTTCTGGGAAAACGGAATGCCGGTAATGTAAATATAGAGCACCAGATGTACATGGTAAAAGCTCCTGACAGATATCTTGCCCTTAAACGCATTGTAGACAGCGCGCCCCATATTTACGGAATTGTGTTTTGTCGCACGCGTAATGAGACAAAGGAAATTGCCGAAAAATTGATAAAAGACGGATACAGCTGTGATGCTCTTCATGGAGAGTTGACACAGGTTCAACGTGATCACGTTATGAAACGATTTCGTGACAAACATCTTAAACTTCTTATTGCTACCGATGTTGCCGCGCGCGGCCTGGACGTAAATGATCTGACTCATGTCATAAATTATAATCTTCCTGATGACGTTGAAGTTTACACACACCGCTCAGGCCGTACCGGTCGTGCCGGTAAAGCCGGTATAGCCGTAGCAATTGTTAATACACGTGAACAGCGCAAGATAGATATGATCGAGCGCTCAATGAAGATATCTTTTAAAAAGTCTCTTGTTCCTGGTGGAAGAGAAATCTGTCAGACACGTCTTTTTGAATTGATTCGAAAAGTTGAAGAGGTGGAACTGAAGAATGATGAAATTGATTCTTTTATTGAACCAATTATCAAGCAGCTTTCGGGAATAGAACGTGATGAGTTAATAAAGCGTTTTGTCTCTGTTGAGTTTAACCAGTTTCTTGAATATTATCGTAATGCAAAAGATATTAATGCGACTTCCCGAGGTGCTGATAGTGGAAGAGGTCGGGATCGTGGAAGAGATTCTGGACGTGGCCGTGATTCCGGCCGTGGGCGTGATTCGTCTCGTGGTCGTGATAGTGGCAATAGACGTGATTCCGGTCGTGGCAGAGATGCGGGAAGAGCTGCAGGCAGTGGTCGCGATTCATCAAGAAGTCGAAGTTTCGAAAAAACAGGTCCTCGTGATGAAACCAGAAAAAGAGCTCCACGTTCTGAATCGGCACCGAATAAGCGTAAGCCGGTTGCTTCTGAAGAGGAATACAGCAGGTTGTATATGAATGCTGGTCGTAAAGATGGTTTCGGAGTTGTGGATCTGATTGGTGTTGTGAAAGAGAAGACGCGAACACGTAACATAGAAATTGGTAAAGTGGACGTCATGGATAAGCTAACCTTTTTTGAAGTTAGAAAGAGTGATGAAAAACTGGTATTGTCTTCTATGAAAGATGTTACGGTAGAGAATCGTGAGATACGTGTAGAGATTGCTGAAGAAAAGGGATCTGCGAAAGCAAAACCCCGCTCTAAAAAACCAACGGATGCACGTAGCAGTGTAAAACGTAGTTCGAGCAAGGGTTCAGAAAAAGGCTCGTATGCTGCAAAGAAACGTTCGGTAAAAAAGGGCAGTGACATAGTATAACTCTCCAAAATTAGAAATTTAATAAAGTCCCTGTGATAAAAACAATTTAAGGGCAACCCCATCTTCCGGTATCCAGCATCACTCTGTTTTTCAGAGGTGGTGCTGGAAGACCTGGCGTAGCACATTAGTGCTAAAGTTCTTCGGCCTGATCTTCAGGAAGTCCTTCAATATACACCAGTGAACTGTCTGTAAATTCCAAAGAAACTATAAAAGATATTATCTGCATGTCAGATTCATCTTCCTTGGTAATAGAGTTGTACTCATCCAGTGTTATCGTCGATGACTCATTAACTTTGAGAATGGACTGATCCGGGTAGGTGTTCCGGGAGTCAATTTCTGTCAGCAGCATTCTAAATTCCTCCCAATTGCTCTCTGTCGCTTCCTTTGAATTCATATAACAACTCAGGTACGGTGCTATTGCTTGAAAACTTTGATGGGGATTCTCCAACATATTTAGCTCCCATATTTATATAGAAATCTTTTGCATGCGGATCGGCCAGTATCTGTATTTTTTTTATATGATTTTCCCTGCATTTTTTTATCATATGCTTCCAGAGTTCTTTACCAAAGCCCATTCCGATATAATCAGGATGTAAAAAAAAATGTTCTAAAGACTTAATCTCGTTGCTAAAAGATACATTATAAAATCCTATCATTTTATTATCTATAGAAATTATAAATACAAGATTTTGATTAATTGCTTCGTTGGTTATTTTATATAATTCACGAAATTTCTCCAGAAAATCTTCTGTACGGTTCCAGTGACTTTCGGATTCCACGGCTAAATTAGTAAGTTTTTCTGAATCATCTAAATTAGCTTTTCTAAAAGCGAACATGGTATTATCCCTCATCCTTTTATCTTTTAAGGAAAATCATCAGTGAAGAGTACTGTAATATTATTCTATAAAAAGGTATTGCCTTTGGAGTTTTCAAAATTATTGTTAAATCTTCACTATACTGACCAAACTTTTAATAATTGTCGCTAGACAAACAATGATTATTTTGAAAACTCATAAGTAGAGAGCAAAACTGCGAGTAGTACGACCATGTATTTCATTCTATCATCCGTAATATGCTGGTCGTTCGCAAGCTCACTGCACTGGTCGCTCACTGCATTCGCTGCTCGTGCATGCGTCCTTCTCGCATATGTGACCTAAGACATACTGATTTTTATATACAGTACTAAAGAGAGTTATTTACCAGTGAAATCCCCTGGCACCCGCAGGATTTTTGTGAAACAAAAACCTACAAGGGCGTAGTACTGTGATTAATTAAAATTTTTTCCCATGGTTTTGATTTCTTCGATATTTCTAAATGCAAGTATTGTGTTCGACCGCATGACCTGTTTTCCGATGGCGTATGCTTCAGAAACGCAAATCTCATGCCAAACTTTACCTAGCGGAGAGAACCCGTATAGAGCGGTGCTTTGATGTTTTAAACATCGAATCGGGCACGCCAGGCAGCGCTGGACGGCCGAAGGAATAGACCGCTTAAAATGAAGTACTGGCGCTGCTCCCTTCGAGCTGCATCCCCACCATCAGCTCACCGATTCAAGTACCCGGCGGAGCCGCTCGTCGACCTCGCCCACCACCGAGTCGAGCGCAGAGTTCTCGACGAGAGCAAACAGCGCTTTGGGTTTGGCAATAGACAGAACCACCCCGTCGCGGCTTTCCTGAAGGACGACGTTGCAAGGCAACAACAGCCCGATCTGTGGCTCGGCCTCCAGCGTGCGGTGGGCTAGCTTCGGGTTGCAAGCACCGAGAATCACATAGGGTCGAAAGTCCACGTCGAGCTTCTTCTTCAGCGTCGCCTTCACATCTATCTCGGTAAGAACACCGAAACCTTCTGCAGCAAGTGCTTCGACCACGCGTGCCCGCGCGTCCTCCAGTGAAACCTCATCCAAAATCTTTTCGTAACCATACTTCGTCTCGTTCATCATCTTTTCTCCTTCTCTTTCCAATCATGTTTTGAGTTTTTTGTTATGAGTAGCTCGTGAAGGTTTCATTCTTGTTCGTTTGTATCTCGAAGTCTGCGCAGGTAGAAGTGCTCGAACGCAACGATGACGGCGATCGACACGAGGCTGACTGCGACGATCAGCGGATCGGAGAAGCCTTTGACAAACAGGAATGCTCCCAGGGCCGTGATATCGAGGGCGATCGCAGTGCCAAGAACCACGCGGTTCGCTCCGACGTCCGTGTGCAGGTGTCGCAAGACACCCCAGTGAACGGTGATATCCATTATCAGGTAGAAGATCGCGCCCAGTGAAGCGATGCGGGACAAATCGAACACGGCGGCGAGGACAGCAGCGATGACCACGGTGTAGACCAACGTGTGCTGCTGAATGTTGCCCGGCATTCCGAAATGGCGATGTGGGATCAGCTTCATCTCCGTGAGCATCGCGAGCATGCGCGAGACAGCGAAGACGCTGGCCAGCAAGCCGGAGGCGGTCGCGATCATGGCGATGACCACGGTGAACCACATGCCGTACCCACCAATGGCGGGCCGAGCCGCCTCGGCGAGCGAGTAGTCTTTGGCCACGATGAGCTCATCGAGCGTCAGGCTCGATGCCACTCCGAAGCAAACGGCGAGGTACACGACGAGGCAGATCGCCAGGGAGATGATGATGGCGCGTCCCACGTTCTTCTTTGGCTTTGTGACCTCGCCGCCCGAATTGGTGATCGTGGTGAACCCCTTGAACGCGAGGATCGCCAGCGCAACACTACCGAAGAAGGTCCAGATCGACGGGTCCCCACTTGGGGGAACGATGCTGGTCTGTAGACTGATCCCAGAGGCTGCCACGGCACTCCCTGCGAACACGAGGAGCCCGCCGATTTTGACGACCGCGGTTAACTTCGACACGGTCCCGATGACCTTGTTACCAGCGAGATTCACAAGGAACGCCGCGACGATGAGTCCGACGGCGAGCACCGGAACCCAGAACGCCGCCGGGTCGGATGGGAAGAGCTGAAGAGTGTAGGAGCCGAAAGTCCGGGCTACCAGGCTCTCGGCAATGATCATCGAGAGCGCCATGAGGAGCGCGGCGGCTCCGGTCACCGTGGTCTTACCGTACGCCTTCTTGAGGATCATGGCAATGCCGCCGGCGGAAGGGTAGACGCTGGCGACCTTGATGTAGCTATATGCGCTGAAGCCGCTGACTACCGCCGCGACGATGAACGCGATCGGAAAAAGTCCTCCCGCGAGCTCGGCGACCTGCCCCGTGAGCGCGAAGATGCCGGCTCCGATCATCACGCCGGTGCCCATCGCGATCGTGCCAAGCAGGCTGAGACTGCCTTTGCTGTACTGGGCTGCGTGCTTGTTCATCCGTCTGCCTCCGTCCACATTGGGGTACCCGGTGATATCGGCAAGCGATCACCTTCGGTCATGATCCAAACACTGCATTGTTCTCTCATCACGTTATTGTCCTTGGTGTTCTTGATAGCTCATTTGCGCAGCTCCTCGTCTTTATAGATAGTATGGGTGTGACTCTCAAAAGTTCGTGTGCTAATTCTATTTACAAAAAAATGTGAAATAGAAACAGGGACACATTACTATGTAGTAAATAGTAAAAATACATAGAGGAGGTCACACCCATGAATAAGAAAATAGCATACCTTGGAATGGATGGCCACAAGAATTCAATTACGTTAGTTCTTTTTGTTGAGCAGAGAAAGGAAGAAGAATTTACAAAGAAAATAGCAAATAATCTTACTACCTTATTCAAACTGATTAAAAACCTTTCTGATGATTATCATTTGAAAACCTGCTGGTCGGTGCTTCGCACCTGCTCGCAGATGCAGCCTTTGCTATGAAGCAGGTGGCTGCGGCTACACTATTTACCGGAAACTGATAAAGCATGGTATTGACTGTATTATTGTTGCCTCATCACTCATTCCCACAGACCATAAAAAAGTCAAGACTGATCGGATTGATGCTCGAAAACTTGGCATATATTTACGCACAGGTCTTCTCACTGCAATTAATGTACCAGACGAACAACAGGAACGGGACCTTATTCGATTTCGTGTATTTCAAACAAATGAGTTGGTAAGGATCAAGCAGGCCATATGCGCTTTCTTATTACGAAAAGGCATAGAATATTCTGGTTCAACACCGTTTACTCAAATGTATATGAATTTCATAGGCACAGTGGAGTTACCTTACGAAGATCGGCTAATGTTGAATAGACTAATAGGTCATTATAACTATCAGAATGCACTTGTAAATGAACTGACGGATGATGTTGTCAAGTTATCCCAAACAGAAAGATACAAAGAGAAATGTGCCATATTATGCGGATTTAGAGGTATACAGGTTATTACAGCAATGACATTGCT
>JAQIBV010000060.1 GCA_027858855.1 Spirochaetota bacterium | reverse complement strand
CATGCAACCTATGCTGGTCGCAAGATGACTCTTGCTGCTCGCACATGCAACCTATGCTGGTCGCAAGATGACTCTTGCTGCTCGCATATGCAACCTAGTTAAAAAGTTAATTATTAGGGGTTCCTAATGTGTTCTGATTAGGAAGATAGTCGGTGTGAATGTTTGTGAGAGAGCTGTAGATGTTTTGGCGTATATGGGGATGACGTCGTTCCAGTTTGCTCAGCAGAGTGTCAATCTCTCCTCGTGTTTGTGCTTTTCCGTATTCACAGGGCGCTTTCTGTATTGGAAGCTCTTTTATGGAGCAGTACCTGATAATATCCTCTTCGCTGATCTCTATTAGCGGGCGTATGACCGACAGCTTGCCATCGAATAGTTTTAGCATGGGGGTCATGGATGAAAAGTTTCCCTGGAACATGATGTTCATAAGAAGTGTGTTTGTTGTGTCGTTCAAGGTGTGCCCCAGAGCCAGAGAGTTAATGTTGCGGTCGCGACAAATATTGAAGAGAATCTTGCGGCGATGCCACGAGCAGGCAAAACAGGGGTCCGCGTTCTGTGTAAAGTCAACTTCTATAGACTCACTGATGAAGGTTGTGTCGCGCTGTTGGCAAAATTCCCGTAGAATAGACTGATTAACCGATTCTGTTATGCCGATAGTGTTAATGAAGGCGGCAGTTATTTTGTAGGTTACAGGCAGGTGTTTGCGTCTTTCAGAGAGCATGTCAAGCATTGCAAGGGAGTCTTTTCCGCCCGACAGTGCGACGAGTATATGGTCGTCAGACGAAACAAGGGAGTGTTTGTTGATCGTTTTGCCACATTTTTTAAGCAGTTTTTTACAATAGGATGCATCTGAAACTTTCATTTTATGCGACGTATTCATTCTGAGTACACCATTATATAGATGTTTTTAATGAGTTCCTTGAAAAACATAATTTTTATAAAATCCCAACGATTAGCGTAAGGTCTGTTCATTCCGGCGTCACTTATTTCAATTATCGGGCTCCGGGGAAGCTTTAAGATCAAAAAATAGGGTTTTTCTAAGCGCTCATAGTAAAATTAATAGTAATCTGAATGTAAAAAACTTGACAGTTGAAAAAAAATCTTATTTCTTACATAAAAGAAGACTGTGAGCCACAGTATGCAGGTGAGTGGTCAGGTCACCCGTTTTTTTCCGGGCATATCTAAAAAAAAGATACAGAACCCTATTCTTAAGGAGAAAATAATGCCAATCGTTTCTAATACAAATAATATGTCTTCACGGGTCTTTTTAAACAACTATATCGAAGAGCTTTTTATCAAGGATATCAAGGACAACTATGATGCCCTTATAGATGTTAAAAAAGACAGAGAATCGCATCTGCTGGTTGAAAAGTACTGGATTGTACTTAACAAGGTTTTGAATGACTGTGATGCGATTGGTTACGGGAAAAACGAAAATATCAGGGAAGTTACGATAGAGACTTCTTTGCAGATGATCGATGCCTTTGTTGAGACTATATTTCTGAATAATGTACCTGAGGCGGATCTGCAGGAGTATTGCATTTATCAGATTGACATGGTTATGGATGTCGTTAAACGGTATGGTATTGATGAAGAGTATCTTGAGCGGCTTGCGGGTATTTTGACAAAGTATATGAGGAATTATGTGGACGAAGTGAGAAATCTGGCATTTGAAGAGTTCTATAAGTATACAAGACGTCTGGGCATCGAAAAGTATTCCAAATATGTAGATTTTACAATGTACGAATTAGGGATAATTCTTTATTCGAACCTTATTGAAAGTTATGTGCAGAAGTTTAAGGCTGATCCTAATCCCGAGCTCAGAAGATATATTGAGGAGTTGACTCTCCTGGTGGATAAGGCCAGTACTTTTGAGTTTATCTCTTCTGAAATTGCTAATAAGATTCTTTATACCTGTGTCGACCTGATTGAGGGCGGTATGGAGAAGAAATATTTCGAGAAAGAAGTTATACGCGAAGTAACCAAGCAGATAATTGCGATGCTAACAAAACATGGATTGATGAACGACCGCTTCTGGGATGCTCTTTGTGATATATTTACCGTATATATGAAAATGATGACCGAGAAGGATGAGCGTGATAACTTCAAATTTTACTGGCTCTTTTCTCAGGAGATTGAAATTCTTGATCGTGTCGGTGCTGTTCCGGATAAAACTGAAGGTCTTGAAGTAAAACGGGGGCAATCGGCACCCCTTTCGAAATCATCCAAGTCATCGAAATCATCTAAATCATCGGTGAAATCGTCTAAATCAGCCAAGGTCGTGAAAAAACGAAAATCCGGCGGTTTGCGTGAGCTGTAGACCGCTTCTGAAATTATTAAACATAAAAAGGGCTCCGTTGAGGAGTCCTTTTTTTTAATTGTCGACGAAAGATGTATAGCTTATCTTCACTTGGAGCGAAAAAATGAAGAAGATAAATAAATCTCAAAAGCTGGAAAATGTCTGTTATGAGATTCGCGGGCCTGTTTTAAAAGAGGCTCAGCGTCTTGAAGAAGAGGGGTTCCAGATTTTAAAGCTGAATATTGGTAATACAGCACCATTTGGGTTGATGGCACCTGACGAGATGATTCATGATGTGATTCTGAATATGCCCAGGTCTCAGGGGTATTGCGATTCTAAAGGTCTTTTTGCTGCCCGCAAGGCTGTAATGCAGTATTATCAGCAGAAGGGAATCCTGGATGTAGATCTCGAAGATATTTATATCGGTAACGGTGTCAGTGAGCTGATTGTGATGACAATGCAGGGGCTGCTGAATAATGGAGATGAGGTTCTGATTCCCGCTCCGGATTATCCCCTGTGGACGGCTGCCGTCTCACTTTCAGGTGGTAAGCCGGTTCACTATGTTTGCGATGAGAAGTCAGACTGGTACCCAGATATAGATGATATTAAGTCGAAAATCAGTGATAGAACAAAAGCGATTGTTATAATCAATCCCAATAATCCTACAGGCAGTGTTTATGCGAAAGAGATTGTTGAGCAGATTGTAGCATGTGCAGAAGAGCATAAGCTGATTATACTTTCTGATGAGATATACGAGAAGATTATTTATGATGGGCATCAGCATTATTCACCAGCAACTATGGAGCCCGATGTTCTGGTGATAACATATAATGGCCTTTCTAAGTCCTATCGTGCTCCTGGGCTCAGGGCCGGCTGGATGATGCTTTCGGGACATAAGAGCAATGCTCAGGACTTTATTGATGGGTTGGATATTCTGGCGAGTATGCGTCTGTGCAGCAATGTGCCGTCTCAGTATTCAATACAGACGGCTCTTGGTGGGTATCAGAGTATTAATGATCTGATTGTTCCAAGTGGACGCCTGGGTAAGCAGCGAGAGTTGTGTTATGATCTGTTAACCTCTATTCCGGGCATTGAATGTGTAAAACCGAAAGGGGCTCTCTACATGTTTCCCCGTATAGATGTAAAACGGTTTTCAATTAAAAGTGATGTCAAGTTTGTATATGATCTTTTGTTGCAAAAGAAGATGCTTCTGGTTCAGGGGAGTGGCTTTAACTGGCCAGCCGAAGATCATTTTCGGATAGTATTTCTTCCGGATATTGATATGTTAAAGGATGCAATGACACGACTACGTGAGTTTCTCGAGCATTACCAACAGGAGGAGTAACGGAGGATTTATGTCAGCAGCCGATACAAATTACATGGAAATACAGGCCGTAAAGGTAAGCGATAATTTTTATACAATTATATATATATCCTATTTAAGGGTTGATTTTGTCAGTAAAATGCTCAAGATTACGGTTAACCGGAAAAATAATATTGTTGAACAGTTATTCTTTTCATCTAACAGCTTTGGTACAGCAACCTGGACAAATGATTCCGGTATTGTGGATGCTCATCGTTGGGAAACTGAGGATACGGCACAGAATCTTTCGTTTCTTGCCAAGCATTACCCCACTCTGCTTTTAAACGGTGCGGTTGGTTCTGATTATGCCTGCAATGAAATTATACCGGATGTTTTAAATGCGTTGGAATCAGATAATCTGCGTAATGAAATAGGTTCGATAGTTGAACATAACCGTTTTGATATACATTTTGATCCTCTTGATTATGACATTTTTGTAGATAAACTTCCCCATGAGTAGGCAGCTATAAAATAGAACTATTCCTATCCTATTTGCTGTTACACACTTGACAAATAAAACTCGTTTAATAGATGTGATAGGTATAGGGGTTAATGGTGTGTCATATTTCACTTTTAAAATAAAAAAACTTGATAGTGTTGATTCTACTAACAGCTACGCACTATCCAATATTGATACCCTTGCTCATAATACTTTCATTTATGCTGATATTCAGACCTCCGGACGGGGGCGTCTCAATCGAGAATGGGTGTCGGATTCCTCCAAAAACCTCTATTGTTCTGTTGTTATAAAACCGGAAGGTGATTACAGACGGCTTCCTTTGGTGAACTTTACACAGCTTTTTTGTGTTATTTTTGCTGAAGTCATAAGCAGTTATGGAGTTACTCCACAGATAAAATGGCCGAATGATATTCTTATTAATGGAAAGAAAGTTGTGGGTATTTTGAGTGAAGTTTCGTTTTCTGGTGAAAGATTTAACGGTATTGTTATTGGTGTCGGAATGAACCTGGCTTCGGATCCATCGGAAGTTTTGGATCGTAATCAGGGAGTTACTACATTACTGCATGAGTGCGGGCAAACGGTAAGCCGTGAAGAGATAATAAAAAAAGCAGCACTTCTGTATGATGCATATTATGACCTGTTCAGTGAAACAGGTTTTTCAGCAATTAGGGAAAGTTACCTGAAATATTTCCCATTTATCGGGAAAGAGGTGACAATTGAAAATGGTATTACTAACGGACCGGGGACGGTAGTTGATGTTTCGGCTGATGGAGAGCTGGTTATTGACAACGGATCGGGTCAGTTACAAAATATAGTATTGGGGGACATGGTATGGGAATCATTTTCCAGGGTCTAGAGTTTATGATCATTGGTGTAACTGTTGTGTTTCTGTTTTTAATTACAATGGTAATCTCAATGACTGTTTTAAGGTTAGTTGTAACACAGCTTAATAAGTACTTCCCCGAACCTGCAGAGACTGCTTCTGCACCGGCTTCAGGAAGCAATACTCAGGAAATTGCAGTTGCTATTGCGACCGCATATTCGATGAAAAAGTAAAGAGGTATAGAAAGTGGCAAAAAAGAATGTAGAAGTTATGGTTACCGCGTTTCGCGACGGCTTTCAGTCGGTATACGGTGCGCGTGTATTTACAGATGATTTTCTTCCCGCTGTTGAGGCATCGGTTAATGCCGGTATAAATCATTTTGAAGCGGGTGGCGGGGCGCGCTTTCAGTCGCTCTATTTCTATTGTAATGAGGATGCGTTTACAATGATGGATCGTTTCAGAGAGACGGCCGGACCAAAAGCGAATCTTCAGACTCTGGCTCGAGGGGTCAATGTTGTTGGTCTTGATTCTCAGTCACGTGATATCATTAAAATGCATGCTGAGCTCTTCAAAAAACATGGTATTACTACCATTCGTAACTTTGACGCGCTTAATGATGTAAATAATCTTATTTACTCAGGTCAGTGTATTCATGATGCCGGACTTAAGCATGAGGTTGTTGTTACATTGATGAGCCTGCCTCCGGGAACACCGGGAGCTGAAAAGGCGCATACACCTGAGTTTTATGCTCAGACATTAAGAGAAATTCTTGATGCAGGAATTCCTTATGATTCTGTCTGTTTTAAAGATGCGTCAGGTACTTCGACTCCGACAACAGTATATGAGACAATTAAAAAAGCTAAAGAAATGTTACCGGAAGGAACACACATTCGTTTCCATTCGCATGACACTGCGGGAACCTGTGTTTCTCAGTACATGGCCGCTCTTCAGGGGGGAGCAAATGGTCTTGATCTATCAATGGCGCCAGTTTCAGGGGGAACATGTCAGAGTGATGTCATTTCGATGTGGCATGCGCTTCGTGGAACAGAATGGGATCTTGGAATTGATATCGACAAGATGCGTGAAGCAGAAGAGGTCTTTAAAGACTGTATGAAAGACTATTTTATGCCGCCTGAAGCCAAGGCTGTTGAGCCGCTTATTCCTTTTTCACCAATGCCGGGTGGAGCGTTAACTGCAAACACTCAGATGCTGCGTGATAATAATATTATGGATAAGTATCCTGAAATCATTAAAAACATGAAAGAAGTTGTGCAGCTTGGTGGATTCGGAACATCTGTAACACCCGTTTCACAGTTTTACTTTCAGCAAGCATTCAACAATACGATTTTCGGTCCATGGTCAAAAATTGCTGAAGGTTATGGCAAGATGGTACTTGGTTATTTTGGAAAGACTCCTATTGCACCAGATGCTAAAATTATAAAGATTGCTTCTGAACAGCTTGGTCTTGAGCCGACAACCGAATTGGTAGTTGATATTAATGACCGTGACGAGACAAAAGGTGTTGCATCAGCAACCAAGCGTCTTGAGGAGGCTGGCCTGCCAGTTACAGATGAGAATATATTCATATCTGCTACATGTAAGGAAAAAGGTATTCAGTTTCTTAAGGGTGAGGCCAAAAGTGGAGTTCGTAAAAATGCGGCGAAGTCTGAAGGAGCTTCTGGTAATGAATTTACAGTTACTGTTAATAATAAACCTTATGGCGTTGTACTTGCTGATGGCAAGGCCACTGTTAATGGAAAATCGTATAACGTGGACGTAAAAGAAGGTATTGATGCTGATGCATCAAAAAATACCGGATCAAAGACTGCCACTACAGAGAGTGAAGATTCTGTAGCAATTAAAGCACCACTTCCGGGAGCAGTTTTTAAGCTTGTTGCCGGTGTTGGTGATCATGTAGCTGAGGGTGATGTCATCCTTATTCTTGAAGCAATGAAGATGGAGACTGAAATCAAATCGCCGGTTGACGGACATGTATCGCAGATATCTGTTGCGGCAGGTGATCAGGTTACTGCAGGGCAGCTTCTTGCAACAATAAACTAAGGGTATACAGGAGATTATTGTGGATCAGATATTTGGATCATTTTTAGACCTTGCTCAGTCCACTGGAATATACGGTTTTATGACAAGCCAGAATTTCATTTCAATTAATGGCTTTAGTATTGTTCCAGGTGAGCTGGTGATGATAGCAGTAGGTATGGTTTTACTGTACCTTGGAATTGTGAAGGGATTTGAGCCGCTTCTGCTGATACCGATAGGTTTTGGTGGAATTTTGGCTAATATTCCTATAGCAGACATTGCAGGCCCGACCGGGTTTTTAGGAATTATCTATGGCTTCGGTATTGAGAATGGCCTGTTCCCATTGATAATATTCATGGGTGTTGGTGCGATGACCGACTTCGGGCCGCTTCTGGCTAATCCGAAGACGGCTCTTTTAGGAGCTGCTGCTCAGTTTGGTATTTTTGCAACATTGATTGGCGCACTTGTTCTGACAAAATTTGTGCCCGGTCTGAACTATACTATTCAGCAGGCTTCTGCAATTGGTATTATTGGCGGTGCGGACGGCCCTACTGCGATTTATGTGTCGAGCAAGCTGGCACCGAATTTAATGGGGGGGATAGCCGTTGCTGCCTATTCGTATATGGCGCTGGTGCCTATTATTCAGCCTCCTATTATGCGTCTATTAACGAGCAAGGAAGAGCGTCAGATCGAGATGACTCAGTTGCGTCATGTATCAAAACGTGAAAAGATTATTTTTCCGATTCTTGTACTGGTGCTTTGTGTTCTTTTATTACCAGATGCTACTCCGCTTATTGGCGCTTTAATGTTTGGTAACCTTGCTAAGGAGTGCGGTGTGGTCAATCGTCTTTCGGATACTATGCAGAACGCCTTAATTAACATAGTTACCATTTTTCTGGGGCTTGCAGTCGGTTCAAAACTTGCTGCTGATAAGTTTCTAAAACCGGAAACTTTGGGAATTATTGCCTTGGGTCTTGTAGCTTTTTGTATCGGAACGGCGTGCGGATTGTTGCTTGCCAAGTTAATGAATAAATTCTCTAAAGAGAAGATTAATCCATTAATTGGAGCTGCCGGTGTTTCGGCTGTACCGATGGCTGCACGTGTTGTAAACAAGGTTGGTCTCGAAGATAACCCTCAAAACTTTCTTCTTATGCATGCAATGGGGCCGAATGTTGCTGGTGTAATCGGGTCTGCCGTTGCAGCTGGTGTTCTGATTGCTCTTTGCGGGGCCTTGTAATTTATACTTAATACGGATCCTGATTTAATTTTCCGTGTTATTTAGGAATATTTAGTATTATTAAAAAAAGAGAGTGGAGACGCTCTCTTTTTTTTTGTAGACATCTAAAATTTTGGTTTATATCCTGATTCATTCATATGGAGAATTTATCCCTCGCCTTTGGCGGGGGATAAATTCTCCATATGAATATAAGTTCTATGATGATTTTTAATCTGATGAAGTGACGAGGGAATGTTCGTGAAAAAAGAAAATGATATAATGGCAGTTACGGTTGTCGGAATGGTTTTGAATGTCCTGTTGGCTACATTTAAATTTGCAGTAGGTTCTTTTGGTAATAGTAGTGCTGTAATTGCGGATGCTGTGCACAGTTTGTCGGATATTGTCTCTGATGTTGCACTTTTAATTGGTGTTAAGTTCTGGGACGTCCCGCCGGATGAAGATCATCCGTATGGTCATAAAAAGATCGAGTCTATCGTTACTCTTTTTATCGGTATACTTCTGATGTTGGTTGCTGTCAAGTTGGTCTGGGGGGCTATTGAGTCATTTGGTGAGGAAAAAAGCAGTGATGCGTTGCTGATAGCCCTTGCAGGACCGCTCTCGAGTATTGTTTTTAAAGAGATTTTGTACCGTGTAACGGTACTTGTTGGAAAGCGGCATAAGTCACCTGCAACCATTGCAAATGCCTGGCATCATCGTTCTGATTCTATCAGTTCAGTTCCAGCCTTTATTGCCGTAGCTGTTTCTATCGGATTCCCTGAACTATATTTTGTGGATCAGATTGGTGCGATTATTGTATCGCTTTTTATATTTAAGGTTTCGATCGACATTGCTCTACCGGCATTTGATATTCTGACTGACAGGTCGTCAAACAAGGAGCTGAAAAAATATATCGAGAATGAATTAAGCAAGTTTGATGAAATACTGTCTTTTCACAAAATACGCATGCGTAGTGCAGGTGGTAATTATTTTGTTGATCTTCATATACAGGTGGATGAATCAATGACCGTGTCTGAAGGGCATCGTATAAGCAGTAAGGTTAAGCATTCTATTTTGGATGGGAATGAAGATGTAGTCGATGTCCTGGTGCATCTGGAACCCTATGCCGACATGTGTATGATTGAATAGACGAATTTAAGCAACCGTTTATAACGGTTGACAAATGACAATATAAGTGTATATTCGAAAAGTAGGAGAATTGCACTACATCGACGAACCTGCTCGCGGATAATGGTTTGGATAAGCTGCTATTTGTGTATATTATCATTAAAGTACCCACAACAATTATCTTTATTGAGTTTATCATAAATAAATAGTTTGAGGGGGAGTCTCTCTTGGACAAAACGAGGGTTTATGAAACGAGTACTGTTTGGTTTTTTACTGTTAATTTTTTGTGTTGTCGCTGGCTTCGCTGCGTATCTTGTGAAATCCGAGAAGATGATTTATAGAACACCCGCACTGGTACATGAAAACGCAAAAATTACATTTGTTGTTGGTGATGTCAAAGTTAATAAAGGCGAAGATGATGGCTGGCAAAATCTTATGGTAGGTGAAATTCTGCTTCCGGGCTACCAGATAAAAACCGGGAAGTCGTCACTTGCCGATATTCGGTTCCATTCGACCATGGCAATCAGAATAACTGAAAATTCACATCTGACGATTGATGCCAACAGTATAAAGGCAATGGATGTAAATCTTAAATCCGGAGCTTTATATGGCAAATTTCATAAATTGTATGATGAACACTCCTTAATAATAAAAACTATATCTACCGTTGCGGCTGTTCGCGGTACCGACCTGGCTTTTGAAATTGGAGAATCGCCCTTTATTAAGGCAGATGCTGTTTCTGATAAAGACAGCGATGAAAATAGTGCTGATGCCGGCAGTACTGAATCCAAATCTGAGAAAGATGAAGATCACAAAGAGAAGGTGACAGAGGATGTTGCGATGGTGCCGTCAACAGTAGTTTACGCACTTACCGGAATTACAGAAATTTATAATCCCGAATTTTATGAGCAGAAGGTGCTACTTTCATATCAGCGGAAAATTAATGTGTTAGAAGGGCAGCCTGCCGGTGATACTGAAGAGATCTCTGATGCCGATATGGACAGAATTAGAAAGACTCTCAATTCGATTCATTTCGAGGAGGTTTTACTTATTTCAGATACTATTCTCTTTAAAAGTGGCAGTTCAACCATATTAGAAAGCTCTTATGAGGAGCTTGATAAAATTGTTGCAATTCTTAATGAAAAGAAGGTAAGTATAAGAATTGATGGTCATACCGACAATGTCGGATCAGATGCTAAGAATCAGCAGTTATCATTTGATCGTGCAGATTCGATCAGAACATATCTGATTGAAAAAGGGATAGATGCTGATCGTTTAACAGCGGCAGGCTATGGTGCGTCACAACCGGTAACTGATAACTTGACAAAGGAAAAACGTGCACAGAATCGCCGTGTTGAATTCATCGTTGTTGAGCAGAGTAATAAAAAGGGAATTCTATGGTGGTGAGACACGCCATCTTTTGGATTTAAAATAGCGATCAAAGAGGGCTGTAGGTGAGTAAAGACAGAGTAGATCTGATTGATATTCCAAAAAGCAGGTACATAAAGCCTTGCGGTATGTGTAGTGATACAGCTCCTCTTAATTCGGTTACAATAGTCATTTTCGGCGGCGGTGGTGATCTGTCGCGCCGAAAATTAATACCTACCATATATCATCTGTTTAAGGAGAACCTTTTACCGGCCGGATTTTCCGTTATTGGTTTTGGCTCTCCCCCGGATGGAACAGATGAATCATTTCGACAACGGGTATTAGAGTCAATGAAGGAGTTCGAACCGGATTTGTATGAGGAGAAGAGTTTTGCCAGTTTTTTAAAGCACCTGTATTTTCAGGGATGCTATTTTGATGATTTTTCAGGCTACGAATTGTTAAAAAAGAGAATCGATTCTGAATCTGAAGCAACTCTTCTCTATTACATGTCTGTTCACCCCTCCTTTTTGCCTGTTATTTTAGAGCAGTTAAAAAGGAGCTCTTTGAACAAGCCTCATTATGATCCCCGGATTGTGATTGAAAAGCCTTTTGGAACAAATTTAAAAACTGCACTTGAATTGAATTACCTTCTGCACACCTGTTTTGATGAGAATCGTATTTTTAGAATTGATCACTATCTTGGGAAAGAGACTGTTCAGAACATTATCTATTTTCGCTTTTCGAATATTATTTTTGAACCGTTGTGGAATCGAAACTATATCGACTCGGTTCAAATAACCGTTGCTGAAGATATTGGTGTAGAACACCGTGGGAAATTTTATGAACAGGCGGGAGTAATTCGCGATATTGTTCAGAATCATATATTACAGTTGATTGCCTTCGTTGCCATGGAACCACCTGTCGGGTTCGAACCCGATGCCATCCGTAATGAGAAGGTAAAGGTTTTTAATTCGTTTCGACCGATGAGTAAAAATTACATTCGTGATAATTGCATTCAGGGGCAATACGGCCCTGGGAGTGTGAACGGCGAAGATGTTGTCGGTTACCGTGACGAGTTTCGTGTGGCGCCTGATTCGAAAACCCCAACATTTTTTGCTGCCAAACTGTTCATTGATAACTGGAGATGGGCCGACGTGCCTTTTTATATTCGTACAGGTAAAAGAATGCCTCAACGCTCGACTGATATAGTTATTCGTTTTAAAAAGCCGCCTTTAAAAATATTCGGAACGGAATGTGACGTTCTTCCGGCCGACCTTTTACGACTAAGAATTCAGCCGAAAGAAGAGATAAATATGTTTATGAATGTTAAGTATCCTAATGATGTCTACAGGATTAATCGCATTAATATGGACTTTAATTATAAAGATGCTTTTTCTGAAAAAAGTTATCCTCCCTATTCCAGGCTTATTCTTGATTGTTTGCGTGGTGATCTTACACTGTTTGTGCGCGAGGATGGAATTGATGCTTTATGGGGTATTGTTGACCCTATTATTGAGCAGTGGGAATGCATGGAGTGTAAAACCTTTCCCAATTATGCTGCCGGAACCTGGGGGCCAGAAAGTGCTGACGAACTATTGAAGCGTGATGGTCGCCTCTGGTATACGATATAGTTATGAAAGATATCGTCGTTGAAGAACCTCCTCGTCTTTATGAACTTGTGCTGAGTGAGTTGGAAAGTATGTATCAGCTGGCTGTGAAAAGTAGAGGATGTTTCACTCTCGCACTCTCAGGAGGATCTACACCGAAGCCACTATATAAAAAGCTTGCGGAATCGGGTGTTTTTGACTGGAGACGTGTTTATCTGTTTCTGGTTGATGAACGTTTTACTCCTCTTAACTCAAAGGACAGTAACTATCGGATGATGAACGATGTTCTGTTTTCAGTAGCAGATAATCCCGTTGATCATATTTTTTTTGTTGATACCAATTTGGAAAATGCAGACATTGCCGCCTGTGAGTATGAAAATAGTGTGAATGATTTTTTTAACAAAAAAGAGTTTGATGCTGTGCTGGATGCTGTTGTGCTGGGTATGGGTGATGATGGTCATACTGCGTCGGTTTTTCCAGGTGACTCGCTGTTGTATGAAAAGGAAAAAATAATAGTTTCAACAGATAAGGAGTACAATGGGTATTATCGCATTTCGATGACTATCGATTTTTTAAACAGAAGCCGGGCTCTGTTCTTTTTAGTGACAGGCATGTCAAAGCAAGAGAGTGCCTTCAGGGTTATACAGAAACATTCTGTTGATCTTCCTGCAGCTCATATTTCAGGTAAAAATCTGCATTTTTTTCTTGATAAAGCTGCGGCTTCTCTTCTGATTTAACCCTTGAAGTTATCGTGGGGAGTCACTATTTGAAAAAATAGAAAAATAGATTCACTACTCCTGCTATAAACAGAAATGCACCTGCCGGAATAAAAGCTATTCCAAGTGCAACAAGAACCCCATGCAGCTCCGATTCACTGTTGCGGATGTTCTTTATACCAGTAATAAAGAAATAGGAGCCTACAAAGATGAGTAAAAAGTTCATTATAAAGAATTTCATCAGTTTATCTCCGAATGATTTTAAGCATATTCTTTACATAAATAATATATATCTTTTTTGTCAAGAACGAACCAGTACTTGTAATATGTGTTAGATAATTAACTCTGTTATTTCTTTCAAGTTATAGCTTTCCCTCCGCCTGAATCGGTTGGAAAACACTCGCCTGTAATAGTCAAAATGTTTTTATCCTTCGTATTTTGCGAATCTCTCCATCTATTTCATAAAAAATTAATATAATCTTTAAATTATCAAGACATCGCACCGGTATATCTGTGCTCAGGAAAGTAAAACATCTTTACCTTCCTAATACTATTATAATGTAAGGAATATTGGTGTGAAAAGATAATTCAAATAATCAATAATGAAACCTATTTACACATTGATTTCATGCTTTACAAAATAGTTAGGGTATAAATATTATAGGAAATTTAAAGCTTAAATGTTTTGCGAGTGAATTGTCCTTAATAGGCACTTAAACGATGTTCCTTTCTGGAATTTAGAAAATTTTTCAAAATTCTTTGGTAATTTTTCGAAGTTTCCTATTGGTAATTATAATCTGGTGATAATCTTTGAAAATTGACTTTTTAACAAGATATTTCTGTAAAATTTGTTTAAATCTGAGTCTATAAAAAAGTAACTTTTCAAAACAGGATAAATTTCGAGGTTTCCCGATAACGATCGAGTTGATCTGTTTTGGAGTGTCTTATAAATTTACAGGTTAGAGAGGAGGCTTAAATGAAGTGTCCAAAGTGTGGTTCAGATATGGAAACAGTTGTTTATGGTACTGTTGAAACGGATCGTTGTTCTGAGTGTAAGGGATTCTGGCTTGATGCCAATGAAACTAAGACTCTTATTGAGATGCATGGGGCAGAGATTGTTGATTCCGGCGATAGAGCCATAGGAAAATTAATGAATGAGAAACATGATATAGTTTGCCCGCGATGCGGAGTGCTAATGATTCATTTGGCGGATCCACTGATGCCGGATGTGGTTTATGAACAGTGCCCTGCTTGTAGCGGAATGTTTCTTGACGCAGGTGAGTTATCATCGTTAAAGGAAGAGTCGTTTATAAATTTTGTTAAAACTTTTAAGGATAATTAATATGCGTTTTCGCCCTTGTATTGATTTGCATAATGGTCAGGTTAAACAGATTGTTGGTTCAACACTTAACAGTTGTAATCCTGTAATCGAAAATTATATTTCACCCAATAGCGCGGCCTATTATGCGCAGCTGTATAAAAAAAGTGGCTTAACAGGCGGACATATAATTAAACTTGGTCCTGGTAATGATGAAGAGGCGCTTAACGCATTAAATGCTTATCCGGGTGGTCTTCAGTTGGGTGGAGGTGTGACCCGTGAGAATGCGACATCATTTCTTGAGGCTGGTGCAAGCCATGTGATTGTGACATCGTATGTCTTCAGAGAGGGTGCTATTAACTGGCTTAATCTGGAATATCTGGAAACAGAGGTGGGTAAGGAGAGGCTTGTGTTGGATTTAAGCTGTCGTAAAAAAGATGGCAGCTATTATGTTGTTACTGATAAATGGCAGAATTTTACAGAATTTGAGATAACAGAGTCTAACCTGAATATGCTTGCTGATCACTGCGATGAATTTTTGGTGCATGCGGCCGATGTTGAGGGCAAATGTAATGGAATAGAGCAGGATCTTGTTTCGATGCTTGCCGGGTGGGCTAACATACCGGTTACCTACGCAGGAGGCGTTGCCTCGTTTAATGACCTGGAAATTATTCGTAGGACTGGCCGTGGAAAGGTGGATGTTACCATCGGGAGCGCATTGGATATCTTTGGTGGTTACTTGCCATATGATGAAGTAGTAACTTTTTGTTCAGAATAATGGCCTCATTTCTCGAAGCCAAGCCTCCAGATGGCAAGCCCCTTCAACTTGAACTTCCGTACTAAAGATAAAAACTCTTTTTCTGTTTTTGAGTCTCCAATTGACAGATACGTATAGCCATGCTTTTGAGGTTTTATAAGTTTTGTAACTCCGTTCTTGTGGTGATATTCACTTCTCTTAAACATTTTATAGAACTGCTTTTCTGTTATAACATTCATTTTCCCGTTTTGTTCCCAACCATACCCGTATAGAGGAGCTCCAAGAATCAGTTTGCGCATTTCAGATACCTACTAATAGTAAGTTCTCAATAAGGCGGTTCAGCTTAGTCTGTATGACCGACCAGAAAGAGACTCCACACCTGATATTCAAATAACAGAAAAAATGAGTGTTGCATTTGTTAGGATAAGGTCTTGTTAATTCAGGTTTTTAAAAGATTCTTATGATAACTGTCATCTTTTTTAGAAAAAGTAAAGGTGGTTTTAAAAAGATTTTCGATAAAAAATATTTTTTGGGGAACAAAACCGATGTCGTAACCGTCTTATATACGAGCTCTTTAAAAACGGCCGTTTCAGTAGACTTTGATTCAATACACAGTATTCGATAAGGAGAATTCTATGAAAACGGTATTAATTATTGTTGTTATGTTCTTTGGTTTAATGACATTTTTTACGGATAATCCGGTTTTTAACGGATCTAAAAAAGGTGATCGTATTGCACTGGTTTCTATTTATCCGGAAGAGAGGGCAATTATTTTATCCGGGGAATTGTGTTATGCCCGGTTACATTATCGTACAAATAATCATGAAAATACAGTTATTATAGCACGGCTTTATTCGGACAAAGATAGCTACAGGTACTCCGAAGTGTACGAGATTAAAGTTGGAGAAAGCAGCAACGAAGAATTAGCCTTCTCGATTCCCCAGTTTTCAGGATCTGTTGGAGAAAAGATTTTTGCTGTCGATTTTGCACTCGTCGAACGTGAAGTTGATGGACGAGAAGTAGTTTTATCGCGAACGCGTAAGTATGAATATGTACTTGCTGATTCGTTAAATGAAGAGTATTACGAAGACGTTGATGATGGAGACGGGTTTATTGAGTATGCTTTAAAATAAGGCCGGATTTTCGGCCTTGCCTTACTCTTTTTTGTTTTTTATAAACTCTTTATATGCATCAACAATCCCCATAATATCGACATCAGATAGTGGCTTGTCATAAGCGGCGATCATGTTGTCACAACTAATCTCATCTTTATAATCTTCAAAATCGTAGGCGCTGATGAAAACAGTTGGGATTGATAAAGATCTATTAATTTCTTTAAGAATGTCTATACCGCTAATTTTACCATGAAGTTTTATATCGAGAAGCAGAAGGTCGGGTGGGCTTTTTTTGATTAAGGCAATCGATTCGGCGCCGTCACCTGATTCACCGATGATTTCGCAACCGGCACTTTCAAGCTTGGAGCGCAATGCAATTCTGATAAGAACTTCATCTTCTACTATAATTGTTCTAATCACGGTTTTCTCCGTTAGTGAAAATAATAAAGACACTCCGGAAGTTGGTATTCCGGATTATGACTGTCCTTTCTATAAATCAGGTTCTTGGATAGTAAAATGATTTAAAAGGACATGTACAGGTTAAAGTTACATCGTATTGATGTAAAGTCAAGGTAATCTTGCACTGCTGTTAAAGTTTCAATTTTTTTAAAAAAATCCATAAAATTTTTACAGTTTTCGGGATTATACCGTTTTAACTTACAGAGGTAATAATCATGAGAACTTCTGTAAATTTCCGAATTTCTGACTTATCCAGAATAGTTGTGTACTGTGGTTTTTCAGGTTTAAGTATTTCGCAGCTTGTTTGTGATTGTTTAGGAAAGTATCTTGCAAGCGGGCAGAGACGAAATGCTCGGTTTATTGAGGAGCGGGCGGTTGAGTATCAACCATCAGGTTTGGGCTATAGCATAAAGAATGTTGTGCTGGATGCACGGGTCTATAATTTGGTTCTCAATTTTCGGGATTTTGGTCGAATTTCTGTTTCTTTTCTTGTTTCGCTAGCTCTTGAGTACTTTTTTGAGCAAATAGCAGACAAAAAAACTCAGGAAGATGTGATGATGCATAACTATGTAGATTTCCATTGCCAAATGAGGCATTTTTTTGATAAAAGCTTTATAGAATGGAATGTATCGTACAAAATCAAAAGGGAAAAAGAACCATAAATTGAAAAAAAGATAAACTTATAAAAATCACTTAGTTGTAAAAAGGGCATACGGTTCCTTATGTCCGGAAAGAGTAGAAGTTATGGAAAATGATGAACATTTATCCGTTTGTGCATTCTACAGCAAGGTCTCCCGTACATGTTGTGTTGCTGAGGACGTTCGGAAAGACACTATGACTGTTATATCCGAAGATGAATACCTGGTGATTTGTGATTATTTGGGAAAACATTCCAATCGTTTTGCACACAAAAAAACACAGTATATTGAAAGTGTATCAAATTCAGTAAGTTTCTATGAAAAGATAGTCCTGCTCATTTTTAGGTGAACATGGTTGTTTGTTGCCACCTTCCGTTAGGCCTCTGTTTTGTCTGATATATCCCTTTTGGGTAATAAACGGCTCAATTGTTAAGTTTGACAATCCAAATTGTTATGCTTTGAAAACACTTTCTGAATTGGAAAAGCTATTTAGCGTTTTTAATGTCGATGAACATCAGATAAAATCCTTGTATTGTCAGATCAAAAGGAAATGGACTTCCTGATACAATAATAATCTCCTTTATCTTAATTTTTTTTGCGAAACACATAAATTGTATTGACAATTTATGTGTTTACTTTATATTTTAAAGTAAATTAAGATACAAAGTGAGGGAGTTATGAAAAAGCTTTTTTTATTGTTAGTGGTTCTTGCATCAATTGATGTGGTTTATGCTGAAACAACATCAATTGCACTAAAAGTAACGGGGATAGAGCATATTGAAGGGAATCTGATGCTAGCTCTATACGATTCAGCGGATTCTTTCAATAATGATAAAGAACCAGTTCAGTCACGAAGAGTAAAGGTAACTAAATCTACAATGGTCATTCAGTTTGATGACCTTGTTGCTGGTGAATATGGTCTGATGTTTTATCAGGACCGCAATGAAAACAATAAATTGGATAAATTTCCGATTCTTGGGATACCTCTTGAGCCTTATGGTGTATCAAATAATCCGAAACTATTAGGTCCTCCATCATTTAAAAATGCACGATTCAAGGTTGTTGAAGGTGTGAATGAAATACACATTCCTTTATCTAAAGCCGAAGAAGAGTCTGAATAAAATTGCAGAGAGCATTTACTATGTAGGCAATCTCTTCAATAAAGAATTATGATGAAATGTTGTTCGATAATACTTGATTCTAAGTATGTAATTAAAGCTAAGGAAAAGAAAGTGAAAATTAATAAAGTTTTATTCGTGATCTGCTTTATTCCGATTTTGTGTTCTTTAACGGGTTGTTCTAAAAAGGCAGATGAATCAGTTGTAATAGCGCATTATGGAGATGATACACTTTTTGTGAAAATTCAGGAAATGGAAAATAGAGATGGTTTGAATGAAGAGGAATATGAAGCTCTTGCTCTCCAATATATGATTTTTGCAAGTAAAGCAGAGATATGGGATGCCGTTCTATTAATGAAAGAGAGGCTTGAACATCTGCATAAACGTTTTCCTAAGAATGCACTTGTTCTGGCTTATTATGGATCGGTTGTAGGACTAAATGCAATATATGATGAAAATGTTACTAATAAAATAAAGTATGCGGATGATTCAAATGCATTAACTGATACAGCTGTTGCAATGAATGATACTAATCCAACTATACGTCTGGTTCGTGCTCATACTTCGTACGAGATGCCTGATTTCTTTGACCGTGCAGATATTGCTCGTGAGGATTATGATTTCTTGATTTCTTGCATGAGTGATAAAAGTTGTAACCTTCCTGATAATCAGATAGCTGTTGTTTTCCATAACCGTGCAGAACTTCTAAGGCGTGAAGGAGAAATAGAGAAGGCAATTAGCTATTTTGAAAAAGTATCTGATTTTGCGCCTGAAAGTGATATTGCGGAGAAATCAAAAATTGCTGCAGAAGCTCTTGAGTGATTAGCGGTTTGTACAAATTTGTAGTAAGTAATTGAGGAGAGTCTGATGGATCAGATAAAGATGAGTCTGCGGAATTTGCTACGCAATTATAAAAGGACAGTGCTTACTATGTCGGTACTTGTATTGGGCATAGTAGGTATGCTTGTTTATGCTGGTTATATAGATTTTTCAATGTGGGGTTTCCGGGAACAGACTATCAAGGGGGGACTTGGTCATTTTAGGGTTTATAAAAAAGGGTATAACTCTCGTGGATCCGAGCGATCTATAAATTATTTGATAGAAAACGAGCGTGAGGTGTACAGGCTGCTGATGCGTACTGCACATATACGTGAGGTTACTCCTGAACTTGAGGTGCAGGGTATTCTTTCAAATGGAGAGGTTAGTGAGATTACTTTGGGTCGGGGATATGATGTTACATCTGTGTCGATTATAAAAGATTCTTTCAAGGTTGTTGAGGGTGAATTTATAACAGATGCTGATAGTTATGAGATAGCTCTTGGTTCCATTCTTGCCGAAAAACTGAATGCAACAATTGGATCATATTTGACTATTATGACTACGACCAGACAGGGAGGCCTGAATGCAATAGACCTTATGGTCGTTGGAATCATTGAGACCGGAATTGATGAGTATGATGAACGTCTTTCCATAATGTCAATAGATATTGCACAGATGTTACTTGATGTTAATGCTCCCGAACGTTATGTCGTTATGCTTGATGATACTGATGCTGTTGATTCCGTTACAGCATCGCTTAAAGATAGTGGTATGGTTTCTGAGCTGGGTATTGAAATACGAACCTGGTCTGAGTTAGCTAAATTTTACCATCAAGTTAAAGAGATGAACGAAACCTATTTTTTTATTACACAGCTGATTATTCTTGTAATAGTTGCCTTTTCAATCGTGAACACCATGCGAATGGTGATTTATGAGCGTATGCGGGAGATAGGAACGATACGAGCAATAGGTATGACTCGCGCAGGTGTTGTGCGGATGTTTTTTTATGAGGGAGTCTGGCTTGGTGTTTTTTCTTTTATTCTGGGGATAGTCGCAGCTGTTGGAGTAGCCTGGGTAATAAACTTTTTCGGTGGTATTTATATCGCACCACCTCCGGGGCAGAGCACAGGTTACCATACAATGATTCGACCAGATATGATTCGCTACTTTCAGGTTGGCTGTATTGTTATGTTCTCTGTGATCCTTGGGTCTTTAATACCTGCGTTCCGAGCCGCACGTGTAAAAATTGATGAATCATTGCGTTACATATAACGTTGGAGGTGATATGGAACAGAACGTGATTGAGTTGAATGATGTATTTAAAGAATATATGCTTGGTAAAACTGTTGTTCGAGCAGTAAATGGAGTTTCATTTGCAATTGCACCTGGAGAATTTACCGTGATTGCTGGACCATCCGGTAGTGGCAAAACTACTATTCTTAATATGGTTGGTTGTATCGATGACGCTACGAGTGGTGAAGTTCTTGTAAAAGGTAAAAATCATCGAATGATGAGTGATAATGAGGCATCTTTCTTTCGTAATAGTACTATAGGTTATGTGTTTCAAAATTTCAATTTGATCCCTGTACTCAATACTTATGAAAATATTGAATATCCGTTACGCATCGGAGGAAAGAGAATCGATAAATCCGTTAAGATAAAAATAATGAATCTTATTGAAGAGGTTGGTCTTACAGATTTTATTAAGCATCGACCTGATAAATTGTCAGGAGGACAACGACAGCGGGTGGCTGTTGCACGGGCGCTTGTAAATAATCCAGACATAGTGATTGCCGATGAACCGACGGCTAATCTGGATTACAATACCGGCTCAGAGATTATTTCGATTATGCAGCGACTAAATGAGCTCTATGGAACTACATTTGTGATTTCTACTCATAGTGAAATGATTATGAAAAGAGCTCGAAGAATAATTAGCATAATTGATGGGAAGGTTCAATCTGATATAGGAGAATGTGATGAAAACAAAAATCAGAATTATGACAATATTTTTAATGAGTCTCTCTGTTCTGTTACAGGCACAGGATGCTGATAAAATAGTGCGTGAAGCAGACAGATATAGAGGATTTGCAGGGAGTTTTGCTCAGGAGTCTGAAGCGATTCATTATAAAAATGGAGAAAAAGAGTCGTCTCAGCATTTGAAAGTTTACATTCATAATGGGGAAAAATCATTGGTTAAATTTTTAGGTCCTGGACGTGACAAGGGACGTATTATGCTTATGACGGGTAATAATATTTGGCTCTATATTCCAGGTACACGTAATCCGATACGTTTGACTCCTCAGCAGCAACTTCTTGGGCAGGCCTCAAATGGAGACGTTGCGCGAACGAACTATAGCGAAGACTATATGGCAACTATTCTTGGTAAAGAGGATGTAGATGGATTACTCTGTTACCATTTAGAGCTTACTGCAAAGCAGGGCGGTGCCACATATCAGAAAATTGAGTATTATGTTGCTTTGAAATCTAATAGGCCTGTTAAAGCTCTTTTCTTCGCAAAGAGTGGCCGTTTACTAAAGACAGGTTTTTTTAAAAACCCAAGAACTTTTTCCGGAAGGGTATTTATGTCTGAACTTCATCTTATTGATGATCTGAAAAAAAATGAGAAGACGATTATTAAGGTTAATTCAATAACACGTGAGAAATTACCAGATTCTCATTTTCATCAAAAATTTTTACCAAGGATAAGATAAATGTATATACGACTTTATTGTTGTTTTCTGTTCCTTATGATACTCTCTTTCGGAAACCTTTATGGTTTAGCCTATGACGGAAATTTCGGTATTTCCACTGCTGTTACAAAAGACATGAAAAATGATTCAGTTCTAAACCCAGATAATATTCTTGATATGGGGTATCCACTTTCAGGGACAGTTGCAGGTGATGTTGATATTCGTCTGCTTTTTCATGAGAAGTTTACAGTTTCGGTAGTGAACACAATGCTGTTCAGAGCTAACTATTTTGAAGAAAAGCCTGACGATGCAGATGAGCTAGAACATTCTAGCGACTTAAGGCAGCTGTATGCAACCTTTACAATAGGTGAATCGTTTTTTATCGATGCCGGACGAAAAGTTGAACGAGCAGGTAGTGCTTTTTATAGGAACCCGAGTAATTTTTTCAGTTCATCGGATAATTCAAAACTGTCCCGATCTAAAGATGAGCAAGATTCAAATTTAATCGGAAATGTTTTGGTTAAGGCCGAATATTTTTTAGGAAGCTCTCTTTCACTTGATGCAGTATTTTCTCCGGAAAATGAGTTTGTAGACAATAATATTACTCAGATGCAGGGGCGCATTTCATATCAGTTTGATAATTCTAACATTAATCTTCTCTGTTATTATGGTGATGTTTGGAAGTTTGGAACAAATTTGTCAGCCGGAATTGGAAACTCAGTAGTACTTCGTGCTGAATTTGGAATTTCAGAAATTCGTGATCGCTACTTACTTAATCCTGTTATGCTGCCGCCCGGAGATAGTGATGATGGCGAGTTGTATGAGCAACGAAAGTCGAGTATGCAGTATCCGTGGGAGCTGATAACTGGTGGTCACTATACATTTTCTGGTGGAACAGATTTATATATCGAGTATTACTATAATCACCTGGGTTATACTCAAAATGAGTGGGACGAGTTGATGGATACAGCTGATAATTGCAGAAACGTATCATTAAAATATAATCGATACAGCATGTATAATTTGAATGGTGCCATTCGTGATAGCGGTGGAATAACAGCGGCACGACGTCACTACTTGTTTTTAAGATATAGTAAAGATAATATTTTGTTTCGAAAATTCAATTTAGCATCAGTAATGGTAATTGGTTTTGAAAACTTAGGCGGGATGTTTACAATATCTCCACAGTATGAGATATCTGGAAATTCAACTCTCAAATTTGATTTGACTGTTTTTAAGGGAACTGAAAAATCTGAATTCGAGATTATGTACAGTCGTGCTTTTGCAGGTTTGGAGCTGGAATATCTCTTTTAGAAAATTCACCCATGATGCAGAGTCGGAGGATCAGGATGTACAATGAAATTATGATGGATATGATTAACTATTTTGAGGGAGATGTTGCGCGGGTTAACCATTCATTAAAGGTTTATAGTTTTGCCTCTTTAATAGCCGGAATGGAAGGCGTGGCTTCGGACTCTGTTAATGTAGTTCATTATGCCTCGATTTTGCATGATATTGGAATAATTCTTGCCCAGAAGAAGCATAACTCAACAGCCGGTAAATATCAGGAGATTGAAGGGCCGGCTGTTGCTCGAAGTATTTTGCATAAATACAAAATTGATGAAGAGACCATTGAGAGAGTCTGTTTTATTGTAGGGAATCATCACAGTTATACAAAAATTGATGGAATAGATTTTCAGATAATAGTAGAAGCTGATTTTCTGGTTAATGTAGATGAAGATAAGGCAAGCCGTTCTGCTGTGGAATCTATATATAATAAATATTTTCAAACAGAAACAGGAAAGAAAATATTTAAGGAGCTATACTTGAACAAGAATGGTCATTCATGAGTTTCTGCTAATATTATATGCGAAGAAGTTTTAAACTCTATTCTGAAGACCATATAAACTTTTTCCTGAGAATCATTCCAATTTCATGTCGGTTGTCTCCCATATTTTTAATGTGTTTATCTGTCCAGGATATCTTCTTCTTGCCATGATATAGGTCGAAGTCTACCAACCTATTGCCGTCGCAGTCATATTCAAGCCCAAAAGAATTGTTTTAATAAACCAGGGCTTTTGAAGTGTTAAAATTGTTATTTGATATGCAAGTATAGTAACCATTACGAATGGATGATCTTTTGTCCAGTTTTCGTTTAGAATCAACCCTGCTTCAAGCTCCCCAAGTTTTTTTATTAGACGATCATAGTGTTCCATTATTCTATTGTCACTGTCATAAATAACAATTTTCAGTTCATGCCACTGACTTTCTTGCAATGCGGATGAGATAAAGCAAAGGCTTTGTTGGCGTAATTGCCTTAAAATTGAAACTAACGGTTTTTTGACAAGAACCATTCGGCCGAAAAAATCTTCCGGCTTAAGATTCTCAGAAAGTGATTGATCAGTTAAAGCTATTAGAACTGTGTTCTGTTGACGCCCCTTGAGCAATGCATTGTCCCAATCAATTTCTTCAGAGCTCTGAATATGTGATAATATTTTTTAAGGTCAGCTTCTCCGTATTCAAAATATCGGAGTATGATAAATTTGGGTCCACTATGTATCTTTAAAATAGTACTACGGGTCTGCATGTTGAACAGAGAAGATGCTATTTGCAGTGCATCGGTGTCAATCAGCAGAACTCTTTCGTTACTGTTCACAGGATCATTAATCGTTTTTCCTGTGCGAAAAAAGACAACAGTACTGCCTTCACATCCCTTTCTTAACGCCTGCAGGTAGTTTTCATCAGATACATGCATTAATCTGCTTAAAGAATTTTTAACTGTTTCAGGTTTTTCGCATTCTATAAAAATGAATTCTGATGCCAGTCTGTATAGTTGCATTATATCCCCCTGAATAATGGACGATTTATTCCTCTCATTTCAGAGATCCCGAGTGGATACTTCATTGTGAAAATCATTTCTTCTTCTGGAAGTATAAAGTTTATATGGTTGTAACCATTGTAAAAGCCTTTTTTCCCAATTGAATTGCTGTAGTGCTTCATTAAACCAATATTGTCATGATTACCCGGAGTGAGAACGACTGTTCCATTTGTTATAGTTTCAAGCTTATTGATGAAGCTTGAAACTATACGGCTGTATTCACCTGAAAGATGTTCCTGGCTTTCAAGTTTAGTGTTGTCAACAACATCGCCGGTATGAACAACGAATTCGGGTCGAACAGATGAAATAATTTGAAAAATATACTTATAAATATGATCGGGTGTATCGCTAATATGTATAAGTACAGGAGTTGTTCGCATTAAAATGGCCGCAAGAATTGTTGGAATATTCAATAAGTAAGATTAAAACAGCCCGCAGATTTGTTTCTGCGGGCTGTTATTATGCAAATGTTTCAAATATTAGGTAAGTGTAGTCTAAAGTGAATTAGATCTCAATTTCAGAAATTGATTTACAGCCGCTCTTTTTGCACATATAATAAAGCAGTATTCCATTATCACGAAGCCAAATCGCCGCTTGCGATGAATCTTTATTGAAGATAGCCGATTTTTTGGAGAGGTTAATTTTTGTAGGTTTTCCATAGACTTCAGTTAATTCAGTCAGTTTGCGTGCGAAGGTTTTGTTAACATCAGTTATATCTGTTTTTACGGTAATCTCTTCAAGCTTATCATCCTTGTAGATCAGTCGTAGTGATGCATCCTTATAGTTGCCACAGATTACTGATTGTTTATCGATGGTAACACAGTTCGCAGATTTTCCAGCAATTTTTAGAGTTTCTTTTTGTGATAAATCAAAGGTAATGCCATTATAGATAAAGGGTTTCCCTGCAGCAGTGATCAATGTTGCGAATGAAATAATAGATATAAATAGAATGAGTGAGCTTTTTTTGTTCATATTGACTCCATAGTCCTGAAGTGATTATATACCAGTTTATTAGATAAAAATGAATCATTTTGATATATAGATTCAAGACTTCCTTTATAAAATGTACGACTTAAATCATGATGCATTATGATTAATTGTTTTTTAATATCAATGAATTTATATATTTGCTGAAAAAAGGAGACCTTTTATTAATATGGGTATGACAATTCAGCCTGCAGAATACAGTATTCTAAAAAATGAATCAGGATCTGTAAGTTTATGGTTTTTGACTGCTATTTTATGTTTTTTCTCTTTTTTTTCTCATTGTTCCCCAGTAAAAGAGACATAATGGCTTCCCATCCACAATATCAACACTTGTTGTGAAGGAATAAATACCATAACTATGTTCAACTTCTTTTGGTTCTCCAAGGATATAGTTGTCAATGGCCATAGCAATTATAAGACCAAGAGAAAAACGACAAAGAGCTTTCAAACAAACAATAGCATTAAACTCAGGATGAGAAAATGAAATCTCTTTGGTTATCCACTCATCAGCATCAGGTTGGTATTGAGTCGTACCATAGTTGATTAATTTTTCACTGCTTAATTTGTTAACCGTTTTCATCAGCGCAGGCTTTATCAGATCTGAAAGTTTTATCCTCTGATCTTTCATAATAGATAGAATGCGATTATATCGATCAGCTCGTATTAGATAAGTCGTTCTGACGGCATTTTGTAACTGTTTCATAGCTTCCACCTGTTATAAATTAGAGGGCGCGTTTAATGCATAGCTGCCCTCATTATGTATAACTGGGAAAAAAGGTTATTTGTTAAAAATTAATCTGAAAGGTGGCATTTATTAAAGAAATAAAGAAGATCTTCTCGTGAAAGATAGTCGGTTTCGTTAAAAAAGGCTGATGAGCGTTGACACTTCCACTCATCAGGACTTGCCCAGACATTATAGTAGACAGAAGGATAAAATGGTATTTTAAAAGATTGTAAAAAAGCGATGGTCGCCTCTATCTCTTTTTTTGTCTGGCTGGGAAGACCCAGAATAAAATAGGCTCGTATCTTTATATCGTTTTTCTGTGCTGCTTGTACAATTTCAGTAAAATGGTCAGTATCAAAGGGGCGATTTTCAGTCTTTTGCAGTGATGTTGAATGTGTAACCAGCGAAATATTTAGCTCATTAAAACCGGCCTTTTTCATTAAACGAATAATATCCGCATCAATTTTTTCTATTGATGTTCCATTCATTGCGGTAAATTCAAGAGAAGAAGAACAGCTTTCCCGGTAGTGTATTAGTGCAGTTAGAATTTCAATAGCGCGATCATTTGTAACAAAGAGATTTTCATCTTCGAAATTAAAACATGTTATACCGTAGGCTTTGACGCATGAGTCAATTTCGGTGATAATGTTTTTAATACTGCGCGAACGATGACTATTTCCCCAGATTATTTTCCCTGAACAGAATCGACAGTTGTTGGGGCACCCTCTTGAAGTAATTATTGGAGTAATGGCTCCCCGATAATATTTGAACTGTCGGTGATGTAAAAGGGATCTTTCGGGAAAGGGAATGATGCCAATGTTTTTGTTTTGTGTTAGTGCTGGGTTTTTAATTATTATTCCGTCTTTGATGTAGCAAAGTCCGGGAACCATGTCAAGATGTCGATTCTTAAATACCGCTTCAGCCAGCCTTACTGCTGGAATTTCGCCTTCACCCTGAACTATAAAATCAACTTTTATTGTTTGTAAAAAATAATTATAATGAAGTGATGCGTGATAACCTCCTACCGCAATCAGAGCTTTAGGTCTGCATTCTTTTATTATGGAAACAATAATTTCGCATTCCTGGTGGTACGTTGTGAACATGGATGAAATCATAAATAGTGTTGCATTGCTTTTTAGAATTTGTTGTCGAATTTCCTGAAAGCTAATTCCGAAATGTGAGTAGCGTTTAAAAGGGAATCTTAATAGCGGGTTGTTATGGTCTATATATTTTTTCAGATAGTTGAATTTATGTGGTAGCTCAAGATGCTTTGTGTGATGTGAATGACTGTCTATAAGCGAAACTGTATACCCGGCAGTAAGCAGAGTAGCTGCTATGTATAAAAGTCCAAGAGGCTGACGCCTTATGCGTGTGTAATAGAAGTCTTCTATCGGTGGGTTAATCAGGCAAATTTCCATTAATCACTTTTTTTATCTGTGGCAAAGATTCTTAGATCTGTTCTTTGATTCAAGATATAAGCTCCTTTTTCTTGTTTGGATATACTTTATCAGGTAAAATGAAAAGATTTGTTTTTGCAGATAAGGATATTAGTTTATATATTTACCCTGGTTAAATAAAATGAATTATACCATCTGGCTCTATTTTTATAACAGAGTAGGTGAGATTATTTAATCTCAATACCTCCAAGCATACAGTGGGCAGTGATAACTATTGTCTTCGCAGATGGTGTGTCGCTTTTATGTTCATGTTGTCGGTTTACGACAATACCGCCGCTTTCTTCATCAAAAAACTCAATTCCGCCCAGTATCGTTGTTGCGGTTAACGTGTAGTTAACATGCGGATCAGCCTTGATTTCTATTCCTCCCATTAATGCCCTGAGATTAAGAGATGTCGTGCCATCCTGAATATCGGCTCCGCGAAGATCGAGTTCCATACCTCCCATTATAGCCATGAAGCGGGAGTCCTTCAAAATAATGTCTTTATAGTTTTTTTCCGTTCCACTCATGAAGGTCATGTTTCCTTTACCTGGTAATCCTCCTGAACGGAAGAGATTAATTCCTATTAGTATCAAGAGCACTGGTATTCCGTATCTCCATAGAAAAGACCAATCAAATGTGAACAGATTAAGATTCCCTGCTATAATTATAGCTCCTATGGCAATGAGAATCACCCCCCAAAGGTAGGATCCGATGTTTTTTTTGCCTTTAATTTCTGCTATGGAATTAATGCCAGAAATAATAAAGATGATTGGCCAGTAGGTTCTTGCAAGCTGGCCAATGCTCAAGTCAGTAAACCCAAGATTATTCAGAAGAAGCACAACGCCTACAGCAATAACTACAGAACCCCATATAAAGGATAATCTCATATATTTTCTCCAATGTAAAATGATTTCTTAAAAAACGATGCCCGAAATGCGCCAATGCTAACCCTAATTAAACATATTTTAATATAGAGTCAACTTTTTTTCGCCAGTCTATATCTTCTCCCTTTTTGTAATTATCAACACGGCTTCAAAAAAATATGGAGGCTGGAATCCTGAGGAAAGCATAGTTAATTGTATTTATTTATCTTTTCTATTGTGTCATCTGACAAACGCATAAAATAAATTCTCTTATGCCGCGACAATTAATTTAAATTTATTAAACAAAAAATGCTGTCTAAAAATCTGTGTCGAGTTAATCAGATCTATTAGGGCTTAAAGTTAACTTGTCCATCTTAGAAATTTAACTTAGGCTTATACGATGTCAAGTTAAATGAGTTATATATTATAACGTCTACTCCCGCTTTTGTGAGGGGAGGGAGAGTATTAAAGAATAATTTTTTATGTTTTATTAGAGTTTTTATTGACTTATTACTATATATTAGACAAAGTAACCAAACAGTTGGTAGGCAAAAGGTTGAGTGATGAAGGGCTCCGATACAAAAGAGAGGATACTGAAAGAGGCTTTGAGTGCGTTTGCTCTGCATGGGTATGATGGGGCGCGTATGGACAAAATCGCCGCTGCGGTGGGGATTAATAAGGCTTCGCTCTATTTTCATTTTAAAAGTAAAGAGGAGATATTCAGAGAGCTTTTTAACGGAATATTGCGTAAGTACAAGTCTTTTATACGCCGGACTGCTGATTTGGTTTCCGGGCTTGAAACACGGGAGAGGCTCGATAAGTTTTGTCATAATTATCTGCAGGATAGCTTTGATAATCCCGAGATAGATTTCTGGAACCGTATTTATTATCTGCCACCGGCACAGATGCGTGATGATATTCTTAAGCTGACAAAAGATGATAAAGAGTGTATGATGACCGAACTTGCAAAGATTATTGATGATGGTAAGGTGAGAAAACAGGTGCGTGATATTGACAGCAAAAAAGCGGCCTCTATTCTTTACTATTCACTTACCTGTGTTGCACTATCAAAGGATATAATGACAAAAAAAGAGGGGTTATCTGATATGAAAGACTGTCTGGATTTTTTTTGGCAGAGTATTTCGAAGTAATATTTTTTTTGTATTATAGCCAACCAAATGGTTGGTAGAAATAAGGAGATAAGCAAATGAAAAAACGAAAATTGGGAAAAAGCGGTATCGAAGTATCTGCATTGGGATTGGGTTGCTGGGCAATTGGCGGCCCGTTTATTCTGGATAACATGGCAGATGGCTGGGGTCAGATTGACGATAAAGAGTCGATCCGCGCGATTCACTGTGCACTGGAACTGGGGGTGAATTTTATCGATACTGCTGACTGTTACGGTGTGGGACACAGTGAAGAGGTAATCGGCCGTGCGCTTGAGGGTAAAAGAGACGGTGTTGTAATAGCTACAAAATTCGCATTTTTTGGCAATGAGGCAACCAAGACTCTTCACGGAGTGAATCTTTCACCGGACTATATCGAGCGGGCATGTGAAGCCTCGCTCGAAAGACTGAGAATTGACTATATTGATCTCTATCAGCTGCATCAGTGGAATATCTCAATTGCGGAAGTGGATCCGATACTGGATACTCTTGACCGGCTTGTGCAGAAGGGGAAGATTCGTACGTACGGATGGAGTACGGATCTTGTTAATGGGGCTCGGCTTTTTTCGCAGAGAGAAAACTGCAGAGCGATACAGCACTGTATGAATATTTTTCAGGACGCGCCTGATATGATCGAGTTTTGTGAACAAAATGATCTGGCCTCGATTACTCGTAGTCCATTAGCTATGGGATTTCTAACAGGTAAGTTCAATTCCGGGTCGTTTGTTGCCAGGGATGATGTACGTGGTGCAGGGCATTCGTGGGTGCCATTTTTTAAAGATGGTAGACCGGATGCGGAAAGTCTTAAAAGGCTGGATTCGATCCGGCAGATACTCACATCTGATGGTCGTACTTTGACACAGGGTGCTATCTCCTGGCTCTGGGCAAGAAGCGGCAAGACCATTCCGATACCGGGGTTTAAAAACGTTAAGCAGGTCGAGGAGAACGCAGGCGCTTTAGAGAAGGGCCCGTTGAGTAGCGAACAGATGAAAGAGATAGAGAAGGTTCTGGAGCGGTAAAGAGGTAAAGTTTTAACAAGAAAGTTGTTCATTAATCGGAAGATAGAGACGCACGTTGATATTAGCGAATACTGATATTCAAGTGCGTCTCTATTTTTATGATAAATTGTACGGAATTAATATAAAGGGAAAACATGATTATATAATATTAAAGTCAGACTTTAATTCGGATATGGACTTAACTGTGAATAATTATCCAATATCATTTTCTGGTATACTTGGTAAAACTTTTTGACTCTGAAAAATTGGAAAAGCCTATAACGACAGTTGTGACGATTATACCACGGAACGTTTTAAAATATATACATTTCAGGTGATCTGCAAAGTAATATTTTTAAATGGACAAAATATGAATAAAGATGTTTGGCTTTGCTTTTAAAAACAATGCCGGATTTCGATTAAGTATTTCGGGTTTTCTACCTTAACAGTTCCCGGCACTCAAGGCTTAGTGCTATTCCCATTGCGGCAGATTCAATATCAAAAGCCGATGTTTGGTTATTTGCAATCCCTTCGATAATAACTTCCAGTTCCTTGTGATAGGGGTCGTAGTCCTGATTGTTAATATCGTTGCTGCCACTTTCAGAAGTTTGAGTCATGGTGTATTCAGGATGATCTGTAAATTTCCATGAGAGATCAAGAGAACCTTTTGTGCCCGAAACGTGATGATGAGTTGAAAAAGGAAAGTTTTTGTGCATATTAACGGTACCCGCGATTACGGCTGACAAACAGTCGTATTCAAAGATAAAAATAGCACACTCCTGTTTTATGTTTGTGGCATGGATTTCATTCGGTTTGCCGAGTAGGCGTACCATAAAGTCTATATCCTGACTCATTAAATTATTTACAATGTCGTCTGAGTAAAAAACAGGTGAACTTTTTCTGGATATTGACAGGCCGTTAATTTTTCCAAGTGAGCCGGAAACGGCAGCATCGAAAATATATTTGTATTGGCTCTGAAATCGTGAATAGTAGGCAAGAGCGCAAATTTTTCCTGTTTCTTTGCTTACCGTGCGAAGTTCTTCCAGTTCTGAAAGGCTTCTAACAGCAGGAAATTCAAGAATGACATGTTTATCCATTTTCATGCTTTCGATTGCTATTAAAGCATGGGAGTCCGTTGGTGTGCAGATGTCCACAATATCTATAGCAGAATCATTAAGCATTTTTTTATAATCCTGATAGCACTGTATTGAAAGATCATCTGCAATTTTTTTCGCGTTAATGTTGGTTTTACTGGTGATGCCTCTGATGCTTGCATACTTGACTTTTTTATATAAATTAGCATGCATTGAACCCATAAAACCGGAGCCGACAATACCTATGTTCATATAAACTCCTTTTAAAATAATATTCAATATGGCTGGAATAAATCAATATATAACTGTACTATTAAAATAAATTTTTATTTCATGTAAAGAACTATTTACAATTTGCGACAGACTGAATTGTTGCAAGCCGGATTTCGCATATTCTTTGCACAAAAATTAATAAAATTCGGATTATTTAAACATGTCAAAATTGTTCCTGAAATTTAATTGTTATGTAATATTAATTTAAGGATAAAAAATTCCAGAATTCAGGAGGCCGGGCAAGGGCTGATTCTGATGATACCCTGAAAAAACGTTATACGGATGAAGAATTTTTAAAAAAATACCTCTAGCAGGCGGGGCACTTTTGATTATAACAGAATAACTTTTGGCTAAATGTCCGTAAGAAAAAAATATATTTTGACACTTTTGCGTGATACACACAGCGCCTTTTATACCGGAAACTTTGTCGCGACCATAGTTCTTTGCGGTATGATGCTTGAAGCAATGCTGCATCTTAAAGTAAAAAACCACTTTAAAGTTACAAAATGTATAGAATACACGCGGTCAGCCAAAAGCCCGGTGATTACTTTGAAAGATGAAGACGCCCTTAACGATTTACAGTTTATAGACATGATTGGAGTGTGCCACTGTTACAAATACCTATCCAATGAACTGTCTCAGGATTTGCGAAATATTCATAAAATACGCAATACACGACAAGATGCCGTTTTTTAAACGTGTAGATGACGAATATCAGCTTTAACTCTCCGGCGTGAAGTTTCCGGTTGTAATCAAAAGAGACGATGTAAAACCTTTACAAAAAGAGACCGCGTCGCTGGTCGCCTATTACTGTTTGTTATGCTTTTTTTATTGCAATAATATTTGTTTCCGGGGAGATTAGGCAAAGAGGATAAGCAGTGAACGTTTCGTATATAAGCTTTTACTGTTATCGAATAAGAAACATTGATATTATATCATGCTTATTTGGCAGGATATACGAAACTATTACAAGGCGATTATATACGAAGTTGGTCGCATATAAATTAGTTGGGCGAAAGTGTCTCGCCAATTAGATCAATCGGGCGCAAGACCTGTGCACCACTTCTATACGTTGTTTTTTTGTAGAAATTAAACCGAAGGAAAGGAAGTAATAATCAAGTGCAGTATACAGCAAAAGCCCCTGACATATAGGGACATACGGAGATCATTTAAAAATTACTTATAAGTTTGGCTCTTCAGACTATCGTGTGGCAAAGTGCCTCATGTCAAGTCCACCGAGGTGAAACATGATCGCGTTTTTAAATCTTTTCCTGTTTCTGAATCCACACGCCATTCTTTTGATTTT
>JAQIBV010000049.1 GCA_027858855.1 Spirochaetota bacterium | reverse complement strand
GATGCAAGCTCAAGTCCTATTCTTCTTTTAAAGTCTTCTGAATGTCTTTGTCGTTTTATCATAATACTATATTTCTAATCCCAGTTATTTTGTCACTCCAGTTTTAGGGGGTCAGTCCACACACTTAATTGAGTTGGAAAAAAAATCCAGAAATAATAATTAATCATGACTGATAAATTTAATCACTTTCAGAAAAACTTAAGATCCAGCATCTACTGCCTTTTACAATTACATAAAAATAATCGTAACCATCACAGGCAAACCACTTGTTCCAGGCAGTTTGCCCTTTTAGATAAATTCCATCAGCAAGATGGAATTGAAGAATAAATTCTGCAGCAATTCCCCTGGCTTTTTCTTCAGATAGGGGAGTCCCGAATCCTTGATTGCTGAGCAGTTTCGCTAACTCACTCAAGGGATCGTCAATAGTTTTAAGGGTGATCGGTTCAGTAGAATTTAATGTTGTTTGATAATTAATGTGCTCGTACAGAGATTCATAGTTCAGAAACCACTCTGTTAAATTCCTGGATGGAAATGATTCTATATCGCGGTCAAAAACGAATTCCCAAAATGATGCTGCAAGGCATAAAGATGTGCCTTCTGCGCGCTTAAGCCAGCTGTGAATAAAACTGATATGCGGTTCAAACACTTTTATGTTAATTAAGTCATCATTTTCTTCATCATAAGACACAAGGGGTGGAGACTGATACAGTTTCTTTGATTCTACAAGGGCGATACACTCTATACAGTAGCTTATTTTCCAGTCAGATTGCGGAGCATAGATCTGAAACAAGGTTGTAATTGATTTACTAATGTCGTTTACCTCCGGATCCGGTTCCATATCCGGATCAATCAATGATCTGGATTTTTCATCTATATCCCCGTCCAGATAGAATAACTTATCTTCGGGAAAATAATGCAGCTCAATATGCATTCTGAATATATGAGTTTCCCATACAGGATCTCCATCATACCAATCGCATTCTGAGGGTTTCAGCTGCAGGTTTAAAACTTTTCCTACTTCATCCACAATCTGCTCGGGGGAAGAGGGGCTACGCAGTTGTAGCGAAAACAATAATTTTTCCATGTATTGAGAAGTCCTCTTTTTACGTTATGTTCTGACTTTTAATGGGGTATACCTTAAATTGAAAAAGATTTGCTTAATTAAATAATTGTAATATAAATTATCAAGGTATTTTTTATTTAAAATATTAAGTAGTTAAGTTTGATTGATATCAAGCAATCTCATTATGGGTTACTTTTATGAGTCTTAAAGATAAACTTGATTTTGTTATTGAAGATCTGAACTACGATTGAAAAAAAGATTACAGGTATGGACCGGAATACGCATATATTGTTATTTTACAAGAAGAAGCGCATATAATACTAACTCCATATATATAGTAGACTGTGTCGGGAACTATTTTACCCGGGATGCTTGGGCGAGCAGCAAGAGTCATCTTGCGACCAGCCCGGAGCGGTTTCAGTCAACTTGATGCTTCGACCGAAGGTGAAGGCACTTGGGAAGTGGATCAAACTTTGTTAGCTATACTCAATAAACAAGTATACTTTAAAATATACTTGACTTGTAATTATTTTCTTTTTATTTTGATAGAAAGGAGTTAATTATGCCACAAATTTCACTCTATATTGATAAAGATACCTTGGAAAAAGTTGAAAAAGCGGCAAAAGTTGAACATTTATCTATTTCTAAATGGGTAGGGTTACGAATAAAAAGTGCCGTAAATGATGAATATCCGAGAGGTTATTTTGATCTTTTTGGTTCAATTGATGACGATACTTTTAAGATTGATAGTTTATCTTTTGACAATGACATAAAACGTGAGTCATTATAATGTACTTTCTTGATACTAATATCTGCGTATATTTTTTAAAAGGAAATTATGAAGAAGTAAGAGACAAAATATATAGCACAAGCCCCAAGGATATAAAAATTCCATCAATTGTCAAAGCTGAATTATTATACGGTGCAGAAAAAAGTATTAAACGGAAACAAAATTTTGAAAAAATTAATTATTTTTTAGATCCTTTTGAAATTATTGGTTTTGATGATAAATCATCAATCGAGTACGCTAAGATAAGAGCTGATCTTGAGAAGAAAGGGAATATAGCTGGTCCAAATGACTTTATAATAGCTTCAATTATTTTATCTAATAATGGAATTCTTGTGACTAACAATGTTAAAGAGTTTAAACGAATAAAAAATTTAAAAATAGAAAACTGGATAACATAACAATTACTTGGAATTGTAAACGTCAGATAACAAATTGTAACAGCTCCGGTCCTCACCCAGCAGAGCTGGGTTCCGGTCCTCGGCCTTGTGGCACATTGCATTTTGTCACGGATTTGTGCAGGCGGTTTTCTTTATCGAACATCCTGTTCCGGAAAACCGCTTGATGTCATCCTGACATATCGTGCACAAACTGCGCCAACCACTAAAGCGGACATGCAACGTCAGTTACGATAAACGTTAAGTTCAATTTTTTTGAAATTATATTAAAAAATCCTGCCATCCTTGGCAGGAAAAAGGGGAGAGTTTTGAAAGAGGAATTTATAAATCAATTTAATCATTTCTGGAAAACATTTGATTTAATTGTGAATGACTTCAATGAATCATCATGGAATGAATATGGTTACGGTTTGATAATACCAAGTAGAACATCATTTCATATAATCAAGAGTACTAAAGACTATATGAAAGATAAAACTGCAATTAAATATAAATCAGGAAAAGTTATCAATGAAAATTGGTCTTCAATTGAAGAAAAAGATTTTCCTTCAATTGAAGACTTATCTTTTCTAATAATGGATATGAAAATAAAAACAAAACAATGGCTGGATAATCTAGATTTTGAATCAGAGAATATAGATTTTAAATGGACTGGTAATAGTAAACTAAGTATTGTTATATTTTTGATGAAACATAGTTATTTCCATTTGGGTGAAATTAACTGTTTATTAAATGAGCAAGAAAAAGGGAAGGCAAAAGACAATTTTGTTAATTCTGTATAATAAGCGGTTTTATTGGTCATTCTTGACCAATAATAGGCTATTCTCTCTTACACAAAAAACTAAACTTAACAGCGAATATAAGCTGCGTCGGAGTACCGCCTTGGGCTTCGTCAAATTGCCAATGACAAGTAATCGTAAAATTGGAAATCCAATTTCACAATCACTAGTCAACCTCTTCGAGGTAATGGCAACTTCTCATATTCCTGAAACGTTGTATGGTGTTGCCCCGTCTCTTGAGGGGGGGGGGCATGATATACCTTCGCAGAAATACGAAACAATTCCACCATACACATGTGAACACAAAAAGCACTTTACAAAACTGAACGACCGTTTGATAATCTAACATTAGGTCGCGGGACAATTTGTAGTTTAAATTATATTAGCTAACCGGTGTAATAAATGAAATACAGTGACAAGCATTTACATGATGCTATTTCAAATGGAATCTTCACAAAAGACCAGGTTGAAAAATTTAAAAATCATATCAAAAATACTGATTCCAGGTCATCAGAGCTGCTAAACGTCTTGTATTATGGCGGCGGTTTGCTTGTAATTTCAGCATTAACCTGGCTTATGAAATCCAGCTGGGACAGTTTTGGAGCACAAGGAATTACCATCTTCTCTCTGATTTATTTGATGTCCTTTTTTATTGCAGGTTACTTTGTCTATTTCAAAAATAAACTGATTGTTCCGGGTGGAATGCTATTTTCAATTGTGATTGCGATAACGCCATTGCTGGCATTTGGCATTATGAAAACATTTGATTTTTGGCCTGTAAACACAAACTATGGTGATTACTATATCTGGATAAAAGGGAAATGGGTTGTACTTGAGATTTCCACGTTTATAGTTGGGATCATTATATTGCGGTTAACGCGATTCCCCTTTCATATGTTTTTAATAGCATTTACTCTCTGGTTTTTTTCAATGGACATTGTTCCGATTCTAATGCAAACAGACGCATTCACATGGACAGACAGAGCACTTGTTTCCAAAATCTTTGGAGTATTAATGTTGTTTGCAGCATACATTTTTGATATTAAATATGAAAAAGACTATTCATTCTGGCTTTATTTATTCGGTTTGATAACATTAACATCCGGACTATCAGTGTTTTACAACGATGAAACTCTCATGTTGCTTGCTTTCGGAATGATTCACATCCTGATGATTGGTGTTTCAATAGTCCTTGAAAGAAATGTATTTCTTGTATTCGGAACAATCGGCGTGATGGAGTTTTTGAGCCGATTATCTTATAAATACTTCAAAGACTCACCAATGTTTCCATTCACATTAACACTGATTGGAGTTGGATTAATAGTACTTGGTATTGTTTATCAAAAAAACAAATCATCAATTGAAGACCGAATCAGAATGATGATTCCAAAATTTATTTTCAGATTAAAGCCCAAAAGGATAATATAGAACGATATGGATACACGACACACGAATGACATATAAACAAGACAAGTGAAAAAAATGCAAGGGAATTCTGTCTTAGGTTGCATAGACGAGCAGCAATTCTTCGAATTGCGACCAGGGCATTACGGAGGATATTCAGAAATACTTAGTCTTGCTTTTTACAATTTTATTCTCTACTACATTACTCTTCATTGATGAAATTTCTAAAAAGATGACGGCACCTATTTTAAAACCATGAGCCGTTTACAAAAACAGGATTTATTGATTCTTGATGATTTCGGATTAAACCCTTTTGCCGCTGATAGTCGAATGATGCTCCTTGGCATGTTTTGGAACATGGTGAACTCCTTTTCCATCCCGACAAATTTCACGCAGTCATTCTTAAGCGCATGGATAATTTTGGTTTGCAACTTGCGGTAGAAAAGCTCATAATCATACAGCTTATGAGCTTCAAGAAAGAAAGCAGTGCGAGAGTTGAATTTATTGAATTTGAATTCCGGTGGGGCGTTGACCGTAAAGGGTGTGATGTCATTAAGCGGAAAGAACGTTTAGATAAAAACCGCTTTACAGTTCCCGGGGGGCAGTTCAATTTCGTATAATGATAAAACATTTGGAGGTTGCAGTGATTGATGAATCAGGTATCACCACCTTGCGTGAAGAGTTGAATAAAATTCAGTGTGATTATGCAGAGATTCGCCTGTCGTCGACGGATAAAACAGTGCTTTCGTTGCGGGGTGAATCCATAGAAACAGTATCGTCGGGTATCTCTTTGGCCGGATCGGTGCGTATGTTTGACCGGGGTAACTGGACGTTTGTCTCCTTTAATTCTCCCGATGATATTGCATTATATATAGCTCGTGCAAAAGAGCTGTCACTAAAACTGAGGGCACAGCCTCTTAACAGGATCAAGAGTACTGCTGCTGTTAAAGTTAGAAAAAAGATAGAGTCACAGATCGATTTCTCTTCTGTTTCACTGGATGAAAAATTTAAACTATGTGATGAATATAATAAAATTTTGCTGGGTTCTGGTAAAATTCAGACAACCCGCACCCTCTATCGAGACACACATGCTAATGAGTTGTATTTGAATAGTGAAGGAGCCGAGATGCTCTATGACAAGTCGCATTGCGGAGTTGCTCTATCAGCAATAGCCAAAGAGGGCAATGAGATTCAGTCTTATCAGGAATCCTTTGCTGGATATGGTGGTTTTGAATTTGTAAACAACCGTCATGCAGAAGCCGAAATGGTGGTGGCAACAGCGTTAGAGCTTTTAAGTGCGGAAGAGATTGATGGTGGTCGCTATCCTGTTATCACCGATCCCCGTTTGACCGGAGTCTTTATTCATGAGGCATTCGGCCACCTGTCGGAAGCAGACTTTGTGTACGAGAACGAACGCATGAAAAGCCTGATGAAACTTGGTAAAGAGTTCGGTACACCCGGCTTAAATGTTGTAGATGATGGTACCGTCGAGACTGCTGCCGGATACATACCTCTTGATGATGAAGGTGTTGAGCCTCGAAAGAGCTATTTAATCAAGGATGGCAAATTGACCGGACGGTTGCATTCCCGTGAAACTGCTGAAAAGATGGATGAAGAGGTAACTGGTAATGCCCGTGCCATATCGGCCATGGCTCAGCCGATTATAAGAATGACAAATACCTATATTGAAAACGGAAGTTCAAATAAAGAGGATCTGTTTAACTCGGTAGAGGACGGGGTGTATGCCTGCAATGCTTTCGGGGGTCAGACTAATCTGGAGATGTTTACCTTTTCTGCAGCCTATGGACGTATTATTAAAGATGGTAAACCGGGTAAAATGGTGAAAAATGTTATGCTAACCGGGAACGTTTTCGACACATTGCGCAATATCCGAATGATTGCCGACGATATGGAGCTGTTTGGAGGACTTGGTGGATGTGGAAAGGGAGGGCAGAGCCCGCTTCCTGTTTCATTTGGTGGACCGCACCTGCTTATTGATAATGTACTTATCGGAGGAAAACAGTGAAAGCTATCGATACAGATTTTTTAGATACGAAGTGCCGCTGGTATGATATTGTTGAATATTCCAGCCGTTCGACTCCTATATCGTTTAAGAATAACCGTTTGTACAGTATTCGTGAAAGCGCAAATAGCGGAGTTGGTCTTCGTGTAAATGCTGAGGGCAAGACCGGCATCTCATATACAAATGACAGCAACGGATTAGGCGGTCTGGCTCAGCGGGCAGTTCAGCTGGCAGCTTATGGAGATTCGGAAGCCTTTGATCTGCCGAAATCAGGACTGAATTATTCAAACCTTGAACGCCCTGAAAGAATTGTTGCTGACATTGATGAAGAGATCGCCAAGGGGGAAGAGGTCATTTCCCTTATTGAAAAAAGCTATCCCGATGCCGAGATAAATATGTCGGTTTCAGCGGGCGAGAGCAGTTCAATTCTGAGAAATTCTAATGGTTTAGAGCACCATGATTCTTCGCACTCATATTCTGCGTCATGCTCGGCGACTGTAGTGCTGGAAGATGGAACACGAATTGAAACCGGACACTCCCTTTCGGCCTATAATCCTATTGATATCGGGGAGTTGTCACGGGAGATCGTTTCCCGGCTTGATATGAGTATCAGGCCTGCTAAATTATCAAGTGGACGTGTACCGCTTATCCTTACACCACGGGCTTTCGCATCTGTTCTATATATACTGATTGGCGGTTTGAGTGCAGAACAGATATACCGCAAAATTTCCCCCTATCAGGATAAGATTGGAACTGCGCTGTTTGATCCTAAGTTCACACTTATTGATGATCCTTTAAAGGCCGATTCACCCTACAGCTATGCATGTGATGATGAGGGAGTTGTTGCAAAAAGGCGGGCGCTAATTGAGGGCGGTGTTGTGAAGGAGTGCATCAGTGATTTGAAGTATGCGGCTTTGACTGGTGGCGAACCGACCGGTCACTCTTCACGCAGTTATGCCGGAAAACCCTCCGCATCTTTTTCAAATCTTGAAGTTCTGCCTGGTGAACTGTCGTCCGCGGAAATGCTTGCAGGGTGTGACCGTGCAATTCTTGCTCATCAATTCATTGGGCTTGGGCAGTCAAATACCTTCAAGGGCGATTTTAGCGCAAACCTGGATCTTGGATTTCTGGTGGAAAAGGGTGAAATAGTGGGGCGGGTAAAAGATTGCATGATTTCGGATAATCTTTTTTCGATGTTTGAAAAGGGGGTAGACCTGAGTCTGGATGTGAAAAACATGTCGGGGTTAACCCTGCCGTATATAATGTTTGACGGTGTTAACTTTACCGGATAAACAGTTAACAATGAGCCATGAAGATGTGATTTTCATTAACGAACGCATCAACACCTTAAATTGGTGCGTTCGCTTGTTGCATAAAGCCTGATAAATATTTGCTCTTGCTTCTATTCAAAGACGATTGTTTTGTTTCCGTTTACCATCACACGGTCTTCGAATACCAGGTTCAGGGCTTTCGAAAGGACAATCTTCTCTACATCGCGCCCCTTGCGTGCCATCTCTTCGGCCGAATTGGTATGGTTAACCGAAACGACATCCTGAGCAATAATTGGGCCCTCATCCAGCTCATGGTTTACGAAGTGAGCCGTTGCACCGATAATTTTCACACCGCGCATAAAGGCCTGCTTGTATGGATTCGCACCAATAAAGGCAGGAAGAAACGAGTGGTGTATGTTGATGATACGGTTTGGAAAAAGCGATGTAAACTGTGGAGTAAGAATGCGCATATATTTTGCCAGAACAATAAACTCGGGGTTGTATTGGGAGATCTGCTTTATTATCATCTCTTCATGTTTTTCACGGGTAAGATTTTCGTGTGAAATATAGTGAAACGGAATACGCATCTGTTCAGATAGCTCGCGCAAATTTTGATGGTTGCTGATTATAGCAAGAATTTGTGCGTCAAGATCACCAAAGGCATGACGTATAAGGATGTCGCCGAGGCAGTGGTGCTCTTTGGTTACTAGAACAACGATGTTTTTTTTACGTTTGCCAGTAAGGTTAATCAGTGCGTTTTGTGGAAGAACCGCAGCCAAATCCGAGTAGAGCTTTCCGGAGTCAAAGACCCCGGAAAATTCGGTACGCATGAAGAAGTGGTTCTCGTCGCGCTCTACAAACTCATCGTTTTCCAGAATGTTCACACCATGCGATGCAAGAACACCGGTAATTTGATTAACAAGACCGACATTGTCGGTACAGTCGATTAGTAGTCTGTGTCTGTTCATCTGTTATTTCTGTCCTGAACTTTTCGCATTTCGCGCTGAAGCTCTTTGTCGCCGGTTACAAAAAGAATAGTTTCATTTTTCCAGTTACGGGTCTTGGGGTAATACTGTGTCGCAAGAGCTATCGATTTGAATGAAGGCAGGATTCGGGTGTAACCCTTGTCATCAATTACCTCAATCTCTTCATCCTTTGCTCCGAAAGCTACACTGTTGAACATAAGGCGTTCGTACAGTGATTTTCTTGTTCGTGAAGAAAGAATTCTTGAAACATGAGAGCTGGTAAAGGCCACTACGTACGAATAGTCTTTGTCAAACAGGTAGATCATGCGTTTTCTTCGTACTACCGAAACCGCTTTAAAATTTGTGAGGGCGACAACCTTTCCAGAGTTAAGATGTGGTGTAATCATCATCAGTGTCATATTCAGTTTTACCGGATGAAGAACCTTCTCTTTAAGATATTCTGTGTCACTCTTTGCCTGTTTTCGCTGAGCCGCAGTCATCTTGGGAATTCCCCAGTTGTAGGTTCTTGTCAGGGCATTGAAACTTGTACCTGATGGATAAGTTGACCGTGCATAGCCGAAGTTGTCATGGTCTACATCCTCTTTCTCGGGTGTAGAAACAAGCTCTTTGGTTGATGGGGCGTCTTCAGTTTCTGCTGCTTCACCCTCTTCTACTCCATCCTCTGTCCCCTTTATTACCGGCACAACACGGTAAAAAAGTTTAAGCCCGGGAGTTGCTTTTGTATCGCTCCAGGATGCTTCGCTGGTCTCTGCGATTTTTTTATATGGGGTATTCATTTTGTCGGCACGGTAAATATGGTAAATAAGATCATCTTCTACATCTGGTGTAGCTTCCCAGGAGAGAGTAATTTTGTCTCTGAATTCCCCTTTCGATATTGTTAGAAACTCAAACTGAGCATAGTTGGATTCAGGAATATCGTTTGGTTCAGGTTCTATGGTATCGACCGGTACGGACGGTTCTTTTGTTGGCATAAGAGTTGAGCATGAAAATATAAATGTAGTGAGGACGATAGCAGACGTGAAAAGTAATAGTTTATTCATTGAGCCTCCTTGCAGCTGTTTCAGATAGGGAAGTCCCAGAATTTCCCAGAATTCTGATAATATCCCTTTAAAAAAATGGTATCACGTTGATAGTGCTGTCAATCAGTTTTGGATAACTATATTGCGTTTTGTTACAGGAGAGACGATTAGAAGGGATGCAATACCGTTCATTCCGTCATTTGCAGTTTCGCTGTTGTACAGATCTAATGACCATTTTCCATCGATAATGAACTTATACCTGTATTTACCATCAGGAATACTGACTCTGGTGCGCCATATATTGCCGGTTTCCTTTGAAAGCTGGTTATTTTCGGGGTTCCAGTTGTTGAAGTCACCCGCAACAGATATATAAGAAGCATCACGATTATATATCCGGAATTCTACATAGTCGGTACCGTTAATGCGGACAAAGCGGTAGGTGACAGATCTGTTTTCCGGTGTCGCTTCGGGATAGGCAATAGAGAGAAAAGAGCCGCTTCCGTCGTCAATGGCCTCTGAATTGAGTGGGTCAGAGATCCAAATTCCGTCTACCATGAATTTATAACGAACAGCTGATCTACTCTCATATTCTGAAAGGAAATAGAACCAGACACCGTTGTCACCGCGTTTCATGACGCGGGGAGACCAGTTTGAAAAATCACCGGAAACATAGACTTTTTTTGCCGATCGGTCTTTATAACTGAAAAGAATACCTGTTTCGATGGCACGGGTTTCGTTAATATGGGGGATTATCCGTAATGAGCGGGGAGGTCCGGCCTCGGTTAGCTGGTTGAACGAATATTCATGAACTGTTTCAAGTTCAGAGAAAGCGAAAGTACAGAAGAAAAGTGATAGAAAAAATAGAAAAAACTTCATGAATAACTCCGGTATAATACAGTTGATGTTTTAATTGCTCTCTCTTATTTTCGAAACAAATGGGTAAACTATTGATAAAAAAATAACCTGACTCGTTTAAGCCGAAATAAAGGGGACGGTGGTAAAAAATAATCTGAATTTATGACGAATTTTCAAAATATGTCATAAAAAGTACAAAATTTTTGCTGTTTGTAATTCAAAATATCGAAAAGTAAAAAGGAATTGATTTTTCAGGTACACATATTATATCTGATTATGTCACTTTTGTTGAGTAAAGGTCGTTCATGGCGGTAAACAAGAATAAAACTGAGCCGGTAACACTATCCCCAGAGGAGTTATCGGAGATAGAACGCATAGTCGGGATTCTTCCTGGTAGTACTGAGAAGAGCCCTGACAGTACTCTTATGTCCTTAAATGAAGAGAGTGGTGATGAACAGGCTTCTCTTTCGCCGGATGATGAGGATTTGTCTCTTAGTTCTGAACCACTGGAAGATCTGGCCCTGGAACCTGACTCCCTGACAATTGCTGATGATAGTTTCGATTTTGATGACAGAAGCGATATTGATTTGAACGACGACATTGAGACTGCAGGGTCTTCAGAAACAGAAGAAGAACTTCCCGAACTGGATGATAGTACACTCTCTTTTGATGATTTTGACGACGAAACCTCTGAAGAAGATTTGACCGACATATCGCCCGATGTGTCGTTTGATATGGGTGATGACATAACCGATCTTACCGATGATGATATCTCCTTTGATGATCTTTCAGATTCCGAACCGGACATTACTGTTGGTTCTGATGATGATGAGCTGGGGGTCGGTTTTGACCTTCCATCACTTGATGAAGATTCGGCGGACGATGCTGGAGAAATCAGTTCTGACGATGACTCGGTGATGGGTCAGTTGAATGAGCTGACAGCGGATGAGGGGGATTCTGTAGACATCGATGAGATTGCAAATGATGAATTCCTTCCTGGATCTCTTGATGATATAACTGGCATTGGCACTGGTAATAATGATGTTTCAATAGGCGGAGATGATGAGAGCTCCCTACCGGATCTGAACTCTCTTGATGTAGACGGTGACAGCCCGATAGAGGAGGGTGATCTTACCGATTTGCCTGATGTTGGCTTTGACTCTTTTGATGAGGGTGAGACTTTACCGACTGAAGGTATTGATGATTTCTCTGATCAGGATATCGATCTTGGTCTTGATAATATGGATGATATGGGAGCCGATGAGTCGGTTCTTTCGGATATCGATGCTGATATTGATGAGAGTAATCTTGATGCCATAGAATCGAGTTCCGAAATTGAGGATCTGGAATCTGTAGGAATGGGGGATTCCGAGTTTTCTGGGCTCACGGCCGATATGCCTGAAATTGAGCCGATTGACGATCAACCCCTTGGAAGAGAGCCTTCTGGATCGTCCGATAATGACTCATTGGATCTATCTTCTGATGAACTGAATAAAATCAAAAAGTCTCTTCTTCTGTATCCAGCGGGTCTTACCGAGGCAATAAAAGATACAATCTTGAATGATCGCCTTTCACCACGTGAAACTCGCCGAGTTGTGGATATGATTCTTGAGGGGCGACCGGATCACAATGTTCACCGTTTTCTTGAGAAAAAACTTGGTAAAAAGATAGATGCAGATCATGGAGCTGGTGTTGGAAAGCGACGTGTTATTATGTCACGTCCTGAATACAGCAGCGAAGGACGAGCCCGTCAGAAGATGCTGTTGCGGCGCACTCGAAACATTGCGGCCGGTTTTGTGATACTTGCTCTCATTTCCGGTGTTGCATACAGAAAAGTTTATATTCCATATCGCGCTCATTCGATTATTGCACAGGGGACTGCTCTTATTAGGCGCTATAACGAACCGAAATTTCCAGATTACAAAGAAGCCGAAACCCTTTTTCAAAAGGTTCATGATGAGTACATTCCTGACTATATCTATGCCTATAATGAATATGGCAGAGCCTATTTTGATCGTAAAGAGTACATGCAGTCATTGCTGAAGTTGAATAGGGCTTATGAGCTGGTTTCAGATAATTTTACTGGAAAGGATTCCATTCAGCTTCTGAATAATCTTGGATACTTTTATTCCTCTAAAAAGGGGGAAAAGTTCGATGCCTTTTACAAAGAATCTATTACACGAAATCTGGATAAATGGTATTTTACAAAGCAGCCAAAACTTGAACCAATAAATTCACAGTATGATCTTGCTATTGATTTCTATAAAAAGGCATTGAGTCGTGACAATAAGAACCTGACGGCACTTATGGGCATTGGTGATGTTTACATGAATCAGGGGCAATTTTTAAAGGCACGAACTTATTATGAAAATATTCTGAAAATTGATCCTGATTCGATAGCGGGGCATTCTGGCCTGTTTAATCTGTTTGTTGAGCGTGACAATTTTCCGGAAGCTGTTTCGGTCTATGTAACTATCCGAAATAAGAAAATGCTTTCTGATGTTCCGTCTTCTTTGCTTGCAAAGTCAGCAAACTATTTTTTAAGTAAGGCTAAAAGCGATAAGCAGAATATTAGAATTGATTATGGTGTTCAGTCGCCCCGTTTAAAGGATGTGAATGATCAACCCTTTCCTATTGTGGTAGACCTATTAAAGGCCCTACGCAACAAGGATCCCGATTACCCTCCTTTGTATGTTGTGTTCGCGAAGCTTTCGCTAAAAGAAGGCAACTATAAACTTGCAAAAGAGTATCTTGAAAACGGTATGCGCCGTTCAGAAAGTGCCGGATATAGCTTTTTTGCGGGTAATCATCTGCTGGGAGAGTACTACTATTATACTAAACAGCCAGCACAGGCATTTCGTCATTTTAAACAAGCTTTGACCGATTATAATAATCCTCCTGATTATACCTTTGATGCCTATTATAAAGAGACCGAATCAGTCGGTCGAACACATGCAATGATTGGTAATATTTTTTACTATTTTTTTGACAAGGTTAAGTATCGAACTGGTGATCAGGAGATGATGACCGAAATGGATCTTCGTCAGAATGAAGAGCTTATGGGTAATTTTAATATCGCGCGTGACTATTATGAAAATGCACTTGCAGAAGATTACGCATCTTCGGAAGTGCATTATAATCTTGGGCGAGTTTACTACCTGAATGGTGAATATGCGAGAACTCGTGATCAGTGGCTTAATCTTTATGATGAATTTACTGTTTCTCCCGAGCTGATGCTTGGCCTGGGAAATGTCTTTTATAAAATGGGAAATTATGAGGCAGCCAAGGCTCAGTTTATGAAGTTGACCTCTGTCTATGAGTATGAGGCTGAAAGAATTCCTCAGATTGTCCCTGAAAACCGAGAGCACAAGAAGGTGTTCCAGACACTCTCTTCGGCATATAATAATCTGGGCGCTGTTTATCAGCGACAGAACATACTTGATCAGAGCGCAATCTGTTACTGGAATTCAATCGAGTTATCCCGAAAAATAGGTGAGGAGAGTGCTTTTGCACGGGTTAACCTGGGTCGGGGCGTTAAGGAGCGCGAAATACCCGCAGAGCCTATACTTGATGATAATATTCCGTATAGTATTGCCTATTTTTCCGACGAAATGCGCTGGAAACGCTGACGACCCTCTATCCCCCTCTCTAGTTTTGTGATCCTCTCTTTAAAAAAAATTTTTTAAAATCAAGTTCTTAGTAGCGCATCCGCTCCTCCGACTGTTGTATTTATTGAAATAAGAGATTAAACAATTATGAAGTGTTTTTATAACTTTCGGAGGAGATAAGATGAAAATAATAGTAAAGGTTTCTATGATATCATGCCTGGTAATGGCTCTATTTACAACTATGAGTGCGGAGACTCTCGATTCAAATGGATCAGTTCCTTTTAATGAAAATGAGGTAAATGTTACCATTACTAATAATAGTAATCATAAAGAGGATGTTAATCGAACTCAAACCCTTTTTGATTTCGAAGACTTTTCAGCAAGTGGTTTTGGTGGTGTTTTATATACTACCTCAGGTATGCCTGGTAAGAATCTTCATTTTACTGGTGGTCGTGGAGGAGCGATATTAAATGATTTTCTTGTTATCGGAGGAGCCGGATACGGGCTTGTTTACCCCTATAAACGAAATGATTTTGTTGATGCGGCCTATCAGGGACCCAATGATGTGATTCGTATGGGTTATGGTGGTGTTATGGTTGGCTTTCACATGTTTCAAAAAAGCGCCATTAATCTTTCGTTCTTGACAGTTATAGGTGGTGGTGGAATTTCTGCTGTTGAAAATTTTGAAGACGACGAGGATGAGCAGAGTAGTCAAAGTGTTAGTGAAAAAATGGAGAACAGTTCACAATTTTTTGTTTGTGAGCCGACACTTATGCTGCATTTGAACGTGACACGATGGATGCGTGTTGGAGCCGGTTTGTCTTACCGATATACACGCGGTATTGATCTTGATGAGTTTTCAGACTCAGATTTCTCGAATATCTCCTATGTTTTTTCGGCTGAATTTGGTTGGTTTTAATAGTGGAAAACCGCATAAAGTGTACAGGTGAACAGGCATAAATATACTCTTTGGAGTAATCAGCAAATATAAAAGATCCGCATTGCGGGTCTTTTTTTTGTAATTTTTTATAAAAAAATACGCCTCTTTTTGCGAAACCCGCGTTGTAATAATTAACAGCTAATTGTGCACTTCCAAGAAAGATTAATGTGAGAGCTTAATTTGAGAATAAGGAATTGGTAGCAATTGATCTTGGTTAATCTTAGTAGATGTTTCTGAAAGTTGTCTGATTAGAACTTGGGTTTTTAGAAAACCTATAATTATAGGAGGCGTAATGAAAATAATGATTGTCTGTTTATTACTAACAGCTCTATGCAGCTCGTCATGTGACCTGTCCATAAAGTCTGAACCGCTACAGGTTAGCAGTGATAAAATTATTAATGACATTGATGTCACTGGTAGAGCCTACACAATAGTCTTTGATGGTAATGATATTACTATAGAAGCCGATTTGTATTCAGATGAACTTATGGATCTGGTAACAGCAACCTATTTTACTGGCAAAAGCCTGAAGGTCGATGGCAAAATAGCGCCTAATGGATTATCCACCATTGATTATTCTGATTCGCAAACGAATCCGGTAATTTTTTCTGTAGTTGCTGAGGATGATACTGTTAAGCACTATAATGTTGTTATTACTTCACGTGAAGGCTATGTTGCAGAGGCTAGCAGTGCTGATGAAAATGATAATGAAGATAGCAGTGATAATGTAGAAGATGGTAAAGAGGCGGATTTCTTTGATCAGAGATGTTTCGATCAGCGTCCCGGCTCACATCTGCGAATCAGTTCAGTATTTTTTCATGGTGATCATGTAGATGATGAATATTTTGAGATTCACAATCCTTCAGCAGAATCGGTCAATCTGAATAGGAGCAATTCAGCAACTGATGAGTTTCGTGTTTACCGTATGACTAGAAGCGGTAATATTCAACGGCTCTATACCTTTCCTCGTGATACAGTCATTGAGCCTGGTTCATCAATAATTGTAGCAAATGATAATTCAACAGTCTATTCTGATTCTCCTCTCTTCTTCGAAGATGAAACAGGCTTGATAGCATCTGAAGAGGGAGTTTTTCTGCTGACAGTTTATACGGCTAACAGCGGTGCAGTAATTGATATTGTTGCGTATGGTAAGGGTGAAGACAGTGAATTGTGGGGGGCTCTTATTGTCGATACAATGGGACAGACTCCGTTCTGCTCGGCGGGTGTTTTTGTCGGTCCTGAAGGAGAGCCTGTTGAACTGATAAATTTCTGGAATTTGCCTATTGTCGAAATAGCTCCCGGTTCAAGAGGAATACGGCGTAAAGATTACAATGTTGATGCTGATAGTGCTGATGAGTGGGAAATTATAGAGGATGAAAATTGATGAATATTTTCCCGGCAGGCATTAAGCGTTTTTTCTCTCTGAAAAATACGAAAAATTTGTTTATATCTGTTGTTTTTTGTATCTGCTGTTTTGCCTGTGAGGCTCCAGAGCCGTATAGGCAAGAGACAAAATCCGATGGACTGTTGTGCGAAGTTGCTTTCGATCCGTACAGGAGTGAACAGCTGGTTATTGAACTTATCAGGCAAAGTCAAACTTCGATTGATATAGCCCTTTACGGTTTTTCAAATGAGCGAATTGCTGATGAGCTTGTTGTTGCTGCAGAACGCGGTGTGATAATAAGGGGTGTTAGTGATTATGATTCAGAGGACGGAGAGGGATGGCAGCTGTTGTATGATGCCATTCGGGAAGGAAGTAAAAATATAGATGTACGACTAACCAATCTTACTGGTATAATGCACAATAAGTATTTTATAATTGATAATATAAATGTTGTCACTGGTTCAACGAATTTTACGGACGGCATGTTTCTCCATTATAATAATCTGATTGTTTTTAAAAGCTCATCAATGGCTCTGGATTTTAAAAAAGATTTTGATCTGTTATATGCCGGATTCAGCGGCACTGATAAGGGCTGCAGCCTGAGCCTTTCTGCAGATGATAATGGCTATAACAGGCTCTATGGTGATGGTATTCGATGGAGTGAAAAAGAGCATAGGGTTGGCAATTACGAGGTGGCTATTTTTTTTACACCTTATCGAGCGTTATTCCCCTCCTATATGGCTGTTTCACCAAGAAGTTTTGAGTATTTTAACTATGAGTCCGGAGCTATAAGCCGTGATGAATATGGCAATGCCATGAATACAATCTTTCCTCTGATAGAAAACGCAAATAAAAACATTTACATTATGAGTTTTGCCTTTACCGACAAGGTGCTGATGGAGCTTCTCGCTAACGCTAGGACTCGTGGAGTTACCGTACATGTGCGCAGTGACTATTCACAGTTCAGATCCAGCTACTCTCATTCCGGAAAGAGCATTGAAGCCTTATCACAACGGATCAGTTCTTTCAAGCTATGTCGTAAAGACGACGGTGGGCTGTTACATCATAAAGTAATTCTGGTTGATGATGAAATTGTAGTGTTAGGTTCTCTTAATTTCAGTAGAAACGCAGTCAGTACTAATGATGAAAATTATCTGATAATCAGAAATGCAGGTGTATTATACGAACTGTTTATGGGCGAGTTCAGAAGGGTGGATCGATATTGTCGTGAAGTGAGTAGCGCCGATGTTCCGTAATAATATGGTTATCGTCGTAATTATTCACTTATTGTTCGTGGCTGGCTGCGATGTTCCTGAAGGTCGGCAGCAGATGGTGTTTGGCAAGTCGGACAAAGTATTTACAGAGCGGTTGGAGCGCTTCTGCAATCCTAAGGGAGTAATTCCGTGCCGCTTTTCTGCAGAAGTAGAGGGTGATGTTGTTTGCCGCGACTCGAAAGATTATCACTCCTATTTTGTTTTTGATGCCCATAGGGCGCTGTTTCTTCTTTCTGATAATCCACTCTATTTTATTGAACTCCCGTCTGAGGTGATCTATTTTCAACTGTTATCTGAATTCAGTCAGCTAATTAAGGGCAGGCAACCGGAAATAAAAAATCCAAATTCAGTGCCTCGTGAATATGTAGTTGGTGATAATCGTTTTATGATAGCCTTTGTGCCAAACGAAGTTCGCTATTCGGGCAGAGGCGGTTCCCTTATTGATATTAATTATTCTGAAAATAATGAGCCGGCATCACTCATTGAGTCTGCAGGCTCGTTAATTATGTATGTTCCCGATTTTAAAGAAGAGAAGATCTATACTGAACTACGGGATCGGATGTTAAATAAGTCATTGAGTCTTTTACAGTATACGGGATCTGAATCGTTTGACCCTCATTTTGATAATTCGTATATAACCTATTATATAGAACCGTTTCTTCCGTTTGATTTTTCCATTTTCATCGGAGAGAATCTGGAGTCAGAAACTGATGAAAAAGAAGATGATTTTGCACTTTTTTGCACTGTTCCATTAGGAAACTCTCAAAACGGCGATGATTCCTTTTTGGCTAAAACCAGCTCGGGCAGGCACGGATTCATAATTACGATTAGAGGTTGCCTGGAAACAGTAAAAGAATTTTTCGGCAAGGAGGGCTTGCCGCTGAAAGAAAACCGGGAGCTTCCTCTATCTTTGATTTTGAAAGATTCGTATCAAGATTATATGACTCTTATTACAAGCAGGGATAACGAAATCGAGATACACATTTCGATTGATAATGGCAGATACACCAGGGTTAAACCCGATATTATTAATGATCGGGAAATGCGTCTTAATGAAATTGAGAGGGGGCGGGTCTATTCATTACGGGGTGTTTCTGTTGAAGATGGTGTTACCATACTAGCGGAATCGAAAATCTATTTTCCACAGATTATTTTTACAGAAATTTCTTTTTGGGGTTCCTCATACCGAAATCAAAACGGGGCAAATAACGACGACTGGGTCGAAATACTTAACATATCAGATACGGATGTTCGACTGGAGGATTATGATTTTTATTTAACTAACACAGCTTTAACAGTTAAGCACTGGTTCGGGCCTTCAAATGAAGGTTCGTCCTCATATGATCCGTTGGATCTGGTGCTGCGTCCTGGTGAGCGGGCTGTAGTTGCTCTTTTAACCTCTGAGAGCCGCAACGTCTCGGGCGATTTTTTGTTTGGAGCTAATGCATTTGGTCACAGAGAAAATATCTATAAGAGAGGCACTGTGTCGCAAAATGCTATTGGTAAGGGATACCGCCTTTCAGTTTTTCGTGGTGAAAAGCTGATAACAGAAGCTCAAACTGGTGATGATTCTGGCTCAAAATTGCCCTTTGCGACTATGGTCAGGTTATCGGATGGAAGTTGGTCAACATCGGATAATGACAGTGGCTTTCCGGACACAGATATTAATGAAAGGAGAAATTACTGTTCTCCGGGGTTTGCAGCAGCTGGTGAAATGTAGACCTGTACTGTATATTATCTGGATGCTTATTTCTTTTATACCAGCAAAAGTTTTGTTGTGTGAGAGTCAGGTGTGGGTAGATGTAAAAAATTACAGTTATATGGTAAATAACAGTGACTTCAATAGTTATGATTACTCTACATTCAAACAGGAAAAGATCGATTATAAAAAAAACAGCGATGATCTTTCTCTATTCTATTTCTCTTCTGTTGGGGTTTCGATGACTCATGAAACTGAAAAGTTGATTTATTCATGTAAATTGGACAAAACATTTCTTTGGGGCGGGCGAGATAAGTTTGAGAGTGACAGGAGAGGGTTTTCTGTCTATGAACTTTCGGCAAATATTATGCCTGGCTCATCGGTATCTATTAGAGCCGGTCGTTTTTACTATCAACTTGGCGGAGCAATGTATGAGTATGTTTTGAATGATGTCATGGATGGTGTTGCTCTTGATTGTGAAATTCCCGTTGGTTCCAATATGTTCGTTTTCAAGACTCATGCGGAGGTCTATTCGCAACATGGAAAGCCTGCCGGTCCATATAGTTCTTTGTCCAGTGATTCAAACGGTAGTGATAGTGATAATGATTATTCTAATAATATTGTTGATGATTTTAACGGGGATACGACCAGCTATCGGTTAGGTCTGGTAATTGGTTTTAATTATGTTCGAGCATTCGGATATTTTTTACGATATGGTGCATCAAGAAGTGGTGGTGCCGAAATCGCTGAAAATGGCCGGTCGGATGTTAATCGGTCAGATGAGGATTTTCTGTCGTTAAGTGGTGTAAGGATATCGTCATGGCAAAAAACTTTATTGTCGTGGGATGTTACATCTCTGTTTTCATATGGTCGTAACAGCCATTATAGTAATCAGAAAACATACCAGGGTCATGCTCTTCTTGCTGCAATAAATCTGGGGCAAAAGCATGCTGATGACTGGAATCATTTTTACATACATGCCGGAGCCTACTCCTCCGGTTTTTGCGGGATGCGTTCTTCTGTTCCGGGCGGTACTCTTTTAGGGCTGATGAAGGGGTACACTGGTTCTCCAATTGCCGACTATAACGGTTTTCGGGATTATAGTGATAACAGTTGGCAGGAGGGGGGTATCGACAAAACGGTGCCTAAATTATTTGCCCAGTCGGGTGGCCGTATAGGGTTTTACTCCCTTATCGCAGATACTTCGCTATTGGTTCTTTTTGCAAATGAATCTGATAATCCGGTTCTGCCTGATACCGGTTCCATAGGTTATATGGGTATTGAGTGTGAACTTAAGTTGTCTTATGTTTTTAGTGGCATTACGGTGGCTCTCAGTGGTGCTGTTTTTAAACCCTCCGACTATTATTCAAACAAAGAGAAAATTCTCTCTGCGTCAGGAACCGACATTTTTTATTCTCTATTCGCTACATGTGAGTATGGCTTTTTTTTGTGAAGTTCCTTGTTGCAAGTTTAATTATAAGAGGTTTTCATAAAATAACGCTCCTTCCTTGCAGGTGAAACTTCCTGATTTTTCCCAAAACCTTGATATTTTCCGAATTGCCAGAATTATCAAGAAAAAAAAATTATCTGATAGAGCAACCGATTGCATTGATGCACATTTGCTATGTCTTAAAGATAAAATCTTTAAGTAGTGGGGGTTACTTACGCCCTATTGTATATAATTCATATCAAGGAGAGATTTTTATGAAAAAGCAGTTCAAGTCTTTTCTTTTCATTTTAATTGCAGCGTTGACACTGGTTTTATTTGTGTCTTGCGGTGATACATCTGAAAAGAAAGATCAGGAAAAAAAGGTCAATAATCCGGTACCGGAAAAACCGGTTCTCGAAATCAGACGCAGTGAGTTGTTGCGTAATACTGATTTTGAGACCAATTATGCACCATGGGTGGTCGCTGAAGATAAAAAAGGCGAAATTATAGGTGAGCTAAAAGAGTATATTGATGATAACTCAAACCAAAGTTTAGCAATGGTTGGAACTGTTACAAATCAGGGAGTTGAGAATTGGAGTGTGCAGATTCGTCATGGTGGATTAACTCTTGAAGAGGGACATACGTATACAGTGAAGTTTAGCATTATGGCTACAGAAAATATTGATGTTTGTCCTCAGCTGGTAATACCGGAACCATGGGCGCTTTTCTGGCAGGTAAATGAAGACTGGAGCCCTGTATCGTTAACCGCAAATAAATGGGAAACAAAAACCGATTCATTTATAATGAGTAGCTCAACTCAGGAAAATGTGGAGCTTGCATTTCATTTTGGTGGTGATTATGCAAATAGTAATTCAAATTTTGAGGTCTGGATCGATAATGTCTCAATTACAGATCCAGAGTTTGAGGGTTACGAGGATGATGAAAGCGAAGCAGCATTAATTCGTGTTAATCAGGTTGGATATTTTCCGCGTAATGTTAAAAAAGCGACAGCTGTTACCAACTCTACATCACCTCTTGAGTGGCAGCTTATTAATTCAGAGGAGACTGTTGTAGCAAGTGGTTTTACAACAGTATTCGGTTATGATGCTGACTCAGGTGACAATGTTCATACTATAGATTTTTCTTCTTACATGAATGTTGGTACATACCGCCTGCGAATGAATCTCGTTGGAAGCGAACCTTCCATTAGTCATGAATTTGAAATTACGAACGATCTCTATTCACAGATGAAGTATGATGCTCTTGCATACTTTTATCACAACCGATCAGGTATTGCTATTGAATTGCCGTACGCGGGCAGAGAGGATCTAGAAAGGACAGCCGGTCCGGCTGATACAAGTATCAGCACATGGCCTGGAACCGGTCAGGCATCTTACTCTAAAGATGTCAGCAAGGGCTGGTATGATGCGGGTGATCATGGTAAATATGTTGTTAACGGTGGAATCGCTGTCTGGACAATTATGAACCAGTATGAAAGAACCCTGTATATTGATAACGCGGCTGGGGCAGATTTTTCTGACGGTTCAATGAACATACCTGATGATAAAGATGGTATGACGAATGGCATACCTGACATTCTTGATGAGGCTCAATGGGAAATGGAATTCCTGCTTAACATGCAGGTAAAAGAATCAGAAGATTCAGCAACAGCAGGTATGGTTCACCACAAGATGCACGACAGCGCGTGGACAGGCATCCCTTTGGCGCCAGGAGATAATACCAGTACACGTTATCTTTGCCCTGTCAGTACCGCTGCTACTCTTAACCTTGCGGCCACCGCGGCGCAGGCAGCACGTCTTTTTAGAGAGTATGATGCTGCTTTCGCGGATAGATGTCTTGCCGCAGCCGAGGCAGCCTGGAATGCGGCCTTGGCCGATCCTGAAAACTATGCTCCGTATGACAATGAAAATGGGGGCGGGCCTTATGACGATACGTATGTGATTGATGAGTTTTATTGGGCCGCTGCGGAACTTTTCATAACTACCGGTGAGGACTCTTATTATGACTATATGAGTTCTTCTCCGCATTTTCTCGAATTAAGATGTAACCTTTTAAACGGAGAAGATGCAGGACTTTTCGGACCGTTCTCATGGCAAAATGTTGCCGGATTGGGTACAGTATCTCTTTCGATTGCATCGAATAATCTTAGCAGCAGTGAAAAAGAGACAATCAAAAGAAACATATATTATGCTGCAGATGTATGGTTAAAGAACATAAAGATGCAGGGGTATGATCTTCCGCTCTGGACAAATATGACCAACAAATACCCATGGGGTTCAAACTCTTTTATACTTAACATGATGGTTGTTATGGGTTATGCCTACGATTACAGCTCCAATATTAAATATCTTAACGGAATGATTCAGAGTATGGATTATTTACTCGGACGAAACGCGATGGACAAGTCTTATGTTACCGGTTATGGTGATCGGCCTCTATTAAACCCACATCATCGTTTCTGGGCAAAACAGGCTGCGAGTGCCTATCCTTCGCCACCTGCCGGCGCGATAAGTGGAGGTCCTAATTCGGGTTATCAGTGTCCCGTTGCACAGTCGATATTTGACGAAAACACGCCGCCTCAGAAGGCTTTTGTGGACAATATTGAAGCGTGGTCAACAAATGAGATAACAGTCAACTGGAATGCTCCATTTGCTTGGGTTGCGGCTTATCTTGATGAAAAGAAAAACAACGTAACAATTGACATTGCAAGTATAGGTCCCAAGCATCTCTGGATGACTGGAACCGGTATTGTTAGTCCAAAATTTGCGGAAGTTTTACCATTACGAGTAAAGGCAAGTGCAGGCAACTCGGGTGTTACTTTGCAAAGGATAGAGTTCTGGTATGATGGACAAAACAGTGATTCGCAGAGCGTAAGCGATCGTGCGATGACGTATACTGTTAGCTCTTCTGACCGATCAGGATTTGATAAGCAGATTGATGTTCCGCGGCCTGATGGTTCGATATTTGATGTTTATAAAACTTTAAAAGTCAGAGCTAAAATGTTCTGTTCGGATGGAACCGTAAAAGAGCTCGAGTACGGATTATTCAACTTCCAGAAGTCGTTCAGTAGAGGGTCAGATCTTACCGGAATTGAGAGCAGTTACACCAATGATGGAATCAACTCGTATGTTGAAGGCCAGGAAGTGTCGGTTGGTGTAATAGTAGGTACTACTTACGCGTATGAAAGATGCGGGGGAGCCTTTTTATATGCTATTCCGAAAGATGCCGACTACAACAGTACAAGTTCATGGACTTGTGTCGGATCAGTTAATACATCGACAGACGTTCCTGTTGAAACGACAGATGAGGGTTACAGAATTTATACTATAAGCTGGGTTCCACAGGCAGGTGTAGAGTATATTTATGTTCTTAGATCTGACTGGTATCATAGATATATTTCCAATGGATATACCAGATACAGTATCTATCCTGAAGATGATAGTTATATCATTTATGAGTAGAATTTAAAAAAGTAAATAGTGAGTAATTAAGACAGCGGGTAATTGCCCGCTGTCTTTTTGCATTCGGAAAGTTAATTCTGACAGTCAGTTTTAACAGGATTTTTAGCAAACAGCAGTATCCAGGTAACGGATATAAAAGTAAAAATAATATGTACAGATGTGCCGACATAAACAAATTCTTTAAATCCGCAGCCGAGAGCCTCTTGCGATATTTGTGAACCTGCCAGCATATATTAAATTTAATTATATAAGGTATAGTCTGTAGTCTTGTTCTTACAGGTGTTTGCACCTGATCTTGTTGCTTGAGTGGGTGTCTGTGAAAATCTGTAAAAGCCGGATTGTGTGGCGATCCGGCTTTTATACGTGGTTAAGTTTTTTTGTTGTCTTAAAACAGATAACCATTATTATTTGACATTCATTCAAAATCAGTTTTATTACGCGTTGGAAACGGTTGCGTGATCCGGATTGTGGTTTGTACTGATTACCTGATGTGTTTTCCGGGATGTTTTATTGGAATTTGACTTGAAAACCCTCTGCTGCTTTTTACAAAATGGCGCAATAATCCCGAAAAGCACCGGTCGTTACAGCCAAAATGAACTGTTTTCCTGTAAACAGTGTATTATTTGAAAATTGTCCGTTATTAAGGACATTTAAAAACAGTGATTACAGGTTTTAAAAGAATCTGTAAAAATAAACTGCTGGAGTTACTTCATGTCGAAAAAATATTTCATTGGAATGGATCTTGGTTCAACAACAGCGAAGATTGTTGTGGGATACCCCGATGAGAGTGGCATTTCTATCGAGCATTCAGCATATAAACGACATCATGCCAAAATACGAGAAACAATTGTAGGCATATTGAAAGATGTGCGCGAAAAGATAGGAAATGCTGAGTGTCTGGTTTCGATTACCGGTTCTGCCGGAATGGGGATTTCTGAAACAACTGGACTCAGGTTTGTGCAGGAGGTTGTAGCTTCGGCCACCTATATAAAAAGAATGCAGCCTGACATCCGAACATTCATAGAGATTGGCGGGGAAGATTCAAAAATTATCTTTTTTGATGAAGATTTTCATGCCGATATGCGTATGAATGGAAGTTGTGCCGGCGGTACTGGTTCATTTATTGATCAGATATCTGTATTGCTTGATATACCTGTTGAAGAATTTGATGAATACGCCTCACGTGGAGACAAGGTTTTTCCAGTTGCGACACGCTGTGGCGTTTTTGCTAAAACTGATGTTCAAAGTCTGCTTTCGCATAATGTGTCAAAAGAAAATATTGCTCTTTCGGCATTTCATGCTGTTGCCCTTCAGGTGCTGAGCACATTAACTCGCGGACACGATATAGAGCCGAAGATTTTGCTCGGTGGTGGTCCATTAACTTTTAATAAGTATTTGCGCAAAGCTTTCGTGAACTGCATTAAAGATTTTCCGGAAAGTGATTTTGTTGTAACAGATAATCCTCAGCTGATTCCTGCTATTGGTACGGCGTTAACCTGTGATGATCAGAATGAAGTTCAGATGCTTGATGATCTTATTACACTTGTAGAGAAGGTGCCGGTTTTTGCGAACAGTGCGGAATCGCTTATTGGCGCCATACCTGAACTGTTTAAGGACGATGACGACTATAAAACCTGGCTTGCTACTTTTGATAAGTACCGTGTTAATCGAATTGATTTTGATAAGCATTCAGAAAAAGATTGCTTTCTCGGAATTGATTCGGGTTCTACTACAACTAAAATAGTTCTTGCTGATGATGAGGGTAATCTCGTTTCGACCTTTTATCAGAACAATATGGGTGACCCGATCGGAACCGTGCAAAAGGGGTTAAAGCAGATCTCCGATTTCTGTTCCTCCAAGGGTTTTACCCCCCAAATAGTCGGTTCCGGTGTAACGGGATATGGTGAGGGGCTGATAAAATGTGCTTTTGGTCTGGATCATGGTTTTGTAGAAACCATGGCACACTTTCGAGCGGCTTCCCATTTCGATCCAGATGTCTCCTTTATACTGGATATTGGTGGACAGGATATGAAGGCCATGTTCATTCGTGACGGTTATGTGGCAGATATTCAGATTAATGAGGCCTGCTCTTCGGGGTGCGGCTCTTTCATAGAGACCTTCGCCAACAACATGGGGTATCCCGTTGCAAATTTTGCAGAGATTGCCTGCCGTTCGAAGAAACCGTATGACCTGGGAACGCGCTGTACCGTTTTCATGAATACCAAGGTTAAACAGGCTCTGCGTGAGGGGGCTTCCATAGAGGACATCTCGGCCGGCCTTTCCTTTTCAGTCATTAAAAACACACTGTATAAAGTATTGAAACTTACCGACAGTAAACCTCTTGGCGAAAACATTGTTCTTCAGGGTGGAACTTTTAAAAACAACTCGATACTTCGTGCTTTTGAACAGCTAACAGGCCGCGAGATCATACGGCCGGATATTCCCGAACTAATGGGAGCATTCGGCTGTGCACTCAAGGCGATGGATCTGTATAAAGAGAACAGGTCTGACACGGTTTTCCCGGGGGTTGCGGCTGCTTTGACAGATGTCGAAACAGAAAAAAAGATTATTAACTGTAAGGGCTGTGAAAATAAGTGCCAGGTAACAAAGCTTACATTTCCTAATGGTAACCATTTTTATATCGGAAACAACTGTGAACGGATCTTTACAAATAATACAGAAGTTGTAGAGCGGGGTGAAAATTTAGTATCGGAAAAAAGGGATATTATTTTCCGTCGCAATCTTTCAGCACGTAAGCCTCGAGGAATACGTATAGGGATTCCCCGAATTTTGAATATGTTCGAAAACTTTCCTTTCTGGGCAACCTTTTTTAATGACTGTGGAATTGATGTTGTGCTTTCTGATCGTTCCAATGTTGAAATTTTTGAGGCGGGTGTAAAATCGGTTATGTCTGAAAACATCTGTTTCCCGGCTAAAATTGCCCATGGTCATATTCTTAATCTTGTGGAAAAAGATGTAGATCGAATCTTCTTCCCTAATGTTGTATTTGAAAGGGATGAATATGAGGGTTCACAAAATACTTATAACTGTCCCGTTGTTACCGGGTATCCCTGTGTTATACGAAGCTCAATTGATCCTGAAAGCCGGTTCAATATACCACTTGATTCTCCGCCAATAAGTTTCAGAAGCAGTCGTCTTATTGTGCGTCAACTTATCAAGTATATGAAGACACTCAATGTGCGGGAAGGCCTTGTGCGACGGGCATACAAAGCTGCTATTCACGAGCAGAAGGCTACAAAGAAACGTTTACAGGATCGTGCCAGGGATCTTATCGCAAAAGCCGATTCAACAGGCAAGCCGCTCCTTGTAATGGCCGGCCGTCCCTACCATATTGACAAGCTGATAAATCATGGTATACCCGAGCTTATCAGTGATCTTGGTGCTATTGTTATTCCGGAAGATTCAATTCCTGGGCTTAACAGTATTATCATTTCAGATGTTAACGTGTTGTCACAGTGGGCCTATACGAACAGGCTTTATGCAACAGCAAAATGGGTCAGCGAGCATCCAACAGCTCAGCTGATTCAGATAAATTCTTTTGGTTGTGGTCCCGATGCGGTATCCGCTGATGAGGTTAAAGAGATTCTCGAGGAAAACGACAAACTTTTTACTATTATTAAGGTCGACGAGGTCTTTAATCTTGGTGCGGTCAAGATCCGTATCCGTTCAATGCTCGAAGCGTTAAAAAAGAAGAAGACTGTTTTAAACCGTCCAGAATACGCCCGTCGGAATATTAAAACTGACGTTCCGTTTTCGAAAGAGAAGACAATTATTGTGCCACATTTTTCTAAATACTACTCTCCCATCATTCCTCCGCTGTTTAAAAGCTTTGGCTTAAAGATGGAGACTTTACCTGTGCAGGATAATGATTCTGTTGATTACGGTATCAAAAACATCAATAATGAGATCTGTTACCCTGCAATCCTTGTTGCGGGTGATATTATTAAAGCCTATCAGCAGAATAACTATAGTGTCGATGATTCTTTGGTTTTGTTGACTCAAACCGGTGGACAGTGCCGTGCTTCTAACTATATCAACCTTGTGAACAAGGCTCTTGATAAGGTAGGTTTCGGAGATGTGCAGGTTGCGACTCTTTCGACATCTTCATTAAAAACGGTTGTTACTGGTCGTGAAGGTATACTGCTTGCGAAGAAGATGGTTCTGGGGATTCTGCTTCTTGATCAACTGATGTACATGTATTTAACAACTAAGCCTCGTGAACTTGAAAAGGGCAGTGCCAATAAACTTCATGAGAAGTATATTAACCTTTTTAATGAAGTTATTGTTACTAAAAAATATGAAGAGGCTTTTGCTGTCCTTGACGAGGCTGTTAAAGAATTTAATGCTATAAAGGTAAGCAGTGAACCGATTCCCAGGATCGGTTTTGTTGGAGAGATCTTTGTAAAATATAACGAATTTGCCCATATGAATCTCATAGAGTGGGTTCTTGAGCAGGGTGCCGAAATTGTTCTGCCTCCTCTTCAGGGCTTCTTTTTGCATGATTTTATAAGCCGTGACTATATGCATGACATGCATATAGCCGGTTCTATTATGAGTCGAATGATTAACCGGTTTATATGGAACTATGTAAACCGAAAAGTAAAGAAGGTCGATCGCATAATGGAGGGTTATCGTTATTACAAGAAGCCGCATGATCTTCACGTACTGGCCAATAAGACCGAGAATTTTGTATCACTGGTTAATCAGTTCGGAGAGGGGTGGCTTTTAACTGCGGACATGCTTTCGATGCTTGATGAGGGAGTCGAGAATATTATATCGGTTCAGCCGTTCGGTTGTATTTCGAACCATGTTGTAGCAAAAGGTGTTGAGAAACGGATTAAAAATCTTTATCCCGGTTTTAAGTTGCTTGCGATTGATTTTGATCAGAGTACAAGCCCGGCTAATGTGTTCAACAGGGCTCACTTCATGGTTGCATCCGCAAAAGAGACACTTGCTAAAGAGCTTGAAAGGGCAGAGAGTCAGGGAGAATAGTCGCACCGACATATTATAAACAGAAGAGCCTCCGTTATGGGGGTTTTTTTGTTTGAAGAACTTGAATAAACATTCAGTTGCTTTCTAAAGGGAGTTTATATAACAGATAATCGGATTATCAAGTAGTTATAGCCCTATCTGGAGTGTTGCTTTATATGGTAAAGCTTGGAGTAGTAGGGTTAAAATAAAGCAGCTGTTCTAATGTTCTTCTCCCCCGCCGAAGGCGGGGGAGAAGAACATTAGAAGTTTAAATTATATAAAACAATCCCTTTAAACCGAGTTTTTAAAAAAGCCGGTTCAATATTCTTGACTAAAACAGTGGTTGCATCATAATCGCTCAATAAAACAATCGCATTGGTGTAGGAATCAAATTTATAGATGGGGATTTTTTAAAACTCGGTATTATCAAAGAGTCTTGGTGTTCCCATCGGGCACAGGGGATCCCTAAATGAGTGAAAACATAGCCGGAAATTCTGTTTTTGACCGTCTTTTTGAGGTTATCGATAGTCGAAGAGAGGAGTCACCCGATAAGTCATACGTTGCCCGCTTAATGCATCGCGGTATTGATAAAATCAATAGTAAAATTATTGAAGAGGCTGCTGAAGTTACAGAAGCAGCCCATGAAGAGGATCGCGAGCATCTGATATACGAAATTTGTGATCTGCTTTTTCATACATTTGTGCTTGCAGGTTATCGGAATATTACACTTGCAGAGATAGAGGCTGAACTGATTCGACGGTTTGGAAAGAGCGGGCTGGTTGAAAAAGCCGAAAGGAAAAATAATGCTGAATGACAATAAAAGGGTTAAATTTGCTCTTCCGGGAAAGGGTCGGCTGAAGGAACCCGCCATTGAGTTACTTCAGAAGGCGGGTTTTAAGTTCAGGGCTAAGGGGCGTAATCTTTATGCGACCTGTACCTCGGATGATATAACGTTTATCTTTGTACGTGCAGATGATATTCCGCTTCTGGTACAAAAGGGCGTTGTAGACATGGGAATAACTGGTAGTGATCTTATCATCGAGCGTAATGCTGATGTTAAAGAGCTTTTGCCACTTGGATTCGGACGTTGTCGTCTTTGCGTTGCGATTAAGGAGGATTGCGGTGAGGGCGATCATACTTTTTTAGAAGGCGCTACTATCGCCACTTCGTTCCCCCGTATTACGGAATCCTATTTTAAGCGAAATAATGTAAATATTAATATTGTCCAGATGAATGGTTCGGTCGAAATTATGGTTGCCCTTGGGCTTGCAGATGCCATTGTTGATATCGTTGAAACTGGTGACTCTTTGCGCGATAATCAGCTTAAAGTTTTTTCTGATATTGGAAGTTATCAGACAGTTCTGATTGCAAATAATGATTTTGCAAAACAGTCTCAAATGACAGATTTAATAACACGGCGTGTTGAGGGAATACTTGTTGCCACAAGGTACACCATTCTTGAATATAATATAGACAGTAAAAACCTCGCCCGTGCCGAGGCGATAACACCGGGTTATAACAGCCCAACTATTTCACCTCTTGAAGCTGCAGGCAGCTATGCTGTTAAGGTTATGGTGAAAAAAGAGGATGTACCAGCTGTAATGGATCAGCTAGAAGCTATTGGTGCAACGGCTATTATAGAGTCAGAGATAAAAAACTGTAGATTATGATTTAATTATCTGAACCAATAAATAATTTGTATTTACATGAGGTCTTCTAAAAATTGAGATTTTCTGAAGTTCTCTATAGAAATTATATAGAAGGTATTACCCGGAAGTCGGATACCTAAAACAGGAGAAAAGCTATGCTTTTTGGAGTAAGAATCGAAGTTCTTGCAGTGTATGCAGGAATTGTAATAGTAATAATTGCAATTGTAATCGTTATAAAACTTTTGCGTAAGCGTTTTGCAAAAAAGGCAAACGAACAGAAGGCAATCGTAAATGAACATAAGATGCCGGCTGCAATATTCGTTTTAGAAAAGAAACGTGGCAAAATAACTGATGCCAAGCTTCCCAAAAATGTAATTGATCAGGTTCCAGCAATTTACCGGATAAAAAAGATGCCGCTTGTAGTTGCCAAGGTGGGGCCTCAGATTGTTACTCTGATTTGTGAAGAAGATGTTTTTGCGAAGATTCCCGAGCACAAGAATGTTAATGTTGAGATTGCTGGCATTTTTATTGTTTCGGTAAAAAATGCTACAAATAAGGGAAAAGGAAAATCCAAACGAAAAAAGAAATAGATATGAACGGGAACGAAATATAACAATGTCCGATATTATAGAATATACATCAACCGACTACATAAAATTAGTTGAATCAGAGGATAAGTTCAGCGTCATTGAAGAGCTTGCCTCACTCTTTGCCGATGGAGAAGTCTGTACCGATATCAATGCTTTAATAAGCGCCCTTAAAGATCGGGAACGTATAATGAGCACAGGTATTGGTTTTGGCATTGCCATTCCGCATGCCAAGATTGCCACGGTCAGAAACCTCTCTTTTGCTGTTGGAATTTCTAAAAAAGGGGTCGAGTTTGATTCAATGGATGGCAAACCGGTGCACCTGATCATTCTTGTTGCTGCCGGTGAAAAACAGCACAAACACTACCTCTCTTTAATGTCCAATATTATGACTGTATTGAAGAACGAAAGCATCAAAGAACAAATAATCGAAAGTACCGATAAGGTGGAAATCCTTAGGCTTCTGGGCTCTTGCTGATTAACTGACAGAAGCAAGGCCCCAGAAGATATTCAGAAGTGTCACTAAACCTAGTATAGATACTGATATAGTCCATTAAAATGCAATTAAATCATCCTTCTTAACTGACTACTGCAGAAAGGGCTCTTCTGTTCTTTTTCCATCTTGACAGAAGCATCCTGCTGTGGAATAACGAGGTATGGAAAAGTTTTTTAATACAGCAGGGCCGGTTAATCAACCAGAGCATTACAGGGTTGATCCGCTTCACAGGTGGGATCTTGATGAGGTCCTTATGCTTATTGCTCAAAGAAAATATTTCATACTGCACGCTCCTCGTCAGACCGGAAAAACCAGCTCGCTTCTTGCCCTTCGTGATTATCTAAACAATGAGAATGATTATGTATGCGTGTATGCCAATTTTGAAGCGGCACAGGCTGCAAGAAACAATGTAAATTCGGGTCTTCAGGCAATTGTAACCGAGTTGAGCGGACGGTTCAGTAGTCATTTTGAAAGAGACAGTTTATCAGAAGAGTTGTATTCTATTTTCAACAGTGCTAAAGCCGAAAGCGGTCTTAATGCTGTTCTTACCTACCTTTCCCGCGAATTACAAAAGCCAGTAGTACTCCTTATAGATGAAATTGACTCGCTAATTGGTGACACTCTTTTGTCGGTCTTGCGTCAAATCCGTGGAGGGTATGACAAACGTCCGTCAGAGTTTCCTTCAACTATTGTTCTTTGTGGAGTCAGGGATATAAGGGATTACCGCATTCATCGCCCGGATTCCGAAATAATTACGGGCGGAAGCGCCTTTAACATTAAAGCAAAATCACTTAGGTTAGGTAATTTTACGCATGAGGATATTTCTGCTCTGTATAATGAACATACTAAGTCGACTGGTCAAATATTTCAGCATGAGTGTTTTGAGCTGATCTGGCGATATACTGCTGGCCAGCCGTGGCTGGTGAATGCTCTTGCCTATGAAGTGACTTTCGAAATGAAAGAAAATCGCGACCGCTCTATCGCAATTACCTGCTCCATGATAGAAGAGGCTAAAGAACGGCTTATTTTGTCACGTCAGACTCACCTTGACCAGCTTGCCGACAAGCTGGAAGAGCCGAGGGTTCGACGGGTAGTTTTGCCGATGATTCTGGGTGAAGATACTGAGGTAAACAAAGATGATGAGCAATATTGTCTTGATCTTGGCCTAATTTCAAAAAGTTCTACTGGATATGATATTTCAAATGAAATATATCGTGAAGTTATACCGCGCGAGCTTACGGATTCAAAATAGAACGAATTCCTTGCTCGATTTAAACTCGATTGGATAAATAATGATGGCAGTATTAATTCAGAAACACTATTTAGGATGTTTCAGGATTTTTGGCGTGAGAATGCCGGTATCTGGGCAAGTCATATCAGAGGTTATCAGGAAGCGGCACCGCAGCTTATTACACAGGCGTTTCTTCAACGGGTTGCAAATGGTAATGGAAGCATTGTCCGTGAGTACGCCATATTACGTAAGCGCACCGATCTTATGCTGAAATGGAAGTACCGTGTTGACGGAATAAACAGGGCGCAAAAGATCGTAATAGAGATTAAAACTATCAAACAAAAGCAGAGCTATGCGAAGTTAAAAGCGGAAGCCTTAAGGCAAACGTTTGAATATGCTGAAATTTGTGATGCAGATGAGTCGCACATTTTAATATTTGATCGTGATGAAGCTCTTGGCTGGCGCGAGACCGTCTTTACTGACACTGAAGAGTTTGATGGCAGGATAATTAAAATTTGGGGTATGTGAGTTATGAATTTAACTACACCAGCGTTGTTGTTCCCGGCGCTTTCACTTCTTCTGCTTGCGTACACAAACAGATTTTTGACTCTTGCCGGGCTTATCAGAACGCTATGTAAAGAGCGGAGCCGAGATAACATTCCTGTTGTTGACGGTCAGATAAGAAATCTGCGAAAAAGGATATACCTGATAAAGTATATGCAGTTTTTCGGTATTGCCAGCCTCTTTTTCTGTGTGATCAGCATGTTCTTTCTGTTTTTGAACGAAGAGCTTATAGGTGAAATTGTTTTTGGAGTTAGTCTTGTTCTGATGATGGCGTCGCTTGGCTTCTCTTTAAAAGAGATACAGATCTCTGTAGATGCTCTCGACATTCAGCTCGACTCATGTAACGAGTGACAGGCTGAAACTCTTATCTGGATAATGTCCCCTAAATTTCAGAAAAAAGCAGCAGAACCTGTTTGGGTGAAATTTTACTGCTGTTTTATTCAAGTCCTCGCTTTGCAGGCAGGTTTTCTGATAAAAATAGATAATTTTAATGAAAAATCTCTGTTACAGCTGTAATTTATTGACAAATTGTATATAATCAATAAGTTGACGACAGAAACAAACTAAAGAGGGGGATTATTATGTCAACCGACAACAGGAATACTGCAGAAGAGAATAAATTTGTGACTATCGAAGGATACAGGGATGAGTTTTATAAAATAGCCGACTATGATAAAATGGATCCTTTTTTTATGACGCTAACAAGCCCGGAGGATCACTGGATCTACATCTCATCGACCGGGGGGCTGACTGCAGGGCGAAAAAACTCTGATAATGCGCTTTTCCCCTATTACACTGACGATAAGGTTAGCGAAAACTATTTAAATACAGGTAGCAAGACTATAATACAGATAGAAAAAAAGGGTGCACAACTTTGGGAGCCGTTTTCACCCTATTACCGTGGGATTTATGCGGTGAAACGTAATCTGTATAAAAACTGTTGTGGAAACATCCTGGTTTTCGAAGAGATAAATAACGATCTTGGATTAACGTTTACAACTTCATGGAGCAGCAGCCCTAAATATGGTATTGTAAAAGAGTCGCGGCTCATTAATCAGTCGGGTGAAAGACTGACTCTTTCTGTTCTTGATGGTGTTCAAAATATTCTTCCGGCTCAAGTTCCTGAGCAGATACAGGTTCAAATGAGTAATCTTCTGAATGCTTATAAGCGGTCTGAATTGGTTCAGGACTCTGGACCTGCACTTTTTTCGTTAACAGCAACCCTAACAGATCTTGCGGAACCCAGCGAGTGCCTTCGTGCAAACAGTTATTGGAGTGCGGGATTCGACCCTGATGTTATACTGTTAAGCAGTCGGCAACTGGATAATTTCCGTGATGGCAAAGCCATAATGACCGAAACCGACATTAAGGGCGAACGGGGAGCCTGCTTTGTACAGAAAGATATTGTATTGGATTCAGAAAGTGAAAGTAGCTGGGTCATGTGCGGTGAGGTCAACCAGACTCACGAGTCAGTATCAACACTTATCGATTTACTGAAAAATGAAAAAAATAATTTGCTGCAAATGGTTCGTGACGATGTTAATCAGGCGACCGTGTTGCTTCAGAAAATAATAGGAATTAATGATGGATTACAACAGACAGGTAATAAACTGACAACCGTTCACCACAGTGCGAATGTTTTATTTAATGTGATGCGCGGTGGTTATTTCCATAATGGATACTCCATCATGGTTGATGATCTGGCGGATTTTGTTAAAGAGCAGAACAGTGAAGTTTTTGAACATCACAATTCACTATTTTCTGAAAATGTGAGTGAAAGGCTTTTCACCGACGTGCTGGACGATGCCCGTAGTAGTGGGGATGTCGATCTGATACGTCTTGTAAGTGAGTATTTGCCGATTACATTCAGCCGGCGCCATGGTGACCCAAGTCGACCATGGAATAAGTTTTCCATAAATACCCGTAACGAAGATGGGTCGGCGCGTATTGACTATCAGGGTAACTGGCGTGATATTTTTCAAAATTGGGAGGCGCTACTTGTCAGCAATCCGCTTTTTGTTGAAGATGTTATATGTAAGTTTCTGAATGCGACAACCGCGGATGGTTACAATCCATATAGAATATCCCGTAATGGAATTGACTGGGAGAGACCCGAACACGATAATCCCTGGGCTAATATCGGATATTGGAGTGATCATCAGATTATCTATTTGCAAAAACTTCTTGAGTTGCAGCAGAACTATTATCCGGGCGCAACTTTGAGCCTTTTTAATGAGCCCCTTTTTGTTCACGCAAATGTTCCCTATGAGATAAAGAAGTTTGAGGCAGTCTTTGATAACCCCTGTGATACAATAGTCTTTAATGAACAGAAGGATAGAAAAATTACTGAGCGTGTAGAAAAAATAGGTTCTGATGGTCGTCTGCTTACGGACTCAACTGGCAATATTGTGCATACAACCATGCTCGACAAACTTATTCTTCTTCTTCTTGCGAAGATGAGTAATCTGGTTCCTGATGGTGGTATCTGGATGACAACTCAACGGCCGGAATGGAATGACGCGAACAATGCCCTTGTTGGAAAAGGTCTTTCGGTCGTGACACTTGCTTATCTGTATCGCTTTGTCTCATTTTTGGTGGATCTTGTCGCTTCTGATAGTGATAGAAAATATACAGTAAATAGTTCAACACTTCGCTGGTTTTCTACAGAAAGTGAAATTCTGCAGAAGTACCTAAAACACCTTGAGATCGGCTTTGATGATAAGATCCGCTTTTCATTCATTAAAGAGTCGGTTAAGGCCGCCGATAGTTATCGCGAAGTTCTGTATAAAGCCGGTCTTTTTGATGACACAGAAGCCGTTAGTCATGATCAGTTGAAGTCTTTTCTTACGGTTGTTAGCGATTATATTTCGAATAGTCTTAAAAACAATATCAGGCCTGATGGTCTGTTTCACTCCTATAATACTCTGGCGATAAGTGAAGGGTCAGCAACAGTTTCATATCTTTATGAGATGCTTGAGGGGCAGGTTGCAGGAATTTCCTCGGGCATTTTATCTGCTCAGCAGGCCAATGAAATCTTTGCTGCGCTTCGTGAAAGCTCTATGTATAGGGCTGATCAGAACTCTTACATGCTGTACCCGAATCGTGAACTGGATGGATTTTTAGAAAAAAACAGTATATCAGAAGAGGATCTTAAAAAACAGTCATTCTTTGCGAAGCTTCGTGATGGCCAGTTGAGTGATATTCTGATACAGGATAAATTCGGTGTGTGGCATTTTCACTATACATTTCGAAACGCGAATGAACTTGCTGGAGCGATAAAACTGCATAATAACCAGAACAGTGCTTCGGAAATTACACAAAAGGAGTCGGCGGCGTTGCTACAACTCTTCGAGTCTGTTTTCAATCACACCGCATTTACCGGTCGTTCAGGAACATTCTACGCTTATGAGGGTTTAGGTAGTATTTACTGGCATATGGTTTCGAAACTGCTGCTTGCTTCGCAGGAGGCTCTCTTTAATGCAAAGGGTGAGGACTCTCTTAAAGAGCGGCTGCGTAATCACTATTACCAGGTTCGCGATGGAATCGGATTTAATAAGAGCCCGGAAGTGTACGGCGCCTTTCCGACCGATCCCTATTCACATACGCCTTTCGGTGCTGGAGCCAAACAGCCGGGAATGACAGGGCAGGTAAAAGAGGAAGTCATCACACGTTTTGCCGAAATGGGGCTACGGGTGCTTAACGGTGAAATCTGTTTTGATAGCATGCTGGTTCATGAAGATGAGTATCTGAAAGAAAAAGCAAATTTCAAATTTTATGATGTTAACAAGCAAGAGGCATCGCTGGAACTTGAGCCTGGAAGTTACGCCTTTACTTTTTGTCAGGTGCCGGTAGTTGTCCGCAATAAATCAGTTTCTAACGATGAAATACAAATTGTTGCAATAAAGTCTGACGGTACAAGAAATGACATTGCGGGAGCTTCTTTGGGCAAAGAGATATCAAAAGCCATATTCGCAAAAACCGGCGTGTACAGCCGTATTGAAATTAATTTGTAAGAGGATTATTGATTAAGTTTTCTTATTAATGGGAATATTCGGTATGGATATTCCCTTTTTTTTATCTTCTTTAAATTGTCATCTTGAGAAGTATCAGCAGGATTAAAAATATTGACGTATAAACTATCAAATATACCATTATTTTATGAATCCATTAGAATTATTACAGAATAATGAGCTTTTTGGCGAGCTCGATTTTGCATGGCAAAACCGTATTGCTAAAAATGCCCACTATAGACACGCAACTAAGGGTGAGCTGCTCTTTATTGAGGGTGAACCCGGAGACTCCTTTTATCTTATAGAGTCGGGTAAGATCCGTCTTTTCAAGAGTGCAGGCAACGACCGAGAGACGACTATAAGAACGGCTTTTTCCGGAGAATTAATTGCAGAGGTGATACTCTTTGAATCTGATACCTACCCGGTTTCAGCAGAAGTAGTCGAAGATTCACGTCTGCTTTTCTTGCATCGCTCCGAGTTTGTTGTCTTTCTTCAGGAACCTGCATTCCGGGACGCCTTTTGTGCAGGTTTGATGAAAAAAATGCGCTATCTTGCCGAGCGGGTCAAGGTTCTCTCTTCCCTTGATGTAGAGGAGCGGTTTTTACTGTATCTGTCAAAACGTCTGGATGATCAGGGTCGTTATACTGCGCTTGAGAATAAGCGCGATATTGCCTCTGAGATTGGCACTATTCCTGAGACCTTTTCACGCATGATAAAAAAGATGAAACAGCGTTCTGTACTTCAGTGGGTTAATAATGAAATATCAGTCGATAAGGACTATCTATCTGCGGTTCTTGACGAGATTGTTATTAGCTGACGATGAATACATCACAGAAAAGTCGCTTTGAAGATAACAGAGTAATCCTTTTTTTGCGCGATCAGAATGTTTTTACTGAAGAGAGTGTGCGCCGAGCCTATCGTTTGCTTTCAAAACAGACTCACCCCGACATCACTGGCAAAGGAGCTGATGATTTCATACGTCTTCGCGAAGAGTATGAGCAGGCACTCGAGGGAATTGAGTCGCTAGCTGGCTATTTTACGGCTGTGTCTCGTTCACAGACTGTTCCTGATGAGCGTTATTGCCGGTTGATGTTTTATCTCAGTCTGAAGCGCTATATTACCGTTGGTCTGTTTTCAGTAAAGCTTCGAATTCGTGAAAGTGTGCAGCGGCGCAATCGCATAATTCTTGAAGATGTTGTAAAAAGAGCTCAGCAGTATGACCCCTCATTTGTTTCTGTTTTTCTGAATTATAATCGAAATCATCTGCGCCGTTTTAGCATCTGGTATAACAGCAAACATAATAAAAACGGGCGTATCTATTTTATAAAGGGAATCTCCTTTTTTCTTGAATATCAGCTTCGCGGTGGCTGTGAACTTTATAACATCGCCTACTCCTATCTCGAAGATTCTCTTTACGAACTCTCTGACTGTGAAGGAAATTCAGTAGAAACTGCCATGCACGATTTTGCCCGCTGGCTTTTTGACGAGCTTAAACAAAAGAGTTTGGCCTCACAGTTGAATGATAAGAGCTGATTATAATAATCAATTTGAATCGACGGTGAATGATAAAAAAACATTTCGTGATAACCAGATAGCTGTACATTATAGCTCGACCAGATAGAGGAAAGTGAAGATGAAACATTTTGAAAAAATTTCAATGATAATTAAGGTCACTTTTTTTGGTATTCTGGTAATTCTTTTGACAGTGTTTTTTGCGTATAAGTTGAATCAGCAATACAAATTAAATAAGAATACTGATGTACTCGTTTATATAGAGGGTGGAACGTTTATTCAGCTGGATGTTGATGCAGTCAGTGGAAAAGTCTATGACAGTTTTCAGCATACTGTTTCCTCTTATTACATCGCTAAATACGAAACTACATATCAGCTCTGGTTTGATGTTTTAAACTGGGCTGAGAAAAACGGATATCACTTTGAAAATCCTGGGCGGGAAGGGGCGCAGGGTAAAAGTGGACATCTGCCAATACGGTATCGTGGAGAGCCGGTAACTTCTGTTTCGTTCTATGATGTCGTTGTATGGTGCAATGCTTACAGCCAGTTGAAGGGTCTAACTCCGGTCTATTACTCTTCACAGGGCGAAATAATTCGTGATGCTCGTGATTCAAATATAATTCAGCTTCAAAATGTAGTTATGAATCGGGATGCTGACGGGTATCGATTGCCCACAGAAGGTGAGTATCTGTTTTCAGCCAGTTGTCGTGGTACTTGTGATATTCCTCCTGTAAATCAGGATATGTCGTATTTACCGGAATCTGTTGTTTTGACTGAGTCAAACGGGCTGGGGCTGCATGGTATGTCAGACAATGTCTGGGAGTGGTGCTGGGATTGGCATGGTTCGTTGCCTAAGACAACTGTTGAGGATTACAGTGGAGAGAAGAGAGGTACAGGGAAAATCATACTTGGTGGCAGGGCTTTTGTTGCGGATATGATTTTTTCAGGGAATAGAGTAGGAATTTTTCCTGATTTTGTGAATAGTTTTATAGGTTTCCGTTTGGCAAAAAATGCATCACGGGAGCAGGAATGAATCCCGTATTATTCGAATTTTTTTCTCTTCTTATTTTAGGTTCTGTTTTTATGTTTGTTTTTGTGACCTTTTTTGTCAACAAACTGCAATGTCCTCTGGAAAACAGATATCTTTCCATTCTTGTGTTTGTTTTCGGCTTCAGAATGCTGTTTGATCAGTTCAGCCTCGAACCCTGGTACAGTCATTATGACTACAATATATGGCAGGCCTTGAATTTTGCCTTTGTTCCGTTAACCTACCTTTATATTAGATCACTGCTTTCCGGTTATGGCCAAAAAACCAAAAATGGTTATCTCCATTATATTCCGGCTGTTTTATCTTTCTTTATTCTTCTTCCCTATCTGATAAACCGTTTAACGTCTGATTTAACAGTGTTGAATGATAGCCGTTTATTAAAGCTTGAATGGCTGGTTAATATTGCTGTTCCGGTTGCCAATTATATTCAGGTTTTTGTATATTATGGTATTATCTCCATGCTTATTAAACAGTATAATCTTAATAACGGGAAGAGTGATGATGAGGCATTCAAAATCCGTTACAAGTATGTGGTTCTGATTAGTGTTTCAACTTTTTTGGCCTATGTCTTTAATGGTATCAGGTTTTTCACTATTGGATCTGTGATTTCTCATGTAGCCAGTTTGAGTTTTGTCATGATGATGTTTGTGATAACATTAATTACATTCTATTTTTTCTTAAACCATCCAGGTATAATTAATTACAATTCTGGATCTCCTGATCGTACTGAAGGAACAAGGCGGACAAAAAAATACTTAAAAACCAGAATGCCTGAAAAAGATGTTGATAGAATTATGAGCCGTGTGGAAGAGGTTATGAAAGAAGATGATCTCTTTGAAGACATGGATATCTCATTAAACCGGGTTGCTGAAAAGGTGGGGTGTGAACCCTATATGCTTTCACAGGTAATCAATAGAAAAACTAACGGCAATTTTTATAACTACATAAATGGATATCGCATCGCCTATTCGAAAAAGCTTCTGAAAGATCCTGATTGCAGAACCATGACCGTTTTGGAGATTGCATACAGATCTGGTTTTAGTTCAAAATCATCGTTTAATGAAGTCTTCAAAAAACATACCAATATGACTCCCTCCGAATACCGAAAAAAACTGGCGAGTATTTGTTAAAAAGCTATTAAGAGAGTCACGGATTAACTCTAATGATATCCAATTGGGATTCCTGTTAAAAATCAGGTTATCATTAATTTCCGGTTTTAATTATCCATCTTATAAGATCGAACATATTAATTAGTCCAGTCTTATGAATGCGGGCGATTAAGTTACCTGAATATGTTATTATTTTATTTATAGCATGTTCAGGAGGATCATTATGAGAGCATTCACAAAAAGTTTTCAGATAATATTTATTAGTCTGTTGTGTTCACTTCTATTTTCCATGTCCGATATCGCTAACCCGATTTCATATTCTGATATGATTTATGTCAGGAGTGGTGTTTTTATGCAGTATGACAGTAACCCTGTAAACGGTAAGGTGTATCGCGCGTTTTTGCATGATATTTCATCAGTTTACATAGGTAAATACGAGGTAACCTATCAGCTTTGGAGTCATGTGTATGATTGGGCTGTGATTGAAGGCTATACTTTTGATAACAGTGGACAGCCCGGTATGGGAACTTTGATGACTAAGGATTCAGGAGTGTCAGGTCTGTTTCCGGTAACAAACATTAATTATTACGATGCCCTTGTCTGGTGCAATGCATACAGTGAAAAATATAAATTAACCCCTGTCTATTACACAAAAGATAAAAATATTGTTCGTGATATGCGAAATCTGAATCAAAAAGAGCGTTATGCCATTACTGCGGATTGGTCTGCAAACGGTTATCGGTTGCCAACCGAGGGTGAGTGGAAATTTGCGGCTCGAAGTCGCGGGAGTGATGAGAGAATAAAGGTTAAACAAAAAATGACTGACCGTCTTTATCATGTGAACCGGATGTCGGCAAATAAAATAGGAATACATGGAGTAGATGGGAATGTCTGGGAGTGGTGCTGGGACTGGTATGGCTCATTGCCGAACAGTACACAATCGGACTACAGGGGGCCTCGAAGTGGTAACGGTAAGATTACCCTAGGAGGACAGGCGTATCTTTGTGACCATATTATATCCGGTCATCGTTTGGGTGTAGTTACAGGAAGTCATAATGATTACATTGGTATGCGTGTCGCAAGAAATGCCGATAAGTGATTACAAACAAGCCATAAATAATCTGAAAAGTGAAAAAAGGCTGCCTTTTCAGGCAGCCAAATCTCAGTATAATGAATAATAGGGAACATCGTTTAAGTACCTGTGCTGGTCTCAAGATGACTCTTGCTGCTCGCACATTATATGTTACATTAGACAATTATTAGAGGTACCCAATTGTTACTCAACTGTTATTCATTATACTCTCGGAATAATCATTTGATTGATTATTATCACCTGCTGTCTTATGATAAAAATGTATTGATGATGCAATTTTGTAGGCACCTGTTTCTGAAGGAGTCCGGTTTGCCTTATGTGGTGCTTCATAATCATATCCTCCATTTTCATCGTAAATAGATGTTTTGTGTCATAGGATAATCGTATGCTTATCCTATGATCAGCATAATGTTAAGAATAAATGAGTTTGAACCCCGCGGATATACATCTGATCTTATTTTTATTGGAAGATGATACACTTGATCTTCCAATAAAAGCGAGTCATATATCAGAAGCATCCTGGATATTTTGTCTTGCTTGAGGTATTGTCGTGTGATTCAGATTATTAGGGACAAGTGCAATCGACAATGTTCCCATGCCGGTCAGACTCGGATACTCTGATTCAACCCTCATATTTCGACTGTATGATGGACCACTAAGCTCTTCGATATTAGGCGGATCATTATTAGGTGCAGCGTTACCATTTTTTGGATTTATGTTTTCGGAACTTTCACTAACGGTAGTGAATAATGCAAACAGGTTATGGTAAAAACGCGTAAAAACTGTGATAACTTTTCTTTCAAGTGTTTCTCTTTAATTTCTAAAATTTGACGGTTGGTGAGGAAACAGTTCGAATTGTTTCCGAGTTCACCAAATTGAGTTTAAAAATTTTGTTAATATATAAAAAGTGTTTGCAAACGGTTACACCAGCATGTATTTTTTTCCCACTCGTAAAAAATTAAAGCTTTTGGGAAAAATAAGTAAGGCTTTATTCTGGAATTTTAGAAAAGGATTTTATCTGGTCGTCCGGCATTAAATGAATTATCTCATGTCGGCTAGTTTGCATAGGATTCTCTATTTAGTGGTTGTTATTGGAGAATACTTAGAGGTTATCATTGCTATTATGAATAAATCGGGAATAAAGAAAAAAAAGTATCTGATACTGACGATTTTGGTTCAAATTGTTATAATTGTTTATTTGTCTTTAAACCTAAAGACTAATTATCTTTTTTTCCCGAATGATAACATTGAAATCCAGACCACAACTCATCTTAATGAAATTGGATCTGTGAAAATTAACAGCTTTGTACAGGCAATTGATTATGTTTCAATAGATTTTACACTTTATAAAATCAATGGGCTTGATTTTGAAGAATTTCCCAGGGCTGCCCTGCAGTTTATACCTAAAAACAACAGTTTGTTCGACTTGTCAATATATGATAACCTAGATATCGAACTCCACTCTACTGTAGCACAAACCCTTGATTTAACTATAAGAGAAGAAATTCCTAATTATTCAATTGCTGAGCGTGTTAAGACATACAAGCATTATAAATACGAGATACCTGTCTGGAAAGATCAAGACGTATATTCGATTAAAATTGACGATTTGCAGATACCTGAGTGGTGGTTTAAAGATAATGGTCTGTCAAGGTATGATGTCTTAGCACAACGAGACTTAACACGAATTAGGGATATAATAATCGGAAACGAAATAGCTCATCCTTTTAATACTCTATCGTCAATTACAGTAAAAAAAATAGCGTTATCTGGCATTAATACCCTGTTTTTGTATATTTTGGTAGCTATTGCTTTTATAGACATTTTTTTTGCGTGTGTGTTATGGGTTTATCGTAAATTTCCAGGAGTTATTAATAAATTTAACATTGATCATCCTGTATTATACAAAAAAATTGACTACGTTTCAACTGAAGAAATCGATGAACAGCTATTAATAGAGTTTTTACAGCAGAATTTTAATCATGTTGACATGTCTGTTGAGTTTGTCGGTGACTATACCCATATCTCCCAAAAAAGAATCCCCCAAATAATCAAAAAACTAACCGGTTTAACTTTTCCAAAGTATATACACAAATTGCGAATTGAAAAGGCCAAGCAGTTGCTTCGTGAAACGGATAAAAAAGTAATTGATATCGCACATGACGTTGGATACAATAGCATTAACAGTTTTAATGAATTTTTTAAGCGCTTTGAAAAGACATCACCATTGAAATATCGTAAAGGAGCTGGCACCGATAATAATGATAACAAAAAAGACTAAATATTTTATTATTCCCATAGTTGTTTTACTTCTTTCTACAATAGCTTTTTTTGCTCAACCCGAATTGAAAATCTTTCCGTCAGGTAAAACCTTTGTCTGCACATATAGCGATTACAGGTTAGGCGGAAAAAGCATAGTTCATACTGCATTATATGGCAGAAAAAATCTTATATTCTCTTATACTTTGAAAGACAAGTTTCAATACCCATATGCCGGGTGTGGTTTTTGTGTAAAGGAAAAAGGTGAATTTTGGGATCTGTCTTCTTTCGATTATATAGTAATTAAAATAAAAACAACCAGGTCACGTGCGCTTAGACTTTTTATCTATACATATGTTGATGGACATACTGATGAAAAAGATGTAATGAGCTATGCTTTCAACCTTGCTGAAATCCCCACCTGGAAACAACAGAATAAGTATAAAATCAGTTTAAATGATTTTAATATTCCACAATGGTGGTATCAGACTAATAAATTACTGCCTGATGATAAAGAAAGTGTTCGGGATTATTCTAAAACCTATAGTATTGATATCCAGAATGGAGTTATTGTACCACTTGAGGTAATGGATACCATTGTTGTAGATGAGATAAAGTTTGTCAGATCAAAAAAACCAATTCTCCTGTTTTTGTCTGTTTCCATACTGTTATATTTTATTATAATTATTATGATGTATTACAGGCGTAAAAAAGTAATAAATAAAGTTTATTCAAAGCCGGTTTCTCAGGATGGTGAAATTGCAAATGATAGATCGAATAATGAGGAAATAAAAAAAGTCACCAGTTTTATCGGTAATAACTTTATGAACAGTAAACTGGTAATCAGGAATGTGTCAGGTAACTGTAATGTTTCTACAAAAGAAGTATCAACTCTATTAAAAGAGCATTACAATGCCTCTTTTCCCGAGTATCTTAATTTAATACGAGTTTCTTCAGCAAAGCGTCTTTTAAAAACTTCTCCAATGAAAATTATTGAAATTGCAGGTCTTACCGGTTTCGGTTCAATTTCTCATTTTAATCGTGTTTTCAAAAAACTTGAGGGAGTGACTCCACAGTCTTGCCGAGATCGCGAAAGTGATAATTAGTGTAATGTGTGTTTTTTTGCTGTTCGCGTAAAACCACCATTAAATCAAAGATAACGAAAAATCAAAAACCGTTTAGAATTAAATTCATATAATAACAATTTTCAATTTAAGTAAACAAGCGCCGGCACGACGCCGGCGCGGCAGCGATGATGGCAGGATGCCATCATAGCGGACATTACACAGAAGGGAGTAATTGATGAAAGCGCATCAATAAAACTTTATAGCAAAAGATTAATAATCCTTACCTGCGGGGTTGAGGGGCCGCGGCCCCTCGTGGCATTTTCTTTGGTTCTTTCTTTTTTGCTAAAGAAAAAGAAAGAACGAGAAACCATTTTGTTAAAATAGAAAGAAACCAAATTTACAAAAAATATCAAATACCTAATGCGCTTGAAGATTACGCATAAGTTTTTCGTCACCACTTCGCATCGCTGTCGCTTTGCGAGAGTGGTGATTCGTTTCAGGACAATTTTCGCACTTGCGTGTGAAACCATCAAAACTAATGCGCTTGAAGATTACGCATAAGTTTTGACTATATTAAAAAAATGATTGTCTTAATTTGTAGGTTGTGGTATGCTAAAGTCCATTTTTTACATTAAACAGACCCTGGCTGTGGCATTTTCTGTTTATTAGAACTGAATATAGTGGGATTCCAATGAAAAAACCTCGTACTACCATACGTAAACGAATGATCTTCTACTTTTTGCTCATTGCTTTGGCTAATATTTTCGTTGCTGGCGAGATCATCTATGAAATGAAAAGTGAAGATTATCGCAACAGAGTCGTAACAAAGATGTATCAGGTAGAGCAGGGCGTAGTAAAGCCGGAAGTTATTTACGATATTATTGATGAGTGGATCAAGAAATTTTCTGTAATGATTGGTGTCCTTATAACCGTTTCGGCTGTGATACTCTTTCTGTTTGTTGTTCAGATAGCATCGCCTCTGCACTATATGATAAAGCAGGCTGTCAAAATGTCTGAGGGCGACTTGAGTGGAATGATAAAGGTGCACACAAATGATGAACTTGCCGAAATGGCGATGTTGGTAAACGATATGTCTCAGAACTTGCAGGAGGTACTTGCCCAGCTTGAACGAATCAGTGACGATATGCAGGCTACAGTGCTTCTTCATTCTCGGAATATAAACCGTCATTCCAAATTACCAGCCGTTTTTAAGAAAGAGACTATGAATTTGCACAAAATTCAACAGGATATGATTCTTTTAAAAAGCAGTTTTAAACTGTATCGTATTAATTTCAACGAAACTCCGAAAAATGAAAAATAGGAGTTTTCGAGGCTATTGACTTTGGTTGGTTTATTAATAGTTATAAAACGGTATGCGTATCAATCACTTCTTGACTTAAACTGTTGCTTGTATTAAGTGTGGTGCGCATGGTATATAAATGATTCGACCATGTAACTAACAATAGAGGGGGAAAATAAATGAAAAAAATTGTATTTTTGGGGCTTTTCGCAACAATGCTTGTTTTGCCGGTAATGAGCGCAAGCGGGCAGGCGCTTGAAGCTCCCGATCAGTGGTTTACCTACAATGACAAGGGCGATGGCGGCGACTCATTGATTAAACTCCGCAAGAACAAGGAGACAATCGGTGGAAAAGAGTATCTGGTTTTGTCATGTACCGGAAAGGTTACCAAGAAATTTGAGTATGGTTTTATCGGGTTTGGTATTCGCCCTGATGGTGAAGACCTGGCTCGTTTTCGTAAGGCAAAGGGAATAACGTTTAAGGTTATTGGTGATGGCAAATCCTACCGTATGCGTGCCGAGTCTACAAAAGTTACTGATTACGACTATCACGGCAAGGTTTTCAGTACTAAAGGGTCTGTTACCCAGGTAAGTGTTCCCTATTCAAGCCTTAAACAGGAGGGCTGGGGAACAGGTGTTGGCTCTTTTAATAAGGGAACTCTGGTTCAGATCTCGTTTCAAACTGTCGGGCAACCACACGATTCAGTGTCATTAAAGATATTCGATGTACAGCCATTGAATTAATACAGAAACACTTCCAAAAACCTCATAAATGCAATTGATAAATAAAATACTGAATAAGGATGGTTTTTGGAAGTGCCTCAAGTCTTTTTCTAAAATGTTGATTGAATAAATTCTTCGTGGTTACCTCTAAATCCCGTTTCAGGGTATGATGATTTTACACCGTTTTCCCCCATTTAAAAAAATGTATTTGATTTATTGATCTATTTTTATTAGCTACTCTGAGTTTTTATATTTTTTCTGTCGGTTTGACAGATTTTCTGGAGGGTACGAGTGTGAGTACCTTAAAAATTGGTGAGTACGAGCTTTTACCATTCGATATTCAGGCGAAAGAGGTTATGGATAAATATCTGGCTCTTTGAAATATTCGGTTGTGCCCAGTACATCTTCAGAGAATTTGTTAAAGTGCTCGCACGGGACTATTCGGTAACGAACATTAATGTTGGTGATGACATGGGCTTTGAAAACCTTAAAAAAGTAAAAATGTCTTATAGGCCGAATAAGCTGATACCAAAGTATACAATCTATAAACGGTATTGAGCTTGAGTATTATAATTCGCATCGCCGTTACAACAGATGTCGCGGGGTTACGACATCTTGAAGAAGAGGTCTTTGTAGAATCGGATGGTCTTCTGACTCGCGGCGCTTTTTATTATCATGTAAGATCAAAAAATTTGCTGTTAGTTGCAGAAAACGATACCTCTGAAGAAAACAGGTGTGTGGGTTATATCCTGGTGCTGTTTCGCAGGAGTAAAGCTCGTATCTATTCTTTGGCTGTTGTTAATGAATTCCGTGGAAGAGGAATAGCAAAGGAGTTGTTAACTCGTGTTATAAACATAGTCTCATCAATGGGATGTGCTAAAATAAGTCTTGAGGTTCGTGAGACGAACCAGAAGGCTATATTGTTATACAGCAAATACGGTTTCTCAAAAGAGAAGCGACTTCCCGGTTATTACGGCCCGGGCAGTAACGGCTTGCGAATGTGTATGAAGTTTATGGATGGAGCTGCTGAGTCATCTTCCTGTATCGGAAATATGTATTGATGTGATATTTTACAATGCCAATCAGTTCTGTTTCGTTAATTGGCTTCGTAAGTAGAGCTGCCATTCCCGATTCATAAAAATTACGCAGCAGTCGTTTCTCTTTGATCCGCGTTAACAGAATCATCGGAACCGGATTCAGAGAGGGGGCATCCGCTATCTGTTTGTACAGTGAGGTCTGTGTCAGGTCTGCAATGATTATATCTGGCTGATTTATGTGTAATATGGCAAGCGCTTCGCTCTGATCATAAATTTGTATAACATTTGAATAACCGTTTCGTATCAGATGATTGTACACGGTTTTTTGAGTGTTTGACTCGTGAGTGATAATACAAAAGAGAGCTTTGCTGTTTTCGTATTCATTTACATTGTTTAAATTTCGAATATTATAAGTAACAGGTAAATCAGTATTGTTATCTTCAATATTGAAATTCTTATCTTCAGCATAAATCTTTTTCTGTCTGGTTTTCCCTGGAAGGTTGCGTGGGATCGTGATTATAAAACGCGAGCCTCTGTTTTTCCCATCTGATTGTGCCTGAATAGAGCCTTTTAAAAAGTCCATTAGCTGTTTAGAATAATCAAGACCAATACCGGTTCCTCTGTATTTTTTCTGTTTTCCCTGCTCTGTTTGCTCAAATCTTCTGAATATTGTATTCATCATGTCGGGTTCAATTCCAATGCCGTTATCGGTAACAGTTAAGCTGTACTCATTACTGCTTTTTTCAATTGCAATTTCGATCAAACCGCTATCGGGACTTACAAATTTAATCGCATTGGAAAGAATATTATTTAATACGTCTTCTATCTTCTCCTGATCGCTGTAAATGGAATAATTCTGTGTCGGATCGTAGCTGGTTTTTATTTTTATGTTTGTACCAATAATTGTAGACTGATAGAAGTCGCAGATTTTTTCCACAATAATTTTCAGATCAAATTCTGTTAAATTCAGTTCGACACCCCGTGCATCCATACGTGCCAGGTTCAGCAACCGGTCAACGGTTGTTTTCAATTTTAATGAGGCCTGATGTATCAACTCAAAATTACGGTTGTTATACCGACCTGTTTCAAGACATAACTCGGCCATGTTAATTACTACTGAAAGCGGTGACTTGAAGTCGTGGGTAATGTTCGCAATAAAATCATTTTTCAGAGTATCAAGATTTTGCAATTGTTCATTTACTTTTTCAAGTTCGTGGGTACGCTCTGTTATCTGCTCCTCCAGATTCATTGAATAGGAGTTTACTGTTTGAAGTAGCTCGATAGAGCGAAGAGCATTAGAGACTATAATGGAAATAATATGATAGAAGATGCTGTCATACATATCATCATTTATAATGATATATCCCAGGTCATGGAATTCTCCGTAAATAGGCAAAATAATCGATGCCTTTTCTTTGTTTTCTGTAAGTTTTACATACATGGACTTAAGAGTGTACCCGGAAAAGTTTTCTTTGACAGGCTTATTATTTTCGGTTCTGTATGCGGTAAAGAATTCGTCGGTTAAAGTTTGGTCCGAATATATAAAGATTGCGCATCTGTCGATTCCCGCACGAGAAAAGGCATTAACACATGCCAGTTTGAGTTCAGCATAATCTGTAATGTTGGCAAAGGTCTCTACTATATCGTAGATGTTTTTATAGTGTGAATGCTTTGTTCGTTTTTCTGATATCTGTGCCAGACTAATCAGCTCTTCTGTTATGCGTCCCGCCCCATGAAGAAGCTTTGTTCTACCTTCAATTGTAAGTCGGGATGCGGCACATGGTGAGTGTACCAGCAGCAGGAGTATATTTAGCCACTTCATCGGATCTATTTTCTCTTTTATCCCATCATGAATCAAGTTTTCAAATTTTAGTAAAAACGGTTTTACGTCATTATTGTTTAGAGATGCGAAGGCCAGTAGCAGAACGTCTTTCCATCTGTCGAGCGGGTATGTGGCGTGATTTGATGAAAAAACTGTTGTTATTAAATTGAGAATGCAATCAGAGAGAGCGTTGTTGTTTTTAATGTCTTGTACAGAAGAGGCTTTGCTGTAGTCGGCATAAAAACAGCCGCAGCTTCGGCGCTGTATAAACTTTGTCTTCAGGTGTATGTGTGTGAATTTTCCGGTTTTGTTTGTTTTCTCAAGTTGAGTCATGGCCTCTTTCAAAGCCTGCTCAATCGGCTGGTTGACTGTGCTCATCGGTATATCGGTCAAACCACAGTCGTACGAATTGTCGAATCCTGTAATTGCGATGTCTTCAGGGACTTTTAGTTTGAGTTGTTTTGCTTCATTAATCGCTTTAGCGGCAATAGCGTCGTTGGCACAGATTACTGCATCAAGACCTGATGGGTTATTGTTTATTAGTGTTGCAAGTTCATTCCCGGAAATATCACTGCACAGATTACCCGATGTAATATAGCTGTCCGGAAATTCAAGATTATGCTCCGAAAGTACTTCTTTATAAATCCGAAGTCGCTCGTGTGAATCATGGTTGTCACAATTCCCTTCAATGAAAGCAATTTTTTTCTTCTGGTGGTGCAGAATCAGATGTTTTATGGCCTCTGAAAAACCGCTGTAGTTATCGATTATTATCGAAGATGTTTCCGGAACTGGAATTCCTAGTGAAACCACAGGTATCTGAATTGTTTCGATAAACTTGATAATATCTTTGACATTAGTGAGATGGTTTACCAAAGGGGTAGAGATAATTATTACTCCGTCCAGACCGTCAAATAGTTTGTAAAAAATATGTTTTCGGGTTTTGAATGATTTATTGGTATCCAGAGTCAATCCGGAGATAAGGGCAAACAGGTGGTGACCACTTTCTTGTATTATGCTACATGCAGATTCATAGACATTTTTCTCGTATGCCGAGAAGAGTCCCGGAAACATAACACCAATTTTCAGTTGTTTGGTGGAATTTGTTTTGAACATATAGCCCCTTTTTCTTGAAATGGATCCATAGGAAACCCACATCATGATAATAGCTGCTTTTTTAAAAAATTACAAACAAAAAAAGTCTGCTTTAGTCAATCTTAAATGTATTGGAAGATATAAATACGGCGCTGTCCTCAAAGCGCAAATGTTTTTGCACTTTGAGGAGCTTTTCCTTTGTAAAATTATCGGTGGAGAATCGTTTGAAGTTTTGAAGCTCCACTGACAGGAATCTTATCTATCTTTTTTCAAAGAGACCTTTTAGGGTCTGCTGCAGATCTGAAGGGAGCATCACAAACTTGGAATTAGGAGAAGCAGCCAGGTCGGCCATTTTCTTGATATATTCCTGTCCCAGCAGGTATATCATAGGATCTCCTTTGGTGGAAAGTAGCGATTCCGCAACCATTTGAAGAGCTCGTGCTTCGGCCTGTGCCAAGCGTTCGCGAGCTTCGGATTCCAGCTCGGCAGCCTCTTTTCCACCTTCAGCTTTCAGTATTGCAGAGCGTTTCAGCCCTTCAGCTTTTTCAATCGCGCTCTGTTTCATACCTTCTGCTTCAAGAATCTGAGCCCGTTTATTCCTTTCGGCCTTCATCTGTGAAGCCATAGCATCCTTGATATCTGTTGGAGGATCAATATCCTGAAGTTCTACACGTGTAATCTTGGCACCCCAGGGGTCGGTCGCATCATCCAGAATTCCCAGAAGTTCATTGTTAATTTTGTCCCGTTTTGATAGCGACTCATCAAGTGTCATCTTTCCCATGATTGCGCGGAGAGATGTCTGAGCTAGGGATTGAATTCCGAATTCAAGATGGTCAATTCCATAAAAGGATTTATAGGGATCCATAATCTTGAAAAAAACGACTCCATTCACATTCACGGTTGCATTATCAGCGGTAATGATTGGCTGGCTGGGCATATCAATAAGTCTTTCCCTGATATCTACCCGTTTGGCGACTTTGGAAAAAAACGGATTAATCAGGTTTAAGCCTGCCTGTAAGGTAATACGGTATTTACCAAATCGTTCTACGATCCAGTTTTCTGCCTGGGGCACAATGCGTACACCCTTAATAATCAGGATTCCTCCGAAAACTAAAAGGGCAATAATGAGATAATAGGTCATGCTTCCTCCTCGTGCGGCTTAGTATATTTTACGGCTATTTAAAAACCTTAGTAAATAGTGCATGGTCGTTTCAAAACTACAGTTATGAGCTACTAGATTTTAGTACAGAGTCATATGCTAATCTTTTTAAAAGTTTCCATAGGGAAAATTTATTCCGACACTTTTTTTACTATCAACTTAATTCCGTCTGCGTCTTCGATGGTAACTTCACTTCCAGGTTCAATAGTTTGCGAAGATTCCGCTTTCCATTTTCTTATTCCGTGGTAAGAAGAAAAAAGTTCAACACTGCCGGGGCGCCCAGGACGTATAATCTCTTCAACTGTGCCACGTAGTGAAACCATCGACATGTCACGGTGCTCATCTACAGTAGATGAGCCAAAATGGGTATACCTTTTAATAACCATAAACCATAGCAGAGTGAGGGCTATTGTAAATACTGCAAACCAGAAAAATTGCCATGGAAAGTTGTATTCATAAATAAGGCCCAAAGCTGTTAACAGAGAGACAAGTAAAGCAGCTATTCCTGGCCAGATCGACACATTAGTTGGAAAAATAAATTCTGTTGAACCGATGAGAATGCCGGCTGAAAGCCATAACAGAGGTATTGATACCTGAAACAGATAAAAATCAATCATGAGAATCTCCTTTCGAGTTATCAGATTTATGCTGAGACATGAGCGCGTTCCATATCTTTTTTCGTTTTATGATAATAAGTAATAGTATAACAAGAAAAGGAGCCATTGTAATCATATTGTAGAATATTTCCAGTAATCCGTTCAAGAGTGTGGTAAATGCGTCAGAAAAACGGGGTATAACAACAGACTTTCCCGTGTCTGGGCCGGTTACCATAACCGAAAGGTTTGCCCACATCACACGGTCCTGCAGTTTCCACAGGTCATATTCTGCCTGATCCATCTTGTCTTCACTTTCTTGTAGAATTCTTTCACGAACAGAGTGATCTTTAGGTAAAAGGGATGGATTGAGAAGAGCAGATGATCTTCTTTTGATGCGTGTTTCCTGTCGGTTTTTTATTATTCGAGTGTATATATTGTCGGGAGTCAGGTCATTAACAGATATGGTCTCTTTTTTTAAGATTCCGATTGATCTTAATTCTGTAAGCAATTCATAGAAGTTTTCGCTTTTGATTCTGGCATTAATTTGAAGTGAGGGCTGATTCGGGTAGAGCGATGTATCAGAGTTTTGCAAAAAACCGAATTTTGCAATGGAGTCGTAAAGTTTTTGCCGGCTTGAACGAAGATTGGTGCTTTCAAAAAAAAGTTCGATTGAATATTCGAGCATACGACCTTCGACAGAATAGTAGTTGTTATAGCCGGCTGGATCAAGCCCGTCTTCGTCCGTGGAGGAGGATCTACTGTTTTTGCTCAATTCACTGTTAAACTCTTCGGTATCCATTGAGGGGGAAACCGACTTATCCATTTTAGCGTCAGTTACTTTATTTTCGGTAAACTGTTCAGTTGGTGACTCTGAATTTTTAGCGCAACCAGAAATAATTATTAACAGCATTAAAAGCATTATTTGTCTCATAAACCCCCCCCCCTAAAAATGCATAATGACAAACTATTTTTTTATCGCAAGTTAAAAATAAAGGACTTTTTAAATTTCATTAGTACAACCAGTAATATATTCAGGATAAAAAACCAGCCGTTAAAATTTACTGATTAGTGCTCAACTATAATGAAAAGTTTGACTAAATAATGAAAAGTCATTGCCACCAGCGCGGCAAACATTATAGTTGATTGATGGGTGATTATTTTTATGAATTAACTCCCGAACCGGTTTTCACTGCTATTGAAAAGGGGGGATTCAAACCGACAGGGCACATAATGGCCCTCAATAGCTATGAGAATCGGGTTTATGACCTCAAGCTGGAAGATGGCTCTCACATCGTCTCCAAGTTTTATCGCCCCGGGCGGTGGAGCGAAGAGCAGATCCGTGAAGAGCACTCTTTTCTGCTTGAGCTTAATGAAGCCGAAATTCCTGTGTGCGCTCCCATGACTTTCCCTGACGGCGACACTCTTCACTCAATAAATGGCATCTTTTATGCAATATGGCCTCGTACCGGTGGTCGTTCTGCTCACGATCTTTCCGATACAGACATTCAGGTGATCGGAAGGCTGCTTGCGCGTATTCACAATGTTGGTGCGGTAAAACCTATTCAGGCTCGTCATGAGCTTACATCCACCGAATATGCATTAAATTCACTCGCTTATCTTCTGCAAAATGATTTTTTGCCTTCGCAGTGCCGTGACCGTTTTGAGAAGTCGGTGCGCGAAGTGGCTCAGTTGTATCAGTCCTACAGTGAGGGAGTTCCTTTCCATCGTATCCATGCGGATTGCCATCCTGGAAACCTGCTTAAAGGCAGCGACGGCTGGTTCATTTTTGATTTTGACGATTTCTGCAGTGGTCCGGCAGTTCAGGATATCTGGATGCTCTATCCCGGTAATGATCGTGAAGGTGAAAGGCACCGTGAGTTGCTACTTGAGGCTTATCAGACCTTTCGACCTTTTAACCGATCCTGGTTAAAGCTGATAGAACCCTTACGTGCATTACGCTTCATCCGCTATGCTGGATGGATAGCTAAACGGTGGAAGGATCCTGTTTTTCCAATGGCTTTTCCCCATTTTGGAACTGACGATTACTGGATGCAAGAGACCGATGAGCTTGTTCAGCAGCTCCATCTGATTAAATCTGGTGAACCACACTATACCCCAGAACCCGACCCCATAGAAGAGCTGACCGACAGTGACTACTTTTATGATATGTAGCACGGTAAATCCTGAGAATTATATATTTATGAATTAATCCTCATAAGGGCACTTTTAGAAAAATATATTATCACAATTAATACTCGGATTTAATCACCTTTAATCAGGTTTTGGGTGTTCACCTATTTTCTTGACTATTGCCTGGGCTGCGCAAAATGCAGTCGAAAATGCTGCTTGCAGGTTATAACCGCCGCTGTTGCCGTCAATATCAATCGTCTCGCCAATACAATAGAGGTTTTTAACCAGCTTCGACTCAAAGTTGCGGCTTTCTATCTCACGCAGATTTATGCCACCCGCGGTAACCATAGCGCTGTCATACGAACCCTTTTCGCTGACTTCAAATTCAAGATTGTGTAAACTATGAGAAAGTTTTTTCTGATTTTTAATCGACATAGATTGTCCGGTCTGTTCGGGGGGGATATTAAGTTCTTTTAGCAGAACCTGAAAAAATCTTGTTCCGTCAACAAGCTCGCTAAGACAGTGCTTAACCATTTTCTGAGGGTTTCTTCGAATAAGGGAGTCTATTTTCTGTAATGTCTCGTCTTCATTTTGCATTCGCATAGGAAGAAGGTCAATTGAAACTACATCTTCCTTCTCAATAACACGCGAAAGATGCAGGGCGGCTGGCCCGGATAATCCGTTATGCGTAATTAAAAGATCACCCTTTTCTTTAGCCTTTAACCTGGAACCACTTTTCTTAACCGACAGTACAATATCTTTAAAAGAGACACCAGCGCAATTTTTAAAAGGAAAACCACTAATTATCAGGGGGCTGAGTGCTTCGGTAGGTTGAATAATCAAGTGTCCTAACGACTCGGCAATCAGGTAGCCGTCGCCGCTTGATCCGGTTGCCGGGTAACTTTTACCACCAGTTGCAAGTACAACATGCCTGGTTGTATAATTCTGCTTGTCTGTGCTAATTGTAAAAAAGTTGTCGTTTCTTTCAACTGAGTGAACAGCTTCTGATGTATGAACAGAAACTCCGCCTTCATCACAGAAATCTGTAAGGGCACGCAGTATGCCCTGTGCGCGCCCTGTTTCCGGGAAGTATTTCCCGTTTGGGTCTGTGTAGAAGGTGAGCCCCCGGTCTGAAAAAAATTGCAGCAGTTTTTCAGGGGGGAAACTGTAGAGAGCATGCTTAAGAAAGCGACCATTACCTCCATAGGCTGTGACAAATTCTTCTATAGGGGCGCTATTGGTCAGGTTGCACTCTCCGGCACCGGTTATAAGCAGTTTGCGACCCGGAGCTTTCATCTTTTCCAGTAAAACTACTTGGGTGTCCGGACTTCTTCGGGCGATCTGCCCCGCACAAAACAGACCTGCGGGGCCTCCTCCAATGACTGTAACGAGATTGTCTTTCACCAAAATTGTTATTCGACTACTTTTTCAGTGAGTCATCAATACTCGATTGAGTAAGCGCGACAATCTCTTCGACGGTTTTGCCTGATGGATAAACCGGTGGAAGATAGTGAATGCCCACTTTTTTAAATGGTCTGATGAACAGAGCCGATTTAGGTAATACATGACGTGCGCCGTCGATAGCAATTGGCAGAACCGGTACATTTATTTCTTTAGCGAGCAGTGCGAATGTTTTTTTGAACTCAAGAAGCGATCCGTCTTTGCTGCGCGTACCCTCCGGAAACAGAACAAGATTGCTTCCCTTTTGCAGAACATTTTGCATCTGTTCGATTGAAGTATTCAGATCTTTATTTATATCCAGCAGAATAATATTGGAACGTGCTGCCAGACCTTTCCGTAACCGGCTCTTAAAGTGTTTGGTTTTAGCAAAAATATAGCTTTTACGTAAAATGGACTTGTGCATGGAGTGAGCTATAAAGAGCCAGTCAAACGCGCTTTGATGGTTCGCGCACATTATGTAGGGTGCAACCGGAATGTTTTCCTGACCGGTAATTGTGATTCTGGAAAGCATGCGCAGGGGCAAACACATCAGGTTGCGCAGAGTAATATGCGGAAAGCGACTTTTGGGAAGCTCGCCGGGATCTGAAGATTCAACTTCGACAACTCCACTGCCTCGATTTTTACTGATGTAGTCCGCAATTGCCTGAATGGTTGGATATTTTGAGAGCAACTCTTCGTTTGCGTCCATGTTGAAGTGAGCCTGAATAAATGTCAGTAGTGATAACTTGTCGAGTGAGTCCAGCCCTACATCAATCTCTATATGATCGGTAACTTTTACTTTTCTTCCTGTTTCGCGCAGAATATAATCCATCAATATTGTAGACTCTTTCGTAGATGATTTGCTCTTCTCTTTGCTGGCTTTAACAGGAGCCGTGGTTCGTTCAAGTTTGAAGCGTTGTATTTTGCCAAGGCGTGTTCGCGGAAAATCTGTAGATGTCAAAATAATCTTTTTTATCCGCTTGTAGGGTGATGCTGACCTGTTATAAGGGTCGATAACTTCCTGTTTGATATATTCTTCAATATTCAGGATGCCCTGTTTTTGTAGAAACTCGCTGTCTGGGTTTATTACGGCTGTCAACAAATCACTGTCATCTATGACGGCAGCTTCTTTAATAATGTCACTATTCTTTTCCAGCTTTTGTTCAATTTCGACAGGATTAACGTTCTTCCCGTTAGAGAGAATAATAATCTCTTTTATGCGTCCGTTAATGTGCAGGTATCCTTTGCGATCAAAAAACCCTTTGTCTCCTGTGTGTAACCAGCCATCACGGATAACCTGAGTTGTCTCTTCGGGGCGGTTATAATAGCCTTTCATAACATTGCGACCGCGACAACAGACCTCATTTTCGATAATTTTAACTTCAGTGTTTGTTATTGGCAAACCGACGTTACCGACTTTAACTTTTCCCGGTCGTGGACACGATATCATTGGGGCGGTTTCGGTCATTCCATAGCCCTCCATAACATCAAAACCCAGAGTCGAGAAGTCACGGGCAGTATGATAATCCAGAGCGGCTCCTCCGGAAATAAGCCCTTCTATATGTCCTCCGAATTTATTCTGAACTGATTTGAAAACAACTCTTGATAGTTTTTTAGAGCCGATTAAGCCTGCGATTTTAAAAACAGCCTTTGATGCTCCGCTTGCGTTTATCTTGTTTCGAATTGCTTTAATAATCATGTCATAAAGCCGTGGAACGCCCAGAAAGAGTGTTATGCCATAATTTTGAAGGGTTGCCATAATGTCTTCACCGGTTAATGATGGGCAGAATATGCAGGTGCCGCCAACATGAAGGGGAGCCAGAAAGCAACCCATCAGCGGAAACGAGTGGTGAAGTGGTAAGAGTACAATTATTCTGGTTTCGGCGGTGTAAAAGAGTGACTCTTTGCAGCTTACAGATTCTATGTTTGCCATGATGTTGTCATAGCTGAGCATGACTCCTTTCGGGTTTCCGGTTGTCCCTGAAGTATAGATAATTACTGCTGTGTCATTGGCATTCAGTTCAGGAAGTGGTTCGGGATCATATTTGTCGGGATTAAAACGAATGGTGTCGATATTAATGGGTTTTATCTTTTTCTTTACTTTTTTTAGAGACTTACGGCAGATATCTTTGGTCGTTTCGGTAAAGACAATGTATTCGGGTTTGCAGTCCTGAAGGATATATGCTATCTCCTCTTCGGTAGAAAGTGCATCGATTGGTACAGGTGTTGCCTGTATTCTCCAGCATGCTAAAAAGGCGTAAAACCACTCAGAACGGTTCTCTGCAACAATTGCAATACGAGCACCCGGCTTAATTTTTTTGTAATAGCTGGAGTAGTTGTCAACAGCCCTTAAAAGATCCGAATATGAGATCTCCTCTCCGTTTTCTATCATAGCTACTTTGTCATAGTTTTTAATAAACATATTAACCTCAATTGGTGAATAGTAGTTCTCTTCAAAAACCACATTTTAAAAGACGCTCAATTATTAAATTCCCCATCGTATTCGAGAGGATCATAAGCGGGCGTGGTTTCAAAAGTTCGGTTTTTGAAGAATAGAGTACTTTTTATTCTAAACAGCTGGCTATCAGATTATCTTCATTTTAAGGTATAATGGTATAACCGTATCGTCCAATTAATTCGATATCATCATCGATAGTGAAGCCGTTAGTAGTTAAATAGTTGCCTATCATGAAGCCTCGAACACCACGATTGAATGAGTCAACAAGTAGGGAGTGCCTATATTGAGTGCGTCCGCCTGCGAACCTTATAACAACATTCGGAAATTTTTGTGAAATACGCTCGATTGTGTGTAATAGACCTTTTTCATTCATTGTGGGTCTGCCGTATAGAGGTGTCCCCTCTACTGGTGAAAGAACATTAAAAGGTACAGAGGTTGCACCTTTTTTTACTGCTATTTCGATCATCTCTATTCGATCATCTTCTGTTTCACCCAGGTTGAATATACCACCTGAGCATATTTCAAGGCTGGCTTCAGCAGCATAATCCAGAGTTTCTAGCCGTTCAGTAAAGTTGTGAGTAGTGCATATAGAACTAAAAAAGCCCGGACTGCTCTCGAGATTATGGTGGTAGCGGCTTATCCCAATTGATTTCAGAAAAAGTGCGGTTTCTCGTGTTAGTAGTCCCAGTGAACAGCAAATTTTCAGTTTTGTCTCTTTTAAAAGTTGTTCTGTTATCTGCTTAACGTTTTGCAGAATCTTTTCAGATGGGGCGCGACCACTGGCCACTAATGATAAATGGGATACACCTTTGGATTCTAATGCTTTTGCATGTCGAATCAATTCTGTGATATCAATTGATTCATAGGTTTCTATTTTACAGCTGTTATGTGACGATTGGGTGCAAAAGCTGCAGTTTTCCGGGCAGTTGCCAGAGTGTATATTTACAATCGAACACATCTCTACGGTTTTTTCTGAACAGTTCATATAATCCGGTTTATTTGTGATTTCATGGGTTGATTCTGTTAATTAGCTGTTTTCACCTATTTAGTGTCAATCGAAAAGTTGTTACCAGTTTGCATTTTGCAATTTGTAATTACCAATTCCAACTTCATGATTGAAGCGTAGTACTTAACAGGTTTGAATTAGAAGATAGATTTACAGTTTAAATGGAAAAGACCGCTTATGAGTCTAAACTATGGCTTTAAAATTGAGTTTTTAAATTTTCTCTATAAAACAATCCTGAATATGGGTCGATACTCTGTATAGTGGGTATAGAATATTGAGTACTTTAAAAACAGCCTAATGTGTGTTTAACGTGCTCTTCTGGTATAGTATGTGATTAATGTGAAAATTGTTATTAACAGAGCAGTTATTATCCTACTTCTGATGTATACAGGCATGCTTGCCGCTCAGACGACTACCGATTCCTTCAATAAAAGGGGAGTCGACCGGGGCAAGGATGGGCGACACGAGAAAGCACGTGAAGATTTCACACGTGCTGCTTCTATATATAATCAGGAATCGGCCAAGCTTCTTCATAATAAGGGCGTTATGCTTGAAAAACGCGGTAATATTGAAGAGGCCCTTGTTGCTTTTGAAGAGGCCGCACGTCGTAATCCCCGTCAGGCGGTATCGTTTGAGCGTCTTGGATACCTGAATTATAAACAGGGGCGCTATGGTAAGGCTGTGCATTTTGGAGAAAAGACGCTGGAGGTCGATCCCGATAATAGACAGGTTAAGACCTGGATTTATGATGCCTATCGTAGAAAGGTGGATACAATTGACGCTGTACCATATGAAGGGCTGGTCGCCGACCGGGAGCCGTTATGGCAGGGAAGCAGCCCTTATAAACGAATAGACCCTTTCCGTGGAACTTTTTATGGTACATTTGATTTTGATCTACGTTTTTTCTACCAGCCTGAATCAGATAGCCAAATAGGTTATGAAAAAGTTGAGGGAATTGTTGCTAACTTTCCCTATCGTGGTCAGGCCTATTATCGCCCCTTTAAAAAGATAGGATTTTATGGACTCTTTGAACATCCATATACGGGAGTCGGTCTGCCCGATGTGATATCTCAGAGTGAGCGGCTTGAGTGTTTGTATTACATGGGCCGGCTTGTTATAGGTGGCGGGCTTCTGTTGAGTCATTATCAGTCCGACCTGCTTCAAAACAAAAATGAGTTGCTGCATGATTACAAACTCGGAGCTACTGTGCATTATGAGGGTGAAGACTATATTATGGATCTTCTTTTTTACCCCAGGTTGCTGCTTCTTGACTTAAGTTATCTGTCAGGAACCAGCTATGATACAGCACAGTTCGAATTTAAGTACACCTATCTGTTTAAACCAGATTTTAACTACTATGTGCGTGTCTCTAGTTATGACTATTATCTGTTTAATCATGATGATCCTGTCTCTGACTATTACGGATATTTTGATGGTGCAATAGGGGCAACCTTTACAAATTACAGTCTGTTTCCCGGTGTCGATCTGCGCTTAACAGCAGAGGCCGCTTTGCGCCAGTATATTGTTAAAACGGATGTAGATGAGCCATACGGATTTTTTAACGGGCAAAGTTTTCTGGGAATAGATAAAAATCGTGATGGTGGCTCTATTTTTTCGGGGCAAACAGTCAAAAACACTGTTTTAAGCTTTCAAATTGATGAAAGGTTTTCAGAAAACTTCTTTTTATATCAATCACTGATCTTTGAACTTGCAGGTTATGAGAGCGAACGACATGAGTTTATGATCCGCTTTGGAGCGGGGTACATTCGATGAAAAAGTTGTTAATGATAATCGTAGTGGTATGTTCGATTGACGGTTCTCTATTTGCGCAGACTGTCGATGAGTTGAACCGCTCGGGTGTAGATAAGAGTAAGAGCGGAAACTATGATGAGGCCGCTAAGGACTTTGATAAAGGAATTAGCAAATCGGATATTGGTGCGGCCCTTGTGTATCATAATATAGGTTGGAGTTATGAGCAGCAGCGAGACTATAAAAATGCACTCCTGAATTATGAGGAGGCAATAAAAAGAAATCCGCGACAGGTGGTTTCGTACGAACGTGCAGGCTTTGTCAGTTATAAGCTGGGTCAATATCAGAGGGCCGTTACAATCGGTGAAACAGGCATGCAGCTTGATCCAACAAATGATAAAATTCCGGAGTGGCTTACAAAGGCTTATCGTGAAAGGCATAGTCGCGATCAGTATCTTCTGGATGATCCTAATCGAACTTTTAAGCTGCTTGAACGCCGTATCTTTACAGCCGGTGCTCAGGTAACGGGGCTTGCAGGGTTGTACACCGATGACTACTCTTTCGGATATGTTGATAATCCGGGGCCTTTTCTCGATCTTACTTTCGAAGCCTGGGGTGAGTATAATCACAGGAACCGCTGGGGAGTCAGGGCTCGTGCCGGAAACCCCTATTTTGGTTCACTTCTTGCAGACACATTAATACTAAATGAGAGGCTTGAAGTATATACGATTGGCGAAGCCTACTATTTCGGCGCAGGTCTACTTGTTTCACATTACAGGGGTAACAACCATTTTGACAGAAAGCTGCTATTACATGATGTAAAGCTGGGTATTATATATGGATACGAAAACGATAAGAATCGTGTGGACATGCGCTGGTACCCCAGGTTGATTCCTCATGATACCGGTTATGGTTCTAAACGCTATTTTGATGTGTCACTTTTTGAGATAGAGTGGGTTCGAGCATTTAGAAGAAGTTATGACCTTCAATTCGGATTTGCTACGCATGAGTTTTATTTTTTTGACAACACCGGAGAGAGGCCTGTTTCAGATTACTCTGGAACCTATGAGTTTTCAGCCGGTGTAATATTTAACAATAATCCATCGGCATTTCATAGGATACATCTCTCGTTAACAGAACGGATTTACATGAAGAATGAGAATAACAGTGATCCCTACTCCTCTTTAAACGGTCAGGGAATGTTCGGAATCGACAGCAGTAACTGGTTTAAAGGCGCACCACTTTCTGGCATAAGCACTTTAGCGCACGTTATTGGTGCAAAGTTTGAGCAGAGGTTTTCCAAAGAATTGACACTATATCAGAAAATAACTGTTGAGGCAGTTATGCCGTCTCGTGAAAAACATGAAGCAGCCTTGGAAGTCGGTGTAGAGGGTGGATACTGATGATAGGTATCTTTAGAAAGTAAGCAGGTTATAGTTAGATAATAGTTAGATAATAGTTAGATAATATCAAACCAGAGGATGGTGGTAAAATGAAAAGATTAGTTGTAATACTCATACTCATTCCTGTTCTTTTATGGGCGCAGGCGAAAGAGGACGAAGAAAAAAAGAGCGACCGTTCAGGTTCGACAACGGAAAAAGATCTTCCGACACAGATGGTACAGAGCGAAGAGTTTGAGATCCGTCATATATCTTTTAATAAAAAGGTTGATCCTCGTGGCAGGGGTGAGCTACTTCAGGTTGATTTTCAGCTCGAAAATGAAGTTGATATAAGTCTAGATTTATATATACACATTGTCGCTACCAATGAAGAACTGGTTTGGGTTTATGACAGTTTTGGTAAAAAAAAGATAACTCCCAAACGAATAGATACAAAGTATATTAAATCCCTACCTGAAGACGTATCACAGTATGAGTACGAGATCGAGGGAGAAAAGAGTATAATAAAATATCCCAAGAATATTAAAACAGGAGTGAGCCCGGATACCGGCAAGGCTTATCATCTAACAGACTACTATGCTTTCCGTTATGAGTTTTTGAGCCACTATCGGCGTAAATATGTGTTCTTCAATAAAGTGACTATTTTAATCTTCGACGATGAAGAAAAGTTGATGTTTCGACAGAGTTATTCTCTGGATTCATTCAGGCGATAACTGTTTCAATTATTGCGGAGGTTAACAGTAGTTGTGCCGAGTAATAGAGCGGAAGAGTCAGGAGAATTGAATTCCTAACTCTTTGAACCATCATGTCCCAGGCCAGAAGTGCATCTGAACAAAGAAAGAGCAGGCCTCCGGATATGAACAGATAGTTACCGCTGACCATGGAGAGGTTTGTTGCGGTAATTATCATGCATGTAAGAATGGTTACATAGATTAAAACTGGAAACCTTAACGAACGGTTTTGGCTTGGAAGCTTTCTGAAAAAAAAGAGACAATAGATTAAAACCGGTATTGCGATGGATAGTGAGTACAGGCTTAAGCCTGTTGCAGCTGATATAAAAATGAAAGAATAGATACAGTGCCCCGCCAAAAATGCAATTAATCCATATCTGATATCGGTCATACGAGCCAGTAGGAAGTCACCACAGGCCCCAAAAACAAGTGCAACCGGAATAATATACAGGTGCGTCTGTATCTTTCCATTTAGGGTGCTCAAACTCCATAAGAGCAGAAATGCACACATCAGAGCCGGAATCGCCTTGAAGAAGGGGTAAAACCTGCTTTTCTGATTTTCCAGAGTCAGAACCAGTATTACAAGCAGAACATATATAGAAATAAAAACTGGGTATAATTCCATATAAGGCCTCCGAAAAGGTATGCTGTGCGGTTTTGCTAAAACCCCAGATGCAGAAAATTAGCAAACAGCGTTCATGGGTTATCTTTAAGAATGTCTTTTGTTATTTATAGTTTAACCTTACATTAGTAGACAAGCAAAAAATTGTTGCTTTTCGGGGTAACACTATTATTTGTTATTGGATAGTAACAATCATAATCTTCTAACTAAAAAATGTGGTGTATTGGATGAAAATTAAAGCAACTCTTTTGTACGATGGATTAACCTCTTCAGAAAATAGTTTTATTACAATTGAAAATGATCGTATTGTTTCAGTAAGTTCAGAGCCCTGTGAAGTCGATTTTGAGGGCGTGGTAACGCCTGCCTTCATAGACCCGCACTCGCATATAGGGATGGAACGACAGGGGGAGCCGGGAGAAGAGGGCGAAACTAATGATGAGATCGACCAGATTACTCCGCTTAACAACCCTTTAAACAGCATCTATTTCGATGACCGGGCTTTTGCTGATGCAGTAGACTTTGGAGTTCTTTATAGCTGTGTTGTTCCCGGTAGCGGTAACCTGCTTGGCGGTAAGGCCATGATTATCAAGAACTTTGCACGTACCCGAGGTGAGGCGCTTATTAAGCATTATGGTTATAAGATGGCGCTGGGGTTTAATCCGCGCTCAACGGGAAACTGGAAAGGTACGCGCCCGACAACCCGCATGGGAGTCTATGCACACCTTGAGACGACCTTTGATGATGTTTTGCAGAAACGTGAAAAGGAGCGTTGCTCTCTGGAGGATTCGTTAAGTGATATTGAAGAGCGCTTTAACGATGATAAAATTGATAATGAGACTCGTCTGGAACGGATTGAAATAGTGCATCTGGAACATGAGCTGGAATTCAGTCCGACCGAGAAGGCACTTCTGGAGATTCTTGACGGTAAAAAGATATGCAAAGTTCATGTTCATAAAGAGGATGATATTCTCTATCTGCTGGAACTTGCAGAGAAGTATGAACTGAAGATTACAATTGAACATGCATGTGATGTTTTTAATCAGGAGATATTTGACATTATTGCACAGAAAAATATTCCCATAGTATATGGTCCGCTCGGCTCGTTTGATTACAAGGTGGAGCTCAAGCATGCTTATTATCAGAATCCGGCGCTGTTGATGAGATCAAAGGCAGAGTATGCACTGATGACTGATCATCCTGTGGTTCTCACTCATAGTTTGCGGGACTCCTTGAAGTATTTTTTGATACAGGGTATGCAGCCCGCAGAGGCAATCAGTCTGATAACCTCAAGGAGCGCAAAGATTTTAGGGCTGGAAAAGGATCTCGGTACAGTTGAAGCAGGAAAACTGGCCAGCATAATTGTGTGGGACCAGGATCCATTCCATTTAGGGGCGTTTCCCCGCGCGGTCATTGCGGAGGGAAAGGTAGTTCGTGATTTTATGGTCTCACGCTAGTTTTTTGTCTGTTTTGCTTGTTTCGTTCTGATCAGAATTTTCTTCAGATGACGCAAGTTTGGCAATCTCAGCATTAACCGACGTTGTTGCCGCGGCCATCTCTTCAGTTGCCGCGGTTACTTCTGTTGTAAGCTGGGACATCCTTTCGAAGTTGTTAAAGACATCATGAGATGATTCATTTATTCTGTTAAAAACCTTCTGCAGGTTGTCGGTAAATGAACCAATTTTTTTAATCTCGTGCTGCGTGTTTTCGGCAAGCGTTTTTACCTCATCTGACACTACGGCAAAACCACGGCCGACTTCACCGGCACGGGCGGCCTCAATACTCGCATTTAATGCAAGCATGTCGGTCTGTTCGGCAACATCAGTAATTGCTTCGGCAATCGATTTGAATTCTGATGTAATCTTACCGGCTTCGGCAAGAGTTTTAAACAGGCCTTTCAGGCTCTTCTCCTGTTCTCTTGAAAGAGAAGAGAGTGATTCGGTCATTTTTGCAATGGAGTGATTGTTTGATTCCATCTCTGTTGTTGTCGCCGAGACATGTTGCGCGATTGTCATTTTAGATTGATGCTCTTTTTCAAGTGCAGTTTTGTTCAGTTCAGTTTGCCGGTTTGCCTCAAGGGCATTCTGATGTTCTGATTCGGTCCTATAGTGCTCTTCGGCCAGAAGTTTCTGGCGGTAGTAGTGGCAATTTTCCGGTGAATTCAGGCCATTATGAATTGCAATCGCCATTGAGTAGCAGCTTCCGTAACCACATGAGTTACAGTTGATGATTTCAGCTGTAGAAAACTTTTTCATGGATTCATAAATTTTATCTATTTGTTTTTCAGAAGGTGTTTCGATTGTGTTCAAAGCCGAGCGATCAGAGTAGCTGCGATCATAAAGTCCCTTTTTCCAGAATTTGCTTAATAGCTTGTTAATCTTCTTTGATGTTTTTTTCAGGGATGGGTTACTGTAATGCTTTTTCATTTCTCTGTTTCGCTCTGAGATGTGATGTTCGATTTCATCAACCGTTTTATCACAATTAAGAGTGCCTGGTCCACCGTTGCAACCCATTTCGCAATTAAGACAATCTATCAGAAGAGGAGCAACACCACTGTTTATTGACTCTTTCAGGTTATCAAGATAGTGATAGATATTTTTTGCTCCCTCAATTTTTCTGGTTTTCTCTTCGATTTCGGGAAGATCACGGATAGCGGTTTTAAATAGCCCACCGGGAGTTGAAAACAGCACTGCTCGTTCGGCAGGCGGATTTGTAAAGTTAACCTTTGGAAACTGCTTTAGTTCTATTTTATTTTCTTCAAGATAGTTGTTGAGTGATTGATAGGTCACATTGTAAACAGAGTCACCGTAACCTGTAGAGTCAAATTCACGACGTTTGGCAAGACAGGGCGAAACAACTATAACGCTATGTTTCTTGTATTTTGGGTAAAATTCTTTAACCATTTTTATGGTATGAAGCATCGGGCTGTCGGCCGTAGCCAGATATTGCAGCAGCTGTGGCTTATGTATTTCGATGTAGGATACAATTGCTGGGCAGGGTTGCGAGATGACAGTTTTCGGATTTTTGTCTTTTATTGCTTCGATGTATGATTTGACAGTGAGTTCGGCTCCAAAACTAACATCAAAGAAGGCCTCGACACCCAGAGAACGTAAAAAGCCGTTAAGGTTCAGGTATTGCTTAGGGAAGTTTGCAGCAACAGCTGGAGCGACAATCGCGAAGAATTTATGTTTATTGCGGTTTTCTAAAAAAAGATCGAAATCGTCGATAATTCCCCTCGCTTCATGAGAACATGCTGTAATACAGCTACCGCAACCAATACACATATCATGATTGATTTGCATATAGTCCAGGCTGGCGTCGTTGCAATATTTAACCGGACATGCCGCAATACAGGCGTGACAGTTGACACAGTTGTCAGTTTTAAGTTCAATTACTGGTTTCATTTTGTTCATTTCTTTACCACTTTGCTTGAAAAATTTTGGACACTAGTAAAATCCATATTAAAATATTTTTTTGCAGGCTTCAATAGTATTGGTCGGTTTTGTACAATTCTTTATAATAGGGGACTTCGAAAAATTACAATGTTCCAGAGAGTAACATTGTTTAAGTGCCTATTCTAAAGGAATTTTTCGTAAGTTCCTTTGCTGGTCGCAAGATGACTCTTGCTGCTCGCATATGCGGCCTAGTTGAAAAGTTAATTATTAGAGGTTACTAATAATTAAACTAAATTGTTTATTAATTGTCGGCATCAGCTTGTAGAATAATAAGGGAACTATCTGTAGGGCATGAAATTTGATGTTCAGAAATGCAATATTTTAAGAGTTCATTATGCAAGTCAAGTTTATATATAATTCTTAAGTTAGTTCCATTAAGAGTTGCTAGAAAACAGCTGATATGCTAAATATTTTATATATATAAGTGATCAATATGGTTTGTTCAGTTGTATTGTCAATCAGTATTTAGTCTTTATCTGATAGTAGTTAAAAAATCTAATTCCTAAATAAAAGTCAATAGACGCATTTTTGACTGGCATGATAATGGTAATCTCTGATAATCAGGTTTTCGACAGGGGTGACACGAAAAATTTTTTCAAATAGGCTCTTGAATATGATTACCTTCTGAAACAATGTAGTTTTCGAAGTCCCTAATATAAAAAACCTGGTGCTTCTTGCGGTGATTTTTAAAAGCAGCTTCTTGAAATACAATAAAGGTAGGTTTTTATGAAATATGCTGGATTCTGGAGACGCTCAGCAGCACTGTTTGTGGATGTAATGGCTTTAGGGGCTCTTGGTGAAATATTGGGGCAAATTCTTCTTGTAGCTTTTGGTGGAGAGACCGAACGAGGTATATATGCTTGGGGTGTCGGGCATGTTGTTGTTCACTCCTTTTCCTGGCTCTATTTTGCCCTGATGGAATCGTCTAATTTTCATGCAACTCTTGGAAAACTTTTTTTTGACATCAGAGTTGTATCGCTTGATGGTGAGGTGATGACTTTTAAGCATGCTGTTGTCAGAAACTTGTGTAAGTATATATCGGCACTTCCTCTGTTCTTTGGTTTTTTTATGGCTGGGTTTACCTCGAAAAAGCAGGCACTTCATGATATAATTTCAAAATCACTGGTAATCGATAAACCGGGACATCAAATCAAGTTTGATTGAATGGGGTTTGCTTTAAGCGCCCCGTCGGTGACGGGGTTTAAAAGATCAGATTGATTTTGATTCTGATTCTGATTCATGTTGTTTTCTGTACTCATTTGGTTTGATCCCGGTCAGTTTTTTGAACACCCGTTTAAATGAGAGTTCTGATTTGAATCCAGCCTGACAGGCTATTGTAACGAAGGGGAAGTTTTTGCATAGAGGGTTCTCAAGCAGTTTAAGGGATTCCTTAATTCTTAATTCATTAATCAAATTATAGAAGTTTACTCCCTTTATCTGCTGAATTGCCGCGCACATCTCCTCTGCGGGTATTTTGATTTTCTCAGCGGCCACACCAAGAGTAAGATCCGGAATAAGGTACAATTTTTGTTTTTCCAGCTCTGAAATAATTCTGTTGTATATAGTTTGCACATCTTTCAATTCTATGTTAACGACACCTGCTGTAAAGTCATCAGTTGTCGTTAATGGAAGCGGGGGAGATAGAATAAGAGCAATGGAGAAGAAATAGAAGATGAACAGTGGAATGGTTCTTGATGCAGATATCAATGTGAAGTAGTTTTGCAGCTCTATTGATGATTCAAAAGAGAGTATTGTTGCCGGAATAAGTGAAAATATTAGTAGTATTACTAGAGAAACATAGAAGAGTTTAATTACCCGCCTTGTAGTATAATTAATAGACGAAAAGTGTCGTTCAAGCCTTTTAAAGTGTCGACTGATTGTAGTCCCGCTTAAAAGAAGATATAATAATGTCAGAAGAACTGAAAATATAAAAAGAGACCTTTCAACAAGCGGGTGACTGAGGGATGTCGCGAAATTGAAGTCGGGTATAATAAAAAAGAGTGAACTGGTAATTGAAAAGAGTAATGGAATAAGATGAAACAACTGCCTCATATTATGAAATGGCTGTTCCATGAAATAGCTATTAATAAGAAAAAGCAGGAAAATCGCACTTATCAGTGTGCTACTCCAGGTAAGCCCTGGAAATTTCTGTGTCCACCCGGTAAACTGAAGGACAAGGTGAAAAATCAAAGAGAGAACCTGTGTCATTATTATTAGCGGTATACCCTGTGAAATACGTCTGTTTTCACTCCGATAGAGACCCATAAATACCAGAATAACCAGCCCGCCCGCGATTCCCAAGATTTCCGAAATTAATTGTGTGCTTGAATTCATTTTATATCATCCATAAGAATTTACCTTTCTATAAATATTAAACTGTTTTATGTCAACATGGAAAACGTTTAACTCAAATTATCTTATTGACAACAAATTGCTGTGTCGGGGTATCATGTTTTAGGACAGTACACTAATACGAGACCCGCAAAGGATATACAATGAACGACAAAAGAAAAATACTGGTTACCTCCGCTCTCCCTTATGCTAACGGTGATATACATATTGGGCATCTGGTCGAATATCTGCAGACTGATTTCTGGGTTCGCTTTCAGAAGATGCGAGGTCATGACTGCCACTATATGTGTGCGGATGATACTCATGGAACACCTATAATGATAAGTGCCCGCGACCGTGGGATAACACCTGAACAACTTATTGCTGACTGTTATGATCGCCATGTAAAAGATTTTTGTGACTTTAACATAGAGTTCGATAACTATTACACTACAAACAGCCCTGAAAACAGAGAATTTGCTTCAGAAATATTCCTTAAAATGAAGGAAAACGGTCATATTGATGAGCGTTCAATATCACAGCTTTACTGTGATCACGATAAAATGTTTTTACCAGACCGCTTTGTCAAAGGAGTGTGCCCATCTTGTGGTGCTGCCGATCAATATGGTGATTCATGTGATGCATGTAGTGCTACCTATTCTCCATCTGATCTGAAAAATGCTTCTTGTGTTATGTGTGGAAAAAATCCGGTATTGAAAGAGAGCGTACATCTGTTTTTTAAGCTGAATAATTTTCGTCCTTTTCTGAAAGATTGGGTAAAAGAGCACTCTTCCCGTGAAATTGCAAATAAACTGAATGAATGGCTTTCTGAAGACCTTAGGGACTGGGATATTTCCCGTGATGCCCCCTATTTCGGTTTTCAAATTCCGGGCTACAAAGACAAGTTCTTTTATGTTTGGGTCGATGCTCCCATCGGCTATATCTCGGCTACAAAAAACTGGTGTGATAAAATCGGTCGTGATTTTAACGAGTTCTGGAGATCTGATGATGCCGAACTTTATCATTTTATTGGAAAAGATATTGTCTACTTTCATACACTTTTCTGGCCAGCCATGCTTCACAATGCCGGTTTTAAGACTCCCGATTCTGTTTTTGTTCACGGCTTCTTAACTGTAAATGGTGAAAAGATGAGTAAATCAAAGGGAACGTTTATTAAGGCACGTACCTTTTTGAATCATCTTAATCCCGAATATCTTCGTTACTATTATGCCTGCAAACTTAATGCATCAATTGAAGATGTCGATCTGAGTTTTGATGATTTTGTTAACCGTGTAAATTCTGAATTAATTGGTAAAATAACAAATATAGCATCACGAAGTATTCAGATGCTGAAGAAGCTTGATCTTAAAACGGGAGTCCTTACTGAAGAGGGTCGTGCCCTTGTCGATGCTGCCGGTTCTAAATCAGACCTTGTAGCTCGTTTTTATGAGGAACGTAATTTTTCGAAAGCTGTTAAAGAGATACGTGAAATTGCCGAAGAGGCCAACCGGTATATTGATAATCAGGAACCATGGAAACATCTGGCCGATAACCCTGAAGGGGTTCGGTCAGTTTTAACAGCTTTAATAAATGTTTTTAGAATTATAACCGTCTATTTAAAACCGGTCTTGCCCGGGTATGCAGCAATGGTCGAACAGCTGTTAAATGATAAGCCATTTACATGGGAAACTGCCGCAACGGTTCTTGAGAACCATACTGTTAATGCTTACAAGCACCTGCTTAACCGTATCGAAAAAGAGTCTGTTGAGGCTATAGTATCTGAAGAGAAGAGTGCCGCAGCAGATAAGCTCAAAGAAGCTGAAAAAACAGTACAGAGTAGTGAGATCGATTTTAACGATTTTGCGAAAGTAGATCTTCGTGTGGCGGAAGTTCTTAAAGCGGAGGATGTTGAAGGTGCAGATAAACTGCTGAAACTAACTATTTCTCTGGGAGAAGGGGGTGAGCGTACAATTTTTGCCGGAATCAAGAAGCATTATACTCCCGAAAAATTACAGGGACGCATGATCGTTGTTGTCGCTAATTTGGCCCCGCGAAAGATGAAGTTCGGTCTTTCAGAGGGGATGCTGCTTGCCGCTTCTGCTGATGATAAGAGCACGGTGCTTCTGCTGTCTCCGGATTCTGGTGCTAAACCTGGACAGAAAATATCATAGGTATGAATGAAAATTTGATAAATATCAGTTTCATAGTATCTTGAACAAAAAAACAGAGAGATAATGAGTTCTAAATGGAAGAATCAGTGATTTTCAAGAAGTATTTAGCACATGCGGTTATGGAGGATGATGAACTCACACCTATCAGGCAGATTGAAAATTTTTTTAAATCTCTCTCTGAAGAGGAGCTGATAGCTCTTGTAGATAAAATAATCTCTACAAACGACCATGAACAGTTTCAGCTCTTCATTTATTATATTATACTCTTTCGTGATAATTCGAATATTCAGCTGTTTATTAACTCGCCCAGCCTTAATGTCGAGCTTTTAGAGCGTATTGTGCTTTTTACATACGGATATTGTACTTTGAAGGATTACCCGACTGAACTTATCTTCGATGAGGTTCTCTATTTTATCGATCAGCAACGTTTGCTGGGGCTTTTAATGGATGGAAAATTTATAAATCGAGATAAATTGTTGCTACTTTATGTGCTTTCTAAACTTGATTCAGCATCGATAAAACTCTATTTTGAACAGAAGCAGACAATACTCGACTTTATCTCTTTTTTTATAAAGCTTCCTGATGACATGGTTCGGTCCGTTATTATGAAGAACTATAGTCTTTTTCAGTATATTATAATTATGAGTGTCGAGCATATACGAGATGAGTCTGTGCACTCCTTTTTTGTTAAATACCAGCAGGATATGGATCAGATCAGCCGTCTGAACGACATGTTACGCAATTATCAGAAAAAAACTGATCTGGAAAGTGAACGGAAGCTGCCGTTTGAACAACGTGATATGAACAGGATATCCTTTCTTGTTAACCGTATCAGGGAACTTCCGGATTCCATGAAAGCAATAGAGCATTTCGATGCCGAGGGGGCTTTTGCCGACTCAGTAGAAAAACAGATGATAAAGACAATTGTTCAGGATCCCTTTTTCATCAGTATGTTTAAAAATCGCCAATCAATCTTCGACTCGTTTGAGTAGCTTCTTTTTTTAGTTTATAGGCTGCTGCAAAACTGATTCTCCCGCTGCATTGAATTACCGCTTACAGCATCTGCGCATCCGAGCATACATATTGTGGCTATAAGTTGGGTCAGCTCGTTTTTTTCTTTTGGCGGTTTGCTAAGAGCCGTGTCGAAACAGGCTGTAGCATTCTTGCTGGATTTTCCGATTCTGTAACAGGGCTTGTAGACATCGTTGTACAAAATTAGTTGAATGTTGTCACATCTACCGACAATAGTTACAGACATGAATATACAGAGACTTATAATCGCCATACGAAACAGAGTAACTGTTACAGTGTTTTTCATACCCTATTTTCGCCCCTTATGGGTTCTTAGTCAATCTCAATAAAGCGCTTTTTGAGAGCACATTCAAGTTTTACTCACTTTTATGACAAAGAGAGTACGCTTTTTAAAATACCAAGATAAAGATAATTGACATAAGAAAAAATTTTGTAGCTCTAATAGAAAAGAGTAGCTTAAAATCATTATTTGCGCTTATGTAGTACATAAGGATTCGTGAATTGATTATTAGGAACCTCTAATAATTAACTTTTCGAAGTTCCCTATTATCCTCTTTCGTATGTTTTGAAATAACCGGAAAGCGTATTTGCGAAATTGGAATTCATAAAATTAAGGTTTATAGTTATTTAGCAGTAATAATAAAATAAGGGAGAAACATCTGATGAAAAAACTTTTGGTTTTAATAACACTACTCTTCTTTGCTGGACTGCTTGTGCAGACAGGTTGTTCAAAAAAAGAGGTGTCGGATGAAAATGAGTCTGATACTGAGATCGTTGATGACGACGGTGAGGTTGAGGATGTCGAGCTTGATACAAAGGTTGCCAAATTTCCAGCTTCGGTTCGTAAAGACGTTGAATTAACTGAATGGGTTGCTACTCTGAATACTGCTGAAGAGGTTCAGCTTCTTGAAGTGTTTGATCAGGAAATTAAGGGAAAGACCTATTCACTTTCTAGGGTTCGTCTATCTGATGACTCTGAAGGTTATATTCGTTCAGATTATCTGGCTGATTATGCTGTCGTAATCGTATCCGACAAAACGCCTGCGTTTAAGCGTAATAATACAACCAGTGGTGTTGCTGCCCGTTTACCTGTGGGAACAGTCGCCATGGTTGAAGAAGAAAAGGGTGGCTGGCTTAAGATAACTGCAGGTGAATTGCCGGACGGAACAAAGGTTTATGGAAAATGGATTGAGAAGGGGTTTTCTAATGATAAGGCGCTTGTTACAGAGGCGGTCATTATCAAAAATGCGATTGGTGTGCTTGCCGGATCTGTTAAGGGTGATGCTTCGATAGCCCGTGATTCACTAAACAAGATAGCCTCTTCCGGTTCAGAACTCTCTTCTGTTGCAGAACTTGCTTTAGACGGTACGAGTGCTGTTGAAAAAGATGATTACGAGTATGCTGATGATCTTTCAATAGGCACAGTTTCTGCGGGTGGCGGTCTTAAAGTGCGATCTGACCCTTCAGTTGACGGAGAAGAGCTTGTTTTGATACCCTCAGGTAGCAGAGTCGGTGTAGTGGATAAGGTTGGAGAAGAAGTCGAGATTGGAGGCAAAACCAATTACTGGTACAAGGTTAACTACCAGGGGACTGTCGGATTTGCCTTTGGTGCATTTATCGATGGTATATAATTCTTAATTATAGTTTTAATTACATAGAGAGGTTCAGGCCTCTCTATGTAATCTAATTCCTAGTTTTCAGGAACCCTCTTTCCTTAAAATCGTTGTTATCAGCGACTCCTTGTTTTCCCACAACTCATTTACCCATTTCTGAAAGTCTGATCGGAAATATTCATCGTTAAGGTAGTCACCTCTAATGTTCGCTGTGACTGCAATCTCTTCAATATCTACAACAATTCGCATTATTTTCCCACTTAAAAAATTCCAGAAATGGGGTGCGCCATCAGGATATACAAGTGTTACATTCAGTATTGTATCAACACTTTCTCCCATTGCAGAAAGAACATATCCGATTCCTCCAGCTTTCGGTTTTAACAGATGGGCGTATGGTGATGCCTGTTTTTTGTGCTTGGCAGGTGTAAAGCGGGTTCCCTCGGGGAAATTCATTATGGATACCGGGCTTTTCTGGTATTTAGCACAGGCTTTGCGTGTAATTTCAAGATCCTTTCCCTTTAGATTCGGTTTTTTAGTAATTAATTCCCGAGAGTAACGTTTCATAAATGGATAATCAAGAGCCCACCAGGCAAGGCCCAGAATGGGAATCCAGATAAGTTCCTTTTTGAGAAAGAAGCGAAAGAAAGGAATGCGTCGGTTGAAAATTTTCTGAAGAGCAACAATGTCAATTCCAGAGCAGTGGTTCGAAATTATAAGATAGTTTTTCTTTTTATTAAGAGCAGGAAACCCTCTAACATGCCATTTTGTAGGTAGGAACAGATCTATACAGCAATTATTTACTGAAGTCCAAAGCATAGCGATGAAATTCAGTAGTCGTGTGCATAATCTTCTCCATGCCGATATGGGAATAAGCAGTTTAAAAAAGGCAATGAGTGTCAGTGGAGTGCACCAAAAAATGGTATTTATGATTAACAGTGTGAAGGAAAAGATTCCTCTAAAAAAATAGAGAATGGATTTCATGGTTTTATCTCCCGCTAAAATTAGAAGACCGACTATATGTGTGCAGAACTGAAGATTTGTGTCAATAAACAAATCTTCAGTTCTTGCAGAGGTGTGAAATAAATGTTCAGAAAACTCCTTTTTATAATAATTCCATATCTGCAGAGGAGAAAAAAACCTTTTCTTTAACCGGAAAGGTAGACTCTATTTTAATTTCAGCGGAGAACTCGATCTCATCAGAAGAACGTCCTACCATAAGTGTAACTATCCCCTTTTCGACTGAAAAAATATTGTCACGGTCATAAAAGGCAAACAGTTCCGCAGCCAGTGTAAAGGTTATTCGTGCCGATTCACCTTTAGGAAGATGGACTTTTTTGTATCCTACAAGTTGTTTCACAGGACGAGTCACTGATGCGTTCTGTTGTGTGTAATAGATCTGTACCGTTTCGGCACCGTCATAATCGCCACTATTTTTAACAGTTAATGAGCAGTCCACCATTCCTGCTTCTTCGATTGATTTATCAGATATAGAAAAGTCATTGTATTCAAAGGTGGTATAGCTAAGACCAAACCCGAAGGGGTAGAGTGCTTTAGTGCTCAACTCGACATAGTCACCGTACCAGTGTGAGCGGGCTCCTGACGGTTTGTGGTTATAAAATAGTGGCATCTGGCCGACCGATCTTGGAAATGATATTGGAAGGCGCCCTGATGGGGTAGCGGTTCCAAGGAGCATGTCGGCTATAGGGCCGGCACCGTGTTCACCCGGAATCCAGACCTCAAGAATTGCGTCGCAATTATCAGATTCCCATTCGAGCGCAACAGGCCGTCCGCTAAAAAGGACAAGAATAATCGGTTTGCCGCATTTTTTTATCTCTTTGAGTAGCTCTTGTTGGTGTCCAGGAAGTGTCAGTTCGGCACGATCCCGTGCTTCTCCGGTAGTGGAATTTATGTCAATTCCTGAGCGGTCACCCATAACTGCTATAACAATGTCAGAGGATTCGGCAATTTTAACGGCTGCTTCGATATTCAGGTCAGCATCACCAATAACATCACAACCCTTTTCATAATTGATGGTAACAGCCGGGTCTGTTTTTGCTTTTAGGGCTTCTAGCACCGATTGGGGTTCATACAGATAGTTGATAATTTCGTCAGCATTTTTAAAATTTTGAAGTTTTTTTACTCTTTCAAGAGGCATCATGAAGCGATTCTGACGTATTGTGTCGATGGCGCCCCAAAGCAGACCCGGAGTTACCTCCTTCTGAGGATTGAATCCTGTTGATGCAATAATGTCTTTTAGAATTTTTTCGTTATAAAATGCATTTGTAAGCTCTTCGAAGGTGCAATTTTCTACATCAAGCTTATAGAATTCAGTTATCAATTTTTCGGCCTTTGTAATTTCAGACTCTCCCGACTGTCCGGATGTAGAAAAAGAGTTTAACATCGCTATTGCGCCTTCAAGATGGCCTCCATATGTGTAATCACCAAAAAGATTGCGTACTGAATCTGCATTCGGTCCAATGACTGCTATCTTTTTTGTTGAAGGCTTAATGGGCAAAGCCCCTTCGTTTTTCAGCAACACAAAAGAGTTCTCACAAATCTCGTGAGCAAGTTTAGTACATTTATCGGCTCCAAACAGAACTTCGATATCTTCCTTCGTGCCGTATGGGTTTTCAAAAAGTCCCAGTTCAAACTTTTTAGTCAGCACTCGGTGGCAGGCGATATCTATAATTTCTTCTGAAAGAGTGCCATCGGCAACACTTGCTGCTAAAAAGGAGTAGCCTTCAAATTTGGGTAGTTCGATATCAAGGCCGGCTGATAGAGCTTCAATTGCAACTTCTTTTACAGAAGATCGAAGATTGTGGTAGGTATGTGCAGTTAAGACAGCCCCATAGTCGGCAACAACAATACCGGTAAAACCCAGAGTGTCGCGCAAAAGGTCGGTCAGAATTTCTTTGGAAACTGCACAGGGAACACCATCAATTTCTGAATATGAGTTCATAATGGAGGCAAGATTAGCTTCGCGAATCGTAGCTTCAAAAGTACGCGAATAGACCTCGAGAAGCTCCCGGCGGTTTATGTGTGATGGAGACCAGTTTAAGCCCCCTTCGGTAACTCCATATCCGATAAAATGTTTACCGGTAGCCATAACTCCCTCTTTCAGATCCTCACCTTGGAGGCCCTTTACAAAGGAGACCGCAAAAGAGGACGCAAGGTATGGACACTCACCATAAGACTCTTCGACCCGACCCCAGCGGGCATCACGAACGATGTCCAGTACTGGAGAAAGACCGTGGGTTGCTCCCACTGCGCGCATCTCTTTACGGATATAGTCTGTCATTCTGAAAGCCAGAGATTCGTTCCAGGTAGCAGCCAGTCCTATGCTCTGTGGATAGGCTGTACTTCCCTTTGTCTGATACCCGGTTAGGCATTCATCGTGAATAATAGCTGGTATTCCAAGTCGGGTGTTTTCTGTCAGATATTTTTGAACTGCTGTAACCAGATCAGAACACTCATCAGGATTGATGTCGCCAAGCATCCATTGCGTTCGTGATATCTCTCCTATTCCATTTTTAAGAAAAGCATCAGCCTTGCTTGAATTAAAACCGTTATTATCAACGATATAGAGCAGCATCGCCCCACCAAGCTGTGCAATTTTTTCTTCAAGTGTCATTTTCGAAAGAAGGTCCTCTACTCTTTTTTTAATTGGAAGGGAGCTGTTTTTATACATTTAGGCCTCTTTATTTTTTACTGATATTATCTTATTTACGGCTGTTTGAGAGCAGATATCTGTATCATAATATACAAAAGTTGAAGAGTGTTTGTCAAGAAAATAGAAAATTAGCAGACGGTAAATCCGTGTTGTATGGTTTTGAAGTTCGGTGTAAAGGGCCTGAAAGATAATCAGCCCTGTGGGAACTCCTTTTTCAGAGGTTGATGGGTGTATGCCTTGGTTCCATTGCTGTAATCTGCTCGAACATGGCCGGTACCTACGAGTTTGTACTTATAGATCAGTAGTCCATCAAGCCCTACCGGTCCTCGTGCGTGAATCTTATTCGTACTGATTCCAACTTCAGCACCAAAGCCATATACAAATCCATCAGAAAAACGAGTCGAGGCATTCCAGAATATGTTTCCTGAATCGACCAGGTTCATAAAAATGTCCGCAGTCTGTTTGTTTGAAGTAACTATTGAATCTGTATGTCCAGAGCCGTATTTGTTTATGTGGTCTATCGCATCTTCGGTTGAGTCCACAATTTTAACAGAAAGAATATAGTCCAGATATTCTGTTTTCCAGGTTTCGGGTGTTGCTTCTTCACAATCGATAATTGAGCATGTTTTTTCACAGCCGATTATGCGAACTCCTTTTTTGTCGAGCAAGGCCTTTAAATCAGGTATTAGCTGTTTTGCAACAGAGTGGTGAACTAGCAGAGTTTCAAGGGCGTTACAGACAGCAACTGATTGCGTTTTAGAGTCAATGATCAGGTTTTCTGCCATCTTGAGATCAGCTTCGTTATCGACATAAAGGTGACAGATTCCGTCAGCATGTCCCAGTACCGGAATATTAGAATTATTCATGATAAATTGAACAAATTCGTTTGAACCACGAGGAATAATCAGATCTATGCACTCATCCAGATTCAGCATTTCTCTGACTTCCGCTCGTGTTTCTATTAGAAATAACCAGCTTTCAGGCATTCCTGCCTTTATGGATGCTTTATAGATTATATCGGACAGAATACGGTTTGTTTCAAATGCTTCACTGCCCCCTTTCAGAAGAAGGGCGTTACCGCTCTTCAGACAAAGCGATGATATTTGCACCAGGGCATCGGGACGTGATTCAAAAATAACCCCTATCAGGCCTATCGGGCAACTGGTTTTGAATAACTCAAGATTAGTATCCAGTTCAGTGGCCATCAGTGTTTTGCCCACCGGGTCAGTCAGTTCGATTAGGTCTCGAATACCTTTGATGGTCTGGTCAATCTTTTTGTCATCAAACAGGAGTCGCTTTAAAAGAGGTTCCGCAAGGTTCTCTTTTTTACTTCTTTCGATGTCCGCACTGTTTGCATTCTTTATTTGAACACGATTAGCGTCCAGCTCTTGCGCAATCAGCTCGAGGGCACTGTTTTTGTCGGTTCCATTCATTGAAGCTAGGTAGGTTGACGCTTTTTTGGCTGACAGTGCTGTTTCATGTAGTGTCATCTTTATCCCCTCTCTATAAAGACCTATTTGGGCTTATGAACCGGATTCTTGTCAATAAATTAAAGAAAGCTGTTTTGATGTTGATCGTTTATTCTTGGATCGAAGGATGAGGTTTTTCAAAAAATTTCAATTTTTAGGCTAAAATCTCCAATTTTATTGTTATATAAGTGGAGATGAGCTATTAATAATTCAACTTATAAACGATTTACCGAGCTGCTTATCAATTATTTGCTTAACTGCTTACCAACGATTTGCCTACCTGCTTACCAACGATTTGCCTACCTGCTTACTATGAAAGGCCGTGAAAGAGCTTATAACCTATCAATAGGGGAGCCTTTTAGGCAAAACACTGTTTTTTGTAGAAACTTCCTCCTTAATTTAGAAGTGACCAACTTGAACTGCCCCGATGGGGCAGATTTTTTTTATGGTGGCACTAAAAAATTATTTCAAAGATACTTTATAACCGGTTTTAGTTGCTCATTGGATCAACATTTAGAATTTATTTGATTATTAAATAGTATTTCCTGATATATTACATGTGGGAATATTGTAGATATAAGTTGAGAACTGAAAAATAAAGATTTTCCTGATCATGAATGATTTTTTGCTTTACATGCTGAACAATAAGATATACAAAACGTTTATGTTAAAGATAAGAAATGAAAACTCATATGTTGTTGTAGAAATGCCAGAAAACATTGATCTCTATAATGCTGCTGAGATTAAAAAAACGCTTTTCCCCCTTTCTGAGGAGAATGATTTTATTGCTATAGATTTTGAACAGGTGAAAGTTATTGACTCTTCTGGGCTCGGGGTCTTGGCTGTTTTAAGTAAGCAGATGAACCTCGAGAATAAATCATTTGCACTGTTTAACATACCTAATAACATCTATCAAATAATGAAAATTACATCAGCCGATAAATACTTCACTATCTACAACTCTTTCGACGAAATTCAACGTTCCTGATCGCGTATCCTTTTCATTAAAATAACAGTCAGATCGTCTCCTAATCCTTTTGTGTTATCTAAAGAGAAATTTTCCAGAATATAGTCAAGCTGTGAACGTGCAGACTGGTGTTTTTTGCATCGCATAAAGTTCTCTTTTATTTTTTCAAATTCTCGCGCTTGAAGAGTATCCCCTATACGGTATTCGTAGAGTCCATCACTGTACAACAGTAACGAGTCATCCTCTTCTATTAGATAGGTGTCTGTGCCATAGGGTTCGTCCATAATCGAGATGCCCAGAAAATTGCCTTTAGTTTGTTTCGGGTTTAGCTCACGCACGGTTTGCAATGAGTGTGATCGGTGTAAAACGTTGGCATGAGAGGCGTTAGCAATCTCTATTTTGTTATCATCAACTTTCATCAGCAGACCTGTCAGGTAATTTTCTATGCTGCCGATTTCTTCAATCAGTCGTTTATTGATAATTTCCAGTATTGATCCTGCAGGTTTTTCGTACAATTTATAGAACAGCTCGGAAATAAGGTTTTTTGCAAGCATTGTTACAAGTGCTGATTGAACACCATGTCCTGAAACATCGAAAAGAGATGCGCCAAGAAGAACATTGTTAGTAACGTAAAAGTCGTACATGTCACCCGAAACCTGTTGCATCGGCTTGTATATGAATGCTATCTCCCATCCTCTTACCCGTGGAATTTTTTCACTGAAGTAAAGGCGTTGAACATTTGAGGCCATGATAAGGTCGTGCTCGATTGATGCATGTGCTTTTTCTAGTTCCCGCAGCGTCGCCTCTACACTGCTGAGCGCATTTTTATATTCATTAGTCCTGATGCAGACTGTCTCTTCGAGGTTTTGATTCAGAACTTTTAATTCAAAATTGGCCTTCACAAGCTTTGCTGATTTGATTGCGAGTTCCTGAGTCAGTTTTTGTTCAGAAACAAAACAGCCGGCCAGTTTTTTATGTGCGGGGTTAATTAGAATAACAAGAAACAGTAACATGTTTATTTGGTACAGATATCGAGAATGATACAGGTATAGTGGGGCAAATGCGTCGTATAAAGCGCCTGCACAAAGTAAAACCGCAGTGATAGCAAAAAAAATCGAGAGATGACGCTTTTGAAATACATTTTTTTTGATATTTTTAACAACGAAAAATATGAACAGGCTTAAATAAGCGGCATAAATCGCTGGAATGATCGATGGGAGAAGCTCCAGAGGCGGAATGGTAAGTATTGCCATAGTAATGAAAAGGCAGATTCCGGAGATGGTCATAAAACGTCTGTCAATAGTTGTACGGACAGTGTGATAGAGAGAAATAATCAGAAAACCTAACGAGATGACCCCTAGTGGGTAATATAGTCGCAGAAATATATTGTGTGGTATTGCTACTTCCAGAAAAAATCCAGTTAGAAGAGCTATCTGCAATGCTGCTATTAGCGGTGCGACAGCCGAGAAAAGAAGTTGAATCTCTTTTTTCTGGATTCTTAGATTTTTTGCGTGTGAGTAGGCATTAGCGAGTAGTAATAATATTATCAGCACTGATAAGAGTATGTTACGTATCGATTTTTTATGCGAAATAGTCAGTGATTCAAGTGAAAATGGTTCGTAATCGGCTGCGTTTAGCGGTGCGTAAAGGTGAATTGCGATAGTAACTGTTCCGGTAGAGGGAATGGTTACGGCTCTTTTCTGGGGGTGGTGAATGTTTCGTTCGGAAAAGGAGCCCATTAGCTTTTTATCAATGAAAACATTGCAGTTTGTATTAAAAAAAGGAGAACGGAAAACTGTAATGCCGGCTGATTCAGGGATAGTAAGGGTAAAAAGATAGGTTCCCCGTGCAAGAAATTCCATTTTTGAAGAATTAATTTGTTCGGGCAGAATTTTTGTCGCGTTTTTAGCATTTGTCATTGGTATTTCACGAAGATACCTTTCGTGTAGATATGTTATGGGTGATATAATACTCTCAGTTGATATCAGAAACGGTTCAGAAATGTGGTTATTTCCGCTCGCTATATCGCTTAGGGTTGATTCGTAACCACTGCAGGAGCAAAATAGGAGTAATAGGAGTATGAAGATGAAATTTTTCACAAGACATCCTGTCAGCCGTAAGAGGCCATTTTACTGTTGAGTAATTATATATTGTTAAAATATTTATGCAATTGTTTTTTATTAAGATAAGGGATATTTTGCATTATGTACTATGCATTTTGGACTATAATTAATATATAGGGGGGAAGAATATTAATTAAGGACAGTTTTGAAAACAACAAGCCTATCATCAGAGTTATATGAAGAGAAGTTGAACTTTTTGCTTATCCATTTAAGTGTATTTTTATTGTAGAAGATGTGGTGTGTTGGATCGTTGTTGTAATGCCATTTGTCAAAATCCTTATCTTCTGACCATAACTCGGTCATGCAAATCAGAGCACCCTCTGGCTTCAGGAGCGATCGTAGAATATTGAATTCTGTTGCGGGGGTACGGAAGTGTTCCATGACTTCACAGCAAATTATATAATCATATTGCGTTTTTAATAGTTCATGGTCAGGATAAAAGAATGGATCGAAAAGGGCGGTTTTATAGGCTCTATCGCAGAGTAATTTGGAGATTACAGGCCCGGTTCCACAGCCAAAATCAAGCCCGATTGTTACAGGCTCAAAGTGTTCGATAACAAAGTTAACAATTGGTTTTACAAAGTTTTGATAGCGAATATCGTTTACATCGTTGTTGTGCTGAAGGTATCTTCTTTTTTCCTCTTCAAGAGAAAGTCGTGATTCGGGATCCATAAAAAGGGATTCGCATTTTTCACACCTGAAATAGTCGATACCCCGGTTGCTTTTGTAGTAGGATGAATTGGAGTTGCATAGTATACACTCCTTTGTCGAAACTTGTTGAGTCATCAGATATCTTTATCAGGTTGCACAGGCGGATTATCATAGAGTTCGATGTCAGGGTGATCTTTCTGAAACGATTTCATTCCCCACTGATTCTGGAAAAAGAGGACATGTCTGTTCTGGTCATCACAGCCGAAGGTCGAGTTGTAGGGCAGGGCGCCTTCAAGCTCGGAGCCGGTTATGCCCAAAGGAAGCCAGCGCATAACCTCCCACTGTTTCATCTCGAGTCTTGTTTCGGTACTGTATTCATCACGAAGACGATACTGAAGAATTTCAAACTGAAGTGGACCAACAGCGCCTAAAAGCGGCATTCCCACGTTATTGTTAAGATAAAAACATTGAACAATGTGTTCAGCAAGAAGATGGTCAAGTCCTTTACGGAATGATTTGGCTGCCGACATGGTACTGTTCAAAAGATAAGCGAAACATTCAGGAGCAAACCGTGGTATTTCGTTAAAGGCTACAGATGGGTCAGAGCTAATGGTATCTCCAATGCTGAAATCAGCATTGGTAACAAAACCGATAATGTCTCCTGGGTAAGCCTCTTCGGTTATTTCACGATCTCGACCGAACATTGTATGAGAACTTGAGAGTCTTACCTCTTTTTTACTGCGAGTGTTGATGATTGTCATGTCGCGTGTAAATTTGCCGGAACAAATTCGGGCAAAAACCATACGGTCACGATGTCGTGGATCCATGTTAGTCTGAATTTTAAATATGAAAGCTGAAAAAACTGAGCTATCCATGGGAAAAGGTTTACCATTAATAGTGCGTGCAACTGGCGGGCAGGAGTATTTTATCAGATTTTTAAGTAATAACTCTACCCCGAAGTTATTTACAGCGCTTCCAAAGAAAACCGGAGTTGTTTTTCCTGACAATACGGCTTCGTGATCAAAACCCTCCTGAGCTACTTCAAGCATTTCCAGTTCTTCGTTAATATCTTTAAATGTTTCACTATGCAATATTTCTTTTATGAATGGGTCAGATGCATCACGAAGAGCTACCGGAACCCGGTATGAACCTCCGGGTACTCTTTCAAAAAGGTTGAACTCCTTTTTTAAACGGTCAAAGACCCCTTTAAATTCAGGTCCATTGTCAAGAGGCCAGTTTGCAGGATAGGCATGGATGTTAAGCACCTTCTCGAGTTCATCAATAAGGTCAAGTGGAGGTAAAGAGGGACGATCGAGTTTGTTTATAAATGTAAATATAGGAACGTCGCGTTTTCGGCAAATCTCGAATAGTTTTAAAGTCTGACTTTCTATACCCTTTCCGGCATCAATTACCATTATTACAAAATCTACTGCCATAAGAACCCGGTAAGTGTCCTCAGAGAAATCCTTGTGACCGGGAGTATCCAGTAGGTTTAGCTTAAAACCCTCAAAATCGAATTGTAAAACTGTTGAAGAGATCGAGATTCCCCGTTTCTTCTCAAGCTCCATCCAGTCTGAGGATGTTGCACTCTGCTTTTTTTTAGCAGTAACAGAACCGGCAAGTTCGAGCGCACCACCATACAGCAAAAGTTTTTCTGTTAAGGTTGTTTTCCCTGCATCAGGATGTGAAATGATTGCAAAGGTTCGTCTTTTTTGTATTTCGTTATTAAGCACCGTTTTGTTCATTATTCTCTTCTTGTTTGTAATTAGTGTAGGTGACTAATGATAAGTATCCGCTGCAGCGACTATTTGGGCATTATTTAATGTTGGTTTTTGAGTGTCAATACTATAAGATAATCTTTAGTAAAATTGGGATTAGATTATGCTGTTTGTATAAGAAGTGTTGCTGCACGAAAAAGGTCGGTATCGTAATCGGGATCGATCACATAGGCTATGAATCGGGAGTTATCGCGGTTCAGGTCTATATCTGCGTGTCGTTTGTCAGGCTCTATGGTTGTAAGTCTGAAATCTTTAAAGGCGGTTTTAGGGCTGTTTGTTATTCGTGGAGTAAGGGTGGCAAATCTTTTCACAAGAGGACGACTTTGAAACCGGCTACTCTCCATCACCATACAGATTTCATAAGCTTTTTCACCCGAGAAGGATGACGCTTCGGTTATGATTATATCGCCGGTTCGGATAATTTCGTTATTGTCGCACAAGCTGATTGCTGAGTAGTCGAGAAATTCGCGAATAGACTGATATGTGTAGGTGAAAGTTGCATTATTGATTATTGCCCTGACTGCGTCAACAGCTGTAATGGCCGGTTTAAATTCTGTCGGCGTGGTTAGGTACGCAAACTTTGAAGCAATGCCCGTTATATTTGCATTGTGAGTATAGATAAGCCCGGTTTTAAGATCATGCAGTTGCTTCTTTGCATCGGAAATTTTATTTTGTCTTTGAGTTAACTGTTTTTCTATTAATGACAGGCCAGGGTAGTTGTTTGGTTTATTTTTCTGGCGGTAGTGTTGAAACAGAATAAGATGTTTTACAGCATGGGAAAGCGCAGGTTCTCCTGCGATCATTAAATATGAGATAAGTGGATGCCGTTTCATCATTTGGTACTCATCACTGTTCAGGGGACGGTCAGTAGGAAGATTCATCTTCAAAAAGGCTATATCAGAAAGAAGAGACGAGATCATGACAGCCGTGATGTCTTCTTTGATTTTAGTCTGCTCACTACCCGTTTGTGCCAGCATTCCGCGTGTTTTAAGAGCCATGGAAATAACTGTTCTTTTAACCGCAAGAGCTACTTCATATTCAGCACCGTTCTGGTTTATTAGTTCAAGAATATTGATTAATCCGGTCATTGCATCAGGTTCCTGTGAAAAATTGTTAAAAATATCAGAAAGTTTTTCACCGGCCTTCCGAGCGGTTACAGAACCAATAGTTTCCATTTGTAATCGGTTAAAAAGGTCAGTTGTGAAGTTTGTGAGCTCATCAGCGGTTTTTTGAGAGAGAAGGCGAGTGTCTGTAAGCCCTTTTGGAATAGTAGGGGTGTCTTTTTTAGTGGCGGTAATCCCCGCGGTATTACCGGTGAGGGAGTCATAGTCATTCTGATCGAAAAAGATTCCAGTTTCACGGAACTTAAGCAGTTGGTTTACTTCGTGTACTGAAGCTCGCTCTTTTTTGTGAATTAAAATTTGTCCGTACCGGTTATAGAAATTTACCGGAATGCGGTTTTCATTCTTAAAACGTTCGATCAGATGTTCAGTAAATTCAAACTTTTTGAGCTCCATCTGCCCCCTTTAGTATTTATAAAAGATACCGACCAGGTTAGTAAGGTCTTCGCCATAGGAGTGTTCGTTGTACATAAAACGGTAAGAGACTCCGGCGTGTTTATGAAGATAGGCGTTGAGCATAACAGTCGTTTTTTTGTAATTGTGTTTGGTTTCCATGTTATGGTTAATGCTGTATTTGAAAACTACATCGAAATAATGCTCAAATTTAAAACGTAGGTTAGCACCATAAAGTATTATATTATCATCAGTTTCCACCTTGAAATCCTGTGATAACTCTGGGGCACCTTCCTGTATTATTCTTACTGTGCCGTCACCATCGGTAAACTGTTTTCCAAAGCCGACCCATGGGAACAGGCATAGTGAAGTGGATTTGCCGAAAACAAAATTCTGTCCCATACGAGCATAAGGTATGATTATGGTCTGTTTGACAGAAAAGTCATCCTGAGAAATGTCCATGGAAACATACTCAAGGCCACCTCCGATTGCAATAGAACCAATCGGAAAGCTGTAGGGATAAAAATCAGCGTTTATGTGGTTTCCTATTACACTGGTTTCATTAATGTCCGGTGCATGGTATAGGAAATTGTTAATCTGAAAATAGTTCGGATTAATGAACTGAGCGTAAAGTCCATAAATGAGGCCTGTCTCTTCAGTCTCCTGTCTGTTCTCTCCGTTTTGAACGTTGTTGTTAAACCCGGCGTATGGGCCTACTATAAAGAGAGACTCGGCGTTAAGATTACTGCATAAAATTATAGTGATAATGGTAATTATTTTCTTCAAGTATACTTCCCTGCTGCTTATTTTTTTTGAAATTCTCTTTTTGCAATCAGATAAACCGGATGTTTTAAAAAAATAACCAGTGAATTTTGATTACAGACCTTTAAGAGCCGCCTCTTTTGTTGCACTCTTCCAAACCTGAGTACGGCCAAGCGCTTCTACACCAATGTAACCTCGAACCATCAGGTTGCCACTTTCTACCCAGATTTTTGCCTTGTACTGTTTGCCAATTCGAGAGTCAATGATATAACCATTATCCCAGCTGCCATCATCGTTTTGATTTGTCAGCCGTATCCAGCTCGTTTTCAGAATAGGCTTGTTTTTGAAAGCCCCAGAGCACTCTTCACAGATGTCTTCGTCTTTCATGTCTTTATAGCTGATTATTTGTCCTGTTAAAGTTCCGCTGTTTACAGAAAACTTCCAGAATGCGGTGGGTTTTCCAGTGTCTTCGTCAATACTTTTCCAGTATCCTTCGATAGGGGCGGCTGCGTTTAATACTGCAAGGGTGAACATGAAAATGGTCAAAAGGACAAAAATGATAGAGCATCTCTTCATAGAGGTATCTCCTTGAATGAAATTATTTATGAACGACCTTCGGTGTAGTATGTGGACTGACCCCCTAAAACTGGAGTGACAAAATAACTGGGATTAGGAATATAGGATTATGATAAAACGACAAAGACATTCAGAAGACTTCAAAAGAAGAATAGGACTTGAGCTCGCA
>JAQIBV010000048.1 GCA_027858855.1 Spirochaetota bacterium | reverse complement strand
GAAGCATAGTATGTTAAATGGTGAGTTAGGTCATATGTTCAGAGAAAACTGATGTGTTTTTGATTTCATTATTAATTTCAATACTTTATAATAGCAATTACTATCATAAAGTTGGTTTTTCAACAGATTCAACATGGCGTATGCGAAAGTTTTGGGCCAAGCCATTCTTGGGTGTACAGTGATTAATTAAATTTTCTTGATATTAAAAAATGACATTGTTCCTTTTACCTCTTCGGCTCCGGCTTTAACAGATTCGGCAGTTGCAGCAAGTTCTTCAGAGGCTGAAGCATTTGACTGAGTGGCAATATTGATCTGGTTCATTCCTTCATTTATCTGATTCACTCCGAGGTCCTGTTCTTCCGATGAGACAGAAATATCTTCAACAAGATCTGATGTTTTTTTAATACTTGTAATAATTTTTTGCAGGTATTCACCGGCTTTCTGGGCGATTTCAACACTGTCAGAGGCGAGGTCTTTTATTTCCAGTGATGCTGTCTGACTTTTTTCAGCCAGTTTTTTAACCTCGCTTGCCACAACTGCAAAACCCTTTCCATAATTTCCAGCACGTGCCGCTTCGATGGCAGCGTTAAGGGCTAGCAGGTTTGTCTGGTACGCAAAGTCTTCTATGACTTTGACCTTTTCGGCAATGCTTTCCATCGCATGAATAGCTTTACTTACTATCGCGCCACCGTCTTCGGCATAAACTGATGTATCATGGGCTATTTCGTTTGTGTCTTTTGACCTGCTGGTGTTGGCAGATATTGTCGCGCTAATCTCTTCAAGTGATGATGTAATTTCTTCAAGGTTGGCCGCCTGTTCGTTTGTCGAGCTGCTGAGGGTTTCAGAACTTGATGACATTTCTTCAGACGCAGTCAGCATATCTTCAACCATGCCTGTGACCTTTGCCAACACACCGCTGATCTTCGTCCGCAGATGGTCGAGAAGAACGGTCACAAAATCTATGTCGTCTTTTACAATAATCCGCATTACTTTACATTGTTTGCAGTCTTTAAATTTACCACTCAGAATGGACGGACACTTTATCTCGTTTTTTGCAAGAGGAGCGTAAGAGCCGACCGAAACAAAGCAGGCGTTGGTAATTCTCCCGTATTCCGGGCAGTTTGTTGTATTGCATTTTCTGACTTTGCTGCAGTTTACAGTGAGGGATGTTATATGTTTTGAGAGCTCACCTTTTGACATTTCATAAATACCTTCCTCCATCTTTTTGATAGAATTAGATACCCTCAGGATCATCCGGTAGATGAGCAGCCCTGTAAGAAGAGCCATGCCGACGATAGATCCTATGATTAGCATTTTAACCATATTCGAAGTTTCTGCTATCCCAATTGTCAGTGTGTTTTCAATTCCTGTATTTTCATTCACAAAATCACTGAATAAACTCTGTAAATTGTCAACATAGATACGGGTTTTATTGTTATATATAGCAAGTGACTCCTCTGAAGAGTAGGTTTTATTGATTTCAATTGCTGTTTTGTGAAGACTGGAGTGGTATTCTTCTATCTCGTTGAATATTTGTTTCTGGCGCTCGGAAAAGTTTTCGAGTTCTTTTGATCCCCTGGTTTTATAATACCACTTTCCAAAGGCACATCTTTCAGGGTCTGTTTGTCCTGTAAACTGCTTTTCGGTAACAATAGATTCCAAAAGCTGGTTCATCCAGCGAATATGGTCTATGAACTTGTCTTTAAACAGAATTGTAGAATCTTTGGTTGCTCTAATCCTGGTATTCAAAAGTACGACTTTTTCGTGGGCGAAAAAGATAGAAATTCCAAAGAGTAAGATAAACAAAAGAACAAAAATAATGGTTATAGACATACGTGTTTTTACCGTGATATACATGATTTACCTCTTATAACACATGCAAATATCATTTTATAAATGATAATGATAATTCGTACCCCGTTTAGTAGACACTGGGTTAAGCTTTATATTCTCAAATTCATCAGGTGTGTTAAGGCCCAACGAATAATGAGGTCTGTATTTGTTATAGAATATTTGTATATATTCAAATATCAAGCACTTTACTTCCTTGCGGTTTAAATTTTCAACATCATAAAACCACTCAGTTTTGAAACTTCGGAAAAAATTTCAGCACATGCATTATCCCAACAGTTCCCTTTACGACTCATACTCTGAAACATTTTTTGAGATCGAAGAGCATTCCTAAATTTCTTGCTGCAATATTTAGTCCATCTATCTGAATGAAATAAGGGAACATCTAAAAATCGGAATAATTTCATGATATTTTTACACAACATAATAAATTCCATTTATAATAATATGTTAGAGTACCCGGCGATCGTTAAAAACAGAAACACAGGTGTGCTTGAAGCAAGAGCAAAAAATCCGATTAGGTGGAGTCGTCATGCGAGACAACTTCCGGAAGAACACATTGTTACGCTTAATTCTGGCAGCCTGACAACGGTAAAAACGCGCAAAAAAGCAGATGAAAACGCTGCTTAATTTTTTCAAAAAAAGGCGCAACTATGTTGACATATACCGTATTCGAGACATTCGGGCATCAGAAAAGTCGTTTTACCAGAATATCATGGCATTTGGAGATAAAGCCTTAGAAAAATTAAAAGAGCAAGCAACTACTGAAATCAGTAAAATTTTACCAAAAGGTGAACGTGTAGAGCGCATGGCATGTATGTAGAGAAGCATCAGGTTCACTTCGCTACCGCTCCGGTTTGTGCTTGGGAAATCAGTTGATTCCTGCCGGAAGGCGGGTAAGTCAATCCAATGGTCTGCGTTCGACTGATAAAAAGAACGTCAGAACTTGAATGTAAAATGCTATTTCACAAAAATCTTTTCGATTGTGAAAATAGCTTTCCATTAATAAGAAGAGGACGACTGATGACCTTCAGGAAGTCGGATCAGTTCATAGTACTTTGAGAGCGAGAGAGCCGTTTATATAGGGAAGAAGCCGATCGGAATGTGCAGCCTGCAAAGGAAACATATACCGGACATGCAGGCTCGGAGACTATATGCAAACCTTACTGCGGGTAATAGCAACAAAAAAACGTTGATATATATGTGTATATCTGTGATGAAAATAATACAAAACCATCTTATAAACCCAGGCTTGAACGCTAGAGCTTATATAAAGGGCTGTGGGTCAGGCATTGGAAAGAATTTCAGAATAGTTATACTGAAATTTTCGAAAATACTTATGGTAAACTTACTCAAAGACATAAGCTTGAAGTAAGAAAACTTATATCATGTGGTAAGTTTCAAAATGGATTTAACAGATATTATTGCCCTGATTATTGCCCTGATTGTGGGACGATGCTAGTTGTCCCATTTACATGTAAATCACGACTGTGCCTTTCGTGTGGAAGAAAAAGGCTCTTTGCCCTTGTAGGTTTTTGTTTCACAAAAATCCTGCGGGTGTCAGATGGTCTTTGAACCTTTCTCACATAATGAACACAGAGCTTGAACATACACATGTCACCTTCACTATACCCGGTACAATTGCAAAACTGCTTTTTGAGCGGAAATATGAACCATTGCAGATGATGGAATTAACAACATCACTGTATAAAAGTCTTCTTTGTTCAAGTGCAAAAGTTGAAGGAAAAGAATACCAGCTAGGCTGCATGCCCGAGCAGCGAGTGAAACGAGTGACCAGGGCAGGAATACAGGCTACACTTCATAAAAGCGGCAACAGCCTCAACTATAACCCCCATATACACATGATTGCGACAAAAGAGTTCGTGAATACCCTTACAGGAGAGATAATAGACGCACCTAACTGCAACCGAATGAAATGAGGTTGGCAGAATCAAAAAGAGTGCTTTTTGAGCGAAGCTCAAATCGCATCCTCGCGATACCGTATAGGAAAATTCGTTTTATTTGGAAATGCCGATCTTTTTATAAAACATCCTGTTTTTAAGATCGGCTAACGGTCGTCCTGACCGTGCCAGCATTTTTAACACATCTACACAAACAGAACATAATAAATGACGAAGAAAAGGTTCGCTTTACAGAAATATATAAGAATGGATTTCATGTATATTTTCAGCCTATTACAGGAGACAACAATGACAAGCTTTTTAGAACCGCCGAATATATTGCGACCGGTTACTTTCATAAGGGTCGCATGTGCGAGCAGCAAAATTTATTTTGCGACCAGCACGTTGGGCAAAAGCAATAGAGCATTCGTTCAATAAAAAACCTGAAAAATGCCCTCAATGCAGCCAACAGATGCAGCTTGACACAGTGTTTTCT
>JAQIBV010000057.1 GCA_027858855.1 Spirochaetota bacterium | reverse complement strand
TGGTCCTCAAGATCCGGATACGAATAGGTATGCATCGCTTTTTCTTCATGATAGAAGTGCTTTGAGGTATATTCAACCAAACGATCAAGTATATAGGTCATCTCTTTTATTCCAAAACCGGCCTTGAGCCCCTGATGCAACTCGTTTATCAATGCAACAAGGGATTGATGTTCCTTGTCAAAGATCTCAACCCCTACACTATAATCTTCACTCCAGTCTATAAACGCCATTTGTACCTCCAGTTTATCATCTTTAATAATCCAAACATAGAATGATTGTAACCATCACCGAAACTAATCACAAGTCATACCAGCAAAGCAGATGGTTTAATATTTTTATTGAAAAGTTCGAATACTGCCGCAATTCACTACCATGAAAATCTTTCAGATAATCAACAATTTGCTTAAATACTTCTCATCCCCCGCCTCTGGCGGGGCTGACTTCTACCCACAAATCTTAATCTATATGCCCCCAACCCCCAAAGGGGGCTTAAGGCTCGACATTTGCAAGATAATAAATGTGGGTAGAAGTCAGCCTTCGGCGGGTATGAGAAGTATTTATTGAACAAAAAACACGACAAACTCTCGTTATACTATGAAATTATACGACATAATTATTTTTCAGGCAATGGCATAAATTACTTTACAAACTTATCTATATAGGTGATCTTTAATAATTACATATACTAACTATAAGTGGATACGACTAACCTCAGCAAACCAATTTTATGGGAACGACAAAGTCTATATGAAGATATCAGATATTATTCAAAAAGAGAGCGATCGGGTTTTTGTAACCGACTTCGGGTGCTTTATTATATTTACCGGAAACTCCCTTGACGATTCTCAGCCATTTATCCGTATCGGGAACTGGATGGACATGCCCGTCGAGCTTATCCCCCTTGTCGAAAACATAATTATTACCGACGATATGCCCGGTAATCCGGCACAGGAACAATTTAATATTGATATCAATACTCAATCATCAAACCGTTATATCGGAAGCCACTATACACTAAAAAGGTTTCTTGATTTTCAGAAAATATTCGGTCTGGATCTTAAAAACGTGACAATCGTGGATGTAGAAAAGGATATACCGGAAATCAGCTCACGCTCCCTTTCCGACCGCGAATCATTTATCGGTATTTTTTATCATGATGGTAATTTTAAGATATCACATAACAAAAAAGACCTCTTTAATCTTCACACTCGGCTGCAAGAGACCTACAATACTAACCGTGTTCATGAAGATCTATATGAAAACACTAAGACTAATCGCATGCATAGCGCCAACGGATTTCTAGTTGCTGATTCGGTTCCGGTTTTCTTCAGCAACTCCAACTATTTTCTGTACATGTTACCACCAAACTACCAACAGGTTTTTGACCGCTATGGAATTAATCCACGCAAAATAGCTGGTATAGCTCACCCTTCAGCTAATTATCTGAACCTGACCGCATTTTTGCGCTGGGTAAACCACTGTTCGGGGAAACTGACACTCCTTTCTGATGACAAGCCTCAAATGAACATCATAAAAAAGCTGTTCTCTCGTGCGAAAATCAGCTATAAAAGCCTTAGTTCTGCCGAAACGACAATAACTCCAAATCTGCATGTGAAAGAGCTGAACGGAACAACAAACCTCGAGATTAGTTATCTGACTGATGAAACCAGCCCGACAAGAATTATCTACATCAGCAACTCAAAGGGAATCGAAAAAATTATCAAGATGACTCCAGACTGCTTTATTCTTCCCTATTCTGTTTTCGAAGCCAACAACCTGATTCTTAAATCGATTAAAACCCCCTATCTGATACTGGAAGACGACAATCCCAATTTCACTAAGCTCTCATCACTCTCACACAGGCCTCTGTACAGAAAAGTAAACTACACTATTCAAAAATTTGAATCATCAAACGATTGTCTGAACTTCTTTAACTCAGTAATTGATAATGAAACTCTTAACGCTCTGGTCGCCATAGATAAACCCGAAAACTATCAACATATCTGTGATTTTTTTGAGAACGAATCATCGCCATTCAGTCGAATTAACTGTATTAGCATTATTAAATACTTTATCCATATTGCAACTAACCGCAAAATATCATCACACCTAAAAAAAATGGTGCAAAACTATGCTGTTCAAAACTCTGTCGAGAACCTGATAGCAATGGACATCAAATTCTCGTCAAAACTTTTGATAGCCGACGAAGGAGTTTTTACGGTCTATATGCCTTTGAACGAAACCCATCGTCAAAAAAATTATATACCAATGGTTCCGGTTCAGATACCAACAGATGAGTCCTCATTTAAAAACGGCGATGAATACCATGATTATGCCTCAAAAATTGAGAACGATCGGAAACGGCTTCATGAGCTGGTGCAACTCTATCTTGGAAACGGAAAGACAAAACCTGTACGTTCACTAAAAAAAGCCATAACTGAACGCAAAGAGATATATAAGCAGAACATACTCTCCCTTGAAGACATTAACAAGCTTCATATTAATCAGATATTTGATGAGCAGCAGCAAAACGAGAGTGAAACCAAAACCTCTTTGAAAGAGCTGTTGTCCCGATTTTTATCAAAAACGGGATCATTCCTGTTCAGCAAAGAGCGATTTGACCAATATATGATACGCAAAAATCAATATGCTGCTCAAAAAGAATTAAAGGGAGTTAAACCCAGACTTTCACATCTGACTGTACGTCCACTCTGGTACAGTACCCCCATTATTTTCTTTCGTTCTCTAAACCGTCTGATTATCGCCCTTCTGATGATTGCTCTGATTTCCATAATGTTTTTACTCTACTGGAAGGCATACCAGCCAAAATCACTTTACCAGACAATTCAGGAAGGCTTTACAGCCACTAAAACCACGGCTGTTGACGTACCAGCAACTACAGACCCGGATATTAACAGTTCATCTGAACCTGGCCGGGATTCCGACGTTACAGCCGAGAGTTCAATTAACGAAACAGAAAGCGGCATCGCTTCTGATGAAGAAATGATCGCACCACTAACGGAAAAGCGTGATCTGGAAGAGCTTATTGAAGGTGAGGATAACGAAGAGGCAATAAAACGTTTCGAAATTCATATATCGGATACTGATGTTCTTTTCTATCTTAACGAAATTGCAGTCATGAACGGTTTCCGCCCACTTGGTCCAGATGAGGTTAAGGGTAAAAACCCGCACTGGATTTTCCCTGGAAGCATCTTTACGCTTCCGGACAGTGACAGATTCATCGTGCGCGAAGGGGACTCTCTTTGGAAAATTGCCGAATTGAAACTGACAAAAATGTCGATAGAATTTCACAGGAGTGTTGAGGAAATTGAAGCTTATAGCGGAGAGACAAGACCCGACACACTCTTTGACAAGGCTTCTGCAAACAGCTTTAACCCTTCACAGAAGGAGTACCTTAAAAAGCTTGAAAATCGGTTTAAATAATCCAATGCTGGCGCACCATGGACAATAGCGATAAAAACAACTACTATGTCGAACCTGTAGAGATCGAAATATACCTGAAGAAAGCCGGCACAGTCAAAACAATCATAAAAGATCTATATATAGAACTGGTAGATGAAGAACCCAAACCGGATCTTGCTAAAAAAATATTTTCTTTTTTTAATGAGAAAGATCACCCGATTGACCTCATTCAACTTCAGAATAACTTTCCCGAAACCATCTTAAGTGTAATCGAGTCATATTACCGTTTTATCGACCTTTACGAAAAACTAAGCATGCATTTTCGTTCAGCCCTTGCAGGCAGTATTGACTCACTGCGTCAGGCCCTCTACATGACAGAGCTTTTGATGAAGTACGAACCAACGCTCTGTTCACTTCAGCATATCGGAGACTTTTCGACCTATAACCTCAACTACCTGATTCGCAAACTGAACCAGGAAAATGAGGAGTTTCTGCTGGAAGACAGCACTGTGGAGTATCTGATTAAGCGTCACAGAGTGAAGCATGAAGGAATTGAAAGCAGCGAAGATAAGGAGTTTGAAAAATTAGTGGAATTGTGGCAGTACAATTTAAAAGAGAAGCCGATTATTTAAAACTATATTCCACCATTTACAACATAATATATAACGTCACCAACGAAGACTATCCAGACTAGAGCAGAGAAGAATATCAGCGTGTACCAACCCGCCTTAGAAATCACTACACTACTTCGCTTTTTTAAACTCATTTATCATCTCTACCATCATTGCAACGTGTTGAGCCAAAAGGTCTATAGCCTGAGCTGGGTCAGTCTTTGATTCTAAAAGGGCCATATACATATCAGACACTGATTGTCGCACAAGTTGATCCAACTCGCCAACAGACGACTGACCACCCTGCTTCTGCTGAATAGAGTCACGCCCTAAAGCCTTGTTTAACATTTTCTTATGTAGATCTTCCATTTTAACCTCGCGATCGTGCTAAGAGCCCTATTCTTCAACTTCATCAGACAAAACAGGATCCTTCGCATCTTTTTTTTCTATTATATCATCAACTACTCTAACACGATCTGCGAAACTGTCAAGGATAGATTCCTTTGCAAGGCGCGAGTAATTATCCATATGCTGAATCAGCAGGTTATCATAGTCCAGTTTGTACTTCACCTCGTCTTCGCGTGCTCTCATTACTTCAATAGTTGCTAAAATAAGTTTAAAGTTAAAATCTTCCACATATTTATTGATTACCTTATTCGCAAGATAAAATTCACCATTACGAACGTACTTGGCAACACGCTGCTCCTGCCTGAAACGGAGCCTACGCTCAATCTTATTTTCATAAAGGTAATCGACCGGTGTAGAATCTGATGGGATGACGCTTAACCCGCCGGCTGCCGGGTCACCATCAAGGTCTGCTGTAACTGGACTGCCTGCCTTATCTGGAATTTTTCCGGTCTCTTCATAGCGTTTCAATTCAGATTCAAGTTTAGGGCCATACTCATTTTCATAATCCTCATAATCACGGTTTATCTCCGCAACAATACCCCGATCATCCTTCGATAAAAACCGGTTATAGAATGGATTATTGCTTTCACGCTCCAGCTCGAAAAGGTGAGTATAGATATACTTTTTCATTTCTACATCCTGGCTCTCGAAAAGTGCGAGCAGGGCATATCTCATTGAACGGCGTGAATACTTAATTGCCTCCATGAAGGCATAAATCTTATGTGAACGCAGGTGCGGACGTGAAGCGTTACCGACCATTTGAACATTACGAGCCAGGGCACGGTCCCGGTATCCCAGTGTCAAATATTGACGAGCCTCGGTCTTTTTAGATTTTATTATTCCTGGAGCAAGTCTGTCCAAAACCTTTTTAGACTGATCGAGGTAGTATTCGTTCAATACATCATTATACAGATCAACATTAATCTCCTGAGAAGTATAGACATTACGGTAAGATCTGCGATAGTCTGACTGCAAAAAGGCAACCTCTCCGTTAAAATGTGCCTGATACGCCTCATAAAAAGCATCGAGCTTTTTAGAGTCCTTGTCTCCAAAATTGCTCATACATATGTTTAAAAACTCAACAAAAAGTTTATTTTCTTTAATAATTCGTTCTGTTGTTGTCTGATCTGTATAACCAAAACACGGAACAAAAATAAAGAGTATCAGGATCACTAAAAACTTTCTTTTCACTACTCTCCCCCCGGGGTTTTATGAACCAGCTGTACGACTCTTACAAGAATAATTGCTTATCTGAATGTAATGTAGAGATACACACCTAGTTAATTTATCGGTATTTACCAATGATTACTACAGATAATCGTGCTATTTCATTACAGAATCGCTTCAAGTTCATCAACTAACAAGGCAAACCGCTTCAGAGTTGACTCTACTGCGTCACGTCCCGACATGTCTACACCGGCTACTTTCAACTCATCTATTGGGAACATACTGCCACCCAATGTTAAAAACTTGCGGTATGAATCACGTGCACTAACATCTCCTTTCATAACCTGCGAAGCCAGCGAAACCGCAGCCGAAATACCAGTTGCATACTTGTACACATAAAATGCTGAATAGAAGTGAGGAATCCGCAAACACTCCAGTTCAAGCAATTCATCCAGAACAAGAGAATCACCAAAATATTCAGTTAAAAGTGAGTGATATATCTCTCTGAACTTCTCAATCGTGAGAGGAACCCCCTCTTCAACAGCGGTATGGGCAATATGCTCAAATTCTGCAAACATCGTCTGTCTGAAAAGTGTACCACGCAAGTTATCAATTTCACGATTCAGGATATAGGCCTTCATTTTGGGATCATTCGCATATTTTTTTATAAGGGAGTCTGATAACAGGGTCTCATTAAATGTTGAAGCGACCTCTGCAACAAATATTGTGTAATCACTGTATACATAGGGTTGATTCTGAATCGAATAATAACTGTGCATCGAATGCCCGGCTTCGTGCATTAGAGTATAGAGGCTATTAATATTTCGGGGCTCATAGTTCATCAGAATATAGGGATCAGAATCAAAGCATCCCGAAGAGTAGGCACCACTACGCTTACCACGGTTTTCGTAACGATCAACCCACCCATTCAATAATCCGTCACGCATGATTGCAGTATAATCTTCTCCCAGCACAAGAGCAGCTGCAACACAGTTTTCTACAGCTTCTTCATATGGCATGTTAAAATCCACATCTTTGATTATGGGAATGTAGGTATCATAAAAATGCAGCTCCTTTAAATTAAGAGCCTTTTTACGAAGATTCATATACCTGCCAATTACATCTCCCGACTTTTTGACAGAGTCTATCAGATTATCATATACACTAATCGGCACATTATCTCCAAAAAGAGCTGCCGACCTGCATGAATCGTATCCACGAATACGTGCCTTAAGCCAGTCCTTTTTTATTGAATAAGAGAGAGAAGAGGCAAGAGTGTATTTATGATTGTCATAAGCTTCATAATACTGATTAAATGCATTTCTTCGAACATCCGGATCAGGATCAGTCAGAAAATTAATGAAATTTCCGTGCGACAACTCAAATGACTCACCCCTACCATTGTTTATATTTCCAAAACGCATGTCGGCATTGTCAAGCTGTGAGAATATATTTCTCGCAGCGCCAAAGACTTCACCCGACATGGCCAGGAGTTCTTCCGATTCTTTAGACAAGGTGTGGGGTTTAAACCTGAAAATATTTTCAAGATAAAATCTATACTGTTCAAGATCGGGTGAGGATAGATATTTGGCAATCTGATCATCATCAATGGCTTGAAGTTCAGGAATAATAAAGCTTGATTTTTCTGATATTTGAGTATGAAGAGAAACCACACGTTGATATAGAATCTCTCCCGAATTATCTGTTTTATCCTGATCATTACAAAGATGAGCATATACATGTAGCTTATCAATTTTACGACCGACAGCAAGGTCAAACTCAATCATTCTGCGGCACTTTTCTGAGGACTGTTTTGCCGCTCCCTTAAAGGCCGAATATTTATTTGCCGATTCAGAGACTTCAACAAAATCGGCCTCCCACCCCTCAACTGAAGAATAGAGCTTTTCCAGATTCCATTTATCTTTTGAGTCAATTTCTGAACGTAGGGCAATTTTTTTTATACTCATTGGTTACTCCGTTATATATATAGGTAATCTATAAATTTGAATTTTGTTAAAAAAAAGGATATAAGCAGGCAACTACCGCCAGCTTCACGAAAAAATCTCCTTGAAGGTTCTATTTTATTGAAGAAACGAACGGATAATCACCTCTTTACGTTTTCTGATATTAAAAAGTGTGTCAATTTTTAAACTGTTCTCTGAAATATTACAGAAAAGGGCACCACTTCTGCTAGTAAGATAAGTACTCATTTTCTGTACTGATGGATCATTAAGCAGGGCAATGCTATATTTTGATTGCCCGTTTGTAATAACAAGTGAAGATGCATCAGTTCTTGCAATCAGCTTCCTGGCATTTTCAAACTCTTCTGCCGTTTCTATTTCGGGCAGAACAAGCAGAGACAGATCCGATAATTCAGCCGAAGCTAAAAAAGCACTATCATCTGACATTTCACCAGTTTCGAGTGTGTGCACAAGCATAATCTTATGATCAAATATCTGAAGATGCATAAAATTCTCTTCATCCCCGCGTGGAGCAAAACTCATTTTGGTCATTGGTGAAAAATTATAGAAAGAAACATAGGCCGTAGCAATACCATTATCGGGCTCATTTTGCACCTCCTCAGAGAGATGCTTTGGCAGAAGCAATAACGAAGGTTTAAAACCTGTTTTGGCTAAGGTCTGAATATCAGATAAGACTTGTGAGTTCACCTGCGATGTAAAAACAGTTGAAATAGCCGTACCCTGTTCAGACCGTAAACCTGTACTAATGGCATTAGTATTAAAAGATTCTGTGGGCGGAATAACCAGCCCAGCTTCTCCTTTTTCGGTAATAATGGATACAGGTGACCTTTTATCAGCATGGTAGAGGATCATGGTCAGCTCTTTTTCAGATCTGGTAACATTTATCAGCATCGGAGTTACAATGATAGCGGCCCCTGCAAAAACCGGAAGCGCTCTGATTATAAGTGTATTCAACCTGTTATTAATTCTGAAAAAAATTGCTTTGATATAAGGAAGAGTAAGAAAAGAGTAGAGTAAAATAAACAGCAAAGAATAATAACCGGCTATCCATACAAGATCCGGTTTAGGCAGAGTAGGAGATTGGAGTATTGTGCTGCCCGTATCGGCAATAATAAGTAGAAGTCGTGAAAAAAGGTAAGTTGAAGCACCAAAGGGCAAAGCCACCCAGTGGCCTATAACTGGAATAAGTCCGGCTACTCCGGTGATGGTACCTATTATCAGTACCATTCCGATTACTGGAATAGTAACCACAAGAGTTATAAGTGAACTTGTCGGGAACAAACCGGTGTACCAGGCGGAGAGAGGAATCTGGATACCTATCTGAAATACAAAAGAGAATGCAATAAGCGCCTTAATTGGTGTCGGAAAAGAAGAGAAAGAGATGCTCCACATAACTGGAAACCGATTATTAAGAAGACGACTAATTCGAATAATAATCCATGCTAAACCAAAAACGAGTATCAGATAATCCTTTTGAATAAAAAACTGTGCGTCTATATTCAAGACAAAAACCAATAGGCCATAATACAAGGTGAAAAATATAAGTGTAAAACCATGCAACATGTTTAACCAGCGCATAACTGGTGGAGTAACAGCTACAAGAATAAAAACAGAACCGAAGGTGAGCATAAAAGAGTAGGAAAAAAGAATAAATGGATTATAGAGCAACAACGTAATTGCCGTAACCGATAGACCTATAATTGCCGATTTGCGAATATTGTAATCCAGATAAGAAAAAACGGCTATTGCGATAGCTGTCACCATAAAAGCCTGAAGTGTAGAAGGACGAGCGCCACTTAAAAGTGTAAACAGCAATAAAAGCGTGATTATACCCGGGGCAAGATGCTCGGTTTTAAACCCAAGTGCAAAGAAAAGAGTATATAGCAGCAGTGAAAGGATAACAATATGCAATCCTGAACTGTTTATAAAAGTCGTCACTCCTGAATATGTGAATATATCCTGAATCTTCCTTCCATTATATTCGGCATTGTCAAGAGAACGACGGGTTCCTAGCAAAACGGAAGAGACCATCCGACTTTCGGGAGAGGGTATTGTTCGCCTAAAAGTCTGAATGAAGCTATCCTTTAGTATTGATGCAACTCCACTGAAAGACCAATAATCGTTACGGCCAATAAAACGTACATCACTGCTACCACAACCAAAAAAAGCAGAGATGTTATTTCGTTGCATATAATTAAGATAATCAAACTCTCCCGGGTTTAGCGGAGGCTCTGCCAGGACAAATACGGCAGCAATCTGTAAAGACATGCCTGATATTTCGGTATCTGAAAGAGTCTCGAAAAACGTAGAGACTGCCGTATCTGTTTTATCTATTTTCACAAGCACAGTAACTGGATTAACTTTAACCCAGTTATCTGTTTTCAAATCAAAGACCTTTTTGACAGAGAGAAGCAGTTCTGTTTCCACATTTGTGCGTAGTACAGGATCATTGACAACAACCCCCTCAACACTTATTTGCTTTGATTTTGCGTCTATGTATGAAAAGAGATCAGTTTGCGAGGGGAGCATCGCATAATGGAGCCGCATATAACCAACAGACATGCCCAGAATAAAGAGAGACAAGAATGAAATAATAACTGGTAGTTCTTTCCATTTTAAATCACGGTAAATTATAAATGCACATGCAGGTAACATAAGGCAAAAAGCCAGTAAAGCATATAACAGTGGAATTGCGGTTAAAACATAAAGCACAATTCCTGCCAGCAAGCCGGTAGCCGCAATAGAAATATTCTTATATATCATCGCTATTCTCCGGTCGATATAGTTGTCGGATTATAAAAGTTACTATTTGTCTTTTCGATAATATCTAACCTGTAATCATCATTTGTAAACAAAATACTTAAACCCATAATAAAGCAGAGTAGCAAAAACAGTACAATTTTCATAATCCGCTGTTTCTGCAGCACATCTATATATTCTGAACGGTTTTTAATAACTGCAGAAGAGGATAATACACTCTGTAATATAAATGACAGATATAAGACAAATCTGGAAAAGTTCAGCGACCCTACGTTTCCAATTATTTGACGTGGGTAATTCAAATTTTCCGCTGGTCGCGCTGTTGGCGAAGCAATTTCAGAGCCATCACCCGGCGCACCAATTTGACTCATAAGCTCATATGGATTCAACCAATCTGAATCAAGCCGCAATCGCTTGAAAAAAAGAAGCCGTGAACCTATACAATAGAAAAGATATTGTGCATCAGGGAACTTACGTTTATAATAATAGGCTGCTTCTCCAACAGTCAAATGAGGGCGGCCCTTCCCCGGTTTAACCGCCTGTACAACCAGTATATTAAACTCCTCATCCTGCCCGCCATCTAGTGAAGATCCTTCCGACCTGAAAAACAGCTGATATACTGATTTAAGAAACTTATCCTCTATAGATGCATGAAAATCATTCAACCGTTGTATTTCCTGAAGCCATTTTTTTCCACGGACAGAGCGAAAAAGATTATCTGTTTTAATCGACTTGAAAATCGTTTCGACTACCTCAATAACCGGGATTGGACTGCATAAAACATCCTGGAGCAAATTGTATTCAGTAATTGAAGTCTGATTATCTTTATTTATCAGACTTAAGAGGGTGTTAGCCCCAGGAACAGGGAAAATCCCTTCAGAAACAGCCATTCGAGCACTATTTTCAGAAGCAAAACTGCTTATTTCAGAGTCAGTGATATTGGTCTTTTTAATCAAACCATCCCTGTGCAACCGGGAAACAAGAGAAGACTCTTCATCTGAGCAGTTATTTACGAGGTACTCTTTTAATGTAACCCCTTTCGACTTCAGATAATGAAGATCTTTTTCTAATTCAGGAATTGCACAAGGTGGAATATTGTTAATGTAAAGATATGCTGGAGAATGCTTTTCAAGAGAGCACAAACCCTCATAATACTCAACGAAGTCATATACATAACTTTTGCCATATTGGAGAGTCTCTTCACCACGATCATGAGATTCTATTAATCGATAAGTGGTGAAGGCTGCTGCAACTGCCGAATCAACGCTGGTCCCTGATTCATAACGTAGCTGAATGGATTTTATCAATGTATAGATATCACTATATTCCGGATTATTACCAAACTTTTTTCGTATTTCATCTTCGTGCAGCAATATACCATTCGATGTCCGCAGGCCTGGAATTAACTGATCCATTTTTTGCAGTGTACGTTTTAATTCCCTTTCGGCTCGCTGATGAAGCAGTTCAGCCCGATATCTGCGTTCAAAATAGCTGAAAGGAAGCCCAAAACTACCGAAAAGATAGTGAAGATCGTCTTCATTATACTCGTAAAAAGCACCACGAGGAGTCGAAACTGGCGAAAGACTGGCCTGTAACATCCTTGCGATAAGTAATTTCTGATATGTAGTAATAATCCTGGATTCTCGTGGATGAGCCAATAACCGGCGAATAATCAACCTGTCCACAGATTTAAAGTAATAGGTTCCGTGAGAATACAGAACCTGAATATCAGGAAAACGTATCAGACGATCAAGAGCCTCTGAAAAAAGCAATCCGCTACCATGTATAATAATCACTCGTTTTTTTAATGGCATACAATTCTCTTGTAAAAATATTATTAAACGGCACTTTAAAAAGATCTCGCTCGTTAAAACGCCTTGTCATTAAAATCACCTATTGTATCCAGGTTTTTTAGCAAATGCCTTCAGAAATCAAAACTTTAAAAATAGTTAACATTAATGATATAATCTATCTAAAACCCTAATAAATCACCTTTTGTTCTTTATAACAGACTGTTTATAGAGTCCACTAATTTTTGTCGTGAAAAAACCTTAAAAATATCTTGTTCAAAAAGTTGATAATTATTTAAAACATAGTAATTTTATTAATAAGCTATTGATAAGGGAGACTCCTATAACGATTCTCCCTTATGGTCAAAGCCCTGTATGACCATGGATTCTTTTCTTCTAACGGGAAAAGAGACAATTTTACTGAGGTGACCATAAGACAAAGCATTGGGGGAAACATCGTGAAAGATTATAACGAAAAGCAGATTCTAAGCGCAAAAGATCCCGCCCAGTTTATAGATAGATGTGTTAATTCAAGGGTGTCTCGTGGAAAAAAGATTGTTTTAGGGCGACAATGGCGTGAAAAAACCGGATATTCGATGGAAGACATCGAATATGCCCGTAACCGGCACCCCTACTGGAAACAGAAAAAGATGGCAGGCTGGCGTGAAAGGAATGAGAAGAGGTGGTCAACCTACAACTACACCTCAACAGAATCCCTTGAACCCGACTACTGGACAAAAAACAATTTCGCTAACCTGCGTGAATACATAAAAAAAGATAAAAAGGGAACCAATGGACTCTATAAAATTAAAGACCGTGAACTAGCAGAGTTCTTTAAGACATCTATCCCTTCAATACAACATATGCGACGTAAATCTAATATGGTGACCCGTATACTTGAAAAACGGAAGATGAAGGATAACTTAAAAAACAGGCTTGATTTGATGCAACTTGGTGAAACTACGTTGCGCGATATGATCAGCAAAAAATAGATAAAAGGGTTAAAGAGAATAACCAAAAACGGTGACGCCTTCGACACACTCTCTTCACCCCTGATATTCTAAGCTCTATTCAGCATCATCAGAATAGAGCTTATCTATTATACTCCTGTATTTTTCCTGTATAACATTTCGTTTAATCTTTAACGAGGCTGTTAACTCACCGCCATCTATTGTCCACTCCTCAGAAAGAAGTGCAAAACGTCGTATAAGCTCGACCCGAGACATTGAAGAAGTCAACGAGTCAATCTCTTCACGGAATACGGCATTGGCTTCGGGACTGTTTACAATCTCTTTCTTATCAGAACCAACACCTACCCCCCTTGCTGTTAAGCGACTTGTTAACTCATCAAAATCTGGAATAATCAGTGCCCCGAGATACTTCCGGTTATCACCTACAATCGCAATCTGCTCTATCAATCGGGATGTTCGGAGAACCTGTTCGATAGGTTGCGGTGAAATATTTTTACCGCCCGCAGTCACTATGATGTCCTTAATACGACCGGTTATATACAGAAAGCCCTCTTCATCAATGACTCCAATATCTCCTGTCTTAAAATAGTCGTCCTTTGTCATAACCTCTTTTGTAGCCTTACTGTTTCTGTAATACCCCTTCATTACCTGAGGCCCTTTAATCAGGATTTCACCATCATCACTGATTTTGATCTTTGTATTTTTAAAAGGTTTTCCCACTGAACCCAGCTTCATGTCATCGGGCAATACAAGGTTTGTAACCGGTGAAGTCTCGGTAAGGCCAAATCCCTCGAGAACTGTTACACCCATGCCTATAAAAAAAGTCATGTCGCTATAGGCAATAGGACCACCACCGGAAATAGCAAATTTTAGTTTATCCATTCCTAGTGCATTTCTTAACTTAGATAGAACCAGTTTTTCGGCAATTGAGTGCGGTTTTTTCAGGTAAAATGGAAGCTCTTTTTGTTTACAGTGATAGGGAACAGCCTTTTGCCCCATCGCAACGGAAAACTTGAATATCGCTTTCTTAACCGGAGAAGCATTTGCCACTTTTCCTACTATAGCAGCATGCATTTTTTCGTAAATACGGGGAACACTAACCAGAATTGTCGGGCGGGTTGCTATCAGATCCTGCTGAATGGTCGTAATATCCTCGGCAAAGTTTACCTTCTTTGATGTTGCCATAGGGAAATAGTAACCGGCCGTCCGCTCGAGAACATGTGAAAGAGGAAGAAAGGACAGAAACGCATCTTTTTCATCCAGATAGGATCCCATAGCCTCTTCCACTTGCCCCACGTTTGAAATTAAGTTATGATGAGTCAGCTCTACACCCTTTGGTTCACCAGTAGTTCCTGATGTAAAGATAAGTGTGGCTGTTGTAGTTCTTTTTACTTTTTTAACAGAATTATCAATACGCTTGTAATCAGCCGGTTTTAGTTTTTTTGAAATCAGATCGCTATACTGTTTAATGTTACGCTTCTTAGTTGAAATCTTATCAAAAATAATATACTCTTTAAGCATTGGCAGTTTGCGGGACATAAGAGTTAAAATTGAAAGGCGTTCCTCCGTATCTACGAAACAAATCTGCGCTCCACTTTTATGTAAAATCAGTTCAACCGTACCAACGGCACTAACAGCATGCAAAGGTACTGTAATTGCACCAAGAGACAACACCGCAAGATCATATACCCACCACTCAGGTCGGTTCTCGGAATAGACAGCTACTTTCGTTCCTTTGCTGACCCCTCGCGATGCAAGGTACGCTGCAACTCCGTAAACTTCCTCTTTAATGGTATTCCAGGTAATGTCCTGATACTCACCATTTACCTTAATTGACAGAAGAGGTTTGTCTGGATGTTTAGCCGCGTTATTAAAAAAGATCTCTGGTAAAGACTGATGGTTGTCGAAAATCATGATCTGTTCTCCTTTTACAATTATTGATTCTACCAATTTTTTTAACATAACATAATTATTTCAATCACTTTATTATTCCATCAGCTATTTAATAAATTATTGCAGGTAACGTTATATTTTTTATATCATAATCTTGACTTTTTGTCAGGTATTTATTCTAATAACAATTATTTGAATTATTTGAATGTCTATCCCCCGCCTGCGGCGGGGGATAGACATTCAAGCTTGACTTTGCCAGATAGCTACGTATTCATACAGCTGATGTGCTCGAGGCATTCATGATTTACTGTGTCAGTTCGTCATGCATTCATACTCCGGATGTACTCAAGGCATTCATGTTTGACTGTATCAGTTCGCCATGCATTCATACTCCGGATGTGCTGGAGGCATTCATGATTTACTATGCAAACCGCAATGCATAAAACTCCATATCGACGAAGTGAATATAGCCAGATTGCTGTTTAAAGCTACGGGCGCGCTTAAGACTATGACTCTAAAACTTCAATAGACTTTATAAACGCAATAATGTAGTCCTATTAAATAAAAGACCTGATTCAAGGAGAGAAGCCATGGAACGAAGATATCTTACATGCGGCGAACTGAGCCAATCAAGAGCGGAGGAAATAATCACGATGCTACATCAGATCTGGCCGCCTGATGAAACAACTGATATCAAAACCAGCATAAACAGCTATATTTCGAAAAACGAGCGACATGACCTTATACTATATTTAGAAAACAATTCTGTAATCGCACATGCTATATCTTTCACTCGTGAAATAAACACTGATGAGGGAAAAATGGAAGTTCTGGCTCTAGCCGGTATTGCAGTACGCCCTGAGCACAGAGGGCGGAATCTGGGCAAAGAAATAGTTCTTGATGCCTTTGAGAACATTAAGCGGAATAAGCTTGAACTGTCGCTCTTCCAGACAGGAGTTCCCAGATTTTATGAAAAGATGGGTGGACGCATAATCAGCAATAGATTTGTTAATTCACTGAATAACGAAGACCCTCAAGCCAATCCATGGTGGGACAAGTCAGTAATGATCTATCCCGGAACTGCAGCTTTTCCTGACGGCACAATTGATCTTCTTGGTTCCGGCTATTAAGGATAACGAAATGTATTTAGCACTACCCGAAATAATAGCTGGAGGAGTTTTAATCGCTGCACTCCTCACGCTGATCTTTATCACAGGCCGTAAGGTTGGAACCTCCTCAACTCACAGACGATGGCAGGAGGAATTAAAAACAATAAGAAAAGAGATGGCGGACTCCTCTAGAGCGGTTATACGCGGGCAGGTCTCGGAACAGATAGCTCCATTTTTACCGGGTTTTCCGTTTGATCCGGCCGGCTGTCGTTTTATCGGTAAGCCTGTTGATTTTGTAGTATTTAACGAACTGGAGAATCCTGAAAGATGCTCTATAGTTCTTGTTGAAGTCAAGACTGGTTCCTCTTCACTAAATCGCAACGAAAGGTCAGTCCGCGCTGCCGTTCAACAGGGCCGGGTTCACTATTACGAATACCGCTTTAACGGTGCCGACAAAGTTAAACCCGTTTAGACCAATTAGCTAAGACCGCTCAGATAAAAGTGGCTAACAATCCACAAAATCTTGAAACTAATCTGCTCGGGTTTTTACCAAAAGCTAGTAACCTGCAGACAGAAAGGTTATGAAATTAAATAAAAGGTTAAACGCAAAAAGGCGCCCCCGAGGGAGCGCCTTTTAATAAAATTACAGGTGTGAAAGAGCAGGATTACATCATGCCTGGCATTCCGCCGCCCATTCCTGGCATTCCGCCACCCATTCCCATGCCTTCGTTCTCATCTTTAGCATCAGTTATGAGTACTTCTGTAGTTGAAAGCATTCCAGAAACAGAAGCTGCATTCTGTAGTGCAGAGCGTACAACCTTAGCTGGGTCAATAACTCCAACTTCGATCATATTCTCCCACTTCAGATCAGCCGCATTAAAACCGATTCCCGGCTTTTCGCTTTTAGCTTTCTCAACAATTACTGAGCCCTCAAGACCTGCATTGACAGCTATCTGACGCATCGGAGCTTCAACAGCCTTGAAAATTATCATAGCTCCTAACTTCTCGTCGCCTTCAAGTTTATCAGCAACAGCCTGAACTGCTTTCTGAGTTGAAAGAAGTGTAAGTCCGCCACCAGGGATGACTCCCTCTTCAACAGCAGAGCGGGTTGCAGAAAGGGCATCCTCAACACGAGCCTTTTTCTCTTTAAGTTCAACTTCAGTGGCTGCTCCTACGTTAATAACAGCAACACCGCCCGCCAGCTTAGCAAGACGCTCTTGAAGTTTTTCAGAATCGTACTCGGAAGTAGATGTTTCGATCTGCTTTTTAATCTGAGCAATTCTATCTTTAACCTGAGTATCTTTTCCGATACCTTCTATGATTGTTGTATTCTCTTTTTCTACAATAACCTTCTTAGCCTGACCAAGATCTTCGATTGTTGCACTGTCAAGCTTTCGGCCAACCTCTTCAGAGATAACCTGACCACCAGTAAGAATTGCAATATCTTCCATCATTGCCTTTCTTCTGTCTCCGAATCCCGGAGCCTTAACAGCAACACAGCTGATTGTTTTACGAAGTGTGTTCACAACGATAGTTGCAAGAGCTTCGCCATCAACATCTTCAGCAATTATCAATAACGGCTTACCCGATTGAGCCACCTTTTCAAGAACAGGAAGAAGATCTTTCATTGTAGATATCTTCTTGTCAAAAAGGAGAATATACGGGTTCTCAAGAGTCGCTACCATGTTTTCATTATCTGTAGCCATATAAGGAGAAATATATCCACGGTCAAACTGCATTCCCTCAACAACTTCAAGGTGAGTTTCAATAGACTTGGCCTCTTCTACAGTTATGACACCGTCACGACCAACCTTATCCATAGCCTCGGCAATAAGATCACCGACCTCTTTGTCGTTGTTTGCAGAAATAGAAGCCACCTGAGCAATCTCTTTCTTATCACTGATGTCGCGCGCTGTGTCGCCAATGAACTTAACTGCAGCAACTACAGCCTTGTCGATACCACGCTTGATGCTCATCGGGTTAGCGCCCGCAGTAACATTTTTAAGACACTCTTTATAAATTGCGGCAGCAAGAATAGTAGCAGTTGTAGTACCGTCACCCGCTACATCATTGGTTCGAGTTGCAACTTCCTTAACCATCTGTGCGCCCATGTTTTCAAATGCATCTTCAAGTTCGATCTCTTTTGCTACTGTAACACCGTCTTTAGTGATTGTCGGAGAACCGAATTTTTTATCAATAACTACGTTTCGTCCACGTGGCCCTAAAGTCACCTGAACAGCATTTGCAAGCTGAACAACACCTTCATAAATTGCTCTGCGAGCTTCTTCATTAAATTTTAATACTTTTGACATTGTTTTAAACCTCTTTCAATATTGAACTTTTAGCTGACAATTGCCAGGATATCGCTTTCTCTTACTATTAAATACTCTTTTCCGTCATTCTTGATCTCTGTGCCGGCATACTTGCCATACAATACGATATCACCCTCTTTAACTTCAACTTCAACAAGAGTACCGTTTTCATACTTACCTTTACCTACAGCTATTACTTTACCCTGCTGTGGCTTCTCTTTTGCCGAATCCGGAATATAAAGCACACCCTGCTTCTGAACATCCTCTTCAACAACCTCAATAAGTACTCTGTCTCCTAATGGTCTGATCGCCATTTTGAGCCTCCTTACATTATAATAATTCATTTGATTTGCAATTATTAGCACTCTATTAGGTGAGTGCTAATAAGGAATATAGGCAAGAGCCCTCCTGACGGCAACTCTTTTTTTTAATTAATGACGATAGAACATAGATTTTTTTCAAAAGAATAACAAAAGCAAGAAATCGGAAGAAATCATCTAACTTCAGATAAATTTCTGATGATTTTTGGTTATAAAACTAAAAAACCTACTATTAAACAGAGCTTCCCTCCTTATATAATCCTGCTCAGAACAGACATCCTGCTTTAATACAGAATTTATAAGCTCTTCATAGTTCTCTGGTAGATATTTCAAACCAAAACTGTAGTATAAGCGCCGATCTTTTGCAGGAACATACTTATTATTTAAGTAAAACAAGCACTTAATGGCAGTTTTTATCGCTGTATTTAAATTCTCATGCATTTGAACATAAGCTTGCCGCCTGTACCAACGATCTTTTTTGTAATCAGATAGCAAATAGTTGATAATACCTATGCAGTTTTCACACTTTTCTGATAGATCCCTCGCTTGGAACACCTTTATAGCAGAACAAGTGTCAAAATAAAGATTATCACGGTCAAAGAGCATATGGGACTCAATAATTGCGTATTTAGCTGACTCATCAAGTTTTTTGAAAGCTTCCATGTCAATAAAATCATCAAGCCAAATCTGAAAGACGACTCCATCTCTAATTACACAATGGTAAGGTATTTCTGGTTCTACATCAGGGCCAAATAGCTCCTCGGCTGTAATTTTGCCAGCATCCACACGCATTACGGTTAGATCGACCATTCCCCCATATTTATCGGGATAATAATCTCCACGAGCGACACTCCCGGATAAAAGTATAGTCTGAATATGTTTTTTATCCAATCCATCAACAAACGTTCGAACCTGCTCTGTTATGCTTGAAACATAATGTTTCTGTTTTTTTATTATATCTTTTTCAGTTTTCATAATATCGCCTATATGAGTTTAACCCAGACAGTTTATTAACCTTTCTTATACTCACATCTTACAAAGCACATCGTAACATACGCATATTTTCAAGTGTTATAAATTAGTTTTCTTATTACGATTCCCAACTTCAAGATTATAAAGATAAACTCAACGGTTTTATAAAAGATCATTTTAAATTGGTAAAAAACAGACAATTGAAATTGTTCTGGATTTTTTTTAAGCTACCCGCAAAATGTTCACACTACTACAGAATATGGTATCAATTCGCTCCGTTTTCGACTCCCCTTGTTACAGACACCTGTTCTAATCACCTATCGTCTCCTTTCAATAATAAACCCACAAAGAGGAGAGCAAAATGACTTCTACCCCGGCTTTACATCAGAACTCTGCAGAACAGCAAGAACTTCTGCATAACATCGTAGATAGCCTGAAAGATCAGGAGGGAGCATTAATTCCCATCCTTCAGGCTGCACAGGACTCCCTTGGATTCCTGAGCACTGAATCTCTTAAAACAATCTCTAAACTTCTTAACATGCCCTATTCAGAAATTAGCGGGGTAGTCTCATTTTACAGCTACTTTACAACAATGCCCCGTGGCCGGTACACAATACGCGTTTGCCTGGGTACTGCATGCTATGTACGCGGAGGAAAACAGCTTTTAGAAGAATTGAAAAAAATTCTGCAAATCGAAGTCGGTGAAACAACTGAAGATAAACTTTTTTCTCTGGAAGTCGGGCGATGTTTCGGCGCATGTGGATTGGCTCCCGTTCTTATGATTAACGACGAAATACACCAGAGAGTGAAGCCGACCAAGCTGGCTGCTCTGCTTGCACCATATAAAAGCGAAAACGACTCTGAAGCAACTGACGAATCCCCGAAAATCAGTCAGGAGGATGCGCAATGATTAAAAACTTAAAGGATCTTGAAAAATATAAAATCCCCACAAAAGATAGTGTACAGATCAGAATATGTACCGGAGCTAGCTGCATTGCATCGGGCGCACTTGAAATAAAGGAAGCATTTATTGATGAATGCAAAAAAATGAGCATCAACCCAACAATAACCTGTACAGGTTGCCTGGGGCCGTGCTCACGAGGACCGGTAATAGTAATTGATCCGGGTGGCTTTATATACGAAGGCCTGACAAAGGCCGATATTACTGAAATAGTAAAAGAGCACATCATTGATGGCAAGCCGATTGCCCGATTAGCACGCAAGGAAGAGGGATCAACCGAAGTTCTTTATAAACTAGAGGAGATCCCGTTTTTTTCACTCCAGAAAAAAATAGCACTAAGTCGTTGTGGCCAGATAGATCCAGGCGACATTACCGACACATTCCGTCATGGCGGATACAAGGCTCTTGCAGAAATACTACAAGAAAACAGTTCCACCAAGGTCATCGAAACCCTGAAGGAATCGGGCATCAGAGGTCGTGGCGGAGCAGGATTCCCCACCTGGTTAAAATGGAAGCTAACAAAGGATTCCCCGGATCATGAAAATGGAATAAAATATGTACTGTGTAATGCAGACGAAGGTGACCCGGGTGCATTTATGGATCGCAGTATTCTGGAGGGAGACCCCCACTCTGTAATCGAGGGCATGATAATTGCCGGTTTTACAGTTGGAGCCAGTCAAGGATTCGTGTATGTGCGTGCGGAATACCCACTCGCTGTAGCGCGGCTTGAACATGCAATTAAGCAGGCGCGCGAAAACGGGCTTCTGGGAAATAATATTCTTGGTAGCGGCCTATCGTTTGATATAGGCATCCGCAAGGGATCCGGAGCCTTTGTCTGTGGCGAGGAGACCGCCCTGATTGCTTCTATCGAAGGTAAACGTGGTGAACCCCGCCCCAGACCGCCTTTTCCGGCACAAAAAGGGCTATGGGGAAGCCCGACTCTGCTTAATAATGTTGAGACCTATGCCAACGTAACAGCACTCTTCAGGATAGGCAAAGCCGAATACAAAAAACATGGCACCAAGAAATCACCCGGCACAAAGGTCTTTGCTTTAGCTGGAAACGTTCGAAACACCGGCCTTGTAGAAGTTCCGATTGGTACGCCTTTGGGGGACCTGATCTACGATATTGGAGGCGGAATTACCAATGACAAGCAGTTCAAGGCAGCACAGGTTGGCGGGCCTTCGGGAGGATGTATACCCCGAGAGTACCTGAATGTTCCCATGGATTACGAAAGCTTAAAAGAGCTGGGCGCAATTATGGGATCAGGCGGACTGATTGTCATGGATGAAGATACATGTATGGTCGATGTCGCCAGATTTTTTCTTGAGTTTGTTCAGGAAGAGTCGTGTGGGAAATGCGTCCCCTGCCGTGTTGGTACAAAGCGAATGCTTGAAATAATCGACAGGATCTGTGTCGGCAATGGAAGCCTTGGAGATCTTGATCTTCTGGAAGAGCTAGGGCAGAACATACAGGATACAGCACTATGCGGTCTGGGACAAACAGCGCCGAACCCTGTTCTTTCGACATTGCGACATTTTCGGCACGAATATATAGCCCACATTGTAGATAAAAAATGCCCCGCTGGAGTTTGCGCAGAGATTGTCAGAGCTCCATGCCAAAGTGCCTGCCCGGCCGGTGTTGATGTACCCGGCTTTATCGCTCTCACCGGAGAACGACGTTATGCAGAAGCGCTACAAGCTCACCGTAACCGAAACCCATTTGCCGCTGTATGCGCAAGGGTCTGCTTTCATACCTGTGAAGACCGCTGCCGTCGCTCGACAATTGACGAACCAGTTAACATACGTGGTATTAAACGGTTTTTAACCGACCAGGAGATAGTCATACAAACTCCGGAAGTACGGGACAACCCTGTAAACGCCGAGAAAAAAATCGCTATAATCGGAGCCGGCCCAGCCGGTCTGTCTTGTGCATATTTTTTAGCACGGCTTGGATATCGCCCGTTTGTGTTTGAGGCTTCAGAACGACCCGGAGGAATGCTTAACCAGACAATACCCGCATACCGTCTGCCGCGTGAAATTCTTGCACGTGAAATCCGCATGATCGAAGGCCTTGGAGTAACAATTAAAACCGGCAAGGTGCTTGGTCGCGACTTTACTCTGGATTCACTACGGGATGAAGGATGGGACGCAATTTTTGTCGGAATTGGAGCTCCCGAATGCATGCCTTTGGGATTGCCGGGTGAAAAGTTAAATGGTGTTGTTCAGGCAATCGACTTTTTGCGAACCTATAACACCCGGGGAAGTGTTGCAGTCGGGAAAAAGGTCGTTGTAGTCGGGGGAGGGAACGCTGCCATCGATACCGCCCGTTGTGCAATCCGGCTTGGAGCAGAAAAGGTCACAGTTATATACCGTAGAACGAAGGAACAGATGCCAGCCTATGATGAGGAGATCGAGGAGGCTCTTCATGAGGGAGTAGATCTGCTAACCCTGCTGCAACCAACCGAGATTATTGACGATGGCAAAGGGAACACAACAGGCATTGCCGTACTTGCAATGAATCTGGGTGATTACGACCGTTCAGGAAGACGAAGTTCAAAACCATCCGATAAAAAACTGCAAATTATCCCTTGCGACCAAATCATTGTGGCCATCGGTCAGCTTTTACATGCAGACCAGTACACCGGAACTTCCGGCATCACAACCACCAGCAAGGGTTTCTTTTGTGCGGACGCAAGAAGCGGTGCAACATCTGTTCCCGGCGTCTTTGCAGGAGGCGACGCCGTAACCGGCCCGGCTTCTGTTGTCGAAGCTATTGGTGCTGGTGAACGGGCAGCTGTCGGAATAGACGCACACCTGACCGGTGAACACCACGCCTTTTGGCGCGTTTCACAAGAGACAGATGTAAGCTATGACCCAGATGCCGACCCGGCACCTTATCAGAGAGAACGTCAACCGCTAATAGATGTCAGCAGAAGACGGTACAACTTTGAAGAAGTCGAAAAAAGCTGGGTCGAGAACAGTGCAGTTCGACAATGTAACCGCTGTTTACGCTGTGATTACGGAAAACCTGCAGTTTATGAACCTGGATATGAAGGAGCGTCACTATGTTCGAAATAACAATTAACGACAAAAAACTCAATGGAGACGACTCCATGACAATTCTTGACGCGGCAGAAATGTCGGGTATTAAAATACCAACCCTCTGCTTTCTAAAGGGATTCACTCCACTTGGAGCCTGCCGGGTCTGTGTTGTCGAAGTTGAAGGAGCAAACACATTAACAGCCGCATGTTCGACACCTTTACGAGCCGATATGGTAATAAAAACTCACTCCCCGAGGGTACAGAGAGCACGACAATCTGTACTGGAACTTCTGCTGTCAGAGCATGAAGGCGATTGCAAATTCTGCTCACGGTCCGATGATTGCGAACTTCAGGCTCTCGCTCTGGAACTCGGTTTAGAGGCACCAAGATTTGAAGGAGAAAAGAATCACCTTAAGACTGACTCTTCAACGGCAGCCCTAGTACGTGATCCAGAAAAGTGCATAAAATGCCGTCGCTGTGTAGCTGTCTGCTCTCAAAGACAAGGTGTTGGAGCACTGTTCCCTCAGTATCGCGGATTCGCAACTACCATCGGTCCGGCTTTTCACTCTGATCTGGATTCAGTTACATGTGTGCAATGTGGACAATGTGTAGCAGTGTGTCCGGTTGAGGCCATAAGTGAGAAATCACATATTGCTGATGTTCTTCGCGCTCTGGAAGATCCCGAAAAGCATGTCATTGTACAAACCGCTCCGGCTATTAGAGCAGCTTTAGGTGAATGTTTCGGATACCCCCCCGGAGTGCTGGTAACCGGTAAGATGACAGCCGCACTGCGTCGTATCGGATTCAACAAGGTTTTTGACACTAACTTCAGCGCTGACCTGACAATCATGGAAGAAGGAAGCGAACTGCTACAACGCCTGCGAACAGTTCTGGAAGAGGGCAAAAGTGCCGCACTACCTCAATTCTCTAGTTGTAGTCCTGGCTGGATTAACTTTACAGAACACTTTTTTCCAGAATATATCCCCAACCTCTCTACCTGCAAATCTCCTCAACAGATGTTCGGAGCTCTGGCCAAAACATACTACGCACAAAAATCGGGTATTGACCCAGATAAGATCGTTGTTGTTTCAGTAATGCCCTGTACCGCAAAAAAATTCGAAGCCGCAAGAGACGAGATGTGCGACAGCGGTTTTCGCGATGTGGACTATGTTTTGACAACCCGGGAATTAGGCAAACTTATACGGCTTCAGGGAATAGATTTCACCTCTCTACCCGACGAGGAGATGGATGTACCAATGGGGCTCTCATCAGGTGCGGCTGATATTTTTGCAAACAGCGGCGGAGTAATGGAAGCGGCTATCCGAACCGTTTATGAACTTACAACCGGAAAAGAACTACCCACCGAAAACCTTCACATTACCCCACTTGCAGGTTTAGACGGGATCAAAGAGGCCTCTTTACGAATTGAAGGCACCAAAAGCCCGTGGAATTTTCTTGAAGGAGTAGAACTGAAAGTAGCAGTTGCCCATGGGCTGGGGAATGCCGCTGCTCTTTTAGAAGACATAAAAGCAGGAAAAAGAAACTATCATTTTGTGGAGATAATGACCTGCCCAGGTGGTTGTATTGGTGGAGGAGGACAACCCCGGTTTACCACTGACGAAGTTAGGGAAAAGAGAATAGCTGCGATATACTCTGAAGACGAGGGAAAGCCATTACGCAAATCACATGAAAACCCCGCGATAACAGAGATTTACGCTGAGTTTCTGGGCGAACCACTGGGTGAAAAATCGCATCATCTTTTACATACCCAATATACGCGAAAAGAGTAGTAACTGGCGCATATACATATTCTTTACTTCTGACTGGTTTTATACAGCCCAACACCTTTTAAAAGACTGCGGCTGTATAAAACCGTTTCAAGCAAACTCCTTTTAAATAAATTTTTAAAAAAATCGTGGACAGTCTCCAACCACATTATTTTCCTTATAATTATACATTAATGTCTAAAAATGATTAACACAAACAAGGAGATAATATGAGCAAAAAAATCCGAATAGGAATTTTAGGTTATGGAAACATCGGAAAAGGCGTTGAAGCAGCAATCAGTCAAAACAGTGATATGGTTTTATCGGGTATTTTTACTCGACGAGATCCGTCAAAAATAGACAGCAAGGCACCTGTCTTCTCGTCAGACTCGCTGGAAACATTCACCGAAAAAATCGACGTCATGATACTATGTGGTGGTTCAGCTACCGACCTTCCTGAACAGGGACCGAACACAGCCGCACTCTTTAATACCGTAGACAGTTTTGATACTCACGCCCGCGTTCCAGAGTACTTTGAAAAAATAAATATAGCCGCAAAAAAAGCTAATACATTAAGCCTCTATTCATGTGGCTGGGATCCGGGTCTTTTTAGCATGATGCGGGTTCTGTTTGAATCAATGCTACCGGAGGGTTCTGAAACCACTTTCTGGGGACCAGGTGTAAGCCAGGGACACAGCGACGCAATCCGCCGTATCAAAGGAGTTGCTGATGCAAGACAGTACACCCTTCCTATTGACGAAGCTATCGACGCAGCCCGTAAAGGTAGTGCCGAATCTTTCAGTACGCGTCAAAAACATAAACGCCACTGTTACGTAACCGTAGAAGAGGGAGCCGACAAAGATGCAATAACCAAAACTATTGTAGAGATGCCCAACTACTTTGCTGACTATGACACCACTGTAGAATTTTTGGACCACGAGACCCTGCTAAAAGAACACGGTGGAATTCCACATGGTGGCTTTGTAATACGTAACGGTAAAACAGGTGCTAATAACAGTGAAACTATGGAGTTCTCGCTGAAACTGGATAGCAATCCGGAATTTACAGCTTCTGTTCTTGTTGCTTGTGCCAGAGCAGTTCATCGTATGCGTGCCAATGGAAATAGCGGCGCTCTTTCGATGCTTGAAGTGCCTCTTGCATATTTCTCCTCTACTGATATTTCTGATCTTAGAGCCGGTAAAATCTGATCCTAATTGTAGAGAGCCGCTTGTATTAGCGGCTCTCTACAGCTATTTTTTGTTTTTTCAGTCGGAATTTTAGAAATTATCCTCTCTGGGTGGCTAACAATCCACAATTTTACCATCAAGCCGATTATTAGTGGCTAACAATCCACTAAATATGATTTTTTTTGAAATTAATTTACAATTATACAGAAATTTACGTCTTCATTTATAAGGAACTTCTATTAATAACTTTTTAACCAGGTTGCATATGCGAGCAGCAAGAGTCATCTTGCGACCAGCACAGGTTACATAAATAGGTACTTAAGCGATAATACCCTCCGAAATTTAGAAATTTTTTCAAAATTCGTTGGTGATTTTTTGAAGTTCCCCATAGAGACAAAAAACTGGAGGCGTGAAAATGGAATTAGCAGACATCAGAACAACTGTTGACATCAATGTGAAGTGGTTAGCGGTTATTGAAGATTATGCGTTTAAGGAAAACATGACTATTTCTGACGTAATGAACATAGTTTTGGATGAACACATGAGAAAACTGGCTAACAATCCCAAAAGAAACATTCATGCCATGAAATATCAGGAAAGGGGAACCGAATATGAGTCCCGACACATAAGACTAACACATATAACATACAGTCGAGTCAGAGATATAATGAACCTTTTCCGTTATACTCTGTCTTATCTGCTTTCGCTGGCGATGGAGTATTTTGAAGAATATACCTGCGATGGCAAAAAGGTGTTTTTTCGTCCCGGGATTCACGGTGTTATTGTGAACCATCTGAATGCCCCAAAGTACTTCTCAAACTACTGGGGTATTCCACCTGTCGAACACCTACAAAGTGGCTAACAATCCGGAAAAGCTGATTGCTCCAGAGTTTTAAGCCTAAATAAACACAGTATTTACCTAAACTCAAGCCACAAAAAACAAAACCAGCACAACCTTACACTGTTATCTCCACCCGATTCCCATCAGGATCGGCCACACAACTCTCAAAGTAACCATCCCCTGTTTCTCGCGGTGCACTGTAAAGCTCATAGCCTGCATCAACTATTTTATCAGTCAGTTCAATCACCGCCTGTCGACTTCCCACTGAAAAGGCCACATGACTATAACCGGTTATTTTTTCAATCACAGCCCGTTCTTCCAGCTCCTTATGATGCATTAACTCAATAGAAACCTCGCCATCAAACCGGATAAAATAACTCGAGAACCCGCTATTATTCTGATACAGCTCGTTACTCTTTCCATCAAAAAACGATGTGTAAAACTCTTTTGCTACATTCAGGTTTGTTACGTAAATTGCTATGTGAGTAATTTTTGATTTCATCTTTTCCTTTAAATACAGTATTATTATATTTTTCTTCTTTGAAGCAAACCTCGGAGCAACAACTCACTTCTACCCTGACCAGGCAAATAGGGCTTTCCGTTTAATATCAGTTCTACAACACTGGTATTCTTAACTTTTTCAGCTGGTTGCTTCAATATATTTCTATCAAGCACTACCAAATCAGCCCGTTTTCCCAGCTCAAGGCTTCCACGTTCTTTTTCATCAAAACCGGCCCAAGCTGCATTTCGCGTATACAGGTTGAGAGCCTGCTGAACAGACAAAGCTTCACCAGCAACATAGTGATTTACAGCCGCGCTTATACCTGCGATTGGATCAGGCAAAGTGCATGGAGCATCAGAACCGGCACTCATAACAATCCCCCTGTTCAAAATACTTTTTAGCGGAGACAACTTATATGCACGCTTCCCAAGAATTGACTCAAGATAATCCAGGGGCTCCTGTGGCCAGTCAATAAAAGAGGGTTGAACCGCAAATGAAACTCCATTTTTTGCGCAAATATCGAGCCCTCTATTTGTAGGAAGGCATGCATGAATAATTGTATGCCTATGGTCATCACGGGGATAATCTTTTAAAGCAGCGTCAAAAGCAATCGCAGCCTGTTCAAACGCCCTGTCGCCAATTGCATGCAGTTCAATTTGCAGCCCTGCCCTGTTTGCTTCTTTAACAAAACTTAAAACTTCATCATCACTATGGAACAGCACTCCGTGATTTTTACTTTTTTTATAGGGTTTTATCAACGCAGCATCCAACGATCCGAAGCTGCCATCAAGTGCCGTAGCAAAGCAACCACCTATACGTGGCAATTTACGTTTTAAAACCTTATTAACATTCATTGTCTGGAAAAAAACACGAAATGCGACATCATTACGAAGCCCACCTGCAAAAAGAGACTCAAGCGCAACATCCAGATCCAACGGAAAACCTACTCCAGAAACAGAGTGAATCATTCCGATACCGCGAGAAGCCATTCTATCAACAGAATGAAGCATTCGTAAAAGAGAGTTAGGTAAAGAAACTGATGACGTTACAAAATCAGTAACTGCAAAAAAGGCCTCATGCTCCAGCAGACCACTTTCAGCATTAAAACCTCTTTTACTAAAGATACGTTTGGGAAGCATTTTCATCAGGCTTGAATTAATTATTGCAGCATGTCCGTCATATTTTACAATAAATACTGGATGCGACACGGATGCCTGGTCAAGTTCATGCTTTGTAATAAGTTTTTTATCAGATACAAAATGGGCAGAGGCTCCGAATCCCAAAACAATTTTTTCACGACAACGTGAAAGATAATCAGAAATAGTACCGATCATTTGACGGTTACTTTTCGAGGAGCGCACATCCAACCCTCCTGAAAAAATGGCATAAGACAGATAATGAATATGGGTGTCGCCAAAAGCTGGACAAACAGCTTTTTTCCCCAGATTAACAACATCAGCCCCTTTATAACAAGCAGGCAGAGTATCACCTGTATAAACAACCCTGCCACGGTCTTCAACAAGGTATCGAAAAACATTAGAATTGCTGTCACAGGTAATAATCGTTCCCTTATAAATCTTCATCTGTTCACTATCCTATTATAAATTCGGCTTCGTTCAGCACTTTAATAATTAATTACCTAATAAACAAGGTCAAGCAAAGAACAAAAATCGAGATACAACATAAAAAACAATTGACAATATGTTCATCATGTTGCACAACAAATGTAACATAATAAAGAGGTGATATGGCTCCTGCGTATAAAACATCCAAACAAGAGATAATTGAAGCTGCACTTGCCATTGTCGAAGAGAAGGGCCTTTCTGCACTTACGGCACGGCGGCTTGGCAAACGGCTTGGTTTGTCAAGCCGCCCTATCTACTCCTTTTATCAATCGATGGATAATCTAAAAAATGACCTGCTCACTGAAATAGGCGAACGTTTCAAGACCTATCTTCTGTCTCAACAGAGTGATGACTCTTTTTTAAACATGGGGTTAGGTCAGATACGTTTTGCAAAAGAGAAGCCGGTGCTGTACAGAATCATATTAAACGAAGCAGATGCAGGAGTTTTTAAAGCAGAAAAAATCCATGGAATTCTAATCGAAAAATTAAAAAGTGATCCTTGTTACTCTACTCTTCCAGACGATGTTCTTAAAGACGTATTATTAAAAATGGGGATATTCACAAACGGTCTTGCCGAAGCGGTGCTGCACAAAGCCATCGAAGATGATTCTAATGAAAATATATACAGACTTTTGTCTGAAACAGGAGAAGCAGTGATTCTGCACCAGATGTCAAAAATAGAACAGGAGGGCTCATGAGAGTAAAAATTTTTAACTGCAATTCGGATGTTGCTAAAGACGGTATTGATGCGGCTGCCCAGAACCTTGCTGACAAGCTAACAACCGCAGGACATAATGTTACACTCGAGATTTTCAGAGAAAAAAGCATAAAGGACTGCATTGGATGTTTCGGCTGCTGGGTAAAGACGCCGGGAGAATGTGTGCACAATGACGATATGAAAGATGTGCTGAAAGGCATGCTTAATTCTGATGTACAGATAATAGTTTCGGATTCGCGTTTCGGAATGGTCAGTCCTCTTGTGACCTCTGTTATCAATCGATTCTTACCGATGGTATGTGCCTATATGTTCATTGATTCAGAGGGCAAAACTTCACATTATCCAAGATATGACAATAAAAGCAAGTTTGCTCTACTTGTTGAAGATTTTGGCGAATGCACTGAAAACCGGTTAAACGATATCTCATACTGTCTGCACCAGAATAACAAAGAAGACTATCTGGGAACATACGTTATAGGCAAAAATGAGGAGGAGATAATAAATGCATTTAACAGTAATTAACGCGTCACCACGTTTAAAAACCAGCAATACTCGTCAACTGCTTGAACATTTTTTAAAAGGATTCAGCAATATAAATAATAACACATACGATCTGCATTATTACAATGAAATAGATACTGACAGATCTGCTCAAGATCTATTTGATAAATCTAATGCCATACTACTCGCTTTTCCACTCTACTCTTATGGGCTTCCACCGTCGGCATCCAGGTTTGTTTACAGGCTTTCGTCACTTGATGATGGCAAAAAGCGAGGTATCGGCTTCTTTTGCCAGTATGGTTTTAATGAAGCATGCCATGCCCGTGCGCTCGAACGTCAACTTGAACTTATGTGCTCAGAGCTTGGAACCGAATATCTGGGTATGTTAATTCGGGGAGGATGTGAAGGTCTAAAATACAGACCCGAGTCAGCAAATAAATCCATCTATAAAAAGTTTGAGTCGATGGGCATGCGTTTTGGAGAAAACGGTCACTTTATAAAAGATGAAATGGACAGGTTTGCAGCACCTGAATTCTCCAAAGGGAATATATTTACCTCTATTTTCAGCAGATTTTTCATATTGATCGGTAATACCTTTTTTTGGAAAGTTTTACTAAAGAAAAACAGAGCTCTGAAAAAACACTGGAATCGTCCACTGCTTGACTGATCCACTCAATCCAACAGAAAACAGCGGGCTTTTGCCCGCTGTTTAAAATTATTAGCAAAAAGTCATTTCTATACTTAATCCGTTTACCAACTAAAAGTACAATCACTCTCAACATAAACCTGATATGCTTTACCCGGCTCTATATGATCTAGACTGTTTAATGAATTACCATATTCATAAAACCCATCAAAATTTTTGATTGTTGTAATCAGATTAGAACTTATTGAAAATGAGCTGATAAAAGTTGCGACATCAACTGATTCACCCCATGGAGATCCGACCATATTCCACCCACTCCTTAAGTTTAAAGAATCAGACGGAACAGAAGTTCCTTCAACAGTAAAAATAAACGGTTCTGTCACCTGAATCAGGTAACCACGCACAGGCGTTAATGAGGTTAGAGTCTGAAAGAAAGCGGGTTGTGATGTATTGTAAAAACCATCATTGTCCTTTATTTCTACAACTTTATCCATGTAGTCCGCAAAAAGCGTGGTTATGGATGCATCTTCAGGAACAACATTTATCGAAATCAGATTCCACCCCTCTGTCAATGATATAGACAATGTCTGATTCTGATTCTGATTTTCAAAAGAATCCCTATTTTCATCTAAATACGAAGTAACCCAAGTTAAAGGTGCGTTCCAGTTAATAGTAATCTCATTTGTTGACCACGCCTGGATGCTGTCGATATAGCTTTTTTGTGGAGCAATTTCGTCATAACGCAGATACGAATATCCGTATGGACAATGTCCACCATTGTTTGGCCCCCCCGATACAGCCCCCGGTGCAGGCTCTGGAAACTGATCTCCCAATTGATTAGCCCATACGCGGTGGTGGGGGTTTTTAACAACACGCTCTCCATAACCGGTAATATAAGAAACATCCATAGCATTGCGTCCAAGTATATAGTCCATACTCTCTACAATACCATTTAGATACTTAATGTCTGCAGAATAATCAAAAGCATAAGCAAGTGCTATTGAGATATTAAGCACAAACGAGTTTGAACCCCAGGGGTAACTTCCGTCAACAGCTTTAATTGGTGTACTGTACCCCTGTGTATCAATGTTTTCTATCCAGACATCGGCTGCCGAAACGATACTGTTGCGGGCAGCGGTTTTCATCTCTTCGGTAACGAATACTGCAGGTTCATTAGAGTTATCAGAGTCATACCCTGGTGCTGCAAGTGACAAGGATACAGTCCCCATCCCAGCGGTATTGCCCCAGGTAAATGATCCATAGTATCCATCATCCTCACCTGCTGACAAACGGCTCTCCATCTGTAAATAGTAATCCGATGACTGAAGATAATCAAGATATACCTGCTTACCTGTAGTAACAAACAACTCTGCAGCAGCCCAGTAAAACTCATCGGCTATATGAGTATCATCATAAGGTCCTCCACCCGGCTGCCATCTTGGGTTTGGTGCATATATATCTCTGAACTGTTCTGAACTTGCAGCACTCCAGGCTTTTTCAGATGCAACAAGATACTGATCAGCCTTTGCACTAAGATCAGTAGCTGACGAACCGGTGGCCTCTTTAGAGAGTTTCATGTAAATCCGTGACGCCTGTGCGGCAACTGCACCAAAATTAAGCGTTGCTGCAGTGCTCACTGGAAATATTTTCCGTTCGCCCGCATCTTCAGTCGGAGTATTTGGAAATTCAGACCAGGCAAGCTTATGAATTTTATGATGCACCATACCATCACTACGCTGCATAGCCAGCATAAACCTGAGCTCCTCATCAACAACTTCAATTATATCCGGTGTCTGATTGGCAGAAGTTCGATAAGGCAAAGATCCATCGCCAAATGCATCTGGCATACGCTCATAAAGATTTAAAAGTGTCCAGGCTGCAATTCCACCATTAACGACATAAAGGCCGTAGTCACCGGCATCATACCACCCCGACTGGATATCAGCAGAAAACGAAGGACCTATAAGATTCTGATAATCAGCAGCCGCATCACCAAAATCATTAGAAGACAAATCACTAGAACTTAAACTTGAAAAGGTCCCTGTATGATTATTGCCTTTTTCGCGAGCCAGATCCGGGCGTGCTGCATAACGAGCCTCGACTTCTCCTATTCGGTTATAATAAAAATAGTCAACGGCATGTTTTTTAAGATCAGCATAAATATCACTTCCAATTCTAAACTGATGAGAGTAGACAGTCTCTCCGTCATAAGAAGCTCTGATTTTATATGTACCTTCACGCTCTATAGAAGAAAAATCAACAACAGTCACATACTCCCCGGCGTCCTGATCAAATGCATGACGCACAAGGTCAACATCTGCACTATTCCATGATCCATCAACCTCTTCGACAGCAACCACAGGCTCTTCATCGCCGGCAACCGGCTCTTCGTCACCTAAAACGATAGAAGCTCGCTTTACAGCTTTAGGAAGATACCCAAGCTGGTTAACACGAATTATTGAAGAAGGTACACTATCATCCGAAAACTCATGATCCTCACTTGTTAAAGATACATTACGGATCCAGACATTGTAATTTGCACCATTACCTCCAAAACGGATATAACACTCTGCCGCTTTTTCGGTATCTTTTTGCATAGTAAATACGACTTCTTTTGGAGTCCACTGATTTGCATTTACATTAAGGGTATCACCCCAATCATTCCACATACACTTATAGTCCGGACGGGGACGTGCAAGCGCAGTACCAACCGAAATATTCTTATCCGCCTTTACCTCAAAACTGAGCGTGTAGGTTTTTCCATTCTGAATCTCAAGATTGGGATGCACAAACTGCAGACCATACTCGAAACCGCTTCTTGTATCACGAGTTACATTAATCTTTACAGAACCATCTGTAAGCTCTTCAAGAGTTGCTTCAGCACCCTTATCACGTATAAGTATCCAAGGATAAACCCGCTCGGAAAACTGAGTCTCTCCAAATAGCTGGCCCTGTTCACCTGGTGTTCCTGGTGTACCTGGTGTACCTGGTGTTCCAGAATCATTCTCACAAGCACTAAAGAACAGAATTGGCAACAGCAAAACATAAAACATACACTTCTTAAATGTATTCATAACAGTACTACCTCCATAAATCTAATTTTGATTTAAAATTTCCCTAGCACATTAACACATCTGATAAATCTGTTTTAACAGATTTCCATAATAAATTTTCTTTTGTCTGACAATCTAATATGTTAACAATTTAATTAATTGATTATAAAACAGATGGAACCGGTTCACTAGCGTATTTTTTTTTAATCTGCTCATTATTAATTGCAAAGGTTTAGGGAAAAATAGGGAAGTTTGAATTTTAATAAACCTAAATATTGTTTCGGGTTTATATATGCTAAAATTAATTCAAGTCGTCTTTTTTCTTGAGGCAATATGCGACCTGTTCTAAACAATCGCAGTTCAGAATATAATAATTTTGCCTTGCAATACAGTATGAGAATTAATAGCAAATAACGCTATGCTAATATAAATAGTCATTTTGCTAACAATGTCTGCGAAATTTTCGTATACAGATCCCAGATAATGCTCATAAATACGAACAAATTTACCAATTCAAAAATTTCCATGATAATATTATACAAAAAATTAAATATTTCGGTGATAAATTATACTTGTATTCAATTTTCTATTGACTCGGTATCCAAGGATTGCTATGCAAGGTTTATAATAATTTACGGAGGTTTTATTCAATGAAACACTTAATAAAGAAGATAGGTGTTATACTACTTATCGCTTTTCTTTTTGGTACCGTCGCGTGTGACGGCACAATTGATGGCGAAATAGTAGATGCACCAAGTGGAAAAAGAAATGTAGACGTATCGGGAAAGACTTTTGTCCTTTCCGAAGATAAGCTGTACAGTAAAATAACATTAACAACAAGCACATTTTCTGATGGCATTACAAACAGCGAGTCTGAGCTTCTCATGACGCTTAAAAACGAAAGAACAACCTATACTTTCTCAAAGGATGGAACTTATACGGTCAAAACGGAGATCCTTTACTCCGACGAGTTTGATGGCGAGCTTACCTATAAGCAGACCGGAAAGGTAGTAAACACTTCCGGCGATGAAATCTATGGTAGAGCTTATTTTAACGTATTTTCATTTAATACACGGGATTATGACACCATATATCTTAATTATCTTGATGTTAGTTACTATGATAACGGCACAAAGATAGATTACGAAAAGTTTACTGATACACGTTCTTTCTCTGGTTATGCTGGTAAACCCTATAAGGTTACCGAGATCACCGGCACATGGAGCACCTTTGAAGAACCTACAGACGGATTCAACGCCGTTACACAGCGTTATCTTTTAACGCCCGAAAAAACAACTGTAGAATATTTCGAATCTTATAAAAAATTATCCCCATTCACTCTTGAAGAGGTTGATAATTCAATTAGTGCTGATGCAACTACAGATGAAAAAAACTACACGATCCGGCGCTTAAAATCGTCTTACGACCCTACACCAACCTACTCAGAGATGACCAATCTTGAGAATGAACCTTATGAAGCTGAGATATTTGAAGCAACAAAGGACGGCGAAACAATCTATGTAATCAACGGCAATTATTACACAATTAAAAAATAAGGAGAGGCGAATAATATGAATCGAATAGTAACAATAATGATGCTTATTGGCCTGTCACTGCCACTAATAACTGGCTGTGATGACTCGCTAGACAAAGTGAATGCGAAAAAAGGATCCAAGGGCGCGCAAAATGTAGAGCTTGCTGGAAAGACATTTTCCAGAACTAAAAATGTCGATAAAATTACAAAGACTGAAACAAAGTATACAGCAACAGGTGATATAGAATCACAGATAGAAACTGAAATACCAGTTACTCAGGTTGTAAAGACGCTGGAGTTTAAGGACGACAATACCTTTACCTTAACGCTGGACTACCAGTTTACAGAAAACTTCGATAAGCTCTATTCCTGGTCACACAAAGATGAGTCAAATCGAGAAGATGAAACGTATGTTGAATTTAATTTATATAATATAAAATATAATACTACTGATTTCAACCGTCCTATAAATGATAATACTTATAGTGCTTACGAGGGCGACATATTGGGAGATACTGTGGATTCTGCCTACAGCGGATACGCAGAAAAATCGTATAAGAAAGAAATTTATACTGGCGAGTGGAAGAAAGAAGATCTGCCGTCTGATGGGCTGGAGGAGATCACCTATATCTATAACGGACGCATTACCAAGGCTGAAACAACAACGCTTATCTGTAGGTCAATTATAAAACCCGACTCTTCAGTTGTTGGTGAAACTGGAACGCAACTTAGTCATGGCTACTATACTTTAGAGTCTGGAGAAAAGGAATCTGGATACGGTATAGATGTTGACGGCGACGAAATCGCTGACGGTGTAGACACTGATTATGATGATGTAATTGATTATGCAGTGTATGGCGAAGATGACTCACTACCCTTGAAATATAATAAGAATACCACAACGTCTGTAGACACCTCGTACGAGAACAGTACGGTTATGACGAACATGAATGTCGAATACATTGAGGACAGCGAGGATGGAAACGCCATTTATTCTTTTTGGGAACATGCGCTTGAGCTTGAATAATTAAGATCTGTCTACATTATTGGTGTAGGCAATTCACATCGTATTGCTGTGTGATACCGTATTATACAATAGCACACCAATGCAACATTAGGCACTATTAACAAAAGGGCTGTCCACAAGGGCAGTCTTTTTTAAAATATTTTGCAACATAACAGCAGAATCAGACAAAATCAGCAGACTCTGACTTCATTATTGGTTTTTATAGTTTTATGATGGTGCCCCCCGTTACAAATGCCAAAGAATTCTAATAATTACTTCAGCAAACAGTTTCATAAGTTAAGAATTAACAAACACATTTACGCATGATTTGGTACAGGCAGGAATTTTGGGGAAAGGATAGCCTCACGCGAAGACGCGAAGGTGTGAAAGTGCAAGGCGCGAAGGCTCAATGGCGCTCAGGCAAATGTTCTGTTTAGTTAGATTACAAAGTCTGAAATATTAATTAAAATAAAGATGTCACATTTATTTATGCGCATACTTTGACCGCTTCCGCACAAGTGCAGTATTCTCTAAAAATATTTCTCGCAGAAGTCGCAGAGAATAAAACATACCGGATAATAATCCAAAACCATAACCCAATATACTATAAAACGGATGCACGCTATAGGGCTATGTGAATTATCATTTTAGATATATATTAATCAGACAATGACTCTCGATAAGCACATGTACCAGCCTGCCCATGCAACAGATTCAAAATCATTTTGCCTTTATCATTAAAAACCAGGTAATTCACGAGTTAAACCCACACCTATTTGGATTTTTTTACAATCGTTATAGCCACAAATGCATTTGGTAGCATTGTTTTAGCTTTTAACCGGTGGCCTTACAACTGAATAAAGTACAGGAACAAAAATCAGAGTTACAACTGTGCAAAAAAGCAATCCCCACGCCATCACCAGAACCATTGGCCGCACAGACGGGATATCGCCTCCGACACCGTAAGCAGCAGGCAATAGTCCGGCAAAGGTTGTAAGCGTCGTAAGAACCACCGGGCGTAACCGTGCGGATGCAGCATTTGCACACTGCACAATACTGTATTTTTTAGACTCACATCTCGATGTAAGATGAGTAATCATAACTATTGTATCATTAACAACAACACCGATAAGCCCAAGCATTCCCAGCATTGAAATCATTATAAGCGGCCTGCCATGGATCAATAGTGTTAAAAATGAGGCGCAAACAGCAAAAGGAATAATAGACATAATCAACGTCGGCAAAAGATAAGAATCAAATAGCACAACCAGTATAAAATAGATCGAAACAAATACGAAAATTCCCGCAAAGAGAAAGCCTGATAGACTCTCAGCCGACTCGGCCGCCTGACCACCAAAAACAAAATGTGTCTGAGGCGAAGGATTAGTATTCAAAAACTCAGCTACTTTTTTATTCAACTGCGACGATGTTATATGATCATTATCAACATCCGCAGTTATATTTATTGAACGCTTGCCACTTTCACGCATTATCATTACATCAGCTTGCTGTTCTGCAAGACTCACAACATGCTCCAGCCGAACCATTCGCCCTTCAGTGTTTGCCACAGGAATCTTTAACAACCGGTCTTCTCTGAACTTTTTACTATCCAGAAGCTTTACCCGATAATTAATCTTTTCACCATCGATACGGCTTGTCGTAACGACTTCCCCCTCAAATGCAGAGCGAATCGCCATGGCAACATCCGCAGAGGTTAGCCCAACTCGTGCAAGCTCCTTATGATTTGGAAGAACAACTAATTCATCCTTTCCTTTAAGTGTGGTAGTCTGTATATTGTTAACTCCTTTAACCGTATTAAGAAAATTAACAATCTGCTGTTCATGCAACAATCGCTCTTCATTATTATCCGACACTACAGCCAGATCCAGGGCTTTGCCAATAGGCAACGCAGCAGTTATTCCAGTTTCTATTTTAACAAGGTCAAGTTTATCTTTAAGCACCTGAGCCTTTGGCTTAATACGCTCGATAAGTTCTTCACAGGTAATTCCGCGTTTTGATGACGGTATCAGATTGACTGTTAAAAGCGCCCATTCTGAATGGAGTCCCAACGAAACACCAAAATAATCGGTATCATGGTGACCTACTTCAGTGGCTAAACCCTGAAGCACATTACCCGGTACAGTTTCTAGTACCATCTTTTCTATCGACTTTACCTTCTGTTCCGTTTCTTCGATAGAAGTACCGTCAGGTGCCTCGACAATTATCTGAAACATGTCGGGATCGATATCCTCATCAAGCAAAAAATCAATATTCAAAGTAGCAAAAGTTAAAAGCAGAGCTAAAACGATTACAAAACCTGCAAGAACTAATTCTTTACACTTTATACACTTAATAATCAGTCTCTCATATAAAGCAGTGCTTTTTAGCATTAACCGATTGACGATAGAAAAGCCGGGATTCGCCTTACTCTTTACAGGATTTTTATGACTCATATGAGAAGGTATAAAAAATACTGCGTCTATAAAAGATATAACTAAAAGCAGAACTACAACCAGAGGGATATCACTCATAAAACGCCCCATAACACCCGGAACGAACTTTAGAGGAAGAAATGCGAGTATTGTTGTTAATACAGATGCCGCTACCGGGAATGACATAGCTATAACACCATCAACAAGATGCTCTCGCCCCTCTTTACCAGCGCTCTTTATCACATGAATTTTTTCGGTTATTACAATAGCATCATCAACAAGTATCCCTAGCAAAAGAATCAATGTAACAAGAGTGATAAGATTAATTGTAAGCCCCAAAACAGAAAACAGGGCAAATGCTGTTACTATAGAAAATGGTATACTAAAAGCGCACCAGAAAGCACTGCGCAAATCAAGAAAGACAAACAGAATCAAAAGGACAAGAGCAAAGCCCATAAGACCATTAGAGATCATCATATCTATCATGATGCTTGTCAAGATAGAGTTATCTCCAACCAGACGTGCACTAACACCCGACGGCAGACTGCTATTGAAATCGGCGAGCAGCTTTTTTGCCTTGCTGCCCAGACTTACTACATCAGCCTCGCTATTGGCGATAACAGTAAGACCTATAGCCCGTTGACCGTTGGCTCTGTACAGCGTTACCGGCTCTTCATATGTGTCGCTAACTTTAGCAACATCTTTAACTGCCAAATAAAATCCCAGAGCATTACTACGGACTATTACATCTTTAGCATCAAAAGGATTTCTAAATTCAGATAGAGTAACAATCTTTTTGTCCGAAACATAAGACTCAAGTGTACCACCGGTATTACGTATATTACGCGCTCTTATTGCATCAGCCAACTGGCTGAACGGAAGCTGGTTTTCTGTCAACAGATCCATATCAGCTTCTATCAGGATTTCACGCTTACGATAGCCTTTTATATCAACACGAGCCACACCCTTTAATTCTCTGAAACCGGTCTCCAGGGATTTTGCATAGCGTCTAAGCTCTGGCTCATTCGAACCGGTTAGTGCTATCTCAAATAACGGCATATTAGAAGATTTTATCTCGATATACTGAGGACGTTCGGTAACGGCTGTAGGCAGATTATTAACACGCGACAGAGCCTCACGAATATTATCTTTTGTTTTATCAGGGTCATTGGCATCACTGTCAATTTGAATCGATATTACCGAATAATTCTCGAAGGAGGTACTACTCATGCGTTGTATGTTTTCGACTTCGAGTAATTTCTCCTCAATCACATCGGTAACAAAGATCTCAACATCCTCGGGCGAGGCTCCGGGATAAACAGTACGGATCTGAACTGCATCAAAAGAGACATCAGGAAACATCTCCTTTTTAACCAGTGTCAGCGAGAGAATCCCTGACAGAAAAGCCAGCATTATCACCATATTGGTAATACGTTTATGTGTTATAAAATAGTTAATCACGCGTCGCATCATCGCCTCCAAAAAACTTCATATAACCCGGAATAGATTCAACCGTCATCCTGAGTAGCTGCATTATATTCCCCATTGCCTCTTTATCTGGCTCATTTAATAGCACCTTAAGAACACCCTGCAGAAACATATGAGCAAGCACATCACAAAATCCATTATACTCCGAAAGTGACGGATCACACCCCATCTCCGTAAGATGATCCCGCAAATGATCCGCCATCATTCCGACAAAACGATTATACTCATTCTCATAACTGGTGCCATGGCTTTTATTAAACAGCAGTATCAGACTGCGTCGCTGTGCTATCACAATACTCGTAAACAACTCAAAACGATCAAAGTACTTTTCAAAAAGCTTATCAGCATCATCTGGGTTTAACGGTTCTATCTCATGGGTCAACCCCTCTGTCAAAACGCCCAAAAGTGACTCTACCAGTGCACCGAAAATATCATCCTTATTCTTAAAATAGCGATAAACATTACCCACAGTCATACCGGAAGTTTGAGCAATTGAACGCATAGAAACCTTCTCAAAACCGTCTTTAAGAAAAAGTTTTTCGGCAGATCTCAGTATCGAATCCCGAACTTCGGACTTCAGCACCTGCATAAAGAGCTCCTCAATTTGAAATTCAAGTATAAACTCAATTTAAAACAACTCATGACAAAACGGACTGGTCATCCGACATATATAACAAGACGAAACAGAAACAGAAACAGAAACAGAAACAGATTGATACTACAGAATAAAATTCTGTCAATACAATAATAAACAAATGTTCATTATTAAACAAATAGGTGCATACGTTCATTATTAATAAAATGGGGACGGAGGTGTATTTCGCCACGAAAAGGTACGATAAGAAAAGGCAAGGCAAAGAGATACGAAAAGCACGGGAAAAGACACAAACAAGGCAAGAAAAAGACGCCCATTAGGGCGTCTTTTTTACTAACTATTTGATAATAAACGTTTTTACCAGTTTTCTGCAAGTATTTCAAAATGTGCAGTGGGGTGAGCGCAGGCTGCACATAATTCAGGCGCTTCATTTCCCTCATGCAGATAACCACAGTTTCTGCAACGCCAGACAACCGGCTTTTCACGTTTAAAAACACGGTTAGCTTTAATATTTTCCATCAGATCCAGATAACGCTTTTCATGCTGCTTTTCGGCAATTGAAACAGCTTCAAAAACCTTTGCGACCTGGTCAAAACCTTCTGCTGCTGCTGTCCTGGCAAAATCGGGATACATCTGTGACCATTCATAATGTTCACCAGCCGCAGCCTCTTTTAAGTTATCAACGGTAGCCCCAATAACACCAGCCGGGAAAGAGCCCTCTATCTGAACTTCGCCACCCTCTAAAAATTTAAAGAAACGCTTGGCATGCTCTTTTTCCTGATTTGCTGTCTCTTCAAAAATATCTGCTATTTGCACATATCCGTCTTTTTTAGCTTTGCTTGCAAAATAGGTATATCTGTTTCTGGCCTGCGATTCGCCCGCAAAAGCTGTAAGCAAATTTTTTTCTGTCTGTGTTCCCTTCAATGAAGCCATAACTTTTCCTCCAGAATAATTTATATTATAACTACAATATTCATGAAACAGCTGTAAGTCCACCTAATTTTATTCAGGGAAATGGCCGTTAAAATAATAAAAGGAACCGTTATAAACGATTCCTTTTATTATTTTAACGACAGACTGTAACGATTGAAAAACTCAAATTTTAAAATCAGTAAATTTTATCATATAAACGATAGATTGTTCGTATTAACTACTCCTGAACATCACAAAGACTGTTGAAATACTCAACATAGTCTGTGCCCTTCTCTTCAATGAATTTAATCGCCGAGCGTGGATGTTCGTTAAGCTGACCTGTAAGCATATATGCTATATCGTAACCCCAATGAATCTCTTTCTGAAGTGGCACAATGTAATCCTGAATGAATTTTAGCAGAGGCACAATATGATACTTTGGATTCTTAAGAAAACCGATAAGAAGCTCCAACGGGCAATTACCTGCACCACGACCAAGGCCACCGATTGTTGCATCAAGATAGCTTGTTCCGCAAATTAATGTTTCAAGAGTATTCGCGTATGCCAACTGCTGATTATTATGACCATGAAAACCGAGGCTTTTACCTTTTGACTCAGCAATTTCAAGATAGATCCGAGTCAGATCCCGAATCTGTTCGGAATAATACGATCCGAAACTATCTACCAGATAGACAACATCAACCGGACTATCCACTATAATACGTAGAGCTTCTTTAATATCATCTTTTGAACATTTTGAAACAGCCATAAGGTTACAGGTTGTCTCGTACCCTTTCTTATGTGCATCCTCTATAAGCTCAATAGCTGCCGGAATCTGATGAATATAGGTGGCCACACGAACCATGTCAACAATACTCTCATTTTTAGGACGAATATCTTCTTGAAAAGTTCTGCCTATGTCAGCCATTACTGCAATTTTAAGATCAGTTCCCTCATTGTCGCCGATAACACGACGGATATCATCCTCTTTACAGTAGTTCCAAATACCATATTTAGAAGGATCAAGAGCCTTTTCGTTTACAATTTTTCCGATCTCCATATAATCAACATTCATCTCTAACAAGGTAGAATAGACTGCTTTTACAAAATCATCCTTAAAATAAAAATTATTAACCAGTCCTCCATCACGGATAGTACAGTCAAGTACCTTGATATCTGGGCGATACGTAAGCCATGAACCACGTTTGGTTTCCGTACAACTCACTTCATTTTCTTTAGCCATTATCTTCCTCTGTTTGTGCATTAAAGTATGCCGTTTCTATAAAAAAGAACACTTTTTTAACACAGTTAATTATTTTATTTACACCTACTACAAAAGAGTTCCGGTTTTTTGCAACAAAAGAAAAAATTTTTAGCTAAAACCTAAATATAAACAGAGAACCACAAAGTAGCATGAGCGAAAAAGTCAATTATTAGAAACGGAACTGATTTTTTAAAGTACAAGATATAATATTACAACTTTACTATACACTGAACAGCATTATAACTGTAAAAAACCAGAACATAAGCAGTTCAAAGTCAATTATCAAATTGGATTATTATTCATCAGAATATAGTTCGACAGTTTCATTAAAGACTACCCGCAAGGATACCTTAATTGGGCAAGGTTTTCAGCATAAACAGAATAGCTTATTTTTTCAATCAGGCGAAGAAGTTATAGGTTGGTGCGGGTGGATACTGAGGACGGTTCATCTCAAATTCCATGGAGCGATAGGCCGCGGCAGACCTGTTTGCAAGCTGTCGATCAGCCTGCATCTCCATATCCGTAGCTGCCGATGCCGCAGCCAGATCCTGAGAAGAGGGGTCACTGTTTGCCAGTGCAGCCTTTCGTAATGCAGCAGCATTAGCGCGAACATCTTCAGGGTCTTTAGACGGTCGGGTTCCGAGTGTAACCGAACCCCCAATCGCGTAGGGACGTCCGTCCGGCCCGATCTGGTAATTGTATGATGGCGCTCCATATTGAAGCACCCCCGGAGAGCCTATATGTGAAGCCTCGTGTTCTCGTACATAACGGTCACGCTGTTTCAACTCATCAAGTTGCCGTTGCCGTGCGTCATTCAAACCTTGTTCAGGAGTTTTATACTTTTCTACAAGAACCTGATTGGCATGCAAATGACCAATAATTCGCGATGTACCTTCAATCATCCTCTACCTCCTTATAGTTCTGTCAAAAGTGACAAAACACTGTTACAAGGCATCGGAAAATGATAACCCAATCTTTAGACACATAGTGTGTTTTTTTAAACTGTCGATATTTGATGTAAAGGCTATTGACGAAATCAGTCAGATAGTGGAATCATAAACATACAAAAAGCTTAAACCTGTAGTATACAGTATCAATTTACTGAACTTCCGGCTTCCTGAAGATCTCGAATAAATTAACATAAGGGGCTTATCGGCCTTAACGGGCAAAAAATCTGCCCAACAGGACAGATTTTTTATAACTATTCATTGCCTTTTAATGAGATTCTGGCAATCAGATCTAATGACAGACTCATTAGGTTTTCCAAAGAAACCTGCCAGTCAGAAAACTCTACTTTCCGTATATTCCATCTTATTCTTAATATTCATATGAACCATAAAGATCCTCAACCTGGAAGGTTTCTCCATTACAAGTGTAGCTTCCTGTGTAGGTATAATCAATTGTGGTAGCTTCACCTGCATAATCCATACTCATTGTCATCTTAAAATCCCATGAAATATCGTACCGCTGGTTTTCATATAAAACCTTATAATCACCTGAATAGGTGTAATTCAGATCATATACTGTATCGGAAATAGTTCCGTCATAGTCCATTTTCACTATTCCATGCAGTAAAATACCATTTCCAGCAAGGTAATCTGAGAACAGCATTTTCATACTGACCTCAAAACTTCCATCAGAGTCATCTACAGAAGCTTCGCCAGTCACCTCCAGATTTCCGGAAGGATCGGTATAACTAATTGATTCCGTTTGTTTCGCGCGTGTTGAACTTTTTCCATCAGCAACCGCTAGAGCTTCAACACTGTTAACCGCAGACATAACATCATCCAGCAATATAGCTGCCTTTGCTTCATCAACTTCACCCTTAGGGTAATCATCAATGGTTGACGGACCTAAATCGATAGCATCTTCTTTTTCGTCTTCACCACATGAAGTAACCAAAAACAAAAAAATAATAATAAACAAAAATGAGAGAAATCTTTTACACATGTTAAATCTCCTTATTTTATTAACCGGCATAACAGTATACAGAGAACTATAGACTCCGATTTTATAAGCAAATATATATGACATCCAAGCCTGTTTGTCAAGCAGATAAGCTCGAAAAATCCAGTTTGTTCTGAGCAATCAAAAAAATCAACATCAACTGACTGCATTAACGCAATTAACTTCTATATACATAAAATGAACTTTCTCATTGACAACTAGCGGACACCCCTCAAAATTGACATAATATTACACATGTACTTTTTTAAAATAATATTGAGAGTGTTTTAAGACACACCCCTATAACGGACATGGCTTTTCAAGAATTACTGCACTCAAAATGATTGAAGAAGAGGCTATATGAACACATTAAACTCAGCTCTGCAATACTTTCTCAGCTTCGAGCCCTATGTAATGCTGCCAATCATCATCTTTATTATGGCTCTTGTTTTTCGTATTAAAACAACAATTGCTCTTAAATCGGCTTTGACCCTGGGAATTGCTTTCATAGGGATTTTTATGACTTTCGACTTCTTTGTTAAAATAATTAATCCGGTTATGCAGGCAATCATTATCCGTTCAGGCCTGAACCTTCCGGTTCTGGACACAGGCTGGCCCCCTTTGGCCGGAATTACCTGGTCGTACAGCCTGGCACCGCTTCTTCTTGTAATCTTCATGACCATAAACATAATTATGCTGGTAAGCCGGCTTACAAAAACCGTCAACATCGACATCTGGAACTACTGGCACCCCATTTTTCTGGCTGCTCTGGTTCACCATACCACCGGCAACGCCTGGCTTGCCATCGCAACTTCCGCCGCCGGTTTTATTTTCACACTGAAACTGGCAGAATGGAGTGCCCCTCTGGTTAATAAACTTACCGGAATGGACGGAATATGTATCCCCCACCTGTCGGGGATAATTCACTATCCTATAGCCTCGGTCATCAACGCGTTTCTGGATCGAATACCAGGCATACGCTCGATAAAGGCTGACCCCGAGCATATGCGAAAAAAACTCGGGCTTCTGGGAGAACCGATGGTCCTTGGAATTATTATTGGTCTTCTTCTTGGTATTGCCGGTGGTTACGAAGTTCGTGAACTTTTAAACCTGGCATTCGGTTTTGCGGCTGTAGTGTTTATACTTCCAAAGATGGGCGAAATTCTGGGCTCAGCCCTTATTCCGATTTCTGAGGGTATGAAACTCTTCATTACCCGTAAATTTTCACACCTTGGCACAACCTACATAGGTCTTGATGTTGCAGTTCTTTTCGCAGTACCCGCGGTTCTTGTTACTGCACTTCTGCTGATACCAGTTTCCATTATTCTTGCAATAATATTACCGGGTGTAAACTTCATACCGATAGGCGACTTGACGAATCTGCTTGTCCCTGTTGCGATAATAACAGTTGCTACAAAAGGCAACATCGTTAAATCTTTCATAATCGGAATTCCCGTTGTTATTATAAATCTGTATTATGCATCTATGTTTGCGCCTGTAGTTACCGATATGGCGCGAGAATCCAACTTTAAAATTGAGGGTTACGACGGATTATTTACCAGTTTTCTTGATGGAGGAAATCCCTTCAGAAGCTGGGTAGTTCTTTTACTGCAGGGAGACATTCTAAGTATTGCCCTTGTTCCGGTAGTTATTGGAATGGTTTTCCTTACGTGGAAAATTTCACGCAAGGAAAACAGAGAACTGCTATTAGATGAGCCTGGCGATATCGTTGAAGAGAACGAGAACCCCTAAGCCAATCAATAAAAAGAATCCGAAGGCCTGAACCTTCTCCATAACTACTGGGGGCAGAGGCTTTCCGCGAAGGGCTTCCACAAGATAAAACAGAATGTGGCTTCCATCAACCGCGGGTATCGGCAAAAGGTTCATCATCATTAGTATGATGGATATACGAGCCATAAAAAGCAGATACTCGCGAATACCTCGATAACGCATTGTATCACCGGCAATCTTTGCTATCTGAACCGGCCCTGAAATATTGTCCTTTGCGCTTATCTTGCCGGTAAACAGCATCTTCATTCCCTGAAGGTTCTGAGCGATGAAGGTAAATGGATCAACAACAGCCTTGGAAAAAGCCTCACCAACTCCATATTTAACCGGCACCATTTCGGGAGCCGGGTATGTTGCGACTCCTATGAATCCGGTTTTACGATACTCAACCTGGGCCTTGTAGCTGCCACCGTTTGTTTCAATCTCAACGTCATTCCCCTTCTGGGCTTCGATCAGGGCTAAAAAGGAATCGTAATCAGCAACCTTCTTACCATTAACAGTGACGGCCTCTTTTTTGATTGCCGAACGAATAGTATCAAGATCAGTCACACTGATTTCATAGGATTCTTCGGGAAACCTTGTGTCATGAAAACCGGTCAATACAAGCTGCTCTCGAAAGCGCGGAGTAAGAGGAATATCGATCAGGTTACCTGATCGCTTAACAGTCAAATCAAGTGGTACCCCCCCATTTTTTTGAAGTGTGTCTGAAAAATGCTGTGAACCTTCAAGAGTAACTCCATTAATGGCAACTACTTCATCATAGGGTTTAAGGCCGGCTTTTTCCGCGACATCAGATGGTTCTACCGCGGTTATCAGAACCGAAGTTCCATAGGGAGTGACTCCTATGGAATAATAGCCACCGTCTGAAAAAGTACGGGGAGCAACCTTAAAAGATTCTGTCACACCAGAACGCTCGACAGTAAATTCCAGTTCTTGTCCGTCTGAAAAAACAACAGCGCTCTGGATATCCATGAACGAACTGACCGGTTCTCCATCAATGGCCACTACCAGATCTCCGGTTTTCAAGCCGGCAGTCGTAGCAGGTAGCTCAATTGAAGAGTGTTGCGGTATCATTATACGGTTGGTCTCGACCTCATAACCAGCAATATTCAAGGCAAAAAACAGAATGATTCCAAAGAAAAGATTGAAGAGAGGCCCCATTATTACAGTAACAATCCGTCTCCACGGCGATGCAGTATAAAACTCATACTCTTTTCCATTAAGATCTTCTGACGGGTTGTCGCCATAGAATGCGCAATATCCACCAAAGGGAATTAGAGTTATCTGATAGGTTGTATCACCCCACTTCTTTTTGATAAACCCCTTGCCGTAACCCAACGAGAAGACCCTCGCCTTTATTCCGACCATTTTGCCGCCCAAAAGGTGACCCAACTCATGAACAAAAATCGAGCATCCAAGCAGAACAGCTGCTGAAGCAATGTATATAAGTGTGTCTAACATAATAACCTCATCCCAGTTTTTTTATAAAATCATCCGCAACTACACGGGCCCGGGCATCGGCATCAAGAATGGAACCGACATCCACGGAAGACAAAGCACCCAACTCATTCAGGGCTACGTCTACTACTTCTACTATTTGTGTGAAACGAATTTTCCGGTTTAAAAACGCATGAACAGCTACTTCATTAGAAGCATTCAATATTGCCGGCGCCAAACCACCACGTAAACCTGCCTCGTAACAGAGCAAAAGAGCGGGATACCGTTTATCATCGAGTTTTTTAAAAGTAAGTGAACCGGCCTCTACCAGGTCAAGTTTTTTAAAGCTGTTCGGGATTATTTCCGGATACAAGAGCGCATAAGAAATTGGGAAAACCATATCGGCAACACCAAGGTGCGCGTGCAGAGCTCCACCTACTGTTTGAACCAATGAATGAATAAGACTTTCGGGATGCACAAGAACCTTTATTTTGTCATAAGGCAAGGAAAACAGATGGTGCGCTTCGATCACTTCAAAACCTTTATTCATCAACGTTGCAGAATCGATAGTAATTTTGCAGCCCATATTCCATGTAGGATGTGCCAAAGCCTGATCCGGCGTGACATCAGATAATTGATCAAGAGGATACTCACGAAGACTGCCCCCCGAAGCGGTTAGAACCACAGACTCGACTTCGTTATCAGGAAGTCCATTAAGAAGCGCGAAAACCGCACTATGTTCACTATCGACCGGTATAACTTCAGATTTGCATCGAGATGCTTCATTAAAAAATAGTTCTCCTCCCATAACCAGGGTCTCTTTATTAGCAAGAGCTATCCGTTTACAGCTTTTTAAGGCAGCAAGCGAAGGCAAAAAACCGGCTGCACCTACTATTGCCGAAACACAAATATCGGCACCTTCGGCAACAACATCAATTGCAGCATCTTTGCCAATAAAAAACGATGTATCAGGAAATGAGGAGCGCAGAGAGTCGACTGATGAATCATTAAGCGATGTTATACCACAGAATGATGGCTTGTATCGGCAGAGCTGTTCGGTTAAGCATGAAATATTGGAATTGCAGACCAGCGCCTTAACCGAGAAAAGGTCAGGGTGCTCATCAATTACCCGAAGTGTGCTGCACCCGATTGACCCGGTAGAGCCGAGAATAATTACCTCACGGGGCATCTATACTCCCTTCAGTTTCAGGTAGTAATAGAAGACTGGGAACACGAAAATCAGAGCATCAAAGACATCCCACATTCCTCCATGTCCCGGAATAATTGTGCCGGAATCCTTAATTTCAGCATCCCGTTTTATGGCTGACTCGACCAGATCCCCGATGTCTCCAAGGAGGGAGAGCAGCATTCCAAGCAATATTGCTTCAAAAAGAGAGAACAGATGTCTGTCGAAAAATATCTGAAAGGCTTCGTTTGCAAAAATAATAATCACTGTGCTGAAAAGCATTCCGGAAAAATAGCCCTCCCACGATTTATTGGGAGAGACCGGAAAACCGGTTTTATGCGAGCCGAAAAAGACACCGCCGAAGTAGGCAAAGGAGTCATTAAACATTATTACCAGATGCAAAATAAAGATATAATAGATTCCATCGGGCAGAGCCTTCATTAAAATTATATGCGAATAGGGCACAACAATAAATACAATACCGAAAACAGTAGTCGCAAGAGCATATATTCCGTCTGACAGGGGGCGGAGAACTATATGCAATGCACTTATGATAACTCCAAGAAAGATAAATACGGCAAAAATGATCCTGACATCAAATAGTGTCAGGTATCTTTCGAAACCATAAACACGGCCGAAACTGAACATATAGATTATTACATTAATTGCAAAGGCCGCGATTAAACCTGGAATAACAAAGGGGGTACTGCTCCCCTTAGCTGAAGCTATTTGATAAAACTCATACAGACAGGCAAGTGTCACGATTAAAGAAAGAACCAGAATCCCAACTGTATAATACTTGTCAAAAAATATCAGGAAGAAGTAAACAGGCAAAGCAACCAAAGCGCTCAGTATTCGTTGAAAAGTATCCCATGTCCGTGATCTCATAATCCACCAAACCTTCTGTTTCGTTTTTGAAATTCAATTATTGCTCTGTACAAGTGAGATGATCTAAAGTCGGGCCACATAACCTTAAGAAAAATAAATTCCGCATAAGCGCATTGCCAAAGCAGAAAATTACTTATACGACATTCACCTGATGTACGTATTAACAGATCCACATCGGGCAGATCTCGTGTATACAAAAACTCATCCATCTTTTTTTCTGAAAAGCTTTCTCCGGGTTTAGCCTGTTTTGCCCAATGATTTACCGCGGTCACAATTTCCTGTCGTGCGCCATAGTTAAGACAAAAATTCACCTTAAGACCCTTGTTGCCAGCTGTTCGTAAAACAGCTTCATCAAGAACACGGCACACCCGTGCAGGTAGCTTCTTTCGCGATCCGGAATGGTAAACCCGGACACCCTTCTCTATCATAATGGGTAGTTTTTCGTCAAAAAAAGCACAAAGCAGATCCCACAATGCTCCTATCTCGGCAGGAGGCCGTGACCAGTTTTCTGTAGAAAAAGCATACAAGGAAACCGAGTTAATTGAAAGTTCCAATGCTGCATCCATCAGCTTCTCAATAGCTTCAGCACCTTTACGGTGCCCCTCCGCCCGAGAAAGACCGCGACTTTTTGCCCATCGACCGTTCCCGTCCATTATCACTGCTACGTGTTGCGGCAATAATTCTCTGTCAACAGAGTCCCGAAGAGAGGGCATTATATGCTTAAAATTTCCTTTTCTTTATTATCAGTAAGCTTCTGAATCATCTCTATATACTTGTCAGTTATCTTTTGTATGCCATCCTGCTCTTTCTTTGATTCATCTTCAGATATAGTCTTATCTTTTTCAAGCTCTTTAATCATATCGTTACCGTCACGACGAACATTACGTACGGCTATACGGCAATCTTCTGCCTTATTTTTCGCCTGTTTTACAAGCTCTTTACGGCGATCTTCAGTCAGTTCCGGAATCTGAATGCGAATTACATTGCCATCGTTGGAAGGGTTCAGATTAAGGTCGGCCTTGTGGATAGCCTTCTCAATTGCAGGAAGATTCCCCTTGTCCCAGGGTTGCACAACAATCAGACGAGCCTCTGGACAGGATACGGTTGCAACCTGATTAAGCGGCATTGGCGCTCCGTACGCATCAATAGAAACTGAATCAAGAATAGTAGGGTTCGCACGTCCAGTTCTGATCGCCACAAATTCTTTTTCCAAATTCTTTATACTTTTATTCATTCTGGATTCCACATCTTTCAATACGTCATTAACCATTGTACTACCTCCGATTTAAATTACTTGAGTTTCGGCAAGCCTTTGCCCGGTATAAGTCCACTCAGTCTCAAAGAAGACCGTCACTCTCTTTCATTGAATATCAGTACCACCAGCTTCACCCGTAAGCGCCTGGAAAATACACTTATCTCTGAACAGATTAAAGACCCGAACAGGCAGGGAATTTTCCATGCATAATGAGACAGCTGTAAGATCCATTACCCGCAGATTCTTCTGTATCACATCAAGATAACTGATTTTGTCAATTTTTTTTGCATCAGCATGCTTCGCAGGGTCTTTATCATAAACTCCATCGACTTTTGTTGCCTTCATCAAAAGATCGGCTTTAAGCTCAACAGCACGTAATGTTGCCGCTGTGTCGGTAGTAAAATAGGGATTTCCGGTTCCACCGGCTACAATAACAATACGCCCCTTATCAAGATGGCGTTCAGCAGACCGAACAGTATAATATTCCGCCACAGTAAGCATTTGAAAAGAGGTCATCACAACCGCTTCAAGCCCCATTGACGATATTATGTCGGCGAGTGCCAGAGAATTGATCACAGTTGCCAACATGCCCATATGATCGCCTGTTACACGATTCATCCCCAGGCTTTCTCCCAGACCACCCCTAAAAATATTGCCCCCGCCGATAACGAGGGCAATTTGCACACCACTTTCAGCGGCTAAGACAACTTCCGAAGCCACCTTTTTTACAGTTTCAGGATCAAGCCCTGCCTGAGCGGATCCGGCAAGAACCTCTCCGCTCAATTTTACCAGAACCCGCTTATAGCGATGCAGAGTGCTCATCGGTTACCCTCCGATTTGCACACGTATAAATTTGTCCACAGATACAGGAGATCCTAATTTAGTACCGTACTCCTTAATCAGGTCAGAGACCTTTTTACTGCTATCTTTAATGAAAACCTGATCAATAAGACATACATTTGAATAAAACTTTGAAAGTTTACCTTCAACAATCTTGTCTATAATATTCTCGGGCTTTCCTGAATTTTGCATCTGCTCTTTATAGATTTCGCGCTCTTTATCCTTTATGCTTTCAGAAACTTCAGCCGAATTTACATACTGTGGAAAAGCAGCTGCTGCCTGCATTGCCAGCTCTCTTCCCAATTCACAAATTGTATCAGTGTCAGACGCCTCTGAAGAGAGTGCAACCATAACTCCTATTTTACCATTGCTGTGAATATAGGTAGAAATTGCCCCGTTAGGCATTTCATACGTATCAAATGCTCCGATACCCATGTTTTCGCCAGTTGTAGCAATCGCGCCTTTTATAGTCTCTTCCATTTCTGCAGGAATATCCGAACCTTTAGTTAATGAACGGTCAAAGATCTCTCCTGTCATCTTCTCGCCAAGAGCTTGAAAATCTTCGTTTTTTGCTACAAAGTCAGTTTCACAGTTCAACTCAGCAATTGAGGCCTTTTTTTTGTCATCAGAAACCTTTACAAAAACAAGCCCCTCTTTTGCTTCACGACCTGCACGTTTGTTTGCAGCAGCAAGTCCCTTTTTACGCAAAAACTCCGAAGCCTTTTCCATGTCTCCATCACATTCGGTAAGCGCTTTTTTACAGTCAAGCATACCGGCCTGTGTTCTTTCACGGAGCTCTTTTATCATTGATGCAGTTACGTCAGCCATAACTACCTCCTTTGTTTCGTTTTTTTACAAATTACAACAGTTCTTATAGTAGTAATCTAAATTATAACGTTCTGGTTTCGCTTTATTAGTAAAACCGAAACCAGAACGAGTTTGACCTATATCAGCTAATTAAGCCTCTGTTCCAGCAGAATCAACAGGCTTTTCGCTTGAATCAGCAGTTGAGATTTCATGTTCTTCACGAATATCATCATCTGCCTGCTCTTCAACGGCCGACATTCCGCCCGAATTACCCTCTTCAATGGCATCAACCATTACACGAAGAAAAAGTGCAATCGCACGAATAGCATCATCATTACCCGGTATTGGGAAATCGATCTCTTCAGGATTACAGTTTGTATCAACAACAGCAAAGATCGGAATATTAAGCTTTTGTGCTTCATTAACCGCAATCTGCTCCCGCTTTGGATCGACAATAAAAAGTGCATCAGGAAGCTTGTCCATATTTGCTATACCGGACAGAAACTTCTCTTTTTTCTCAAGCTCACGCTGCAAATCAAGACGCTCTTTTTTAGTTTCTGCATCCCAATCATCATTATCACGCATACGTTGAAGACTTTTGAGCCGTCTGATTGACTGAGAAACTGTTTTATAGTTTGTCAATAAACCGCCAAGCCAACGTTCAGAAACATAATGCATTCCCGATTTTTCGGCATACTCTTTTATGGCATTACGAGCCTGCTTCTTTGTTCCAACGAAAAGAATTTTTCCGCCTTTTTCAGACAGATCTTTCATAATGGAATAGGTAGACTTCAGACGTTGCATTGTCTTCTGAAGGTCAATGATGTGAATTCCGTTACGTGATGTAAATATAAACTGCTGCATCTTGGGGTTCCAACGACGAGTCTGATGACCGAAGTGTACACCTGATTCCAAGAGCTCTTTCATTGTTATAACAGCCAATGAAAACCCCCTATGGTATTATAATTAAATTACGGATTTTACCGCATTGTCCTTCGATTCAACGAAGAGGACAATAGTGGAACATTTATCAGCAACCATTATCCTGACATAGGAAGACCAGAGTTTTCCCATTACGGATGGCTACAGAAAAATTCCATACATACAGTGCGCCGCAAAGCTTTCTTTTCAAAACCGAAATGAATGCAACCGGATAAATTCTGGTACTCACCAAAACCGGTTTATACGTCTTAACGACGAAATAGCTGCGGGCGCAGCCGGCCTTTCGACCTTACGCTTTCGCGAATATCACTATGCCAGACACAATCCCCAGCAGTGATGAGAGGTTTAAGGAGACCTCAAAACGGATAAAATCGAGATTAAACCCGATAAATCCAGTCAGATTTTTCTTCAAAAAACTTAACGCTGGAGAAATTTCGGCAAAAAGAGTACCGAGAGCCCCTCCGAGCAGCGCCCCTAAAACAATAAAAAGAATAAGATAGAAGCTGTTTTCTCTTGAAAATCTCACAGATACACAATCAAAGAGGTTAATTATTTGTCAAGCATAAAGGGGAGGGTTAGTTCTCAAGCTCGTCAAGTAGACCTTGAACCAGAGTGGCAACCTTTCGTCCATTTTCGATATTTCGCGCAGAACCATCTATCGGAAAGCGGGTCTTTTCCGTCATCAGCATTACCTGATGTCTTGTTCGGTCAAAACAGGAGGTCTCTTGCTGTGTCAACTCTACGGTTTGTTCTTCAATTTTAGAATTTACTGAAACAGCCTCTGTCATATCATAATTAAGATTAGCAACCGACTCAACATCATCACAGGCATTTTCGACAAAGGCCGTAAGATCATAGACAGCTTCACTTACTTCAGAATCATAGACCCCATCATGCTCTTTCAGGTGACGTGCGATATCGATAGCAGAAAGATACTCAAAAAATTCTACAGCAACAAGAACTGCGACCTTTGATATAAGCTCAAGGTTACGGGTGAACAGACTGTGTTTATCAGAAACAAGCCTACGAATATGCAGTGACTCATCATGCAGTTGACCTGTTACAGTATTTACCTTTTCTGCAAATTCAAGCTGCGACTTTGAACTGCTGTTCACGTGAAGAGCCAATTCAGCACCCTCAACAGCCATATCTTTTATGGCACGCAGTGCAAAAACATCTTTTTCAGTCACGTAACTGGGTATTTTCCGAATTTCACTAATAAGGTCTGCACCACGGTCATAGTTAAGCTTTGATCCCTCAATAGCTGTTTCGGCATCTTTAAGAGCGGTAAAGGTCAACTTCTTTAAACGTGCTACACTCTTTTTCTGATATTTCTTGGATGTTTGTATAAGGTTATCGAGCAGTATCATCTCGTTACCGGTTGATACTATTTCGATTAATACTTCTGAGGCGTTAGAGAGTGACTGACCTAAATTTTTTCTTAAACGGTCAAGTTCTTCAAGATAGTGGATATTTAAAAAAGCACGGCGACCGTCTTTGACATTTAAAAGATTCGCTATAAGGACTCCCTGTCTATCCAGATTCATGGTAAGAATTCGACAGATATTCAATATTGCATCATGGCGACTGCGCAACAGAATACTCTCACGGCTTCCGACCTTAAGCTCTTTTAAAAGCATCGCGCCGGCTCGTTCAGCATCTTCAAGAGAGATGATGGCATTTTCTGTATGTAATTTTCGTTGTAACGACGAATCATTTACTTTTTGCGCACTTGCGGCAAAATCTTCGCTAATCGTATTTAAAACTTCATAATTATTCTCTGAACTCTTTTCCGACTCCATCTTCTCTATTCTTCCCCCGAAATTTCAATAGTTTGCATAGTATCCGTAATAGCCCGCATGGCCCTGAAAGTGGCATTCTGCCACAGAGAATCCCGTCTGAACACTATCTTTACTGTTTTACCATCAAGATGCAACTTTTTTATCATTCTTATGACTGGCGGAATAGTGGACGAATTCATATATTCCAGAGCTCTGAAATCACAGATTAACCTGTTATTACCAACTTTTTCAACAATTGAGCTCAGAAAAGGATTAAGAAAATCAGCGGGATCCCGTTCTTCACTGCGCCCCTGCCAAATTAACAATAAGGAGCTATCCGAACCTTCTTCAAAAACAACTCGAAGAGACCCCTCATAAAGTTCACTCTTCATTGTCAAACTCTCTCCACGCACGCAAATGCAGCAGGTCGCCATCAAGATGACAGGCAATATCGAACTCCCCTTCATAGGCTATCCGGTACAAACCTAGGTATCCCTTTTCAGAAACAGGTGAATGATAGATCTGTAACAAACGGGACCGGTAAAGCTGTTCTCTCGAATCGGAGGAGTTAATTGCATCAACAGCACTGGCAACCGAGTAATAATCATCTAGAACTCCCAGACCATTCGTTATATTTATCTCTACCTGTGAACCGCTAATAGACAGACTGAAGTCGAGGCAGGTGCCGTCGGAAGCACGCACACCATACTTAACCGCATTTTCTACAAGTTCACACACAACCATTATTACTGCTTCGGAACTTATCCCTGATTCTCTGTTACTTTCAAGGTATTCCGAACTGTTTTTCCGTATCTCTTTCACCAACGACCAGGTCGGCGGCATCGAGGCGCTCATGGAGACCATAGCACTCATTCAGTATCCTCCGGTGATAAGCCTGTCACCATCTCCTTTGCAGATCCTGGCAACAATTTTTATCAATATACTGAAGAATAACGAGTTTTCAATTTTTTTCTACATATTTACCGACATTCTATATCCAGTATTTCTCCATTCTTTTTCTTAATGAAACAGCATAACCTTCAAGGTCTGAAATAGGCCGAGCTGCAACACCCTCTTCGCAGGCCGCCCGTGCTACCGCAACAGCAACCCACTCAATAACACGCGGATCAAATGGTTTGGGGACAATGTAATTCGGACCAAACGAAAAACTCGTACCATTATACGCACGGCTTACACTCTCCAAAACAGGCTCTTTTGCCAGACCTGCAAGGGCTTTGGCTGCGGCAATCTTCATACCCTCGGTAATTGTCGATGCGCGTACATCGAGTGCTCCTCTGAAAATAAAGGGAAAGCCCAGCACATTGTTAATCTGATTGGGATAATCACTGCGGCCAGTCGCTATAATGACATCTTCTCTTGAAGCAATTGCATCCTCATAGCTGATTTCGGGATCGGGGTTTGCCATTGCAAAAACAATAGGCGTGCTGTTCATTGATTTAAGCATCGCTGGTGTTACACAATCTTTTACCGAGACTCCAACAAAAACATCTGCCCCTTTTAAAGCATCTGCAAGGGTGCGGGCATCAGTTTCAACTGCAAAAAATTCCTTTTCAGGAGTCATGCCTGCACTGCGCCCTTTATAGATTACACCCTTACTATCACACATGACCAGGTTCTCACGGGCTACTCCGAAACTAAGAAAGAGTTTTGCACAGGCGACACCGGCTGCACCTGCTCCATTAAAAACGACTGATATATCCTCAGGGTTTTTGCCCGCCAACTCAAGAGCATTAATTAAACCGGCAGTAGAAATTATTGCTGTTCCATGCTGATCATCATGAAAAATGGGAATAGAACAGATCTCTTTCAGTTTTTCTTCTATATAAAAGCATTCAGGCGCCTTGATATCCTCAAGATTTACGCCACCAAAGGTCGGTTGAAGCATTGCAACTGTTTCGATTATTTTATCGGGATCATCTGTATCAAGTTCCAGATCAAAAACATCAATGTCTGCAAATCTTTTAAATAGAACTCCCTTACCCTCCATAACCGGTTTCGACGCAAGCGCGCCTCTGTCGCCAAGTCCTAAAATGGCTGAACCATTTGATATTACAGCAACCAGGTTCCCTTTTGCGGTATAGGTATAGGCGGCTTCGGGATCATCCGCTATTTCAAGCACGGGTTTGGCAACCCCAGGCGTATAGGCTAAAGAGAGATCATCAGCGGTAATACAGGGCTTGGAAGGAATGACTTCAATTTTGCCCGCAACCGGTTCACTATGATAGCGTAACGCCTTTTTCTTTAATTCATCCAAAACAGATTCCTCCACTTTAATTTGGGCTCTTCCTTATTATTCCTATTAACAGTAGGGCATGTGGAAAAAACCCTGTACAAATTGTACGAGACCATCATGGGAAATACAGGCCGTTAATCAAGTTTTTAAATCACAGGAAAAATTAAAAAAAAGGGAAGCAGCTTTTTACAAAACCGCTTCCTATAATGAGGGTCCAAATAAGATTGCTACTAAAATAGTGAATCGATGAGCGCAAGATCTTCTCTTTTTAAAACAACACCTGACGCCTTTACATTGTTTTCAAGTTGCGAAACAGACGAGGCACCAATAATTACCGACGAAATTGCCTGATTCTGAAGTATCCAGGCCAGTGATAATTGAGCTGTATTTAGACCATACTTTTCAGCAATCGGCTTCAATTTATCTACACTAGCCAGCAGATCCGTATCAGAGAGAGTATGTTTCATATGCATATTCAGCTCATCATTTGAGCCGCGGCTTCCCTCAGGAACTGCTCCACCGCTATACTTTCCGGTTAAAACACCCTGAGCAAGGGGAGAAAAGTTTGCAGTTCCCATACCAAGTGCATTACAGGTAGGCAGGATTTCTTTTTCAATACCACGAACAACAAGGCTATAGTTCGGCTGATTAACCACCGGAGGATGCCATCCCCGCTGAGAGCATATCTGGAAGGCTGTTGCTATCTGTTCAGCACTCCACTCACTGGTTCCCCAGTATAAAGTCTTTCCACGACGAATCAGATCGTCTATTGCTTCGATTGTCTCTTCAAGGGGCGTCTCTTCATCATAACGGTGACAATAAAAGATGTCGACGTAATCAAGATGAAGCCGTTCAAGACTTGCAAGCAATGAATCGGTAACATGTTTGCGACTAAGCCCACGATCGGTTGGAGCGTCAGTCATTGGCCAGAAGGCCTTGGTTGCTACAACAATCTGACTGCGGTTAAACTGCGGTAAAATATTACCCAGTAAATTCTCAGCAGCGCCATTGGCATATACATCTGCAGTATCGATATAATTAACACCAAGCTCTAACGCCCGTGTAACAATCTCTTTACCATTATCCAGTTCAACCTGATTGGCAAAAGTCAACCATGAACCGTATGCGATTTCACTAACCTTAAGACCTGATCTTCCTAATCTTCTATATTCCATTTTAACATCCTATAATTTATATTTTTTGAGCGTTTTCTAATTATGCGAGAAAAATTATCATTAATAAGCATAAATATTTTCGCTGTCCTTAAAGCGAAATATTTATGCGGTTTTTCAAGCGTCTTCTGACTATGCGAGAAAAATACTCATTAATAAGCATAAATATTTTCGCTATCCTTAAAGCGAAATATTTATGCGGTTTTTCGAGCGTCTTCTGACTATGCGAGAAAAATACTCATTAATCCCTCAACAACCCTTTGATTCCCCTGATGAACCTGCCGTTCAAAAGATCGAGCACGGCATTGAGCTTACGTTCTGTGAATAGTCCACCACTCAAAAGAACCATCGATCGGAGAGGCATCTCGTCGAGCATTCGTCGCATCATCAAATCCACAGTTGGATCATTAGAGTTATCCGTCTGCTTAACAAACTCATGCACTATACTTTTATACAGCCGACGTCCGATCCAACTGCTTTGTATTTCAATCAACACACTGTTTCGATGAAACGGGCGAGTCGACGTTTCGGCAACAGGTAGCGATTGCCCAAGAAGCGCTTCAAAGGTAGTCGAATCCACACTCATTACTCCATTTTGTAAAATTGGTGAGTAATATGAAGAGAGTGCTGTTCTCTGATCAACACTGACCACCGGAACAAAATCAGACTGAACCTTAACCTGGGTATTTAAGCGAATATCACGTGATGATGCCCCGACATGTATGGAAAACAGCCCAGATTCGACCTGTAGCGATTGAGAATCAACATCATAAAAGGCAAAATCTTCCTTTGACAAGGTAAATGAAACTTCGCACGACTCTTCAGGCTGCAACATGACCTTCGCAAATCCTTTAAGCTCCTGTTTCGGTCGATAGACAGTACTCTCGACATCTGAAACATAGATCTGCACAATCTCTTTACCAGCAACCTTTCCACTATTTCGCACTTTACATGTAACTGTAACAGTCTCATCTGTATTAATCTCAGACGCTGAAATATTCAGATCACTATAAGCGAAATCTGTATACGAGAGCCCGAAACCAAAAGGAAAGGTAACCTCGCTATCAACAGTGTCATAGTAACGGTATCCGACATAGAGAGCTTCGCGGTACTGAACCTGGTGAGGATTTCCGGGGAAATAGTTAAAACATGGTGTATCTTCAATTTTAACCGGAAATGTCTCCGCAAGCTTACCCGAAGGATTCACCTCTCCGAACAGGATACGGACAATCGCCTCGGCTCCGGCCTGCCCACCTAAATATCCCTCAAGAAGAGCTTTACATGAGTCAAGCCAGGGTATTTCGACTGGCGCTCCATTACTGAGAATAACAACTACCGGTTTTCCAGTTTTTATTAACGCGTCGATAAGCGCATTTTGATTCTGAGGAAGGCGCATGTGATCCCGGTCAAAACCTTCAGATTCAAAGATGTTTGGCAAACCGGCAAAGACTACAACTGCTTCAACACTACTTGCGACATTGACAGCCTCTTCAATAAGCTTGCTATCCAGGCTATCTGTCGAACTGTCATATCCCCGCGCATAGGGAAGTTCCACTTTGCAATAGTCACACATCTGTCTGTATGGGTTACTTAAGCGTGTCGGAACTATTTGAGAACTGCCCGCTCCCTGATAACGGTATTTAACGGCCATGTCTCCAATAACAGCGAGTGATGAGTCCTTTTGCAAAGGAAGCATACTATCATTTTTTAGCATAACCATAGACTCTTCGGCTGCGCTTCGAGCCAGCAGATGGTGCTCATTAACATCATAGTGGCTAACGCTTTTTAGAACCGGCGCACCTTTATCGATGAGGCTAAGCATCCTAAGTACAGCACTATCAAGAAGACTCTCTTCAAGCAGGCCTTTGCGAACAGCCTCTACAATTTTCTTATCGTTTATTCCATTGCTTCCCGGCATCTCGAGTTCGAGCCCGGCACGAATACCCTGCACTCGATCGTTACAGGCTCCCCAGTCGGTCATTACTATTCCCTCGTGCTGCCACTCATTCTTCAGGACCTCGGTTAAGAGCCAATGATTATCGCTAGAATAGACTCCGTTTATACGATTATACGAACACATTAGTGTCCAGGGTTGAGCCTTTTTTACCGCAATCTCAAACGGACGCAGATAAATTTCGCGGAGTGTTCGTTCATCAACTATGGTATCAATAATCAGACGATAATACTCCTGGTTGTTAGCGGCAAAATGCTTCAGACTGCACCCTACTCCACGACTCTGTACACCATTAATAAATGCGGCACTCATTTCACCTGCAACAAGTGGATCTTCTGAGTAGTATTCAAAATTACGTCCGCAAAGAGGGCTTCTTTTTATATTAACTCCAGGACCAAGTACAACTGAGACCTTCTCTTGAAGGCACTCATCAGCAAGAGCCTGCCCAACCCGATGAACAAGATCCCTGTCCCAGGAGCTGGCCAGTGTGACTGCAGTTGGGAAACAGGTGGCGGGAATCGAACCGCCGATTCCCAGGTTATCATCAGTTTCAGGCTGTTTGCGAAGACCATGCGGGCCATCGGCAACACGAATCTCAGGAATTCCAAGGCGATCGATTCCCTGCAATAACCAGAAACTGCTGCCACTCATAATCGACGCCTTCTCTTCAAGAGTCATCTTTTGCAATAGCTCTCTATTTTTATCTGAACTCTCTATCACTTTTTTTCTCCTTTAATTCCCGAAATAATTATATCGAGGAAATATCCCATCATGTTCTCAGATTCAACACCCTGCACTTCTAAAAGAGATTCCTCCCGCAATTGAAGACGCTGATGCAGGCCACG